>JACQFI010000060.1 GCA_016200135.1 Planctomycetota bacterium
GACCCGGCAGACGACCTCGTTCTCGAGCTCCAGGTATTTCACCGGCTCGGCGGCCGTGCCCCTATGGCAGGCGCACCCAGCCGCCAGAGCCAGGGCAAGCGTGCCGGCGGCCGTCCATTTTAACGGGCCTGTAGGGATGCGCCTTTTGATCATCATGGCCATCTTAATGGGTAAGCTCGCAATGCCAACTTGTTGAATGCAAAGGACCTTTGGGATCGATCTAACCGTAGACGCTCGAACCGCTTGCGAACTTCAACACTTCCATGAATCTGGATCGGCAATAAGCGCTCGAAGGCGGAGATTTTTGAAAAAAGGTGCACCTTGTTAAATTTGGTCGAGCTTATGGGTTCGCTTCGCCCCTGGTTCTGGCGGGATCCGCCGGCCTTCTCGTGGGCGCAGCGTCTGGAAAGAGGAAGGCATCCCGGAAATTGGTTTCTCGGCCGCCCTCGATTCTCTGCACGAGGTTCTCCGCAAGGGCCTTGTGGAACCAGGCTTCCTCTTTGAGCCGGATCTTCTCCTGCAGCAGATCTTTGCCAATCTTTTCCAGCAGACTGGCGTCGAGTGGCCGGATACCGGCTGCGCGGACATCGATCAGCAGGACAAACGCAAACGAGCCCCGCCCCATCTCGAAGACCGGCGAGAGGCCGTCGGGCGGCTTCAATCCGCGCAGTGCGCGGGCCAAGGGCGCTTCGGAATCGTCGAGTTCCAGAAATGGATCGCCGTCCGAGCCCTCCAGAAGTCCGCCCTTCTTGCGGACGTCCTCCGGATCGTCCGAGTGTTTCGCCGCGAGTTCCTTGAAGCATGAAGGATCGCGTGCGGCCTCTGCGTGCAGTTCCTCCGCCCGCTTCGGCGCGCCAGGGTCCACCACCTCCCGGCCGTCGAGCCCGGTCCTGACGCAGTCGACGCGAATCCTGCGGACGCTGTAGCCCGTCCCGCGGCGGAACTCCTCGGGATGCTCGCGGTAGTAGCGTTCGATCTCCGGGCGCCGGGGCGCATCGAGAAAATCCATCAGGCTGGCACGGAAGGTTTCGACCAGCATCTCCGCGCGCAGCCGTTTGCGGATCTCCTCGACGCTGTTGCCTGGCGTGAAGAGCAGTTTGTGCTTGCGGTAAAGTTCGAGCACGCCTTCGAGCCTGCGTGCGAACGCGGCGCGGTCGAGTTCCAGGCGCTCGCGCTTCGCCTGCTGCAACATCAGGCGCTCGCGAATGGCATTGCGAAGTTCTTCGTTGAAGGCGGGAAGATAGCGTTCATCAAACTGCGCAGCGTGCTCGGGCGTCCACGCGCCGTCCGCTTTCAAGCGGTCCCGGAGCGCAAAGAGCCGGACCATCTCGGCGCTTGCGTTGAGCATGCGGCTCTCGATCTCGCGCTTGGAAAGGGCCTCGATGCCCACGCGGGCGACGGACTCGTTGTCCAGGTCCAACGTCATGCGCTTCTCTTCGCCGGCCGCCCAGCTCACGCAGAGGGCGCCTGCGCATAGGAGCGCTGGAAGAAAGGAGCAGGCAGGGCGGAAAGAGCGTCGCATCGGGCGATCCTCGGCGGATTCCGCAGGATTTCGGCGTGGCTGCGCGCGGCGTGAAGATTCGGCCTGCGGGATGAACAAAAAGACGCGGGGGACGCCAGCGTCTTCAAGCGATTGTAAAGGGATAGCAGTATGGACCGTAGGCCGTGCTAATCGAACGAGAGCGTCTCGCGGACGACCTCTTCGATTGTGGTCTGGCCGTCGAAGACCTTAAGGATGCCGGACTCGCGCAGGGTGCGCATGCCGGAAGACTGCGCCTCGGCGCGCAGCACTTCGGTGGATTTGCGGCCCATGATCAACTCGCGCATCTTCGGATCGATCTTCATGATCTCGAAGATGGCGCAGCGGCCGCGGAAGCCGGTCTTGTTGCAGTTCTCGCAGCGGTTGCCGTAATAGAACGTGCGGTCGCCGACGTCGTCGGTACGCAGGTTGATTTCCATCAACTGTTCTTCGGTCGGCGCGTAAGTGGTCTTGCATTTGGAGCAGATCACGCGCACGAGGCGCTGGGCGACGACCGAGTGCAGCGTCGCGGAGACGAGGAAGGGTTCGATGCCCATGTCCAGCATACGCGTGATGGTGCTCGGCGCGTCGTTGGTGTGCAGGGTGCTGAAGACCAGGTGGCCGGTGAGCGACGCTTCGATCGCGATCTCGGCCGTTTCCAGGTCGCGGATCTCGCCGACCAGGATCTTGTCCGGGTCCTGGCGCAGGATGGAGCGCAGGCAGGCCGCGTAGGTGACGCCGATGTCTTCGCGGATCGGCACCTGGACGATGCCGTCGAGGTCGTATTCGACGGGGTCCTCGGTGGTGATGATCTTGATGTCGGGCTGGTTGGCCTCGTTGAGCACCGAGTAGAGCGTGGTGGTCTTGCCGGAGCCGGTGGGGCCGGTGACGAGCACGATGCCGTTGGGTTGATCGACGGCGCCTTTGAAGAACTCGAGTTCCTCTTCGCGCATCCCTAAGCGTTCCAGGTCCAGCGCGACGACCGAGCGGTCGAGCACGCGCATCACGGTCGATTCGCCGAAGACGGTGGGCAGCGTGCTGACGCGCAAGTCGATCTTGTTGCCGCCGACGACGAGCTCGATGCGATTGTCCTGCGGGATGCGGCGCTCGGCGATGTCCATGTTCGCCATGACCTTGATGCGGCTGACGAGCGCCAAGGCGAGCTGCCGCGGCGGCGGCGTGATCTCGAGCAGCGTGCCGTCGATGCGGTAGCGGATGCGGAACTCGTTCTCGAACGGCTCGAAGTGGATGTCCGAGGCCTGGTCCTTGATGGCCGTAAGCAGCACGAGGTTGAGGAACTTCACCACGGGCGCGGCGTTGGCCATGTTCTCGATGTCGCGCGCGCTGGCGCCGCTGTCCTGCTTGCCCTCGAACTGGCTCAGCTCGTCCGGGGACATCTCGTCGAGCAGGTCCTTCATCGACTCGGTCTGGTCGCCGTAGTAGTGGTCGATAGCGTCCTTGATCTGCTGGGGCGAAGCGACCGCGCCCGAGATGTTGCAGTTGAGGATGAAGCGCAGGTCGTCCAGCGCGTTGACGTTGCGCGGGTCGGCCATGGCCACGCGCAGTTCGCCGCCGTCGAACTCGATCGGCACGATCTGGTACATCTGCGCCATGGAGACCGAGACCATCTGGATCACTTCGGGCGCGATCTGGACGTTGCGCAGGTCCACCGGCGGCATGTCGTGCTGGGTGGCGAGCGCCGAAAGCAGGTCCTCTTCGCTGATGACGCCCATCTCGATCAGGATCTGGCCGATGGGCACGCCTTTTTCGCGCTGCTGCTCGAGCCCCTGTTGCAGAGTGGCTTCGTCCAGGACCCCCATCTCGATGAGGATCGCGCCGATCAGCTTGCGTTCGCTGCCGTAGTCTTCTTGCACCGCGAGTTCCTGGGTCCTACCCTGGCCAAGCCCCATGTCAGTCTCCCGAGCCGCCTAGCCGAGCGCGGCTCCCGCCTTCAGCGCTTCCGGTTCTTCATCTGCTCGGTGTAATCGCGCACCTTCCGCTCGAGGATTTCCGGCTCCTGGCAGTGGTGCATCATTTCGTTGTAGGTGATCCGCTGCGTGCTCCAGAGGTTGAAGAGGCAGTCGTCGAGCAGGATGTTGCCTTCCTTCGCGCCGGTCTGGATGTGCGAGTTGATCTTGAAGGTCTCGCCTTTGCGCATCAGGGCGCGGATCGCGTCGTTGCAGAACATGAGTTCGAACGCCGCGACGCGGCCCTTCCCGTCCGACGTGGGCATCAGCGCCTGGGAGACTACGGCCAGAAGCGTGGCCGCGAGCTGCGTGCGGATCTGCGCCTGCTGGTTGGTCGGGAAGGCGTCCACGATGCGGTTCACGGTCTCGGCCGCGCCGGTCGTGTGCAGCGTGCCGAAGACCAGGTGGCCGGTCTCGGCCGCGGTGATCGCCGTCTGGATCGTGTCCAGGTCGCGCATTTCGCCGACCAGCACCACGTCCGGGTCCTGGCGCAGCGCGCGCCGCAGGGCCTCGGGAAAGTTCGGCACGTCGTTGCCGATCTCGCGCTGCGTCACCACGCACTTCTTGTGCGGGTGGTAGTACTCGATGGGGTCCTCGATCGTGATGATGTGATCGGGACACTCGTTGTTGATGAAGTCGATCATCGTCGCGAGGGTGGTCGTCTTGCCGGAGCCGGTGGGCCCCGTGACCAGCACCAGTCCGCGCGGACGCATGCAGAGTTCCTTGATGACCGGCGGCAGGCCGATCTCCTCGAAAGATCGCAGCTTCGAGGGAATCTGGCGCAGCACCAATCCGACTACGCCCTTTTGCTTGAAGACCGAGACGCGGAAGCGGGCCTTATCGAGGTACGCGAACCCGAAGTCCGCGCCGCCGCGTTCGGCCAGTTCCTGCTGATGCCGGTCGCTGGTGATCGATTTCATCAGCGCGACGGTGTTGTCGGGCGTAAGCGGGGTCTGGCCCAGGTTGTGGAGTTCCCCGCGCACCCGCGCCGCGGGCGGGCGGCCGACCGCCAGGTGCAGGTCGGATGCGTCGTACTTGATGATCGCCTCCAGCAGGCGCGTGATATCGGCCTGGGCGCCGCCACTGCTCGCTCCCACGCCGCCCATGTTGCCGCTTCCCGGCGTTCCCGGCCGGGCCGCGGGACTGCCGGCGGCCAGCGGGGGACGGGCGACCGGCGTACCGCCGCCGCTCACGGGCACCGCGCCCGGAATCATGGGCCGTCCGGCGGGGGGCTGGGAAGGACCTGGCTGGCTCATCGGCGCGCGTTACCTCCGTCTCTGGCGGTTCCCGGATCGTTCCGTGCCCTTACGCGTACTGCTTGGCTTCGCCCATCACCTCGTCCAGCGTGGTCCAGCCGTCCAGGACCTTGCGCAGGCCGTCTTCGAGCAGCGTGTGCATGCCGTCGCGGCGGGCCTGGTCGCGCAGGGCGTCGGTGGTGCCCTTGTTGAAGCACATCTCGCGCAAGCGCGAGTTCATCACCATGATCTCGTAGATGCCCTTGCGGCCCTTGTAGCCGATGTTGTTGCAGGTCATGCAGCCGGTGCCGCGATAGAAGGTGCGCCCCGCGTACTGTTCTTCGCGCAGGCCCACGGACTTGAGCCGCACCGGGTCTTCGTCGTAGGGCGTCTTGCAGTCGGGGCAGACCTGGCGGATCAGGCGCTGCGCCTGCACGGCCTGGATCGAGCTGGCCACGAGGAACGGCGCCACGCCCATGTCGATGAGGCGCGTCAGCGCGCTTGGCGCGTCGTTGGTGTGCAGGGTGCTGAAGACCAGGTGCCCGGTGAGCGCCGCCTGAATCGCGATCTCGCTCGTCTCTTTATCGCGGATCTCGCCGACGAGGATGATGTTCGGCGCCTGGCGCAGCATCGCGCGGAGCGCGCGCTGGAAGGTCATGCCCGCGTCGACGTTCACCTGGCACTGGTTGATGCCGCCGATGGTGTATTCGACGGGGTTCTCCACCGTGATGATCTTGCGGTCTGGTTTGTTGAGTTCGCTCAGCGCCGAGTACAGCGTCGTCGTCTTGCCCGAGCCCGTCGGCCCCGTGATCAGGATGATGCCGTTGGGCTTCTTGATCAGCCCGCGGATGATCTTGATGTCCGAGTCGTGGAACCCGAGTTCTTCCAGGCCGAAGCTCACGCTTTTCTTGTCGAGGATACGCATGACGACCGACTCGCCGTGCGTCGAAGGCAGCGTGCTGATGCGCAGGTCCAGGTGGCGGCCGAGCATCTTCAGCGGAATCTTGCCGTCCTGGGGGCGCCGCTTCTCTTCCACGTGCAGGTCGGCCATGATCTTGATGCGTGAGATCACCGAGCCCTGCAGGCGCTTGGCCGGCGAGTCGACTTCGTAGCAGACGCCGTCGATGCGGTAACGCACGCGCAGCCGGTCCAGCATCGGCTCGATGTGAATGTCGCTCGCGCGGTTCTTCACCGCTTCCTGGATGATCAGATGCACGAGCTTGATCACCGGCGCGTCGTCGCCCTCGCCGCTGATGCGCTCGGCGTCCTCCTTGATCTTTTCCGTATCGACGTACTCGATGTCGGACTGGCTGAGGTCGGCGAGCTGGTCCTTGAACTGGTCGGACTCGCGCACGCCGCCGTACCACGTGTCGATGGCCGCGTCGATGGCCGAGCGCGTCGCGAGGACGGGTTCGACCTGGCAGTTGACCATGAAGCGGATGTTGTCGAGGGCCTGTAGGTCCAGCGGATCGGAGATGGCCAGGGTGAGCACGCCGTCGAACATGTCGATCGGCATCACGTGGTTGTCCCGGGTCTGCTGCTCGGGGACCATGTCCGTGACCGTCTTGGGGATCTCGATGCCTTCGAGGTCCACCATCTCCATGTTGAACTGTTCGGCTAGGGCGGCGGTGATGTCGTTGGCGTTGCAGGTGTTCTCGGCGACGAGGATCTCGCCGATCTTGCGCGCGTCGCCGTTCATCTGCATCTCGAGGGACTTGTCCACGTCTTCTTGCGTGACGCAGCCCATGTCCATGAGGATCTCGCCGATAAAACGCCGGGTATCGGACATGCTTGAATCCCCCACTCAACCGCGCAGGACGCGCCGCAAATTCCGCCTTGTTATGGGCTCTCATGCGCGCCAAAACATCGAAGCGCTGCACGGGGCGCAGTCAGCCCGGCCGCATCCTCGATAAGGTTCAATAGATCATACGTTTCAATAGGCGCAGGGGCAAATGGATTCAATACGCGAGCAGGCTGAAATGACCGAAAAGTCCGAGCGCTTCTGCACGTGTGCAATTCGAGCCCGGCCATGCCCTGTTTTGCGCTTACGTCTTGCCTTCATCCGCCGTGGTCTGCGTGCCGCGGATCTTCGAGGGCAGGTGTTCCATGCGGATGACGTCGTTGGGCGCGCGCTTGGAGGCGATCTCCATCATTTCCATCAGTTCCCGGACGCTGGTCCAGCGGTACGCGAGCAGCGCGCCGAGGGCCATGCGCGAGATCTTCATGATGCGCCCGCTGGTGCTGGAGAAGTCCTTCAAGAAGAGGCCGATCAGGCGGCGCAGGTCCTGCTTGCGTTCCCACAAGAGCGGCGGGCGCAACGGGCTGGGCTGCATGGGCGAGCCACGGTAGACCCGCTGCAGCGCCCGGTCGAGCGCCTCGATGGTGGAGAGCACCGGCTTGACCTTCAGGCCCGTCGATTCCGCGATCTTCTGCAACGGATCGAGATACAGGGGATCGAAGATCGCGACCTTGAGGAATCCGCCCTCGTAGCGGTACGGGAGAATGATGTTCTCCCAGGCGAAGTCGCGCGAGACGAGGCCCACGGCGCTGGCGTCGAAGTCGATCTTGTCGAGGTCCACGCACTCCATGTCGAACTGCTTGGCGAGCACGCGGACGACATCGTCGGAACCGACTTCGGTCAGCGCGAGGATAATCTGCCCGAGCGGGCGCGGGTCGCCCTCTTTCTGCAACTCGAGGGCTTTCGCGATATCGTCCTCGGTCGCAAGGCCCTGGGAAACCAGGATCTCGCCTATGGGCCTGCGCTGAGGTTTGGGAGCCGCCACGCTTGGGGTCCTTGTCTAAGAAAGTGCCCGTCAGGCAAAGCGTTATATCTAACATGAAAAGGCTTTGCAGCAAGGACGTAGATGTCTGCACCTGTTGGCGCTCAAAGGGCGCGATAGGTCGCATAGAGCCGGGAGTCGCGTTGACACCGTCCGGCCCTCATACTATCACATTCCCCGCTCTGCTTGCGCACGGCGCACCGTTCCCATTCCGTCCGGTCTCCGTGCCTTTGTCTCTCCGTCGTGAATAAAGGAGGTTGTTCGCATGGCTTTTCCGGTTGCCGATCGTTTCAAGCGGCTCCCGCCGTACCTCTTCGCCGAGATCGACAAGAAGAAGAAGGCCGCGCTGGCCGCGGGCCACGACGTCATCAACCTCGGCATCGGCGATCCCGATACGCCGACGCCCAAGGTCATCATCGACGCGCTTACCCAAGGCGCCGCGGACGCCGCCACGCATCAGTACGCGCTGGACAACGGCGACCCCGTCTTCCGCAAGCAGATCAGCGCGTTTATGCAGAAGCGCTTCGGCCTCGAGATGGACGCCGAGACCGAGATCTACCCGACCATCGGCAGCAAGGAGGCGCTCGCGAACTTCACCTTCGCGTTCGTCAACCCCGGTGAGATCGCGCTTGTGCCGGAGCCCTGCTATCCGGTCTACCGCGGCGCGACGTACTTCGCCGGCGGCGTGCCGCTCTACATGGACCTGAAGGCCGAGAACGACTTCTTCCCGGACTTCGACGCCATCGACCCCCGCGACGCCGCGCGCGCGAAGGTCCTCTGGCTGAACTACCCCAACAGCCCCACGGGCAAGCTGGCGACCAAGGCCTTCTTCGAGCAGGCCGTCGCCTTCTGCAAAAAGCATGGCATCATCCTCGCCCAGGACGCGGCCTACACGGAGATGTACTTCGACGCCAAGGCCATCAGCGTCTTTGAGATTCCGGGCGCGAAGGACGTGGCCATCGAGTTCCACTCCTGCTCGAAGACCTTCAGCATGACCGGCTGGCGCGTGGGCTGGGCCTGCGGCAACAAGGAACTGATCGCGGGCCTGGGCCGCATGAAGAGCAACGTGGACAGCGGCATCTTCACCGCCGTGCAGCGCGCCGCGACCGTGGCGCTGCAGCACTACGACGAGATCGTCCCGCCGCTGATGGGCATGTACAAGAAGCGCCGCGATACGTTCTGCAACGGGCTGCGCGCGTTCGGCTGGAACGTCCGCCCGCCCGAAGGCACGTTCTACACCTGGATCCCGATCCCGAAGGGCTACACGAGCTCGCAGGTGACGATGAAGCTGCTCGAAGAGGCACACATCGTCACCGTGCCGGGCAACGGCTTCGGCGCGCCGGGCGAAGGCTACATCCGCGCGACGCTCACCGTGCCGGAGGACCGCCTCGCGCTGGCCGTGGAGCGCATCAAGAAGCTGAAGTGGTGAGCGGGCGTTCGCAGTTCGTCGTGAAAGGGCAGCCTGCGGGCCGCCCTTTTTTGTTTTAGCAGCGGCACTTTCTCCGCGCTCCTGCTTGGGTTACGGTCGGTCCTTCCTCATATAAGGAGCCACCCCCATGGCTGAATCGCTTGCGTACATCCCGGAAGTCGCGGCGCAGATCAAGCTGCTGGATGCCTGGATCGAGGGCCAGATGGCCTATGCGGAACAGCCGGGCTTATCGATCGCCGCCGTTTACGATCAGCAACTGGTCTGGGCCAGGGGCTTCGGCTGGGCGGATGTGGCGCGCAAGACGCCCGCCGCGCCGGAGACGCTCTACCGCATCGCTTCCATCACCAAGCTCTTCACGGCCACGGCTCTGATGCAGCTTCGCGACGCGGGCAAGCTGCAGCTCGACGACCCGCTCGCCAAGCATCTCCCGTGGTTCCGCTTGAAGGACGTGCCCGCGGACGAGCGCGCGATCACGCTGCGCCACCTCATCACGCATACTTCGGGCATGCCGCGCGAAGCGGGCTTCCCCTACTGGACCGACCTGCGCTTCCCCACGCGCGAGCAACTCAAGGAGAACGTGCCCACTCGGCCCGCAATCATGCCTGTGGAAACGCGCTGGAAGTATTCGAACCTGGCGCTCGCGCTGGCGGGCGAAGTGGTGATGGCGGCCTCGGGCAGAGCGTTTGCCGAGTACGTACGCGAGAAGATCCTGAACCCGCTCGGCATGGAGCGGACGTTCGTGGACAGCCCTGCGCCCGACGACCTACGCTTGGCTCGCGCCTACGGCCGCCGGCTGCCGGGCAAGCCGCGCGAAGACGCGCCGTTCACGGACACCGCCGGCATTGCGCCCGCGGCCAACATGACCACCTGCGTCACCGACCTGGCGCGCTTTGCCATGCTCCAATTCCGCGACGGACCTGTAGGCGGCGCGCAGATTCTAAGCGGCGCCAGCCTGCGCGAGATGCAACGCATTCATTGGCTGGAGCCCGACTGGCAGGCCGGCTGGGGCCTGGGGTTCCGCATCGAACGGACCGAGGGCAAGACGTGGATCGGGCACGGCGGCGCGGTGCGCGGCTACCGCACGCATCTGCACCTCTGTCCCGCCGACAAGGTCGCCTTCGCGGTCTTCACCAATTCCGACGACGGCAATGCCGCGCAGTACACCGCCAAGGCCGCGAAGTGGCTGGCGCCGGCCCTGGTGAAGGCCGCGCGACTCGAAGAGCCCGCGCCCGCCGCCGATCCCGCGTGGACGGCGTACGAGGGCCGCTACCGCAATGCGTGGGGCGATGTGCAGGTGCTCGTGCTCAACGGCGAGTTGGTACTGCTCGATCCGTCGCAGCCCGATCCGCTGCCGACGCTGGTGAAGCTCCTGCCGGTCGCGCCGCAGAGCTTCAAGATGGAAGCCAAGGCGGGCTTTTTGAGCCACGGCGAGCGTTGTATTTTCGAACTGGATGGGCACGGAAAAGTCGTGCGCGCCAAAGTCGGCGAAGGGTACACCTATCCCGTTAACGAATGGTGAGCACCGCACAACGTGAGTCGGGCGTGAACTGTTCGATAGAAATACACTCGCAGATTGATCTGTAAATTCTCGGCATTTCTTGAGGCGAATCGTATTGACGCGGCGGACATCGGGGCTAGAGTCCCCCGGCCCATTCAGGCTTCGCGTCGAACCTGAGCCCACGATCCCGGAGGAGAAGGACATGTCTCGAACGTTGCTGGCCGTTCTATTTAGCGTCTGCTGTGCGTGGGTCTTCACGCCCGCGAGCGCGCACGCCCTCAGCATTCCCGGCGTAAAGGACAAGGAAAAGAAGACGGAAGAGAAGAAGGCGCCCGAAGCCAAGACCGCGGAACAGCCCGCGGCTCAGAGCGAGAAGAAAACCGAGCCCGCGGCCGCGCCCAAGAACGAAGAAGCGCCGGCGCCCGCGGCCGGCAACGTGAGCACCAGCGAGACGACGATCAGCAAGGAAGCCTGGGATGAGTACAAGAAGTACAAGGTGGGCGCGTTCGTCGAATACAGCATGCCTGCCCAGGCGGACATGAAGATGCGCTACGAGGTTCTGGAAGTCACCGACACGACCATGACGATCCTGACCACGACGTCCAGCCCGCAGTTCAAGCAGCAGGCCAAGATCAAGTACGTCCTGAAAGCCGACTCGACCGAGAAGGTCTCGGCCGCCGGCAAGGAGTTCACTGCCACCAAGACCGAGACGACCACCGACGGCAAGCTAACGATGCGCTCCTGGACCACCAAGGAGATCCCGCAGTTCATGGGCGGTGTGGTGAAGACCGAAGGCGGCGACGGCAAGGTGATGATGGTGCTGAGCGCGTACGGCGAAGGGAAGTAGCCAGGAATTGGCAAAACAGAAGATGATTTCTGAATCGACCCCGGCCATGGCGTTCAACCCGCCATGGCCGGGCTTTTATCCGACCTTCAATAACCGTTTAACTTTCCGCTGCGGTTTGTGCTTAGCTAGATCGCAACACGCTTGCATGGTCATTTGTTCTCATGCGGATGCTTCTGATCTTTTGTGGTAGGCAACCCATTTGTGCCATCATCTGCTTTGGGGATATCCGATGTACTGAGCCTTTCAGTAACGAAGGCAATTACGATTAAAAGAAACATTACACACAAGAAATCCACTGCAATCGATGAAATCCTCACTCCACCATTGTCAAACCTATAAAGGCAGCTCCAACCCTCCAATTTTCCATAAAATATGAAAGGCGCTGGCCAACCATACTCAATTTTATTGGTAGGACCCACGACCGAATGGGGCAAGAAGCTCAACCCCGCAAAAAAACCTGCGGCAATAAGAGACACTGTAGACGTTAACAGGCTAAACTGGAATCGAACTCCACCAGATTTACTCTCAAAATCTTCTCGCCAAAATCCACCTGCCATACCGCCTGCAATAAACCCAGCAATAGCAGCAGGCGTCGATAAAATAACCAAAGCAATTATTGTTAGCTGTGTAATCTCGCTACCGAAAAAGGGATCAGGATAAAAATTTCCCTCACAAAGGATGACTGCAATAAGAAAAATCGAGAATAGCGCAGCTCCCGCAAATGCCCATCGAACTTTGAACTTTGGCTTCATGTTATTCCAGGGAAACCAGTAGACCAGGTTCCAGCATAACTTCGTCTCATATTCAAACCTGTTCCTCACACCTATCTTGGAACCAATAAATCACGCGTTGTTAATCGCATCAATCAACCGCCGCAGTTTCCCGAAATTGCGGCGGTTGAAAGTAAGCACCAGGCGCGGGAGCGAGGCGAGTTCCGGCTGGTCGGACTCCATGGGCAGCGCGGCGGTCTGCGCGATGGGCGGCGAGCCCGGCACGAGCAGGCTTCCGAACTCGGCGTTGATCTTGTCCACCATTCCCTCGGGCAGCGGCGTGAGCATGCGGAGCACCAGCTTGTCGCGGACGTAGCGGCTGGAGTGGTAGCGCTTGTAGAAGTTCGCGATCTCGTCGGCGGCCCACTGCGCGTCGTCGGTGATCTTGAAGAGGTTCATGTCCTCCTCGCCGATCAGCTTGTTCCCGAGCAGGTGTTCGGCGACGTAGTCGGCCCATTCGCGCCAGTACGAGCCGCCGGGCTTATCGACGAAGACGACGGGGATCGGCGCAGACTTGCCGGTCTGGATCAGCGTGAGCGCCTCGAAGCCCTCGTCGTGCGTGCCGAAGCCGCCGGGGAAGAGCGCGATGCCGGAGGCCTCCTTCACGAAGCAGAGCTTGCGCGTGAAGAAGTAGCGGAACTGGATCAGCTTCTTGTCGCCGTCGATCACCGGGTTGGCCGACTGCTCGAACGGCAGGCGGATGTTGACCCCGAAACTGTTCTCGCGCCCCGCCCCGCCCTGCGCGGCTTCCATGATGCCCGGGCCCGCACCCGTGATGACCATATAGCCGCGGCGCGCCATCTCTTCGGAGAACGCGTGCGCCTGCTTGTACTCGGGCGCGTCCGGCGGCGTGCGCGCGGAACCGAAGACCGTCACTTTGCGGACGTTGGCGTAGGGCCGGAAGGTCTTGAAGGCGTAGCGCAGCTCGCGCAGGGCCGCGGCCAGCACTTTCAGTTCGCCGCGCGGCGCGCCGTCGCGCATGAGCCGCAATGCGGTCTGGATGATGTCCTCGATCAGGTCGTCGTCGGGATGCCCGCCCTGCAACGCGATCAGTTCGCGCACTTTTACGTCGAGTTCCTCGCGCGCGATCTGCGGGACCACCGGCGGCGGCGCCGTTTGACCGGCCGCCTCGGGGACGGGCGGCGTCGGCGCGAGCACTTCGCCCATGGGCACCGCGTTCAGCAGTGTATGCGAACGAAAGGACGAACCCGCGGCCGGCGCAACCGGCGCATTCGGGTTGGGGGTTCCTGTTTTGGCTACCCGGGAGGCTACGCGAGGTGTACGTCCGGATTTGGAGGGAGAACGCGCAGCGCTCTTGGACATGGATTCAACCTTTGAGGGATTCGCACTTTTTGAGGGAGCGCTTGTCGCGGCGGGGGATTTTGGCTCCTGCTCGGTACCTTCTCCGACAGCTCATGAGACACACTATACCACAGGCCGCAAGCGCCTGCCCGCTTCCCGGCCTGCGAACGAAACCCGAATTGTGCTCCGCTGAAATCCCCTCCTTATGTAAGGAGGGGTTAGGGGAGGTTTCAGAAGCGCAGGAAACGACCCCCTGTATCCACCCTTACATAGGGGGAAATTCTTAGCGCTGACTCAATGCTTGAACGAAACCCGAATTGGTTTCATGAACGTGTGCGGAGAAGGTTAGCCGCCGGTTTTGCTTTCGATGCGCGGTTCGGCGCGCCGATACAAAAGAGGTTATAGCGCCGCCGGAGTTCCCCCATGTGGATCGTATGCGTCTTCAATTCAAAGCAGGCCGCGCTGACGATGGCCGTGGCCGCCGCGCTCGCCTGGACGCCGCATCTCGCCGCTCTGCAAGCGCCGGCGCTGCGCGTCACACCCACCGGAAGCGCGCTGACCGAAGTGCTCGAAGCGCCGCTCGCGGAGACGTCGTCCGGCACGCTTGAGCACGCCGCGCTGAACGTCACGGTCTACAAACTGTGCCCAAGTTCAGGGTCCTCCGATCTGGTCCTGCGCGTTTTCTGGGAGCCGAGCGAATACCCGGGCACGTTCGGCTTGTTCAGGCGCATGGAGATCGTCCGCGCATCCGACGGCCGAAGAATACAGGTGCTCGAGGACCCCGCCGCGACCTGCTTCTTTGGGCCGGATTCGTTCCTGGAACTGAAGGACCTGAATTTTGACGGCAATCCGGACCTGAAGATCCTGACCAGTTCGGGCAGCGGCGGCTTGTGTTACGATTGCTGGCTCTACGATCCCGCGCGCGGCCGTTTTGTTTTCAATCTCGAGCTCACGAATTTGGGCAACCCCGATCCCGATCCGGAGACCGGGCAGATCTGCGCCGCGGGAAAGAATTGGATGGGACGCTATCGCTATCTCGGCGGCAAACTGACGCTGGTTTGGAATAAGAGCGAGGAGTGGCGCGCGAAGGGCCTCTTCGAGGTCACCGAGGAACGCGTGGACGGCGAGATGCGCGTCGTGAAGGAAGAGCTTCTGGAACCGTCGGCCGCTGAGATCGAAGACGAGCCGTGACGGCGCCTCGGCTTACCAGTCCTCGTTGCCGCCTTCTTCGCCCTCTTCGGCGCCTTCGCCTGCCACCGCCACGCCGCCGATCTGAACCTGGGCTTGCCCGGCGCCGCCGCCGCCTTGAATGACGATCTGCACCTGCGCGCCGCCCTGGTTTCGCCGGATCACGCGCACGCCGTTGCCGCCTTCTTCTCCGCCTTCTTCCGTGCCGTTCTTGGCCAAGCCTTCGGCGCGGGTC
Organism: Planctomycetota bacterium; assembly: GCA_016200135.1. GTDB lineage: Bacteria > Planctomycetota > SZUA-567 > H5-PLA8 > H5-PLA8 > JACQFI01. Next base: position 14,771 of record JACQFI010000060.1, read on the forward strand.
TTGCGCTTGGCGCTTTTGTCGGCCTTGGCCGCCAGGTCTTTCTGCTTCACTTCGTCTTTCTCGTCCGCCGCCAGCTTTTTGTATTGGTCCGCGGCCTTAGCGTAGAACTTGGCCGCTTCGGCGTAGCGCTTGGCCAGCGCGTCTTCCTTGCCGAGCTTGGCCAGCGCGTCGGGGTCCTTTTCGCCATCCAGCGCGAGCGCCTTGGTGACGCGGTCGAGCCGCGTTTTGACTTCGGTGTCCTTGGTGGCCGTCAGCGCGTCTTTCACCTGCGGCAGGATCCCCGCGCCCAGGGCAATCAGCCCCTTCTCCGCGCCTTCGCGCGCGCCGAAGTCCTCGGAGGCGAGTTCCTCGATCAGCTTCGCGGCCTTGATGCGCTCGCGCGCGGCCGCGGCCTTCTGTTCTTCGGTCGGCTCCTTGAGCTCATCCGCCGCGCGCAATCCCAAGGCGTTCAAACCCGCGAGCACAAACAGAACGGTCCAAAGCCTGCGCATGAGCGGCATCTCCTTTAAGGAATCGAAGGGCTCTCCCGAATAGGACGGTTTAAGCACGGTCAGGTATGATGAAAACCGAAGCAATTCCAACACTGGCCTGGGCCGCTATGCGCCATGTTTCTTCTTGTGGTTCCATGAGATACGAGAAGGAAATTTACCGGCCAATCTCCGCCAGGACGGCTTTGAGATCCGCGAACGAGCGGCGCGAACTCTCTTCGGCGTCCAGGCCCTCGCCGCGCCAATGCGTTTCCAGCGTCAGCGCGCCTGGATAGCCATCCGCAAAGAGCCGCTTCAGCAACGGGCGATAGTCTATGGCTCCGCCGCCGATGCGCTGCCAGCGCGTCAGGCCGCTCGCGGCGTCGGCGACTTCGGCGTTCTTGAGATGGACGTGGACCATCCAGGGCTTCTGGGCCTCGTAGCCCGCAGGGAAGGGATCGCCGCCAGCGACGAAATCGTTGCCCGGGTCCCAGACGCACTTCAGGCGCGGGTGCTTCGCGGCGCGGAGAATTTGGGCGAGGTTCACGCACGAATTCCCCCAGCAGGAACGGACGTTCTCGACGATGAGGTCCACGCCGTGGGCTTCCGCAATGTCGCCGGCCTCGCGCAGGCCGGAAGCGATCTTGCCGAGCGTCGCCTCGGGAATCGGTCCGCCACCGGGCAGCCGGGGCGAAGGGTTCCCGTTGCCGGCCATGCCCGTCTTGTAGAAGCTGAAGACGCGCACGAACGGCGCGCCGAAGCGCCGGGCGCGTTCGCAGCCGCGCTTCAGCCAGGAGAGATGCACCGGCCAGTCGGTGTGCGCGCGCGGAGCGGCGACGGCCTCGAGCGCGAGCTTCTTGAAGGCCATGGTATCGACGGCGCAGACGGGCATGCGTGCGTCTTTGAGCAGCCGTTCGACGCGGTCCACGTCGTCTTCGGAAAGCTCCGCGAATTCGCGGCCCCAGAGCCCGTTCAATTCCACTTCGCCGATGCCCAGTTCCCGGGCGACGGCGAGCGCCCGCTCCAGGTCCGGGGAGATCTCATCGGTGATGGCGGCGAAGCGCATGCGGATAGATTGGCCGGATTACTTGCCTTTGCCCTTCGCGGGCTCGTCGGCGGGCAGTTCGGTCTGGATCGCCGGATCGTCCTCGTCCTTCTTCTTGTCTTCCTCGAATTTCTTGTAGCGTTCCTTCTGCGTTTCAAGGACTTTGCGGCGGCGTTCGGCGGCCTTGCGCTGCATCTCCACGGGATCGTGGGTTGCTTCCACCACGATGAGCTTGCCGTCCTTGCCGACGAGGGGCTTGGGCTCGTCTTCCGCCAGCGCCACGGTCTTGCGGCGGAGCTCCGCGACTTCTTTCTGGAGCTCGCTGAACGCGATGCGGACGTGCGTCCAGCGCCGGGGCTCGGCCTGGAGCTGTTCCTCCAGGACCAGCGCATAGCGCTTGCTGCTGGCGCACGAAGTCATGAGGTCCTCGTCGGCGGGCCAGAGTTCGGAGAGCTGCGTGATGCTCTTCCCGACCAGCTCCGACGCTTGGATGAGCCGCGTGCGTTCCTTGCCGTTGTCGTCGAGGTCCTGCGAGATCTGCGTGATCTGTTTCTTGAGTGCTTCAACCAGGTCGTAGGCCTTGCGGCACTTCTCGTTCATCAGGCCGCTGGACGAGAAGTCTTCCATCTCGATGGCGAAGACGCTCTTGGGCTTAATCGGCGCGACCACGGGGATTTCAGGCGCCACGTCGCCAATTGTCGTCTTGGGGTCGGTCACCGGCTTTAGCGCGGCGCCGGGGCTCTCGCCCTTGGCCGGTTTCCCGCCCGGGTCGATATCCACCCCGTCGCTCAACTGATCGGCCGCGTAAGCGCCGGCTCCAGCAAGCACGCATACCGCAAGAATGGTGCACCATGGTGCAATTCGCATAGCCGTCTCCTTGGAACAAACCTTAGACGCTCGAAGCGCTCCGTTCTTGCCCGGATTGTCCTCGGACGGGCTTCTTTTATAGCGTGACCGCGCCCATAATGCCATCGTAACGTCTCATGGACAGGCACCCTTGGTATCCTTCTGCCTAAGGGATTGAATTCGCGCGACCGTCATGGAAGATGAGCACATGAAACGCCCATTGAAAAGAGACCGCGATGCCACCCAGGTTGATTGCGTGGAAGCCATGCGCGCGCTGGCCGACCCGAACCGGCTCAAGATCATGGATCAGTTGCTGCGCGGGCCGCGCAACGTGACGTGGCTGGCCGATTCGGCGGGGCTCACGGCGTACAACGCCAGCCGCAACCTCTCGATGCTGGCTCGGGCCGGGCTGGTCTCCAAAGAGAAGAAGGGCCAGCAGCGCATCTACCGGCTCTCCACGGCCTGCGAAGTGCTCGTGGACAAGAAGAAACGCACGCTGAACCTGGGGTGCTGCCAGTTCCGCTTCGACGCGCTTGTAGACCGTTGATCCTTATCCACGCAGCCTACTCAGCCTTTAAACCACGCCGCTTGCGCCAGCGGCACAGCGCGAAACGATGCCGGTCAAGCTTCGCGGGTGCCCGGGAGGATGAGCGTCGTGGGACGGGTCTCGGGCGGTTTGCGGTGCGGCGCAGGCGGGAGGTCGTTCTTGGGCAGGTCGCGCAGGCCGGCGAGATTGGCCACGTCGCGGTCGCTCACTTCCGCGGGACCAAAGGCGACGAAGACGCGGTCGAGGAAGCCTTCGACGCGGTCGGTCGTCTTCGTGCCGAGCAGGCGCTCGGAAGCCCGGCCGATCCGTTCGGCGGTGTCGAGGTTCACCACGAGGCCCATCATCACGGCCAGCAAGAGCATGGCCGCGGCGCGCGCCAGCGGGTTGGTAATCTTGCGGAGCCACCACGAACGGCGTCTCTCGGGCGCCAGCGGCTTGGCGGCCTGGCCGGGGCGCAGGGGTTCGGCGGCGTTGGCTGCGGCGGCGGAACCGACGCCCGCGTCGATGCGCGCGAGCGTGCGGCCGGCCAGATCCGCGGGCGGCTGCGGGCGCGGCAAGCGCTGCACGGCCGCGCCGATGCGCTGCAACTCGCGCGGAAGTTCTTCGTTCGTCTCGCTCATAGCCGTCGCCCCGTTCCCGTCACCCGTGCCCTTGGTACACCCGTGTAAGATTCCTTAGCCGCTCAGCCCAGCACGCCGTCAAGGAGTCCCTTCAGCCTCGTCAGCGCCCCGTGCAGGCGGCTCTTAACTGTGCCCAGCGGGACCTCCAGCGTGTAGGCCACTTCCGCTAGCGTCATCCCGTCGTAAAAGTGCAGCAGCACGACCTCGCGTTCCTTCTCGGTCAGCCGTTCGAGCGCAGCGCGGATCTGTTCGGCCTCGTCTCCGCGCTCCGCGTGTTCGGCGGGTGTGCCGTTGGGGTCCACTGCCGCGCCGTGAAGATGCGCGCCGTCCTCCGCCTCCAGGGCCACTTCGCCGCGCAGCCTGCGCTTGCGGGCCTCGTCGCGGACCAGGTTCACGGCGATCGCCGTGATCCACGGCCGGAAGCGCTTGCTCGCGTCGAACGTAACGGCCGCCCGCACTGCCCGCAGAAACGTCTCCTGAAATAGATCGTCGGCGCGATGCGTATCGCCGCCGGTCATGCGCACCAGCAGCGCAAACAGGCCGTGCTCGTAGCGCTTCACCAGTAGCGCCAGGCTCGCCCGGTCGCCCGAGCGGACCTGCTTAAAGAGCTCCTCGTCGTTCGGCTCGGCCACCGATACCGCCGCGGCCGGTTCCTCCAACAAGGCGTCCGGTCCCGCTGCACACGCCCGAATGGCCTGGCCTCCTTCTCGCTGCGCTCTTGGTACGAGCGAGACGGGCACGGGGTTCGGCGCCGCAAGCGCGGCAGCGATGGGAAGCTTAGGGACCATAGTCACCTCAATATAACATGTTGATGCTAAGAGAGTAACGCTGTTTCCTAAGATGCACTCGTGACCTTTTAGAACGTCCTGGCGAAAAGAGATTTACAGAATCCGGTGCGGCAGCCACAGCACGTAAACCCTGGTCAATAACCCTATTTTAAGCGGACAGGCGGGGAACCTTTCGGTAGAACGGTTGGCGCCGAACCGAGGAACGCAGGACCTATGAGCATCCCCGTCGCCATCGTCTGGCACCAGCACCAGCCTTACTACAAGAATCTCGCTACCGGCGAGCTGGAGATGCCGTGGGTGCGCCTGCACGGCATCAAGGATTACTACGGCATGGCGCGGCTCGTGGAGCGCTGCCCGGGCATGCGCTGCACGATCAACATGGTCCCGTCCCTGGTCGCGCAACTGCTCGACTACGTCGAACACAAGGCTACGGACGAGTTCCTCAAGCGCACGGAGATCCCTGCCGACGGCCTGAGCGAACCCGACGCCATCTTTATCCTCGACCACTTCTTCATGGCGCAGTGGGACCGCATGATCCGCATCTACCCGCGCTTTGCGGAACTGCTCGAACTGCGCCGCTTTGGCCGCCGCCCGGCCAAGCGCGCGCTGGTGGACTTCAGCGAACAGGACCTGCGCGATCTGCAGGTCTGGTTCAACCTCGCCTGGTTCCACCCGGTGAGCTTCGACGAATCGGAGGTCTTGCGCAGCCTGCGCGAGAAGGGCCGCGGCTTCAACGAGGACGACAAGGCCGCCCTGCTGAAGGTTCAGGACGAGGTGCTCGCACGGATCCTGCCGCTGCATGCGGAACTGGTGAACCGCGGCCAGGTGGAACTGACCACCACGCCCTTCTACCACCCGATCCTGCCGCTGCTCTGCGATATGAAGTGCGCGCGCGAGGCGATGCCGAAGACGCCCATGCCTTCCGGGCATTCGTCCCTGGCCGAAGACGCGGAAGCGCAGATCGCTAAGGCCGTGGACTTCCACCAGAAGGTGTTCGGCACTCGGCCCGTCGGGATGTGGCCGTCGGAAGGCAGCGTGAGCCCCGATATTCTGCCTCTATTAGAGCGCCACGGCATCCGCTGGATCGCCACCGACGAACAGATCCTCAGCGCGTCTTTGAGCACGGGATTGCGCGGCGGGTTCGGCAAGCTGGAACGCCCGGAACTGCTCTACCGGCCTTGGCGCGCGCAGGTGAACGGCGCGGGCATCGACATGGTCTTCCGCGACCACGAACTCTCCGACCTCGTCGGCTTCCAGTACCAGGGCTGGGACGGCGAGGCCGCCGCGGCGGACTTCGTCGCGCGCATTCAGCACGGCGCGAAGAACAAGCCGGCCGGAGCCGAGACGCTGGTGAGCGTGATCCTGGACGGCGAGAACTGCTGGGAGCACTATCCGGACCAGGGCGTGAAGTTCCTGAGCACGCTCTACCGCACGCTGGCCGCAGGCCAGAGCGGCGTCCATCCCACCCGCGTCGCGGACTTCCTCAACGGCTCGCGGCCGACGCACCGGCTCGAGCGGCTCTTCTCGGGCTCCTGGATCAACCACAACTTCTACATTTGGGTCGGGCATCAGGAGGACCGTAAGGCGTGGGAGTACGTCTTTCGCGTGCGCGAGGACCTCGTGCGCGAGACCCAGCGCCGCGGCGAGGCCGTGCCCGCGCTCCAGACCGGCGCGCCCGCGGACGGCTGGCCGCGCTTTAAGGACCCGGCTCTTGCGCACGCCTGGGAGGAACTCTACATCGCCGAAGGCTCCGACTGGTACTGGTGGTACGGCGACGACCACACCAGCGGCAACGACGAGGCCTTCGACCGGCTCTTCCGCACGCATCTGAAGAACATCTACACGTTCCTGGCGCTGACACCGCCGCTCTTTCTGGACGACCCCATCAAGGTCTTCGCGCGCGAGGGCACTTACACGCTGCCCAGCCAGCTCCTGCAGATCACCCTCGACGGCCGGGCGTCGACGTACTTCGAATGGATCGGCGCGGGTCGCTACCGCCCCGAAAAGGAAGGCGGCGTGATGACCGCCGCCGGCGCGCCGCTCGTCCACCAGATCTTCTTCGGCTACGAGAAAAACCGGCTCTGCATCCGCGTGGATTTCCACGAACTCGAACAGGAGATCCAGGCCTCGCCGTCGGAATCTCATCCGGCCAGCCAATCGGCGGCGCAATCTACGCACATCGCGCCCGCGATCCAGGCGGCGACGAACTTGCGCGTGCTCTTTGCCGAACCCAAGGGCCTGGCGCTGAAAGTGGAAGCGGGCCCGCCCGTGAACATCCTCCACGAAGGCCCCTGGCCGGATGGACAGAACGGCGCCCGCGTGGCCTGGGACGAGATCGTCGAACTCTATGTACCCTTCCAATCGCTGGGCCTGGCGCCCGGCCAGGATGTGGCCTTCTATATTGAGGTCACTGCTACCGGCGGAAACAGCGAACGCTTCCCGCGCTCGGGTTCCCTGAAGATTACCGTCCCGCCGCTGAACATCGAAGAACACGAATGGATGGTTTAACTTAACCATCATAATATAAATAGGTTGTGAAAACGTAAGATCATATTTGACAGTGATATATTACAGTGTTTAATAAGGCCATGAGAACGACGCCGACACAACCGCTCGAAAATGCCCGCTGGACGCTGGGCGAGTTATGCGCGCTGGTCGAACATGCGCTGGCGCGCGATTACGCGGGACCTGCGAACGGCCAGGTGCGAGCAGTTCCGGACGCGCGGACGGTTCGCTACTACACCACGCTGGGGTTGCTGGACCGTCCCGCCGAGATGCGCGGGCGGACGGCGTACTACGCGCGGCGGCACTTGCTGCAGATCGTGGCGATCAAGCGGCTGCAGGCGCAGGGGCTGCCGCTGGCCGCGATTCAGGAACGTTTGGTCGGCCTGACCAACGCGAAGCTCGAAGACATCGCGCATCTTCCGGCGCAGCTTGTCGAGGACCTCTCCGCCGCAGCCGGCGGTTTGCGGGCTACGGACGAAGGCGCCCTCGTATCTGTTTCGCCCGCGCAGGAGGCCGAGGCGAGCCGGCGCGAGACGCTCTTTTGGGCCGCGGCGCCGGTTCCTGCGCCGCCACCGACGGAGGTCTCGCCTGTGCGGGCCCAGGGCGTGGACCTGTCAGCGGACGCGATGCTTTTGTTGACCGATGTTCGAACGCTTTCAAATGAGGACCTTGAGGCCCTGCGCCGAGCGGCGGCGCCGATCCTGGAGGTCCTCCGGACCCGTGGTTTGACGAAGGAGGGGCGTGCGCATGGCCAGCCAGATGCTCATTAATGTAAATCCTGTTCGGATCGGTTCGAATCCCGTTACGCTGGAGAATCCTATGACGACCGTTGGCGCGCTCACGCAGGAAGAACTTCGCAAGGCCGCGCCGCCGGCCGGCGACGAGCAGGGTTTCGGCGCGCTGAGCACCGACAAGGGCCCGCTGCCGCTCAAGGCGCTGGCGGTCTCGGGCGAGGTCACGGGCCTGCAGTACCGTATTCGCGTGAAGCAGACCTTCGTGAACACGCATGCGGAGCCGCTCGAGGCGACCTACCTCTTCCCGCTCCCCGACCGCGCGGCCGTCTCGCGCTTCACGATGACTGTGGGCAAGCGCGAGATCGAGGGGGTGCTCAAGGAACGCGCCGCCGCGCGCCGCGAGTACACCCAGGCGCTCCAGGCCGGGCACCGCGCGGCCATCGCCGAGGAAGAACGGCCCAACGTCTTTAGCATGCGTGCGGGGAACATTCTGCCCAACGAGCACGCCATCGTGGAGTTGACGCTCGACGGCCCGCTGAGCCTCGAGGGCGGCGAAGCGACGTTCCGCTTCCCGCTCGTGGTTGCGCCGCGCTACATCCCGGGTACGCCGCTGCCGGGCGACCAAGTCGGCGACGGCGTGGCGGAAGACACCGACGCGGTGCCGGACGCCTCGCGCATCAGCCCGCCGGTGCTCCTGCCGGGCTTCCCGAATCCCGTGCGGCTGAGCATCGAACTCGACGTCGACCCCGCGGGCCTGCCGTTCAAGGATTACCGTTCGAGCCTGCACGCGGTGGCGGGGGAAGGGCTCGGCCAAGGACGCATGAAGCTCAAGCTTCAGCCCGGCGAGCGGCTCGACCGCGACTTCATCCTGCGCTTCCAGCTCGGGAGCGAGACCGTCAGCACCGCGCTGAACTTCACGCCGGACGCAAAGGACAAGGGTGAAGGGACTTTTACGCTTACTTTGGTTCCGCCGAGTGCGAGTGAGCGTCAAGGGGCGGCGGGCAGGGACGCCCGCCCCACCGAATCCAGCGCCACCGCAGCCAGCCCTTCGGTGCAGAGACCGCGCGATATTCTTTTCGTGCTCGATCGCAGCGGGAGCATGGAAGGCTGGAAGATGGTGGCGGCGCGGCGCGCGATGGCGCGCATGGTGGAGACGCTCACTGAGCGCGACCGCTTCGACATCTTCGCCTTCGACGACACCGTCGAGTCCTTCCGCGGCTCGAACCCCGGCGGCCCTGCGCGCGGCGAACGCGCGTTCTGGGCCGAGGGCGTCACCGCGCCCGCGGAGCACGGGCCGTTCATAGCCGCGAACGACCGCAACCGCGTGCGCGCCGTGGAGTTCCTCTCCAAGATTGAGTCGCGCGGCGGGACCGAGCTGGCCCGGCCGCTGATCGACGCGGTGACGCGGCTCGCCGACCAGGCCGCCGCTTCAGCGCCAAGCGCAGATGCTCCGACGCGCGAGCGGATTCTGGTGCTCGCGACGGACGGGCAGGTGGGCAACGAGAGCCAGATTCTGCGCGAGATCGCGCCGAAGCTGGCGGGCATCCGCGTCTTTGCGCTGGGCATCGACCGCGCGGTGAACGAGGCCTTTTTGAAGCAGCTCGCGCAGGCCGGCGGCGGCGCGATGGAACTCGTGGAATCGGAGGAACGGCTCGACGAGGTGATGGACCGCGTGCACCGCAAGATTGGCACGCCGGTGCTCACGGAACTGAAGCTCGACGCGCAGGGCGTCACATTCGACGCGGAGTCCATCGCGCCGCAGCGCTTGCCGGACCTCTTTGCGGATGCGCCGGTGGTGATCCAGGGCCGCTACAAGGGCGCGCCGCGCGGTTTGGTCGAACTGCGCGCGAACGACGCGGGCGGCAAGCCTTGGTCGGCGAAAATCTCCGGTACGGAGAGCGCCAACGAGGCCGCGCGCAAGATCTGGGCGCGCGCGAACCTGCGCGACCTGGAAGACCGCGTCGCCGCCGAGCGCGTTGACGCGAGCGCGCTGCAGCGCCGGATTCTGGAGCTCTCGCTCGCCCACGGCGTGCTCTGCCGCTACACGGCGTTCGTGGCCGTGGACCGCGCGGAGATCGTGAACAAGGGCGGGCAGGCGCATCAGGTGCTGCAGCCGGTCGAGCAGCCCGAAGGCTGGGAGCAGAAGCGCGCGACGGGGATGTTCAATCTAGCGGGAGGACCGGCCATGGCGGTGCGCTGCGCCGCGCCGATGGCAGCGCGTGCGCTGGCTTCCATGCCTCCGCCGCCCGCACCCAAGGCCGAGGCTCCGACGACCGGAAAATTCCTCCACGCGATCTTCGGGCAGGCGTCGAAGGCTCCCGAGCCCGTCAACGCACCGGCACCAACCACTCCTCCTGGCGCCGCGGCGGAAGAGGTCGTTTTCGACGCTATCGAACTCCTGCCGTCGAAAGAGGGCCTGAGTCTTCAGAAGGCCGCAGCGGCAAGCCGGCCGGCCGGCCCTGGGAAGAACGTCCCTTTCGACGAGGCCGAGACGCTGCCGCCGGATGCGCTGGCGAATGTTTCGTTCGACGAAGCGGAGACGCTGCCACCGGACGCGCTGGCGAATGTCTCGTTCGATGAAGCGGAGACGCTGCCACCGGACGCGCTGACCGACGTGGCGATGTCCATGGTTCTTCCGCAGGAGCCCGCACCCGAGCAGGCGCCGGCCAAGACCGCGGGCAAGACGACGCTGGCCCCGGCCGTGGTGGTGGCGGCATCCGGAAGCCGGGTGCCTGCGCGGGAGACGCAGGCGAACATGGGCGCGGCGAGCGCCAAGGCCTTCGCGGGCTTGAGCGCGACCTTCTGGGCGCTTCTTACGGCGATCCTGGTCGCGGTGGGGATGCTGATCGCGTGGTACCTCTTCTTGACGCCGAAGGAGGGCCTCACGCCGCCGGAACCGCAGAAGAAGGAACGCGAGAAGACGTCGATGGTGGAGCGAATGGAGCGCCGTAGCCTGGCCGGGTAGCGTTTTTCCCTCCCCCCTTGAGGGGGAGGGCTGGGAGGGGGGAAGCCTTTAGGTCAACCTCCCCCCACCCTGACCCTCTCCCTCAAGGGGGGAGGGAACTAGAGCGCCGAGTCGCTCGGTACGAGGAAACAAATAGCGACAGACTGGCGATGCAGAACGACCGTGCGGTCGTCGTCGCCTGAGCCGCCGCGGGCCCAACGCCCCTTGGGTCAGCGGCGGCGCTATTTTATTTTGGATTAGCGATTTTGGATTGGGACGGCGGAGAGCGTTGGCCGCCAAGACGCAGCGTGTGCTAAGAACGCTGGAGCGCCACCGCAGCAGAGGCCATGGCGGCAGTTTTAGAAATGGCTATAACTACGCTGCCTAACCATGCGCTGAAGCGATCCCGGCCATCGCGTCCGATTGCAATCCACGCGTCCCGTGGGCTGGGTCACTGAGCTTGGGTCGTTCGGCGGGACACGACAATGACTGACTCGACACATCACACATCGGGCTTGGTCTGGGGGGCGATCCTGCCCCATGGGCCGGATGTCGTCCTTGAAGTCACCGAAGATCCGGCGCTGATGGCCGAGACGCGGGCGGCGATGGAGGCGGCGGGGCGGCGGTTCGCCGCTGCGCGGGTGGACACGGTCATCCTGATCGATCCGCTCCTGGTCCACACGCAGAACTCGTTCAAAGAGCGTTCCCTTTTCCGAGGCGAGGGCACGCTCTCCATCGGGATGGCCGCGCACGCCGGAGGTGCCATGGGCGGAGTTGGGGAGCGCTTTGGGTGCGATGTGTCCATGGCGCGCGCCATTCTGGAGGCCGGCCGTGCGGCATCCCTCCCGGTCTCGGGCGACACGGGCCGGAACGGCGAACTGCCGCTCGTGGGCGGAGCGCTGATCCCGCTCTGGTTCACGCTCCGTCCCCAGCCGGCGCCGCAACCGCAGCTCGTGGTGATCGCGCCCAGCCCGGCCGTGCCGCGGGAGACGCTCATGCGTTTCGGCGGGCTGCTCGCAGCGGTCGCAGCGGACTCGGGTAAGCGCGTCGCCCTCATCGCCTCGGCGGATCACGGCCACACTCATGATCCCGGTCACCCGCGCTTTGGGTACTCTCCCGCCGCGGCGCAATACGACGCCATGTACTGCAAGGCGGTCGCGGCCAACCGCCTCGACAACCTGCTGGACATCAGCGACGAGATGCTGATTGATTCCTGGGCCGACTCTCTGTGGCAGACGCTGGTCTTCGCCGGAGCTTTGAAGGCCGTGCCGATGCAAGTGGACGTCCTCTCGTACGCCGTTCCGTCCTATTATGGGATGGTCGTCGCCGTCTACGACTTGGCGCGGGAACGGGGTTGATGGCGCTTCACGGCGTCGCTTAAGCGACGCCGCACGCAGGTGCACCGCACACCGTGGGTTGAAACCCACGGCTGCCATCACGTGGTCGCTCCGCGACAAAGAGCAGTTCGACGAAAACGCAGACGTGCCATGGCGAAAGCCAATGTTTTGAGCATTAAAAGACCGTGGTAACCATCGCGCCCTGTTGATTGGTTACGGCAATGGGATAATATCCTGTTCGAACTAGACCGCGTGGATGCTGCCAAATACCTGTTAGGCGGAGCACAACTGGAGACGATTGCGTGCTGTCAGACGTTGAACAAGCCCGGTTACGCGTATCCAGGGACACGGACGCGAAGAAGAAATCGCTGTACGGCCAGTTCTTGACGCCGGAAAGGACGGCGGCCTTCATGGCTGGGCTGTTCCCTCCTGCCGAGGGCGTCTGCAGCCTGCTTGATGCGGGCGCCGGTATTGGATCGCTTGCCGCAGCCTTTCTGGAGCGATGGCGTTCCGGCGCTCTTCGCTTCCAGCGCGTGGAACTCGATGCTTTCGAGATCGACTTTTCTCTACATGCTCATCTGGCTCAGACGTTGTCGAAATTCCAAAGCGACGCGTTTTCCGTAAAGGTTCATAGTGAAGATTTCGTACTCGCCGCGGCCGATGCACTTTCCGGCGGACTGTTCGCGAAGCCGCTCCCGCGGTATAGCCATGCCATCCTCAACCCGCCCTACAAAAAGATAAGCAGCCATTCCGCGCATCGGCAGGCCCTTCGTCGTGCCGGAATCGAGACGGTCAACTTATACTCGGCGTTTGTGGCATTGGCGGTGGCACAGTCCGCGCCAGGCGGACAGATCGTGGCCATCGTTCCACGCAGTTTCTGTAACGGACCGTATTACCGTCCGTTTCGCGACTTCATCCTTGAGCGTGCCAGCCTGCAACACATGCACCTATTCGAGTCACGCAGCAAGGCTTTTAAGGATGATGCAGTGCTTCAAGAGAATATCATTATTCGTCTTGAGCGTGGCGGCCGGCAGGGACCGGTGACGATTTCGACTTCGACCGACGACACCTTCTCAGATCTTATAAGACATGAGCACCCGTTCGAGCGAATCATGTTTCCGGACGACCCGGAGAGGTTTGTGCATGTGCCCACGTCGCCCGAGAAGAATGCCATTGAGCTATCTCCCGCTATCAAGTACACGCTCGCCGACCTTGGCATCAAAGTATCGACCGGTCCGGTGGTCGATTTCCGGCTAAAGGAGCACCTGCGCGCCATGCCCGGGCCGCGAACGGTCCCCTTGCTCTATCCGGGGCATTTCACCCATGGAGGCGCCAAGTGGCCTATCGAGGGCATGAAGAAGCCCAACGCCATTGAACGCAATGCCGACACGGAGAAGTGGCTTTATCCGAGCGGCTACTATTGCGTGGTGCGGCGCTTCTCCGCCAAGGAAGAAGCGCGCCGTATTGTGGCGAGCGTAGTTGAACCTGGCGTATTCGGCGATGTGCCTGTGCTGGGTTTTGAGAACCACCTGAATGTTTTCCACGATAACAGGCGTGGGTTGCCGTCGGCACTGGCTCATGGTCTGGCAGTCTTCCTGAATACGTCTGCGGTTGACGAGGCCTTCCGCCGTTTCAACGGACACACGCAGGTCAACGCAACCGACCTCACGCTCATGAAATACCCAAGCCGCGAGGTCCTGATACAGATGGGCGAATGGGCCACGCAACAAGGGGAACTCACCCAGAGCATGATAGACGATAAGTTTGGAACCGTGGCCGCATGACAAGCAGCAAAAAGAGCCGCCACATAAAGGCCGCCCATCAGATTTTCGCGTCACTCGGGCTACCTCGCGCACAACAGAACGAACGTTCGGCACTCTGTCTATTGGCGCTTCTCAACCTCACACCGGGAAAGCCGTGGTCGAAGTCGGAGAATCCACTCATTGGCATTACGCCCATCATGGATTGGACTCGTGAATACTACGACAAGAAATATGCGCCGAATACCCGCGAGACCGTCCGCCGCCAGACCATGCACCAGTTCTGTGACGCGGGCATCGCACGTTACAACCCGGACCAGCCGGACCGTCCTGTGAACAGCCCCAAGGTTGTCTATCAGATCGAACCTGCCGCTCTGTCCTTGTTGAAACCTTCGGTACGCCCGCATGGCGTGACGCGCTCACGAACTACTTGGCCAAACGTGAGACGCTCGTCGCTCGCTACGCCAAAGAGCGTGCGCAGTGTCGAGTCCCGGTGAATATTGCACCGGGGAAGCAGATTACCCTCAGCCCCGGCGAGCACAGTGAACTGATCCGCGCCATAATCGAAGAATTCGCTCCACGCTTCGCGCCGGGTAGCGAGTTGGTCTATGCCGGAGACACGGGCGACAAGTGGGGATACTTTGATGCCCCCTTGCTTGCCAAGTTGAGTGTCGATGTGGGGTCACACGGAAAAATGCCGGATGTGGTGTTGCACTACACCGCGAAGGACTGGTTGCTGCTGGTCGAATCGGTCACCAGCCACGGGCCGGTCGACGGAAAGCGGCACGCAGAGCTTGCGAAACTCTTTGCACCCTCAAAAGCCGGGCTGGTTTATGTTACAGCCTTTCCAACTCGGGCCATTATGAGCCGTTACCTTGGAGATATCGCTTGGGAAACCGAGGTGTGGGTAGCGGACGCTCCGTCCCACTTGATTCACTTTAACGGCGCGCGCTTCCTTGGTCCGTATAGTGTGTCCTAAAATCGGTGACAGAGCATTCTAGCTTAACGATGGTTCTGCGTTGTTCAGATCGCGTGCTCTGCCCGGTCTGCCGCCCTACTTTTATTCGGTCTTGCGCGTCGCGCTGGGCCGCGGGCTCTGCGGATCGGCTTGGACGCCGCTCAGCGGATGCCGGTAGACGGCGTCCCAGGCCAGCTCCTGCAGCAAGCGGTTCAGCTTCTCGTCGTTCAAGGTCTTGCTCTTGGCCAGAATCTCGGGCATGGGCAGGCCGACCGGACAGCGGCGATAGAGGACGGCGAAATGGCAATAGCCGGCCAGGACCATCAACGCTTCGCCGGGATGGCCCCAGGAATCGTGGAACAGTTCGCTCTGTTTCCGCAGCCCAGGAGCCTGGCCCGCGATGATCTTTTCCCGCAGCAGAATCGCGGCCTCGCCGGACGGCACCACGAAACAGACCTGCTTGCCGAGTTGCTCGTTCTGTTTGCGAACCATGTCGTCCATGTCCTTGCGGTACTTTTCATAATGCTTGCGCAACTGCTCAACGGTCGCCGCGTCGTGGTCCACCTTTTTCGAGGTCTGCAGCGGATAGACCGGCACGTATTCGTCGTTCGGCAGCCAGAACTCCTGCACCGTGATTCGCACATTGGGGTTGTGCTCCACGGCCAGCTTTGCGAATTTCTCGATCCCCTCGTCAGGCAGCCAGATCGGGGACAGAGTCAGCACGTCGACCGCGCCGGCGGTCAGGGCATGTTTGGCCTTGTTCTGGTCGTCCGGCACGTCCCAGTGCTGCATGACGCGCGAACCGCCAATGGACGATATCCCGGCTACTTTGTGCCCTTTGATCCCGGCGCCCTTGGCGATGTCGCTGAGAATATCCGCCACCCAGACGTGAAAACTGTGTCCGGCCGTGAAGACGCGCAGTCCGGCGGGCGGCGCAGCGGGCGGTAGAGCGGCCCCGTTCTCGCCTGCGAGCAACGCGCCGGCCAGCAGGAACAGGACCAGCGTAACCACAATCAAGCGCACTCCGAGCCAGCACAGCGTTATCACATGCGCCTCCTTAAGCGGCTGGGATGCAATGCAAGGGCGTCGTTCTGAAGTCGTACTTGACTATCCGTCCCTTTCTTGCAAATGACCTCTATCTTCAACTTCCTGGGGAAGAATATGAAAACGTCGGGCGCGAAGCAAGGCCAGCCGGCAGCGGAACTCATCTCGAAAAGAATCGCCGCGCTCGGGGACTGGCGGGGGGAGACTCTCCGCAGAATGCGCAAGCTCATCAAGGAGGCCGTTCCGGACGTTGTCGAGGAATGGAAGTGGATGGGCACGCCGGTCTGGTCGCGCGACGGCATTATCTGCACGGGCGAATCCTACAAGAACGTCGTGAAGCTCACCTTCCTCAAGGGCGCGTCCTTGAAGGATCCGGCCCGGCTCTTCAACTCGAGTCTCGACGGAAACGCGCGCCGCGCGATCGACATCCACGAAGGCGAAGAAGTGAACGCGTCCGCCTTCAAGGCGCTCGTGCGCCAAGCGGCCGCCTTCAACAGCGCCGGCAAATCGAGACCCGCGAAGAAAGCGAAGTCCTAAGAACGGCGTATAAAATGAACCGCCTAGGCGCCAAGTTCGCCAAGAAATGCGAAATCCGTCTGCAGTATCCGTTCTTGGCGCTTTGGCGTCTTAGCGGCTAATCCCATTCCGTTAGGCATGGGCTCTGTTGAAATCCCCTCCTTAAGTAAGGAGGGGTAATGGGAGGTGGACGCGCGCGGCTTTTTTGCCGCATCGGATTCGGGCAAAGACCTGCCGGGTGCAGCCAAGTACAGTCTTGCGCGGGCAGTGTAGTCTGAGCGGGGCGGAGGAACGCAACGTGGTGAATCGCCGCTGGGCCATCTTAGCTGTGGTTGCGCTTACGCTGGCGCTCCAGGCCGAGGAAGGCAAAGGTCCGGCCGCGGGCGATTCTTCCGCCAAGGCCGGCGAGAACGATTGGCCGCAGTGGCGCGGGCCGACGCGGGACGGCGTGGTGCACGGCGGCGCGAGTCTGCTCGAAGCCTGGCCCAAAGAAGGGCCGCGGCAACTCTGGAAGAGCGCCTACATCCCCGGCTACCAGTCCGGAGGCTGCGGCAGCGTCTGCGTCGTGGGGGGGCGGGCCTTCGTCTTCGTCAACGAGGCGCGCTTCGAACCCAAGAAACTGGTCACGGCCGAATATCTGGCCGGCTGGGGCTGGGCGCCGGACATGCCGGACGAGCTGGTGAAGAAGGTCGAGGCCGCGCGGACATCCGAGCAGCGCAAGAAAGCCAACACCGGTCCGCTGCTGGATGCGTGCGTCAAAGAGTTCGTGGCCGCGCTCGACGCCGAACACGCCCGGAAGTTCGGCGCGGCGATCGATATCCGCATACGCAAAGGCGAGCACGCGTGGGCGTGGGAGACGCTGACGGCCCTGGCCCAGCATCGCGACACCGCGTTCAAGTCCTTCGACGAGTTCAAGGACCTGTACAAGGCGACCAACGACTACCAGAAGTACGGCATCGACAACGAGGTCTTCGTCATCGGCCGCAGTGCCCAGCGCTTTCTCGATATTGTCATCGCCCTCGACGCGGCGACGGGCAAGGAACTCTGGAGGAAGGAGTTCCCGGGCATTTACACGCAGATGTTCGGCGGCCAGAACGCGTCCTGCGCCTGCGGCACGCTGGCCGTGGCGGAGGGCCGGTGCTACGCGACCGGCAGCGCGGGGCTCTATTGTTTGAACGCCAAGGACGGCGCGGAAGTCTGGAAGGCCGCCACCAAGTACAGCAACTCATCGCCGCTGGTGCTCGGCGGCGCGGTTTACGTAATGGCCGAGCCCGCCGAGAAGCCTACGACCGTCATGGGCGGGGCGCTCTGCGCGTACGACGCCGCCAGCGGCAAGCTGCTCTGGAAGCAGCCGAAGATCGACAGCGGCTGGGGCTGCTCGGTGGTTGCGTGGAGCAGCGCCGGCAAGACGTATCTCATCGGCGGCGCGGCGTGCGTCGATCCGGCGACGGGCTCTATTCTCTGGTCGGTGAAAGGCGGCGGGCACGCGACGCCGGCTATCAGCGGCGACGTCATGGTCCTGCACGGCGACAAGATCCGCGCGTACAGGATCGCGCCGGAAAAAGGTGAGTTGCTGTGGGAAGCGAACAGCAGCACCGACCGCATGAGCAGCCCGGTCATCTATCGGGACTGCGTCTTCTTCGACGGCGCGTACCAGAGCGGGTTCGGCTGCCTGGACCTGAAGACCGGCGCCGAAAAGTGGCGCCAGAAAGCGCAGACCAGCCACTGTTCTTCCTTGGTCGCGGCCGACGGCCGGATCTTCATGAGCTTCGGCGCGCTGGGCCACGGGTACGACACCGAGTCCTTGCGCATGTTCAAGGCCGTGCCGGAGAAGTTCGAAGAACTGGGCCGCTTCACGCCACACGTGACGATCTGTTCGTCGCCCACCATCGCCGGAAGCAAGTTGTACCTGCGCCTGGACGACGGCATCGCGTGCTATGATCTCACGAAGTGATGGGCGTGCTCTGGAATTGCGACGGCTGGACCTGCGGCTGCGTGATTACTGTCCCGCCGCCACTTCCACGGATTCTGCGGGCGCTTCTTCTTCGACTGCGGACTTACGCGTGGCGTTCGTCTCGCCGTGCATGTGCGCAGGCACGCCGTTCGCTTTGTAGTAGCGGACTTCGAGGTACAGGTTGTACGCCGCGACGAAGGTCGGGAAGAGGTTCTGCAGCACGCCCACGGAGTCCTGCTTCGGGCCGAAGATCCAGTACGTCAGACAGAAGACGCTCCCGACGAAGCTCATCACCCAGAACCACGCGGTGGTCACCGGGCGGCCGGCCTTGCGCGAGGCCAGCATCTGCACCAGCCAGCGGCCCGCGAAGATGAACGTGCCCAGGTACGCGATCAGTTTCCAGAGCGTGATGCGCAGGCCCCAGCCTTGAAAGACCACCGTGTCCAGCACGCCCTGCGAATGCGCGGCGGGCTTGGGATTGCCCATCATCACCGCGAGCACGCTCGCGGGCACGCCCGCATCCTTGCACGCCTGGACGCGCTCGTACGTCAGGTGGAATCCTTCCTCGTTGCGCTCGGCGGCATAGAGCAACGCCTTCTCGCCCTTGCCGGCCTTGGCCAGAGCCAGGATCTCATCGAACGTCTCGGCGTGAGCTACCCCTGCGCACACGAATGCACACGTGAACAGCGCCAAGGCCAGACCGCGTTGAGCAAAGGTCATATTGCAAATATCCTAAAGGCTTGGTTTGTAACGGGCAACACTAAAGTTCCTCGGCCTTATAGAGCAGGTACCGCTTCTGCATCCAGCGCACGGCGAAGGCGTCGTGCAGGGCTACGAACGTCCGCCCGAGCCCCCCGCCGTACTTGGGCGTGCCCTTGGGGCGGGGCCGATGGTTCACATCAACTTCAACCACCGTACCGCCTTCCATGCGGATAAGAGTCGTCAGGAAGCGGTGCATCCCTTTATAGATCTTGCAGCGCTTCAGGATCTCCGCGCGGAAGGCCTTTAAGCTGCAACCGGTGTCTTTGATCCCGTCCTTCGTGAGCCAGATGCGGACGCCGTTGGCGATCCGCGACTGCAAGCGCCGGAACCACGTGTCCTGGCGCTTGGCGCGGCGGCCCGCGGCGCAGGTGGGCTTCTCGGGGCCTTCGAGCACCGCCACGAGTTTGCCGATGTCGGCCGGATCGTTCTGCAGGTCCGAATCGATCAGCACCACGATCTCGCCCTTGGCGAACTGGATCCCCGCGTCGAAGGCCGCGGACTGCCCCGAGTTCTTGTTCAGGCCCACGACCCGCAGGCTGGGGAAGCGGGTCTTCATGCCGAGGAGCAGCTCGCGCGAGCCGTCCTTCGAGCCGTCGTCGACGCAGACGATCTCGTAGGGCTTGCCGAGCTTCTGCAGCTCCGCGTCGGCCTCGGCGACGAACTCCTCGATGCACTCCTTCTCGTTGTAGACCGGCGCCACGAGGGTTACGTAGGGGCGCGAAGACGGGACGGCACTGGCCATGCGGCGACCTCAATGGAGCGGTTAGGCGCTACCCTTTATCGACGCGAGACCGGGCCAACCTTCGCGGATGGGAGCGCCGATTTTGCGCGGAATTCCCGCCCGCGCAAGGCCATCCGGAAACACCGGACCTTTTCCCGGTGGCCGAACGGGATGTCGTTTAGCAGACAGGTAGCGACGCTCACGTAAAATAATGCACCTGTGCATATGTAAATTCAAGCGTTACCATAACAAAATGGATGGGGATATCCTGCTAAATACCCACATAAATACCAAATATATCCGAAACTTCCCCCGATGATGCTTTGAAAGTCCCTCTCAAAATGGTACAAAGTTCAAAGGAGCTAAATGAATCGGGCCGACCGGGGGGATATGCTTTCGTCGTAGCCTTCCGTTGGCACATAAAAGATGGAATCTGAAAATCTATTCTACATCGGGCTGGCGCTGATCCTTCTTGCCGCCAATGCCTTCTTTGTTGCCGCCGAGTTTGCGCTGGTCGGCCTGCGCCGGACCAAGATTGAAGAACTGGTCCAGGAAGGCAGCCGTCCGGCCGAACGCGTCAAAGCGATTCTCGCCAATCTCAACGACTGCCTCTCGACCTGCCAGGTCGGGATCACGCTAGCCAGCCTGGGCTTGGGCTGGATCGGCGAGGCCTCGTTCGAGAAGAACATCGAAGCCCTTTTCGTTTATTTGAACATCGGCCAGGGCCCGGCCGCGGTGGTCTCCGCGCACGCCATATCCTTCCTCCTGGCCTTCCTCTGCATCACCTTCCTGCATGTGGTGCTCGGCGAACAGTCGCCCAAGATCGTGGCGATCCAGTTCCCCGAAGCCCTGGCCATGTGGATTGCGTGGCCGATGCGCTACTTCAACAAGCTCTTCTTCCCCTTGGTCTGGATCCTCAACGGGTCTACGCGCGCCGTGCTCGGCGTCTTCGGTTTGAAGGCTCAGCCCGCCCACGCGCGCGTGCACTCCGAAGAAGAGCTCGGCATGATCCTCGACGAGAGCCATAAGGCCGGGCTGATGAGCCCCGAAGAGCGCAAGATGCTCGAGCGCGTCTTCGCCTTCCACGACAAGACGGTTAAGGAGATCATGACGCCGCGGCCGGACATCGTGGCGCTGGACCTGCGCACGCCGGAGGGCAAGGTCGCGGACCTGGCCTTTAAAGAAGGCTACAGCCGCCTGCCGGTCTTCGACGGCAACCTGGACAAGATCGTCGGCATCGTCTACGTGAAGGACCTGCTCTACACGATCCGCGACCCCAAGCTGATCAAGATCGCCGACCTGATCCGCGAGCACATCGAGATCTCCGAGACCTACAGCGTCTCGCTGCTGCTGCGCGACTTCCAGCGCCGCCGCATCCACATGGCGATCGTGGTGGACGAGTTCGGCGCGACGGCGGGGCTGGTGACGCTGGAGGACATCGTGGAGGAGATCGTCGGCGAGATTCAGGACGAGCATGATGAGGAGAAGCCCGAGGTCGAGAAACTCGCCGACGGCGCCGTCCTCTTCGACGGCAAGGCGCACCTGGACAAGTTCCGCGAGGTCTTCGCCGAGGTGGAACTGCCCGAGGGCGGCTTCGAGACCGTCGCGGGGCTGGTGCTGCACCTGGCCGGGCGCGTGCCGACCGAAGGCGACACCGTGCGCCTGGGCGAGTACGTCCTGCGCGTGGCCCAGCGCGACGGCCGGCGCATCAAGAAGATCGCCGTGCGCAAAGTCCCGCTCGGAGCGACGCAGACCTTCGCGCCACTGAACCTCGCCGAAGCAGCGCCCGGGACCGCAACGCCCGGCTCCCCCTCCGACCGCCGCCCGATGCCCGAAGAGATTGTTCCGCCGAAGAAAGCGAAAGCGCCGGCGGAAAGATGATTAGGTTGAAAATGTGCTAGAAACGAAGGAAGACGATCCGCCCAATAGTTGTGAAACAGTGTTGATTCACGGTTGAATACTATAAGGATAGAAATTCATGGCCGATTTAAATTCAAAAAACATGCAGAAAAAACAAGAGTTGTTGGACTTCTTAGAAAACGGCGTACTGTATAAGCGATACTCTATGAGCTCATTGAAAATAATTAAGGAAAAAGCTTCAGGTGGATATTCTACTTCCGAAGCAAATGTAAAATTTCAATCAACTCCTAAACTGCAACTCCCTTGCGAATGCTCTGAGTCAAGTACCACAACCTGGGTACCCAGTTCCAGCCTCAAATATTATAACCCTGATTATATTGTGATGACTTATCGCTGTGCATCCTGTGATCAACTTCGGTATTACTTTCTAGAGATAGAACTCGAGTTTCAAAGAAGAGATCTACTCGAAGATACTTTGTATTCGGTTCTCATTATCAAGAAAAATGGCCAACGTCCTGGTCTCGACCTAGCGATTGAAAAAGATCGAGCCCTTCGTCGTGTTGTAGAAGCAAAATTTGAAGGTCTGAGGTTAAAAGCACTTCAAGAAAATCCAGGGGATATAGCTAAGCTAGATGGTATAAAGAAAATGCTGTCGTTTGATGAAAAAATGGAAATATTAATTAAATATATTCCAAGTGAACTTAAACTTGGAGAAGGCTCTCTTAGAAAATTATACAGTCAAGCGAGCGATGGAATTCACAATAAAACCGATGAAGAATGTGTAGAAGTATACGATAATCTTAGGCCCCAGTTAGATTATTGGCTCGCATTATTTCAGGCCTATTACAAAAGACCCAAATGACACCGCTACGCAGCTAAAATAAAGAAAATCAATGTGTGCGACTAATAATCGGTAACAGAACACTCCAATTTTGACGGACCGCTCGCTCAACTCGCGCTTGGTTTGGACTCATGCGATCATGCGGAACGTTCTCCTTTTTCTAACCCCCCCCGCGCCGGTCGCTGGGTTGTGCGGCATGGCCGCGCCTCCCCGCGACCGGCGCGGGGGGGGGGGTAGAAAAAAGGGGGCCGTTGCATCCTCTGGAAAAGCGCAGGCTTTCCGCACAGCAGTCGGCGTAGCCGCAACAGAGACGGCGGCAGCATACCTCTGTCGTCCCTAACGGGACTTACTTTGAAGGGATGCGTTCGTTTCCCAGGACTCACGTCCTGGGCCACCCTCTGTCGCCGCTACGCGGCTGAAAGCGTTGCGTGCGAAGGATGAAGGTCTATTCGCCGCGCGGCGCGACGAGCGTCTCGCCGGCGTGCCATACGGCGGGCATGCGGAGGTGGGTGGGCTTGCGCGGGCGGGCGCGGAGCAGGTCCACGGCGGCGCGGCCCATGGCGACGAAATCGAGCGCCGGGCCGGTCCAATCGATCGTGCTCTCTGCGGGGCCGCGGAACGTTACCACGCTGAGGTCGCGCGGGATGGCGAGGCCCAGCGCCCGCGCTTCCGTTTCAATCTGGCCCGCGTGCATCTGGCTCGTGCAGAGCACCGCCGTCACGCGCGGGCGCGCCTGGAGCAGCTCCCCGATCGCGCTGCTGCGCGGTTCGAAGGTGGCGCTCACGATGCGGCACTGGTTCGATTTTAACCCCGCGCGCTTGCAGGCGGCCAGGAAGCCTGCCTGCCGTTCCTTGGCGTCGGGGTCGATGTTCTTGAGGTTGGAGACCACCGAGCGCACGAAGGCCAGTTGCCGGTGGCCGTGCTCGAGCATGCGCGCGGTCGCGTCGAACGCGGCGTCGTAGTTGCCGGCGGCGATCGAGTGCATCTTGTACTCATCGCCCGGCTGGTCCACGAGGACCACGGGCACGCCGACGGACTCGTACTTCTTCAGCAGCGCCGGAGGAAAGTTGCCCGGCAGGATGATGCCGAGCAGCGGCAGGTCGCGCAGGCCGGAGGGACTCTCCTGCCGCCACCAGCGGAGTTCCTGTAGAAAGAGGAACGTGTGGCGCGTCTCCGCCAGGCGCTGCACGATGCCGTGGCCCACGCCCGGCCCGAGCCCGAAGCCGACGAACTCGGCCAGCGCGATTTTCGAGACCACCGCGACGGTCTGGTCCATGACTTCGGCGAGCGGCACGCGGCGCGTGGCGACGGCGGGGCGGCTCTGGCTGAGGCGCACGCGCCCGGCTTTTTGCAGCGCGTGCAGCGCGAGCCAGACCGTCTTGACGCCGACCCCGTGCGCGCGGGCCAGTTGCCGGCACGAAGGCAGGGCCTGGTCCACGGGCCATGCGCCCGCGTCGAGCTTCTGCTCGAAGGCCGCCGCGAGCGCCTTGAAGCGGGCCGCGGTTCCCGGCGGCCGGCCGCGGCGCGGCTTTTTCTTCATGCCGTGATCCTCATGCGTGGCTCAGGCGTTCCGCCTGTTCAAAGAGTCCGGCGAAGCCGCTGCATCTGCATCCGAAACGAACGCTGGCGCGCTTCGCGTTCCTGATTGGACGGCCGAGACGGCTGTGCCACGTTTTCCCGCCCGAACTCGAAGCGTCACGCGCTCCGCAGCATAAGGCAACAATAAGGGAACAATAGCGCGGAACTTGGCTGAGCGCAATGGGGGCGGGGACTCCCCGGTGTAGATTAGGCATGCGGGGGAGGCCGAAATGCTTGATTCACATGTGCTTAACCAGACATTGCGAGTGCTGCTCACGACCTGCGTGATTTTGGCCGGAGGCAGCGCCGCCAGCGAAGCCCTCGCCGCGAAACCGGCCAAGTCGGAATTCGAGGCATTCTTCGGGCCGCAGACGGACTGGCCGCGCTACCGCGGTCCGCAGGGGAATGGCGTCGCGGAGCAGAAGGGCCTGCCCGTCAAATGGAGCAAGAAGGAGAACATCCTCTGGTCGGTGGACCTGTTTCAGCAGCCGAAGGACATCTATCCACTTTACCCGTACACATCCCCGATTGTGTATAAGGATAAGATCTTCGTCACGCTCGCGACGTACAAGCCCGGCATCTTCGTCGAGCCGCCGAAAAACTTTAAACTCAAGGACCCGAAGCCGGCCACCTTCGCGGAGCTGGCGGAGTTCAAGCTGGTCTGCTTCAACAAGAGCGACGGCCGGAAACTCTGGGAGACGTTCATCGAACCCGGCGAAGGCTGGGAGGCGGGTCCGCTTCCCGGCGACCACGGGGACGAATGCTCGTTCGACGTCACCACGCCCTGCACCGACGGCGAGCGCGTGTACGTCGCCTTTGGCGGCCGGGGGATGGAAAAGAACCTGGGCGAGGGCGTGCTCGCCGCGGTGGACTACAGCGGCAAGGTGGTCTGGCGGCAGGATTTCACCAAGATGATCAAAGGGACCTTCGAGTACAACCTGAGCACCAGCCCGGTGCTCTACAAGAATACGATCGTCATGGTCCTGACCGTCGGGAACGGCGGCGGGTATACGGTCGCCTTCGACAGCAAGACGGGGACCTTGAAATACTGCGACCCGCGCCCCGTTCCGCCGTGGCCTGGGCGCAAACATATGGGCGGGCACAGCACGCCGACTCCGGTGCTGGCGAATGGCACGCCGCTCCTTCTGTACAACGCGATCGCGTCGGTTGAAGGCATCAACCCCGAGGACGGCAAGGTCGTCTGGTTCGCCAAGTCGGGAGGCGGCTCGTCCTCCATGGTCCATGGCGGCGGGATCGTGTACGGCGACTATGCCAGCACCAAGTGGTCGGGCGCGGCCCTGGCGCTCGATACGCTCGCCGCAGCCAAGGGCGATATCACGAGCGCCGTGAAGTGGCGTCCGCCCACCGACGTGAGCATCGCCAACGACGACCTCGGCGAGTTGTCATCGCCGGTGCTTTACGGCGGCTACGTGTACCGCGCGGTGGGCGGGAAGGTGTATTGCACCGAAGCAGCGACGGGCAAGGTGCTGTACGCCGAGAAGCTGCCTTCGATCTCCTGGATCGCCAATCCCATCGCGACGGGCGACGGCCTGATCTACTTCGCGTCGTCGTACATGACGTACGTCCTCAAGGCCGGCCCCACGTTTGAACTTGTCGCGACCAACGAGCTGGACGACGGCGAGTTCGCGCCGGCGTTTCTGCATAGCTGGCGGCCGAACGGCCCGCGGCACGGGTATCCCTACAGTTCGTTCGCCGTATCGGAGGGGAAGTTCTTTGTCCTTGGATCCAACAAGCTGTGGTGTGTCGGGAAATAGTCCGCTGAGAACTTGATTATGCGCTGCGCACGGTTCGGTCTGCTCGCGCTCTTGTGTGCCGCCGGACTCGCCGGACTCGCTGGAACTACGCCCACTTTTGCCGGCGAACCGGCCAAAGGGACCACGGGCCCGAACGCCGCCGCGCCCGGCGCGATGGACTGGCCGCAGTGGCGCGGGCCGAACCGCGACGGCACCATGCCCGGCTGCCCGAAACTGCTCGACCAATGGCCCAAAGAAGGCCCGCGGCTGCTCTGGAAGAGCGAGCGCATCCCCGGCGGCGGCGGCAACGGCGTAAGCCATCCCGTGGTGGCGGACGGGAAGGTCTTCGTCTACGTGAACTGGAAACATCCTTTGGGCACGAAGGACGAGAACCAAGTGAAGCCTTACAACGCGGAAGTGCTGCGCGACTGGGGCTGGATTCCGGAACTCCCCGCCGACCTGGCGCAGAAGATCGAAGAGGCCCGCGTCTCGCCCAGCAAACCCAAGTTTAAAGGGATCTCGTTCCTGGGCGGCATGCCGCAGAAGGTCCAGGATGAGATGGTCGCGGATATTCTGAAGAAGAACCCGGAACTGGCGAAATACATCCAGGACTTCCTCGCTAAGCTCGACCCGAGCGCCGCCCAGCAGTACGGGCCCTACGCCAAGCGCCGCATCTGCCACGCGGGGTTTACCTGGGAACAGTTGGGGCGTTTCGCCGCGATCGTGAAGGATCAGACGTTCAGTGAAAGCAAGAAGGTCGACGAGTTACTCAAGAGCAAAGGCTTCACGCTTGACCTGGAACTCAAGAAGTGCGGCATGAATCAGGACGAGTTCAACAAGTGTTTCACGGGCATCGCCTGGGCGCGCGCGTACACGCTGGTGGACACGGTCGTCTGCCTGGACGCGGCGACCGGAAAGGCGCTCTGGAAGAAGGAGTTCCCGCTCTTCGATCTCGAGAGCCGTTTGAATTACGCGGGTTTCAGCCCGGGCAACTGGACGGCCGGGAGCGACCTGGTGGGCATCCCGACCGATTTCGTCAACTGGTTCGGTTCGGTGAGCACGCCGGCGGTCTGGGGCGGCCGGTGCTACGTGAAAGGGCTCCTGTCCCTGTACTGCCTTTCCGCGAAGGACGGCGCGGTGCTGTGGGAGGTCAAACGCAGCGGCACGCACTCTTCGGTGCTGGTGGCCGACGGCGTAGTCTACGCGGGCGGCGAAGCGTACGACGCCGACTCCGGCAAGCCGCTCTGGAAGGGCGGGGGCAACGGGCGCAGTTCGCCGATTCTCTGGGCCTCCGGCCAGAACAAGTATCTGATCGTCGATAATTCCTGCCTGGATCTGCGCACCGGCAAGGTCGTGTGGAAGTCCGACTGGAGCGACGGCGGCGGCATCACGCCGGTGCTCAGCGGCGATACGCTCGTCGCCAGCAACGGCGCGTACAAGCTGACGCCGGAGAAGGCCGAACTGCTCTGGAAGATGCCCGACATCTACATGGGCTCCTCCGACTGCACGAGCCCCATCGTGTACCAGGATTACATCTACTGGTATCACGATTGGTATTCCGAGCCCGATTGGTGGTGCATCGACCTGAAGACCGGGAAAGTGCAATGGAAACAGAAGTCGCTGATTCCCTCCGGCACCAGCATCTCGTCCCCGATCCTGGTGGACGGCAAGATCATCCGGCCGAACGGCGACGGGCATAGCTGCAAGCCGTTCAAGGTCGAGATGCTGCAAGCCACGCCGGAGAAGTTCGTGCAGTTGAGCGTCTTCGATCCCGGCGCGCTCTATTTCTGCTCGCCCGCGTTGGCCGGCGGAAGACTGTACCTGCGCACCGCGGACGGCGTCTCCTGCTACGACCTCGTTCACAATTAAGCGCGCTGCACGCGGCGCCGCGATACTTCGAGAGGAACAAGCGAGATGGAAAAGCGCACGCTCCTAACGTTCATGCTGGCGGCGAGCCTCGCGGCTACCGCGCTTTCAAACGGCCGCGCCGAGAACGCGCCCAGTCTCGCGCCGGGCGCGAAGAGCGCGCCACCGCCGGCCGGCTCGCTGGACTGGCCGCAATGGCGCGGGCCCAACCGCGACGGCGTTGCACCCGCGTCGCCGAAGCTGCCGGACCAGTGGCCGAGCGGCGGGCCGGCGCTGCTGTGGCGGAACCAGACCATCGGATCGGGCGCGGACGGCGGCTCCGGCAGCCCGGTGATCGCCGACGGCAAGGTCTACATCTACGCGAACATGACTATTTGCCAGCCGGGCAAGAAGCTGGTCACCGCGGAGGTGCTCGCCGATTGGGGCTGGACCCCGGACATGCCGCCGGACCTGGCGAAGAAGATCGAAGAAGCGCGCCTCGCGCCAAAGCGCAAGACGCTGAAGACGCCCGTGGAGATCGAGGCATACGCGAAGGAGTTCGCCGCGTCGCTGGACCCCAAGGACGGCGCAAAGTACGGCGCGCTCATCAAGAGCCGCTTCGCCCGGGACCCGGGCTTCTTCACGCTGGACGAACTGGGCCGGCTGGCCACGCTGCGCGATAAGGATTTCAAGACCGTCACTGAGTTCATGGATCAGGTCGAGAAGCTCGCGAGCATGCACCATCGCTACGGCGGCTGCGGCGAGGCGCTGGACGCGGCCATCCGGCAGGTCTTCACGCTGAGCGACGTGTTCGTCTGCCTGGACGCCGCGACGGGCAAGGAACTCTGGAGGAAGGAACTGCCGGCCGAGGGCCTGGCTTCGTCGCCGCAGTGGGCGCGCTGGGGCGCGTCGGGCACGCCCGCGGTTGCCGGCGGCCGGCTGATCGTGCAAGGCAGCGTCGCGCTCTACGGCCTGTCCGCCAAAGACGGTGCGCTCGTCTGGAAGACCAAGACCACCTACAGCAACGCCTCGCCGCTGGTCGCGGGCCGCGTGGTGCTCGCGGGCGCGGAGCCGCGCCAGGGCGACAAGGTGGAAGGACGCATCGGCGGCGCGCTGAGCGCCTACGACCTCGAGACGGGCAAGCCGCTCTGGCGCGCCAAGGCGGGCAACAGCGGGTGGGGCGGCTCGGTCGCGCCGTGGACCGGCGGCGGCAAGAACGCCGTCTTCACCATGGGCGGCGGGCTCTTCTGCGTCGATGCCGACAACGGCAACCTGCTGGCCGATACGAACAAGGGCGAGGGCGTCGATTGCTGGGCGACGCCCGCGGTCGCCGGCGACATCGTCGTCTCGCGCAGCGAGAACGTCACTAAAGCGTACAAGATCGCGCTGCCCAAGATGGAAAAACTCTGGGAGAGCAAGAACCGCGGCGGCGATTTCGAGAGCGCCAGCCCGCTGATCTATCAGGGCGCGGTGTACGTCGCGGACCACGGTTCGCTGCGCTGCCTGGACCTGAAGACCGGCGAGCAGAAATGGATGGCGCCGAACAACGTCAACCCCGAGAGCTCCACGCCGCTGGTGGTGGACGGGAAGCTGATCACGAACGTCGGCAGCAACCACGCCAAGACGAACGAGACCGTGATGCTGCGCGCCACGCCCGAGAAGTGCGAAGTGCTGGGCCGGATCACGCACCCCGCGGCTGTGTGCACTTCGCCCGCGGTCGCCGGAGGCCGCCTGTATGTGCGCCTGAGCGACGGCGTCGCCTGCTATGACCTGACCGCCAAATAACCCGCACGAGCGCCTCCGCGGTGTATGCTTATTCGATAAGCTTCAACGCGCGGACAAGGCGAGGTGAAACCATGATCGAGATGAAGATCAGGATGGCGGCGGCTTTTATCGTGGTGGCGTGGATGTGGAGTTGCTCCTTGGCCGTTGCGGCCGAGACCGACTGGCCGCAGTGGCGCGGCCCTAACCGCGACGGCATTGCTCCGGAGAGCCCGAAACTTCTTGAGGTCTGGCCCGCGGAAGGCCCCAAGCTGCTCTGGAAGAGCACGCCCATGCCCTCCGGCCAGGACGGCGGCCTGGGCAGCGTGGCCGTGGCCGGCGGCAAGGTTTTCGTGTATGTGAACTGGAAGACCGAGATCCCCATCGAGAAGCGGGTGCTCTCCTCGCAAGCGCTCAATAATCTCGGTTGGACCGCCGATCTGCCGGAGGAACTGGCGCAAAAGATCGAAGAGGCCCGCCTTTCCGAAAAGCGCACGGGCTTGAAAGGCGAGGAGCTGGCTAAGTACATCAAGGAATTCGTCGCGGCCAACCTCGAGACGCCGGCGCCGGCGGCCGGGCAGCCCAATCTGGCGCAGAAATACGGGGGCTACGTCAACGCGCGCTTGAACAAGGGCGCGGACGCGCTGGCTTGGGATGTACTCGCCAAATTGAGCGGCATCCGCGACATGGAGTTTCCCAACTCGGCGGACTTCGAGAAGCTGATGACCGAGATCGGGATCCCCGAGGCCGCGCGGAAGCAGGTCCAGTGCGCGGCGCCGGCCAAAGGTTCCAACTACCAGGACACGGTGCTCTGTCTGGACGCGGCCACGGGCAAGGAAGTCTGGAAGCGCGAGTTCCCCGGGCGCGGCTACGACTGGGGCTGCTCGGCGACGCCCACCCTCGCCGGCGACAAGTGCTACATCACGGCCAGCAACGCGCGGCTCTACTGCCTCTCAGCCAAGGACGGAACCGTCGCGTGGGTCGCGGCCACTAAGAACGGCGGGCGCGATTCGTCTTCGGTGCTGGTGGCCGGCAACGCGGCGTACGTCTGCGGCGGGGAACTGCTGGCCTTCAATAAGGAGACCGGCCGGCAGCTCTGGAGCCAGCCCAAGGTCCGCGCCACGGAGAACTCGGTGGTGCTCTGGGCGAACGGCGGCAAGAACTACCTGCTCTGCAACACGCAGGACAAGGTCAACTGCGTGGACCCGGACACCGGCGCGATGCTCTGGCAGGCCGACGGTGGCGGCTGTACTTCGGCGGCGATCCTCGGCGACAACATGGTGCTGTACAGCGAGCGCGGCCTGCTCGCGTACACGCTCACGCCGCAAGCGGCACAGCCGCTCTGGTCCAAGAAGGAATGGCATGACCGCGGGGCCAGCGCGATTGTCTATAAGGACTGCGTTTACGTTGTCGGCGGCCGGATCGCCTGCGCGGACCTGAAGACCGGCGCCGTGAAATGGGAGAAGCCCGCCGGCGGGGAGATCACCTCGCCGATCATGGCCGACGGCAAAATCATCAGCGGCGTGGACAGTTGCTCGGCGACGGTAATCTTCCGGGCTTCGCCGGATAAGTACGAGGAACTCGGCCGCGCCAAGCTGAGCCAGTTGACGTGCTCCTCGCCGGCCATCGCCGGAGGGAAGCTGTACCTGCGCCTGGTGGACGGCGTCGCCTGCTACGACCTGGGGGCTCCAGAGAAATAGCGGGAACCGTGGAAAGAAAGCGGAGGCTTGAACCCAATGGCAAGAGCGAACAGCACCTGGGCCGTGATGGCTCTGGCCGGCGCAGCACTTCTTTTTCTTGCGAACGGCCATGCGGCAGAGACGCCCGCAAGCGAATGGCCGCAGTGGCGCGGGCCCAACCGCGACGGCGTCGCGCCCAGCAGTCCCGCGTTGCTCGACGCCTGGCCCAAAGAAGGCCCGCCGCTGGCGTGGAAGTACCCGGTATTCCACTGCACGCCCACCGACGGCGGCATGGGCAGCCCGGTCATGGGCGAAGGCAAAGTCGTCGCGTTTTTCAACTTTCACCGCCGCATCCCCAACGATCCTGAAGGCGTGCGCGTGATCACCGACGAGGTCCTGAAGAAATGGATGTGGCTGCCGGACCTGCCGCCGGACTTGGCGAAGAAGTTCGAGGATGCGTGGCTGGCTCATAAGACGCGTGACGATCAGGGCGCGGCGCAGGGCAAAGCCTTCGCCGCGACGCTCGAGCCGCAGGTCGCCGAGAAGTACGGGAAGTATCTCGAAGAGCGCTTCCGGGGCTGGCCGGGCTGCGAGTTCAGTTGGGCGGAACTGACGTATCTGGCCAGCCACAAGGACGACAAGTTCAAGATGGTCGACGATTTCAACACCATGGTCGGTAAGGGCGTGGGGATGCATCATCGCGGCGGCGCGCCCGAGCTGTTCGAAGCGGCGCTGAAGCTGGCGTTCAAGGACGCATGGATCGACACGACGGTCTGCCTCGACGCTGCCACCGGGAAGGAACTCTGGAAGAAGGAGATGCCGGGCGCGCATCCCAAGTTCTACGCCGACTTCTGCGCCACTTGCACGCCGGCCATCGCCGGCGGCAAGGCGTATAGCATGACCACCTCCGGGCTCTTCTGTTACGCGCTCAAGGACGGCGCGGTGGTCTGGCAGGCGAAGGCGGGCTTTGCGAACTCCGGACCGATGGTGGCCAACGGCGCGGTCTACATCGTCCTGCCCGACGGGCCGACGGCTTTCAACGCCGAGAACGGCCAGCAGCTCTGGAAACAGTCCAAGCTGGACACGCGCGCGAACAACTCGCTAGTGCCGTGGAACTCCGGCGGGAAGAACTATCTGCTCTGCGCCTCGGCGGGTTCGGGCGGAAACTTCTTCTGCCTGAATGCGAGCGATGGCCAGATTGTTTGGAGAGCGCCCGAGGAAGGGCGCGGCAGCGTGGGCGAAGGCGTGTACACCACGCCGGTCGTCGCCGGCGATCAGGCCTACGTTTACTGGGGCAAGCTGCGGCAGTTCAAGCTCTCGCCGGCCGGCGTGGAGGTGGGCGGCAAGTGGGATCTCGGCGGCGGCGACCGTGACGGCAGCCAGCTCGTCTACCAGGGCTTCGCATACGTCGTTCAGCACGGCGCGTGCAAATGCATGGACGCGAAGAGCGGCGAACTGAAGTGGTCGCAGCCGAACGGGAACCTCCAGAACAGCCTCTCGTCGCCGATCCTAGCGGACGGCAAGATCATCGCCACGCTGGTCTCCGGCCACGAAGGCGGCGGAAGCGTGGTGATGTACAAGGCCGCGCCCGGCAAATACGAAGAAGGCGGACGCTTTAATCCGCACGTGGTCGAGTGCAGTTCGCCGGCCATTGCAGGCGGCAAGCTCTACCTGCGCTGCGAAGACGGCATCTACAGCTACAACCTCGCGAAATAGCGGACGCAAGAAGGATCGTCGTTGCACGTGCGCGTGGAATTTCTGCATACAATGCCTCGCAATTTCGCGGCATTTCCATAGATATGACAAAAGATTCAAAGAGTGGCGCGTAACACGTAATCAGGCGGCTGCCATGTCTGAAAACACGGCGGGCGTCCCACCCCTTCGGCAACTTGTCCGATTATTCATTGCCGCGAGCACGCGGAAGGTTCGTTTACGTGTGCGGTTATTTCTGAGGGAAGGAGTCCGCCATGCCTACGTTCATCTATGAGGCGATGGACAGCCAGGGCCGCGAGGTGAAGGCGGAGATCGAGGCCGCCTCCGAGAAGGAGGCCGGCGAGAAGATTCGCGCGCTGAATTTCTTCCCGACCAAGGTTTTCATGAAAGGTGTGCCCGCGGCCGGCGCCACAGCACCCACGGCGACGAGGCCCAAGCCCGCAGGCTTCGCGTTCGGGTTTGGGGTGGGCTCGAAGCTGCTCTGCCAATTCACGCGCCAGTTTGCGACGCTGATGGACGCGGGCCTGCCCATCGTCCGCACACTTGAGATTCTGCAGCACCAGACCCGGGCGGGCCTGCTCAAGGACGCGCTGCTGGAGGTGAAGGAGGACGTCGAGGGCGGCTCGGCGCTGTCCGAGGCATTCGGCAAGCACCCGCGCATCTTCGACAAGCTTTACGTGAACATGATCAAGGCCGGAGAAGCCGGCGGCATCCTTCCGGAGATCCTACTCAAGCTGGCCGAGTACATGGAGAAATCGCAGCGCCTGAAGCAGAAGATTATCGGCGCGTTGGTCTACCCGGTGGCCGTGGTCACGATCGCCGCCGGCATCCTCTCACTGATCATGATCTTCATCATCCCGCGCTTCGAACAGATGTTCCACGAGATGGGCATGGGCGCGATGCCGCTGCCGACGCAGATCCTGATGGGCGTCGCGAACACGATAGCGGATTACTGGTACATCCTGATCTTCACGCCGCTCTTCGCATGGGGCGCGGTCCACTATATCGGCAAGACCCCAAAGGGCCGCTACACGATCGACCTCATTAAACTCAAGTTCCCAATCTTCGGGAGCATCGTCTCCAAGTCCGCGGTCAGCCGCTTCTGCCGTACCTTGGGCACGCTGCTCCAATCGGGCGTACCAATCCTGAGCGCGCTCGCGATCATCAAGAACGCGACCGGCAACGCGGTGGTGGCTGGGGCGGTGGATCGCGTCCACAACTCCATCCGCGAAGGCGACACTATCGCCGAGCCGCTCAAGCACTCGGGCGTCTTCGACGAGCTGGTGGTGAACATGATCGCCGTCGGCGAAGAGACCGGCGAGCTCGACAAGATGCTGATCAAGGTCGCCGACACCTACGATGGCCAAGTGGACCTGCTCGTCGGCGCGCTGATGAGCTTGCTCGAACCGGTCCTGATCATCGGCATGGGCATCACCGTCGGTTTCATCGTTATCAGCCTCTTCCTGCCGCTGATCATCTTCATGCAGAATCTGACCACGTAGCTTCTCTAATTGGCGTGAGAGGTGGCAATCCGCACGTGTGCGCAACTTTCGTAATATGCTATAATTAAATGGGTTGTATAGACGATGCCCTTGCTGCTTCCGTCAAGTATTTAGTGATTAAATCACTACGGCGGTGTATATTTGTGGACGAGGCGAACGGGCCTCTCTATCCTTATATAGCGTGCAGCGAGGTAAGGGGGGGGATGCAGGCGATGAATCCAACCGCGAACATTGGCAGACTTGGTGCAGGGACCGCACTGGCGCTGGCCGTGCTGGCGTGTGTGTCGGCGCGCGCGGCCGAAGAGCGCGTCCTCTGCGACTTCGAAGCGCCGGATGGGATGAAGCTCATTGAGGGCCGCGATAAGATTCAGCTTGTGGCCGAACACGCCACGCAGGGCAAGCAGGCGGGCAAGATTCCCGGCGGCTTCACATTGACTGCGGGTACCTGGACGGGCCTCCCTGCCGACTGGAGCGGCTTCGACCAGTTCCGCCTGGACGTCTTCAACCCCGGCGAACCCGTCAAGGTCTCGGCGTGGATCACCGACAAGGAAGGCAACGATTACTGGAAGCGCCACAACGCCCAGTTCAATCTCCGTGCGGGCGCGAACACCCTGGTCATCGCCGTCGGCGGGCTCTACCGCGGCGAGAAAGGCAGCGGCAAGTTCCTCGACCCGAAAGGGATCCAGCAGCTTCTGCTCAGCTTCCCCAAGAGCGACGGCGGGTTCTTCATAGACAACATCGTCCTCGCCAAGGGCGCAGCGGGCGGCAAGGCCGAGATCAAGGTGCTGGCCGGCTTCGAGGCCGACAAGGAGGCGGGCCTGAAGTGGGCCATCGAGGACTGGCCCGAGGACAAGCCCGGGAAGTCGGAGTCCTCGTTCGTCGCCGAGCATGTGACCGAAGGCAAGCGCGCGCTGAAGGTCGTCTTCCGCGCCAACGGCGGCGGCATTCACGTTACCGATCTGGCCGACGGCGACTGGAGCAAGTACGACAGCCTGGAGCTCGACTGCTTCAACACGTCCGAGCAGCCGCTCAAGATCTCCGGCTGGTTCCGCGACGCGGAGGCCGCGCCGAGCGACGGCGATTACTGGAAGCGCCACAACTACCAGACCAACCTCAAGCCCGGCGCGTCCACGATCCGCTTCCCGATGGGCGGCTTCTACCGCGGCGAGAAAGGCAGCGGAAAGTTCCTCGACACGAAGAAGATGCTCTCCTTCTGTATCTCCTGCTCGAACGTGACGCTGTACCTCGATAACCTGCGCCTGGTGAAGGGCGGGGAAGAGGTTGCGGTCGAGGGCCTCAAGGCGTTCGACTTCGGTTCCAAGAACAGCCCCACGTACCCGGGCTTCACCGCGGTCTCGAACGATACCGATTACAACAAAGCCCAGGGCTACGGCTGTGCCGGCCAGCGCCCGACCGATGCGCGCGACTACGAGCATCCCGACCCGCTCTTCAGCGACTTTGTGCGCCTGTCCGGCAACGAGACCTTCGCCGTGGACGTGCCGAACGGCGAGTACACGGTCTACGCGGTAATCGATTCGATCGGTTACTGGGACTACATGCACTGGTCGCACCGCAGCATCGAGGCCAACGGCGTGGAAGTCATCAACGAGAAGGTCAGCGCGGAGCAGTTCCTAAAGGAATTTTACTTCCGCCATCAGGACGACGAAGACCTGCCCGGCACGGACATCTGGCAGAAGTACATCCAGCGCCGCTTCCAGCCCAAGATCTTCAGCGCGAAGGTTGAGAACGGGCAACTCAAGCTCGCATTCAAGGGCGACACCTGGGGCCTGACGCTTTGCGCGCTTGTCGTCTACCCCGTGACCCAGAAGGACGCCGGCGCGCGCTGGCTGGAGCAGCTCGACCGCCGCCGCCGCGAGGACTTCTACACCGCGTTCGCCGAGACCGTCCGCAAGGCGGAGCCCAAGCCGGAACTCAGCGCCGCCGAACAGTCCGCGGGTTACGCGCTCTTCCGCCGCGACTTGGAGCAGGACATCTACTTCAACTCCGCGCCCGGCGGCGACCCGAAGGACGCGAAGGACGTCAAGATCGATTGGGCCGCCTGCCCTGGCGAGTACGCCGCGGCCGACTTTTGCGTCTACCCGCTCAAGGACTGTGGCACGCTGACCGTGATGGCCGGCGACCTGAGCGGTCCGAACGGCGCGAAGATCTCCGGCGAGGCGGTGCGCATCCGCGCCATCCGCTACAAGTTCAAGCGCATCGGTGGGCGCATCACCAGCGCGTTCGAGTACCGCCCGGAGCTGCTCGTGGACTTTAAAGAGTGGCCCGTGCCCGCGAACGTCACGCGGCGCTTCTGGGTCACGGCCAAGGTGCCCGCCGACGCCGCGCCCGGCGCGTACACGGGCAAGCTCACGCTGAACCTCGCCGGCGGCACGCGCGAGATCCCCATCGCGCTGCAGGTCTACCCGATCAAACTCGACGAGCCCGAGATGTCCTTCGGGATGTACGGCGGTTCGGGCCCGACCGCCGGCTGGTGGCCGCAGGACGTGAAGGCCCTGTTCCGCATCGACGAGCGCATCGAGGAAGTGATCCGCGACCAGCGCGAGCACGGCATGACCGCGCTGACGCCGCCCGCGCCGTCGTTCAAGGGCTTCAAGGACGGCAAGGCCGAGTTCGATTATTCGAACATCGACCGCGCCATGGAGCTGCTGCACAAGTACGGCTACCAGCGCACGTGCTTCACCTACGCGAGCATGTTCCGCGTGCACGAAGGCGACCTTGAAGCCGAGTGCAAGAAACAGTACGGCCTGCCGCTCGAACAGGCGATCAAGCTCGCCTACGAGGAACTCGGGCGGCACGCGAAGGAGAAGAGCTGGCTGCCCATGGCTTGGGCGCTCGCGGACGAACCGCTTATTCACGGCATCTCCGCGGAGACGGTGATCAAGGTCTTCGAGGCACACCGCAAGGCCGCGCCGCAGATGCAGTTCGTCAGCGAAGACGCGATGGGCGACCCGGCGCACTACGTCGTCATCCCCGCGATCGACATCGTGAGCGGCAACTCGCCACGCTACAAAGTGGCCGAGGCCGTGAAGAAGAACAAGAGCCGCTACTGGTACAACAACATCGGCTGCGACCGCCTGACGTTCGGCTGGTTCCTCTGGAAGTCGCGCAAGGAACTCGGCGTCGAGGCGCTCTTCCAGTGGGGCTACAGCACCAACGCCGCGGATATCTATTACGACCTGGACGGCTCCGAGGGCGACTCCGGCGTGAGCTTTACCGCCAGCGAGGGCCAGCGCGCGCGGCGCCCGTGGGAGACGATCCGCTAGGGCGCCAACGACCATCGCTATCTACAGACGCTCGCGAATCTCATCGCAAAGGCCGAGGCAGGCGGCAGCGTGGACGCGAAGGCCAAGGCCGCCGAGGCCGTGAAGTTCATCGATGGCGTGATGGAGAAGATCGAACTCGAAAACAAGAGCAAGAAGGCCTACTCTTTCGCGGAGCTCGACGGCTTAAAGCGCAAGCTCGCCGAGTACATTCTGGCGCTGCAGGGCTCGAAATAGGGGAGGGGACACCTTCATGCGCGTGGCCGTCGTCGGTATTCGTGGGATGGGCAAGAATCACCTGAGTGCGGCCAAGAAGTGCGCGCTGGTGCGCGAAGTGGCCGGCTGCGACATCAGCGAGGACGTGCGGGCGAGCGTCGGCGCCGAGTTCCAGATTCCGACGTTCGGCAGCGTCGACGCGGTGCTGCGCGACTTCAAGCCGCAAGTGCTCGTTGTCGCGACTCCGCCCAACCGGCACGGCGAGGTCGTCCGGGCCGCGTTCGAGCGCGGCGTTGCGGTGCTGACCGAGAAGCCGATCGCCGAGAGCCTGAAAGAATCGCAGGACCTCGTGGAGTTGGGCGAACGCAAGGGCGTTCCGTTCCAGTGCGGCTTTCAACTGCGCTACTGCGGCATGATGCTGAAAGTGAAAAACCTAATCGATGCCGGCGAACTCGGCACGCTCGGCCGCGTCAGCCTCACGCAGTACTCCGGTTCGCACACGAAACTTGGCTACATGACGCGCGAGCGCACCGGCGGCATCTTTTACGAGAAGCTCTGCCATCAGGTCGATATCTTCCGCTACCTTCTGGGCGAACCCGAGCGCGTGATGGCCAGCGCCGCGCCTACGGTGCTCAAGCATTACGGCATCGACGACAACGTGCTGGCGGTCTTCGCGTTTCCCGGCGGAAAGCAGGGCGTCATCACCTTCGATACGCGCCGCGCGGCGCAGGTGGACGCGGTCGAGAAGCCCGGCCGCGATTTCGAGGGCCGCGAGGCCGGGCACTTCTACGAACTGACGTTCACGGGCGACCGCGGCACGGCGGTGTACGATGCGTGGACTTCTTGCGTCGATGTCATGCGCTTCAACCACCGCGAGGACCTGAAGACCGAATGGGTCCGCCGCATCGACTTGCGCAAAGAAGGCTGCGAGTCCGCCTACGATCTTTCTGGCCAGGACGGCGACTTCTTCCGCCACGTGGCGGAAGGCAAAGCGCCGCGCTTCCCCGCGTCCGACGCGCTGAAGTCCATGCAGTGGGTCGAGCGCGCCGAGGAATCGCTGCGCCGGAACGGTGCGTGGGTGGAAGTCTGAGTTGCAGCCGATGCGTACGTTCGTCTTTTCTTCGAGGAGGATATCCGTGCGCGCAACCTTCATGTTAACCGTGGCGCTCTGTGCGGCCGCTGCATTCGCGAGCGAAGACGCGGGCTTCAAGCCCATGGGTCTCGGCGGCGGCGGCGGGCTCTTTACGCCCGTGGGCTCGCCGCACGACACCAAGCTCCTGCTGGTCTCCTGCGATATGGGCGGCTTCTACCGCTCGACCGACGGCGGCCAGCACTGGACGA
Source organism: Planctomycetota bacterium (assembly GCA_016200135.1). Classification (GTDB taxonomy): domain Bacteria; phylum Planctomycetota; class SZUA-567; order H5-PLA8; family H5-PLA8; genus JACQFI01. The sequence continues at coordinate 53,690 of JACQFI010000060.1, forward strand.
TGCTCGACGGCCGCATCATCAGCGGCAATACGCGCTGCCTGCCCGTCTTCGATCTAAAGGACGCCAAGCGCGTTTACTTTGCCAGCCATGGAAAGATTCTGACCAGCACCGACGCGGGCGAAACCTGGAGCCCCACCTCCGAGAGCGTGCACTGGAAGGGCGAGGTCCAGGAGCTCGCCGCCGATCCGGGCGGCGGAGCGCTGCTGCTCGCCGGCTACGACAAGGGCGCGTTTAAGTCGGACGACCGCGGCAAGACCTGGCAAGCGTGCGAAGGATTGGCGGGCAAGATTGCGGGACTTTTTATCGACCCCAATTCGCCGTCGGATAAGCGCGTGGTGCTCGCGGGTTCTTCCGAAGGCGTCTTCCGCTCCGAGGACGGCGGCAAGACGTTCGCCGCTTCGGGCGAGGGCCTCCCCGGCAAGAACGCCGAACGCCTCTGCGGCGGCGCCGGCAAAGACGGCGCGCGCGCGTACGCGCTGGTTCAGGGCAAGCTCTTCAAGTCCGCGGACCTCGGCAAGAAATGGGAAGCGGCCGAAGCCAAGGGCCTGCCCGGTAAGCTGCGCTTCATGGCCATGGCCAAGACCGACGCGAAGACGCTCTACATTACCGACACCGACGGCCGCTGGGGCGTTTACAAGAGCGAAGACGAGGGCCAGACGTTCGCCAACGTTTTCCGCGGCTTTGCGAACGACACGAACAAGAACGTCGAGTGGGGCTGGCTCGCGTTCGACGCCGGATACGGCTGGGGCGGACCGGCCATTGGCTTTTCGGTGAACGCCGGCCATCCCGAACAGTCGTTCTACACCAACTCCGGCGAACTTTACGGCACCAACGACGGCGGCACGCAATGGAAGCAGCTCTTCTCGCACTGCGAGGACCCCGCGCCGGGCAAGGACAAGCGCTGGTCGTCGATCGGTCTCGAGGTCACGACCACCTGGCAGTTCACCATCGATCCGTTCGATCCGCAAAAGATGTTCATCTGCTACACGGATATCGGCTTTGCGCGCAGCAGCGACGGCGGAAAATCCTGGCAGCACAGCGTGAGCGGTTCGCCGTGGGGCAACACGTTCTACCAGCTCGTGCCGGACCCCAAGCAGGACGGCCTCTTCTACGCCGTCGCGGCGAATCAGCACGATATTCCCGGCTGGACGCAGGTAGACGGCGCGCACGGCGGCGGCGGCGTGCTGGTCTCCACCGATCACTGCGCGACCTGGAAGCCGCTCTCGAAAGGCTTCCCCGAGAAGAAGCCCTGCCGCGGAATTGCGGTGGATCTCAAATCGCCCGTGGACAAGCGCGTGATCTACGCCGCGGTCTACGGCGAAGGCGTCTTAAAGACCAGCGACGGCGGGGCGACTTGGGCAAAGAAGTCCGCAGGCGTCGGCCACGGCGAAAACCCGCACGTCTCCTCGCTCTATCTCGCCGAAGACGGCGCGCTTTATTGCCTCGTCACCGGCAAGCGCAAGGACATCGACTTCGATCCGCCCGGCGGCCTGTGGGTCTCGCGCGACGGCGCCGAGACCTGGACGGAACTTACCAAGGGGCAGACGATCTGGTGGCCGACGGAATTTGCCGTCGATCCCAAGGATCCGAAGACGATCCTGCTCGCCGCGGCCGATGTGCCGAAAAAGTCCCCCGCCACCGGCGGCCTCTGGAAAACGAGCGACGGCGGGGCCACTTGGACCCACATCCTGAACCAGAAGGCGTTCAATCCGGCGCTGTGCGGGTTCGTGCACTCGTACCAGCCCATGTTCGATCCGGAGAACTCGCAGCGCGTCTACTTCGCGAACTGGACGCACGGCCTGCTCATTAGCGACGACGGCGCGAAGACCTTCCGCGAGTTCAAGGACGTCCCGTTCATATCGACCAACCGCGTCACCCTGGACCCGAAGACCGGCACGCTCTACGTCTGCACTTTTGGCGGCGGCGTCTGGAAGGGCAAGATTCCGCCCGCCGCAAAGTAATGACCCGCTGCGCGCGAGGCTTGCGACCCATGCCAAGTTCAAGCTCAAGGTTAATTGGCCTTTGGCTCCTGCCGGCGATCCTGTTCGGCTGTGCGGCGTCCGCGGGGGAATCCGCGCCGCCCCCGATCCCCGCGCCCGTGTTGCTCAAGAGTTTCGATGCGGGCGAGGGGATGTACCGCGGCTCGCCGGTGGTGGCGGACCTCGATGGCGACGGCCAACCCGAGATCGTCGTCGCGCCCTGGAGCGAAGTGCAAGTATGGAGCGTCTCCGGCAAGAAGCTGCATGGCCTGAAGGTGAACGGGCGCGTCTATTCCGGCGCGGTTGTCGGCGATCTCTTCGGCGACAAGCATCTGGAGATCGTCGCCGGCGACAACCAGGGCAACGTGCACGCTTGGCGCGCCGACGGGACGCCGGTCCCCGGTTTTCCGCAGAAGGTCGAAAGCAGCGCCGACATCCGCCAGATCGCGTGCGCCGACCTGGACGGCGACGGCAAGGACGAGATCGTCGCGTACTCGAACCTCACCGACCATGGCTGCCTGCCCAACATGTACGTCTTCCAGAACGACGGAACGATTCGCAAAGGCTGGCCGCATTTCCACAAGGACGACAAGTACCTCGGGCAGCACTTCGACCACGCGGGCGGCTTCAACAACTGCCTTGCCGTGGGCGACCTCGACGGCGACAGAAAGCTGGACCTGATCTTCCCGCAGGATTACGGCTCGATCTGCGTCTTCCACGACGACGGAACGCCGTTCGAAGCCAAGGGCCAGGAGGTCCCGGACAAGAAGGGCCCGGTCTGGTGGGGCGAATGCCGCGCGTGGGAGCCGTTCACCTGCGAGAAAATCAAGTGGGGTCCGGGCAAGACGCACTTGCTCGAGTTCACGTACTCGCCGCCGCTGATCGCCGACCTGGACCTCGACGGCCACCCCGAGATCCTCTGCGTCGCGAACACCGAAGATCCCGCCAAGATCGGCCCCATCACGGGAAGCTGCCTGATCGTGCGCAACATGGACTTCACGCCCAAGGCCGGCTTCACGCCCTGGAAGCGCTCGGGCAAGGCGCTCTCCGGCGAGGGCACCGGCTCGAAATTCGAGGCCAACCCGTGCGTCGTCGCGGGCGATATCGCCGGCGACGCGCGGCTGGAAGTGATCGTCGTGCATCTGGACGGCGTCGTCCATGCGTACGGCCCCGACGGCGCCGATTTGTGGAAGGTGGAGGCCGCCACCTCGAATACGCAAGTCGTCACCGAGCCGCTTCTCGCGGACCTGGATGGCGACGGCAAGGCCGAGGTGCTCGTGACGGTCTCCGACAGCGCGGCGAAATCCGGAAAACTGCTTGTGCTCGACGGCGCCGGCCGCACGCGGCTCGAATTCCCGCTGCCTTTCCACAGCCAGGCCGCGCCGACGCTCGCCGACCTGAACGGCGACGGCGTGCCCGAGCTGATCTTTAACGCCTTCAACAAAGGCTCGGGGAAGGACTCGGTCTTCGTCTACGCCTGGCCTTGCGTGAACCCGAAGGGACTGCAATGGCCCACGGGCCGCGGAAACTTCGGGCATACCGCGTGCGTTCAAAAGCCGCCGCCGTCCCAAGCCTTGGCCGCGAAGAAAGTCGAGAAAGCCGAGCAGCCCTCCGCGTCCCCACTCGCGCCGAAGATCGATCCCAAGCTGCTCGCACCCTGGAACGCGAAGCTCACGGAATGGGTGGCGCAGTGCGTCCAGAACGGCGCGCGGCCGCAAGCCTTCCTGCGCGTGATGGGCGAACGCGCAGAGCGCGTGAAGGTCGTGGGCGCGGACGCAAAGGCGCTGGTCGTCGAAGTTCAAGGGAATAAACTGCCGCTCCAATGGGACAAGCTCGGCGGTCTCGAGCGCCTGAGCCTCGCGCAGGCGTTTCTCAAAGAGGACGACGCGGGCTCCTGCGCGCTCGCCGCGGTCTTCGCGCTCGCCGGCGAACGCACGGACCTCGCCGCGGAACTCTTCGCCAAGGCGCAGGCGGCCGATCCCAAAGGCGGCGCGGCGCTCGTGACCAAGGCGCGCAACGACTTGGGCTTGAAGTAATTGGAAGACTTTCCGATCACACAATTCCGGAGGATCGATAGATGTTCCGCATCGACGCGCATCTCCATTTCAACGCCAACACGCCCGAGTCCCTTGCGGTGCTCGAAAAGTACGACCTCAAGCTGCTCAACATCTGCGTCGCCACGGACAACAAGGGCAAGTGGCGCTCGCAGGCCGAGATGTGGTCCGCGCGGACGCGGGAGAACCCAAAGCGCTTCGCGTGGATCACGAGCTTCGATCTGCCTCGCTTCGACGATCCGCACTACGCCGACGCCGAGATCGAGAACGTGCGGCGCGATCTGAGCCAGCGCGGAGCGGTGGGCGTGAAGATCTGGAAGAACATCGGAATGGAAGTGAAGAAGCCCGACAGGAGTTGGTGCTACGTGGACGACCCGATTTTCACGCCCATCGTCGAAGCCATCGAGCGCTCCGGCAAGACGCTGCTCATGCATATCGCCGAACCGCTCGGTTGCTGGCAGCCGCTCAAGGAAGGCACGCCGCACTACGGCTACTACAAGAACCATCCCGAATGGCACATGTACAACAAGCCCGAGTTCGCCTCGCACGCGCGTCTGATGGAAAGCCGCGACAGCCTTGTGGCTCGGCACCCCAAGCTGCGCATGATCGGCGCGCACTTCGGCAGCTTGGAGTACGACGTGGTCGAGATGGCGAAGCGCTTCGAGAAATACCCGAACTTTGGCGTCGATACCTCCGCGCGCCTAGGCGACCTGCTGCTCCAGGACTCGAAGAAGGTGCGCCAGTTCTTCCTCGACTTCCAGGACCGCATCCTCTACGGCACCGACTACGTGAACACGGAAGATCAGAAGAAGATCAACCCCGAGGTCGTCAAGAACGGCTACTCGTACTTCCGCCTCATGACCGACCAGTGGTGGGACTACCTCACCAAATCCGGAACGGTCAAGATCAACGACAAGGAAGTGCAGGCCCTAGGACTTCCCGCCACCGTGCTCGACAAGGTCTATTTCAAAAACGCGCAGCAGTGGTATCCGGACATCTGAGGGCGCGGCAGCTTTGCAATTTTGCAAGGAATGCGGCGCGTGAACGCGTCGGGGAACCATCCGCCATGGTGTCCTCCATTTCCTCATTGGATCATTTGCCGAACTCCCCAGGAGAGCATGCATGAAGCCCCAGGAAGTCGTCATCGTCGGCTGCGGCGGGCGCGGGCATGGCTACGGCACGTTCGCGCTGAACTTTCCGCATGAGATGAAAGTCGTCGCGATTGCTGAGCCCGATGAAGCGCGCCGCGAGCGCATGCAGAAGGAGCACAAGCTCCCGGCGGAGCGCTGCTTCAAATCCTGGGACGAGCTGTACGCCAAGGGCCAGCTCGCGCCGGGCCTGATCAACGGCACGATGGACCTCGACCACACCAAGTCCACGCTCGGCGCACTGGACACGGGCTACCACGTGCTGCTCGAAAAGCCGATCGCGACGACGCCCGAAGAATGCCTGCAGCTCGTGCACAAGAGCGAGGACACGAAGAAGATTCTGACGATCTGCCACACGATGCGTTACACGCCGTTCTCGTTCGCGATGCATGACGTGATCAAGAGCGGGCGGCTCGGCGAGATCATCACCATCGAGCACAAGGAAAACGTGGCCTTCTGGCACATGGCTCACAGTTTCGTGCGCGGCAACTGGCGCAACTCGAAGACGTCCAGCCCCATGATCCTGGCGAAGTGCTGCCACGACATGGACTTTTTGAACTGGATGATCGGGCGCAAAGCGGTGCGGCTCTCCTCGTTCGGCTCGCTGACGCACTTCCGCCACGACCGCGTAGGCCCGGAGATCCCCGAGCGCTGCACCGACGGCTGCCCCATCGAACCCGAATGCCCGCACTCGGCGTTGAAAGTCTACGTCAACCCGGACCCCAGCACCGCGGGCTGGGTCGCGCACTCGCCGGCGTTCGTTCACGACGGCACATTTGAAGGCAAGCTGAAGGCTCTGCGCGAAGGACCGTTTGGGCGCTGCGTCTTCCGCTGCGACAACGACGTGGTGGACCACATGGTCATCGCCGCGGAGTTCGAAGGCGGGCTGACACTCAGCTTCACCATGCACGGGCACAGCCACGACAACGTTCGGACGATGCGCTACTCGGGCACCAAGGCCACGCTGCGCGCGCACATGGAAGAGAACGAGATCTCGATTCACGATTACCTGACGGGCCAGGTGGACAAGATCGCGCCCGGCCACGCCGCGGGCGGGCACGGCGGCGGTGACTACGGGGTCACGCGCGAATTCCTCAAAGCAATCCGCGACCCCTTGTTCAAGCCGCTCACGAACGTCCGCGACTCGCTCGAAAGCCATTACATGGCCTTTGCCGCCGAAGAGGCCCGCGTGACCGGCAAGATGATCGACATGTCCGAGTACCGAGCGCGCTACGAGAGAAAGCTCGCGGCCAAGGCGCGGTAACGGCACATTCGAGGGGTTGATTCGCGCGGACTTCTGAACTATCTCTGCCCGGATGGAAGAGCCCGCCGCCGCGCGCCTGAAGCGCCTCGAAGCCAACTTCGACACGCGCTACAAGTACGAACCCAAGCTGCCCTCGTCGGCGCTGCTCACCGGAGCGGTGGCGATGGCCTGCGGCTTCGGCGCGGTGATGTTCTTCATGTTCGCGTGGGCCAACCATTTCGAGCGCTGGGTGCAGCCACTCGCAATCTTTGCGACGTTGGCCCTGGCGCTGGGTTTCACCAACCGGATCCTGGCCAAGCGCTGGTTCGCGATGGTGCAGGTCTGGAGCGCCGAGCGCGAGGCGCTGCTGGCCGAGATCGAGGCCTTGCGTTTGGACGCCCGTAAGAACGGTTGAGCCGCTCTTCGAATAGGAGACCGCCGATGGATACCATGGCCGTGTTCCTGTGCATGTTCGACGACGCCTGGGAGCACAAATGGGAATCGCTCTCCGTGGTGCTGAAGGGCGTGACCGAAGAAGAAGCCGCGTGGCAGGCGCCCTGCTACCTAGAAGAAGAGGACGGGAAGGATTGGCCGCTACCCGGTTCCATCGCCGGACAAGTCGCGCATCTGGCGTGGTGTAAGGAAGAGTACACCGGGCAGATGCGGAGCCGCGGCGGCAATGAAGCGCCGGCGAAACCGGAGCGCCGGCCCTGCGCATCCTTTGCCGAAGAGCTGCGGCGCTTCGAAGCGGTTCATCGGGCGCAGCGCGACGCGATCGCGCAACTGACCGGCGCGGATTTAGAACGGAAAACCGCGAGCGGGCAGCCGCTTGTCGAGTACCTCGCGATGATCATTCGCCACGACATCTGGCACGCGGGGCAGATCGCGCTCGCGCGCCGGCTTTTCAGCACGCGGCAAGTGGGTTGAATGGATGGGTGCGCGGATGTTTTGAAAGCAACTCTTCTTGAAACCGGCGCGCGCGTGATACCATGCGCCCATGCATAACCTGTCCGACCTGCGTGAGATCCTGCGCTACGTCCCCAACTATCGCGAGAAGGTCTTCGTGGTGGCGGCCGACGGCGAAGTGGTCGAGTGCGAGCAGTTCCAGAACCTGCTGCTCGATATCGCGCTGCTGCGCAGCTTGAACATCCACGTCGTGCTGGTCCACGGCGCGGGCCACCAGATCCGCCGCCAGGCCGCGGAAGAAGGCCAGGCGATCAGCAACTCCGACGGCGCCGGCGTCACCGACGCTTACACATTGCGGCTGGCGCTCAACGTCAGCAACCGCATCACGCACGAGATTCTCGAGGGCCTGGCGGGCGCGGACTTGCGCGCCGCCTGCACCAACGCCGTCGTCGCGCATCCGGCGGGCATCCTGCGCGGCGTGGACATGCAGTTCACCGGCAAGGTCGAACGCATCGACTCGGCGTATCTGCGCACGCTGCTGGACAACGGCATCGTCCCCGTCATCCAGCCGCTCGGCTTCGACGGCGAGGGCCACACCTTCCGCCTGAATTCCGACGCTGTGGCGATGAATGTCGCGCTGGCGCTGCACGCGATCAAGCTCGTCTACATCACCGGCCGCGACGGCGTCGAGCGCTCCGGCAAGCTGCTGCGGCAGCTCTCGGTCGGCGAGGCCGAAGAGTGCCTCAAGAAAGACCGCGAGAAGCTCGCGCCCGAGATGGTCTCGAAGCTCGAGCACGCCTTCAAGGCCTGCGAAGGCGGCGTCGAGCGCGTCCACATCATCAACGGGCGCACCGAAGAAGGGCTGCTCGCGGAGGTCTTCTCGCCCTCGGGCATCGGGACGCTGGTGTACGTCAACGAGTACCAGGCGGTGCGGCAGGCGCGCAAGCGCGACGCGCGCACGATCCAGAAGCTGATCGAGCCGTCGGTGAAGAACGATGAACTGCTCAAGCGCAGCCGCGCGGCGATCGAGAAGCAGATCGCCGACTACTACCTCTTCGAGATCGACGGGAATCCGGTGGGCTGCGTCGCGCTGCACCCGTACGCAGAGGAAGGCAAGGCCGAACTCGCGTGCCTCTCGGTGAGCGACGCCTACGAGAACCGCGGCATCGGTCGCAAGCTGATGAACTTTATCGAGAAGGTCGCGCGCGAGCGCGGCTACAAGGACCTGTTCCTGCTCTCGACGCAGGCCTATAATTATTTCCAGCAGAAGGGCGGCTTCCAGGAAGCCACACCCGCCGACCTGCCGCCCGCGCGGCGCCTGCAATGGGAGCAGAGCAAGCGCAACTCGCGCGTGCTGCTCAAGCCGCTGCAGGGCGCGGGCGTCACGCAGGCGCCCGGCGCATAGAGCCCGGCCAACTCAAGCGCAGCATGCAACTCTGACACGCGCTACGGACGTGGACCGCCCGTGACGCGTCGAGCTAGCGTTTGCGCTGCGCTTGATAGCAGTTCCGGCAGTAGATCGGCCGGTTTGGGTCGGGCTTGAACGGCACCGACGTCTCGACGCCGCAGGACGAGCAGACGACTTTGAAGAGCTCGCGCTGAGGCGCGCCGCCGCCACCTCCGCCACCGTAGCCGCCCCCGCCGCCGCCGGAGGATTCGCGGGAGTACCCGCCGCCACCCCCGCCGCCGCCGTAACCGCCGCCACCCCCGCCGTAACCTCCTCCGCCACCGCCATAGCCGCCGCCCCCACCTCCGCCGCCACCTCCGTCATTCTTGCGCTTCTGGCGGCAGGTCTTGCACCGGCGCGGCGGACTGAAGCCGCGTTCACGATAGAACGCCTGGTCGCGGCCGCTGAAAGAAAATTCCGCGCCGCAATCCGAGCACTTCAGAACCTGATCTTGACCTTCGCCTTCGTTGTCCATGACACGACCTCCGTGATCCGGCGGCCTGGTGCGCCGGTTGACTGCTCCTGCCCTTGTTTGACGTCCCTGCCGGGTCCGATCCGCTTGTACACTACGATCCGCTGTACGGCTGCCTGCAATAGATTCATGTATGCTTCGTGGCGGTTCCTCCGTGGGTCATGGTTTGGTCTCAGGGATTCGGCTGTTCGCTCGCGGGCTGTTCCTTGGTTGAGGGCGCGGCCTGGCGCGCGGGTTTCATCGCCGTGTAGCAGGCGTCGCAATACACCGGCCGGTTGGGATTGGGTTTAAAGGGCACGGTCGTCTGTTTACCGCAGGCCGAGCAGGTGATCTCGACCGGCGCGCCCGTGCTGCGGCGGCCCCGGCTGCGCCTGCGCCGTGAGCCCTCGCCCTGGGGCTCTGCTTCGGCTCCTGCCGCTGCTCCGGAACTTCCAGCGGCTGGAGGCGCAGCCTGCGCGGGCCGCGCGTGGCCGCCGCGTTCACGCGACCGTTCGCTGCGCCCGCCGCCTCCGCGTTGGCGCGAATGTCCGCCTTTGCGCCGGCCGCCCTCGTCCTCTTCTTTGTCGACGTAGTCTCCGGCGCCGATATCCGTCTCGCGGTCTTCGCCCAGGAACTCCGCCGGCAGTTCCGCGGGCGGATTGGGCCAGAAGAGGCTGTTGAGGCTATCGAACTTGATCGGAACGATCTCGCGGTTGATCAGGATCTCGATTTCGGTCAGGTACGGCGCCTCTTCGCGCGTCACGAACGTGAAGGCTTTGCCGGTCTTCTCCATGCGCCCGGTGCGGCCGATGCGGTGGACGTAGTCCTCGATCTTGTACGGCACGTCGTAGTTGACGATGTGCGAGATGTCCTGGACGTCGATGCCGCGGGAGGCCACGTCGGTCGCGATCAGGAGCTGGACCTTGCCCGTCCGGAAATGGCCCATGATCTTCTCGCGCTTCGACTGCACCAGATCGCCGTGGATCTCGCGGGCGTTGAGCTTGTAGTTCTTCAGTTTGCCGGCGAGCTTCTTCGCGCCGAGTTTGGTCGCGCAGAAGACGATGGCCAGAGAAGGCCGTTCCGAGTCCAGAATCTTCAGCAGCAGCGGGAACTTGTCCTCGCGTTCGACGGAGACGTAGAACTGCTCGACCTTGTCGACGGTCAGGCTCTCCGGCGCGGTCCAGACTTCCTCGGGGTCGTGCATGAAACGCTTGGCGAGCTTGAGGATGTCGTCGGGAATCGTGGCGGAGAGCAGCAGCGTCTGGCGGTTCGACGGGCAGTGCCGCAGGATGTACTCGATGTCCTTGCGGAAACCGAGGTCGAGCATGCGGTCGGCCTCGTCGAGGACCGCGACCTTGACGCCCGAGAGATCTAGGCGCCGCGAGCGGATGTGGTCCATGATGCGGCCGGGCGTGCCGACGACGATATCGACGCCGCGGGTGAGCGCGTCGATCTGCGGCTCGTAGCTCGATCCGCCGTACAGCGTAATCGAGGAGAAGCCCAGGCCCTTGCCGAGCCGCTCGATCTCGCCGTGGATCTGCAGCGCGAGTTCGCGGGTGGGCGCGAGGATCAGGACCGCTGGATTGCCTTGCCCCGGTTCGAGGCGGTTGAACGCAGGCAGCAGGAACGCGGCGGTCTTGCCCGTGCCGGTCTTGGCCTGGCCCATCACATCGTGGCCGGTGAGCGCCTTGGGGATGAAGAGCGCCTGGATCGGCGTGGGCTTCTCGAAGCCCGCCGCGCGGACGCTTTCAAGAACTTCGGGGCGCAGGCTCAACTCGTCGAATCGGGTGATCAAGGGAACCGGCGCTTCGGAAGCGGGGGTCCCGTCGGCCAATTCGGACGGTGAGGTCGTGAGTTCGGTGCTGGACACTAGATGTTTTTCTCCGTGAGGATCTTGGATAGCAGACGCAGCATGTCGGACTCGGTGATGATTCCGGTAAGCTTGCGCGTGCCCTTTTCGACGACCGGAAGGCCGCCGACTTTGTTCTCGGTCATGATTTTCGCCGCGTGCTGCACGCTGTCTTCGGCCGCGACGGTCAATACGTTGGTCTTCATCACCGCGCGCACTTTCGTGAGCGCCGGCAGGTAGAGGCCCTTGGGCGCGTTCTGCGGCCCTTCCATCTCGAGCATCGAGAAGCGCAGGTCGCGGTCGGTGATGATGCCGACCACTTCGCCGTTCTCCACGACCGGCAGGTGGCGGATGCGCTGGGTGCGCATCATCACGAGCGCGCGGTCGAGCCCGGCATCGGGCGCGATGGTGATCACGTGCGCACGCATCAGGTCTTTAACGAGCAATGCAGGGCTCCTTTCTCATGGCGCCGCGGGCGGAGTCAGGCCGAGCGCGGGCTCTTTTCCGTCCTGGTTCGCCCACTTTCCATCCCGCGCCAGACGAATGATGAGCTTGCGCATCTCCGAGGCCTTCTTGTCCGGTTCTTCGTCTTCCACTTTCCCGTCGGTCTTCTTGGGCGGCGCCGGGGCGGGCGGTTCGTTGTTGTCCGCCGGCGCGTTTTCCTTGGGCGCCGGTTTCTGCGGATCGCCGACGGTCAGACTGGGCTGATTGTACGCGTCCACCCGGCCGAAGCGCAGCGCGTCGGTGGCCGTGGGCCCCAGGCGGTCGCGCGTGTTCAGCCAGAGGCGGTGGTCGGCGAGCAGGACCTGGGTCTCCAGCGGCCATTGGGCAGACGGGCATTCGAAGAGCGCGCGGCTCTCCCAGTAGCGCGTCTCCGCGCCGTGCCGGCCAGAACGGTAGAACGCGGCCAGTTCGGCGCAGGCGCGCGAGACGAGCCGCGCATACGCGCCGTAGTCGTCCACGACTTCCTTGAGCAAGCGGGCGCGGGCGTCGCCGGTCTCTTTGAGCGCCTGTGCGAGCGCCTGCGCGCCGTCGCGCTCGCGCTGCTCCCGGGTTCTGCCCGAATCCAGCCGTCCCTCGGCTTGCACGCCGTAAAGGTTAATGTTGCCATCGGCGCGCAGTTCGATGCGCCAGAGCGCGGAGGGCGCCGTATCGCGCTGCCCGAGTTCGCGGTCTTCGACGCCCCAGCGCACGACGCCCACATCGAAGCGGAGCCAGAGCCGCTGGTGCCGCGCGAAGGGCAACGCCGCGGAGGCCCACGGAGGCGCGGGTTCGCCGGGGTGCGTCAGCGCGGCCGCGGTGCCCTCGTTGCCGGCGTCCAGGCGCAGCATCCAGGTATCTTTTTTGGCCTCGGCCACGTTCAGGGCGTCCACGGGCGCGGCCAGAAGCGTCAGCGCGCCCATGCCGTCGGGCGGGACGAACGCGTCCAGTTCCACCAGGCCCGGCGCTTCGAGCTTCCAGGCGGGCGCGGTTTTGGCGGCCTTGCCTCCGAACGCGAGCGCGCCTTCGCTGTTCGGCGAGGGCGCGGGGCCTTGCCACAACCAGTCGCTGATGCGGCCGGAAAGGTCGGTCGCGGAATAGAACGCTTTCATGCGGCCGCGGGCTTGCGGGAGGCAGCTCGCGTGCAGCAGATCGCCTGAAGCGCGGGCCGTGGCGGCGAGTTCCAGCAGGCGCTGGCCGCGCGCTTCGAGCGCCGTGTCGCCGATGCCGCCGACGGTCGAGAGCGCCGCCGCGTCCAGGCGCTGGCATTCGAGGAACTTGCCCTGCACGAATTTTTCTTCCGCGCGGCCCATGAGTTCGCGGGCCTGGTTCTTCAGCCACGGGCCGTCGCAGGCCATCAGCTTGTTCAAGAGTTGCGCGGCCGATTCGTCTTTGGCGGCCAAATCGATCAGGAGCAAGCGGATGCCGGTGTCGTTGCGGTCTTCGAGGTCGAAGGCGAGCCGCCCGAGCAAGTTGTCGGGGACGATCTCTTCCTTGAGCATGACGTGCGAGATGAGCGCGCGCATCTCGGAGCGCGCGAGGTTCGCCAGCGGTACGAGCGCCTGCACGCCGGGATCGGCGATGATCATGAGGTGGTCCGCGTCCATGGACTTCACGCGCCCGCTGATGCGCGCGTCGTTGCGGAAATCGCTCTCCTTGATGCGTCCCGGCCGGTCCGCGATGCCTTTCGCGACTTGGGCGTACAACTCCTTCACGAGCCGAATGCGCTCGAGCTCGAAGGAAAGTGCGCAGCGTTCGGAATCCGTCGCGGCATGCTGCAGCAGCGCTTCGGCCTGCTTGCGCGCGCCCTCGAGGTCGTTCTTGGAGGTAAAGGCGCGCGTACGCGCGACGGAACTCACCGCGGTGTCGAGGGCCTTGGCGTTCGCGTCTTCTTCGGCCAGCGCGCGCAGGCTTGCCTGGCGCACGCCTTCGGAGGCCGTCTGCCAGGTCTGCACCCGCTCGTCGATGGCGGGCCCCGAGCGGGCGGTGGGCAGGCCGTCGGCTTCCAGTTCCTGCGCCCACTGCTGGCACTCCTGCCATGCGGCGCGCAGGAGGCCGGCCTTGGCCAGGCTCTCGATCTCGGCCGTACGCGCGTTCGTATCGGCTTTCACCTTCGCGGCGATGTCCGCGGCGGCGGCGCGCGCCTTCTCTTTGAGCGCGTCGGACGCGCGCGCATGCGGCGGCAGGTTTTCGAGCAGTTCCGCGGCACGCTTGAAGCGGCCGGCTTCCGCGAGCGCCGCCGCTCCCGAGATGCGCCGCGACAGGTCGCGTTCGAACGCCTGGTCGCGCAACTTGAGCGCGAGGGCTTTCAGATCGGCCCAGCGGGCCTGCTCTTCGCCGGAGGTCGCGGCGAGTTCGGGGGCGTTGAGCGTCTCCAAACCCGCCAGTACGGCCGGCCAGGAATCAGGATTGTCTGCGAGGCGCTTCTCGAGCGCCGTGCGGTTCTCGGGATCGAGCGCGAGGGTCTGCGGCAGCGTTTTCGAGGCGCGCGGCGTGACGCCCGCTTGAACGGCTTCGGGCGCGGTGGTCTCGGAATGTCCAAGCGTTCGTGGGGCGGTGAAGGACGCGTACTCGGGCGCGGGCGCCCGGCTGGCGCCGCGGCCGTCGCGCGAACCCGCCGCGCAGAGCCCCATAAAGCCGAGCGCCGCGGCCACGCCCAGCGCCCACTTGCGCCATGGCGCGTCCTCTTTCTTGGGCGGCGTGGGCACGGGCTTGCCTATTTTCAGGCCGAGCGGCAAGTCGTCGAAGACGAAGACGCGCCCGGTCTCGATGTCGCGCCGGAGCTGGTGGATCTCCTTGCGTACGGCCTCCGCGCTGGTGGGGCGGTCTTCCGGATTCTTGGCCAGCAGGCGCAGGACGAGCGACGTGAGCGGCGGCGGCAGCAGAGGCTCGTAGCGGTCGGGGCGCACGGGCGGCTCGTTGGTCACGCGCATCAGCACTTCGATGGGCGTGTCGCCGTCGAACGGCACGCGGCCGGTGAGCATGTGGTAAAGCGTCGCGCCAAGCGAATAAAGATCCGTGCGCGCGTCCACTTTGCCCGACGAGCGCGCCTGCTCGGGGCTCATGTAGTGCGGCGTGCCCATCGCGTGGCCGTCCTGCGTGTCGGTGTCCTGCAGCGGCCCGCCTTCGAGCATCTTCGCCAGGCCGAGATCGCAGAGCTTCGCGATGCCCAGATCCGTGAGCATGATGTTGTCGGGCTTGATGTCGCGGTGCACGACTTTGTGCTTGTGCGCGCAGTCCAACGCCGCGCAGACCTGCTCGGCGATTTTGAGCGTCTCCAGCACGCCCACGCGGCCTTCGCGGCGCATGATCTGCTTGACCGTGTGGCCCTCGACCAGCTCCATCGAGATGAAGTAGCGCCCTGCGGCCTCGCCGACATCGTGGACGTGAACCAGGTTGCCGTGGTTGAGCGCCCCCGCCGCGCGGGCTTCGCGGATGAAGCGGCGGATGTACTTGGCGTTGCTGGCGAGTTCCGGCGGTAAAAGTTTGAGCGCGACGTAGCGTTCCATCTGAACTTGCCGGGCTTTGTAAACCATGCCCATGCCGCCGCGCCCGATGGGTTCGATGATCTCGTAGTCGCCCAGGCGCTTGGGGATTTTCTTCAAGTCGACGGTGTGTGCCGCGGCGGCCTGTTCGGGCGGTTCGTCGCCGGCGCGGGTGCCCAGCTTGTCCGCGACTTGGTTGCGGACCTCCGTGTCGCCGCTCCGGGCGATCTGCGCCCAGATCTGCTCGCACTCGTCCTCGGTGATCAGGCCCTCTTCTTGCAGGACCTGTTCAAGGCTCACGTCGACCTGGCCACGGGCGATGCGTTCGGCCAGCGCGTCCTGGCAACGTTTGACCTGTATTGGAGTTACGATTTGTTGAAGCAACGCCAGCTTGATGAACTTGGCTTCCAGCGGATGAGGCGCGTAACTGGGCATAGGATAGGGGCGCAAAGCCAAACGAACGTCCTGATTTCGAGTACGGCTCATAAACTGTTATCTACCTAAGCGCCTTTCGCCAAGGATTACGTTAAACATATCACGCTCTTAGGCTTAAGGCAAGAACGGAGTTTTAGCACTTTAGGGCTGATAAACCGGATCATTCCTGTAACGCTTCGCCTTCTGGCGTCTTCTTTTGAGGCGGGGCATCGGGCGGCTTGACGGGCGGAAGCGATTCGACGAACTCCTTGGCTTGCGCGGAATCCCAACCGGTGAGATCGCGGACCTTCTGGATCGCCTCGATCTTCTTACCTTCTTTCAAGAGCGGCTCGATCTGCCTGGCGATCTCGTTGGGCGAGAGGGCGGGTTTCTTGTTCGCGGCGTCCTTCAACTCGTCGAGCGTCGGCAGCCCGGCTTCCTTGGAGCTTTCGAGGTCGTTGCGGTTGTAGAAGACGATGTCGCCTTTGGTCTGCGTGCGGATCGGCGCGAAGGGCACCAGCAGGTCCAGGTACGCCTTGTCCTTCCCCAGGATCTCGAGCGCGACCTTCTCGTTGACCAGCGTGACTTTGAAGGCCGGTTTCTTCGCCGCTGCGCCGCCGTCGTCGCTGTTCTCGGCGGTCTGCTCCTGCGTCTCGCCGTTCTGTTTGTTCTTGGCAAGCTGGCCCATGAACGGGCTGCGCGTGAAGACGAACCAGCAGACGAGGACGCCCAGCGCGAATTCGAGGACGGTGACCAGCAGCGCGGCGGAGAACGCCTTCGAGCGGACGGCCGCGGCGTCCTGCTCCTGGCTGTAGGCGGAATGGATCGACCAGGAGCGCGCGATGCGTTCAAGGCAGAGGAGCGCAAAGCCGACAGCCATGCAGGGGTAGCCCCATTCCAGCGGCGCGCCGGCTTTAATGAATGAACGAGCCTTCAGGATTCCCAGGATTAAGAGAATAATGCCCAAAACATCCAGAATGCGGAGGTAGATGTCCCACTTTACTGTGCGCTGGAATACGCGCTCGCGCGTGGTTGGGGGCAGCGCTGCGGCGGCTTTAAACACCATGCCGTCCGCGGTCTGTGCGACAAGAAAACAGCCAATAACGCTGCAAATGAGGATGAGCTGTAGGTTCATGCAAACTCCAAGGACAGAATAGCCGAAGTTCTCTTACGCTAAATGCAGCAGGTCTTTCAAATGATCCGTTCTGTAGCCGCTGTCGGGCTTAGTCCGGCAGCTTACCCACCATCTTCTCCGGAATCACCCACTTGTCGAAGTCCTCGGACTTCACCAGGCCCAGGTCCTGCGCGGCCTGCTTGAGCGTGAGCCCTTTTTTATGGGCATGCTTGGCGATCTTGGCCGCGTTGTCGTAGCCGATGTGCGGGTTCAGCGCCGTCACGAGCATCAGCGACTCGTTGAGGTTCTTGGCGATGCGATCCATGCACGGCTCGATGCCCGCGACGCAGTTCGCGCGGAAGCTCTCGCTGCCGTCGCCGAGCAGGCGCACGCTCATGAGGAAATTCTGAATGATCAGCGGCTTGTAGACGTTGAGCTCGAAGTTGCCGCTCAGGCCGCCGATGTTGATCGCGACGTCGTTGCCCATTACCTGGGCGCAGGCCATGGTGAGGCTCTCGCACTGGGTCGGATTCACCTTACCGGGCATGATCGAACTGCCGGGCTCGTTCTCGGGGATGGCGATCTCGCCGATGCCGCAGCGCGGGCCGCTGGAGAGCCAGCGCGTGTCGTTGGCGATCTTGGTCAGGCTCGCGGCGAGCGTCTTGAGCGCGCCGTGGGCGAAGACGAAGGCGTCCTTCGTCGCCAGCGACTCGAACTTGTTGGGCGCGGTGACGAAGGGCAGGCCGGTCAGTTCGCTGAGCTTCTTGGCCACGCGCACGGCGTACTCGGGATGCGCGTTCAACCCCGTACCGACGGCCGTTCCGCCGAGGGCCAGTTCGCAGAGGTGCGGCAGCGCTTGGTCCACGTGCGCGAGGCCATGGTCGAGCATCGAGACGTAGCCGCTGAACTCCTGGCCCAGCGTGAGCGGCGTTGCGTCCTGCAGATGCGTGCGGCCGATCTTGACGATCTTCATGAACGCCTTGGACTTCTCCGCCCAGGCGTCGCGCAGGCGTTTCACGTTCGGGAGCAGGCGTTCGTGGACGGCCTGCACGGCGGCCACGTGCATGGCCGTGGGGAAGACGTCGTTGCTCGACTGGCCCTTGTTCACGTGGTCGTTGGGATGGACGAGCCGTTCCTCGCCGCGCACCCCGCCGAGGATCTCGCTGGCGCGGTTGGCGATGACCTCGTTGAGGTTCATGTTGGTCTGCGTGCCGCTGCCGGTCTGCCAGACGGCCAGGGGGAACTCGCCGTCGTGCTTCCCGGCGAGGATCTCGTCGGCCGCCGCGACGATGCCGTTGCCGATCTTGGGGTCGAGCGCTTTCAGGTCCATGTTGACGAGCGCCGCGGCTTTTTTGACCAGTGCGAGCGCGTAGACCGCCGCCCTGGGCATCTTCTCGTCGCTGATCTTGAAGTTCTCGAGCGAGCGCTGCGTCTGCGCGCCCCAGAGCTTGTCGATGGGGACCTGCATCTCGCCCATGGTGTCTTTTTCGATGCGGAATCCACTGCTCATGTTTTCTCCTGCCGGCCGGTTGTGCGGGTAAAGATTATGGTAAGGCCGACCGGGAGGCAGCGTCAAACGCAGCGCCAGCAGAACAAAACAGCAAACGGCAAGAACCAAATTCCAAACAAACTGAAAACGAAAAAAGCAAAACGGAAACTCCGGATCACTCGCGTGGCCGGAGTTTTGAAATTGGCTGTTTGTCGTTCGTTTGAGATTTGGTTCTTGCTGTTTCCACCTTATAGGTGGCGTTATTTCTTGATCGCCGTCGAGAGCATGGGCGTGAGGGCCGCGGCCAGCGGGGGCGTGGCGGGCGCAACGGCGGCGTTGGCGGAAGCCATGGCGCGAACCACGTTCATTACGCGCTTGGCGGATTCCGCGTCGGCCTCCGAATCGTCGGCTTCGTGATGCACGATCCGGCCCTTGGCGTCCACGACCAGGATCACGGTCTCGTTCGCAGAGACGCCGAACTTGCGCCGCACGTCGCCGGTCTCATCCACCAGCACCACCACGCCGGCAGTGGGGTCGTACTTCTCTTTCATGATCGAACGGGCCTTCTCTTTAAACGTCTCCTGCTGGCTCATGTCCTGGAGCAGCACGCAGGCGGGCGTGTGCTCTTTGGGCCAGGCTTCCTTCTTGAGGTAGCGCTGCCAGCGCACCTGCTTTTCGTATTGGCTGAGGTTCGGAACGGTAAGCATGAGCAGCATGCCGTTCTTCTTGATGAGGTCGTCGCCGCGGAATTCTTTGCCGTGCGGGTCCTTCAAGCTGAAGACGGGCGCGGCGGACTGAAACGCGCCGCTCCCGTTGGCGCCTGGCAGCGCCTTGGCGGGCGCGACCGAGGCGTTCGATGCGACGGTCGCCTCCTTTGGAACTTCGTTCTTCTGGGCCGCGACCTTCTCCTCCTGCTTGGCTTGGGCGAGGGCCTCCCGCTGCAGGATTAAGACGCAAAGCAGTAGGGCAGTGAGCATTCCGGTGCTGCGGTCCATGATCGACCCCTTCTAATGGTTGCGCTCCCGACGCGAGGATGCATCAGGCACTTGCTGGGCCAAAACGATATACCTTGCTCAAAATTGTAAGCGCCGACCTATGAGGGGATTAAGCGGCTTGGCGTACCTCGATTGGGCGCTAAAGGTGGCCGGTATTCGCCCACCTGGCCGATCTTCGGCCAGCTATGCTTGTTGGAAGGACTGGAGTTTGAGTTTCAGGGTGCTGCGCGCGAGGCCCAGGATGCGGGCGGCCTCGGACTTGTTGCCCTGCACGCTTTGCAGAACTTGCAGGATATGGCGGCGCTCGACATCGGCCATGGATTGCGGCGCCAGGGCGATATGGCCGCTGCCGTTCGCGGGCAGGTTGAGTTCGTCGGCGTGGATCTCCTGGCCCGCCGAAAAGATCACGGCCTGCTCGACGACCGAGCGCAACTCGCGCACGTTTCCGGGCCACGCGTAGGCCCGCAGCCGATCTTCCGCCGCCAGCGAAAGGGAACGGGTACCCTGGCTCAGAAGATTGGTGAAGTACCGCGCCAGCGGCACGATGTCCTCGCGGCGCTCGCGTAGCGTGGGGACGGTAAGGGTAACGCTCGCGATGCGGTAGTAGAGGTCCTCGCGGAAGTCGCGGTTCTTGAAGCCCTCGCGCAGGTCCTTGTTGGTCGCGCAGACGATGCGGGCGTTGAACGGTACGTCGCGGTCGGCGCCCACCGGCCGCACGGACCTTTCCTGAATGGCTCGCAGCAGCTTGGTCTGGAGGCTGTATTCAAGGTCTCCGATCTCGTCGAGGAAGAGCGTGCCGCCCTCGGCTTCCTGGAACGCGCCCTTGCGGTCGTGTCCCGCGCCGGTAAACGCGCCGCGCGTATGCCCGAACATCTCCGACTCGAAAAGCGTCGCCGGGATCGCGGCGCAGTTGCAGGCCACGAAGCGCCCGCGCGCGCTGGGCGAGAGTTCATGCAGCATGCGCGCGATGCACTCTTTCCCCGTGCCGCTCTCGCCCTGGAGCAGCACCGCCGCGTCGCAGCCCGCGGCGCGCTTGACGCGTTCGAGCAGCAGCACCATCGCGGGCGACTCCGCGACCATCTGCATGGAAGACCGCGTGCTCTGCTTCAGACGTACGACTTCGGCCTCCAGCCTGCGCCGCATGGCCAAGTTCTCGTCGAGCAGGCTGTAGATCTGCCCGGCCCAGATGAGCAGTTCGCCGTCCTGGGTGCTGAACTCCGAGGCGCGGTCCTGGTTGTCCACGTACAGCAGCGCGACGAGCTGCTGCGCCGTGTCGTAGACGGGCGTGCAGGCCACCGCGCGAATGTGGTTGCGCAGGATGCTCTCCTGCCGTCCCAGCCCGGTGATGCTCGTGGCCGTGTCCCCGATTAGCACCGCCTTGCGTTCGTCGATGATCTGCTTGAGGACCGTGGTGGAAATGAGCAGGCGGGCGTCGGCCTCCGCGGGCATGCCGCGCGAAGCGAGCACTTCGATGTGTTCGGGATCGTGGATGCGCGCAAGCAGCGCGCGCGAGGCATTCAGGCGCTGGCAGGCCATCTCGAGCACCGCCGAAGCGAGAGCTTGGCGGTCCTGGGCGCGGGCGAGCAGCGAGATGAGCTGGCCCATCAGGCGCATGGGCGCAGTCTGCGCTGTCGCCGGCGAGACCACCGGCACGGCCGGCGCCGTGGCCGGCGGCGCCAGGTCGGCTGTTTTCGGGAAGGCGCAGGCCAGCACGGTCGGCGCGTCGATCAGGTCCATGCCATCCAGGCGTGCAACCAGCGTGAAGGTCGATGCGCCGATGGTGAAAGAGGTGCCGCTGGCGAGTTCCGCCGTCTCGACCGCGCGCCCGTCGATCTCGATGGGCTTCTGGCCGCGGGTACGCCGGATGACCAGCCGCCCGCTCGCGCGGACGATCTCCGCGTGCTGTCCGGAGACGCGCTTATCCGCGACGCGAATCTCGCAGGATTCGTCGCGCCCCAGACGCCAGCTCGATCCCTGTGTGAGCGGGATCGACCATTGCCGGCCTTCGCTGTCGATACGTAGCTCGACCATACAACAACAATCTATCCCGCAAATCGGGCACAAGCTACGCGGCGGGGGCGATGTGGATGCAAAAGTCTTAAATGCTTATGCGCTAGTCGGATTGCACAGGCGCAATTCTGCCCGACGGACTTACTGTCCCACCAGTTTGAGTATTGCCGCCATAAAAGCTGGGAGGTCTTTGGGTACCTGGGCCGTAACCATCTTGCCGTCCACGACGCAGGGCTCGTCGAGCCACGTCGCGCCGGCGTTCTCGAGGTCGTCCTTGATCGCGTTCACGCTGGTGACGCGGCGGCCTTTCACGATCTTGGCGCTGATCGGCACCCAGCCGCCGTGGCAGATGAAGCCCACCACCGCGCCCGCGTTCCAGCAAGCGGCTACGAGGCGATTGCACTCCGGATAGCGCCGCAGCTTGTCCGGCGCGAAACCGCCGGGAACGATCAGCACTTTGACCGACTGCGGATCGATCTCGCTGAACGTGCAGTCGGCCTTGACCGGGTAGCCTTCTTTGCTGGTATAGGTCTCGCTGGCCTTTGGAGCCGCGACTTTGACCTCGAAGCCGGCCTCCAGCAGCCGCAGCCGCGGATAGTGCAGCTCCAGGTTCTCGTAGCTGTTCTCGGCGAGCACGACGGCGAGAGGTTTTGAGGCGGCCATGGGACGCTCCTTGTTTCAGTTACTCTCTAAGGCTGCGATCGTGTCATGAATTCCACCCTTAAGTTAGAGTGGATACAGGGGGTAACACTATTGCTGCCGAAACCTCCCCCTTACCCCTCCTTACTTAAGGAGGGGATATTAATAGTGCGGCTCTGCTTCCTCACCTACTGCATGCCGCGATCCAAGCGTTCGAGACAGCGCGTCAAAGCGGCGAGCAGTTCGTCCGCGCTCTGATAGCGGTCTTCGTAGTTCTTCTCGAGGCACTTGTCGAGCAACTCCGCGGTGGCAACGCTGATCTCGGGGCGCTTGTTGCGGATGGGTTCGTGGGGCTTCTCGACGGTTTTGGTCATGACGCCGAATGGGGAAGTTCCGAGGAACGGCGGCGCGCCGCTGAGGAGATCGTAGAGGGTGGCGCCCATGCTGAAGACGTCGGCGGGTTTGCCGGCCTCTTTAAAGCTGAGCGCCTGCTCGGGGGACATGTAGCCCACGGTTCCCATGGTGAAACGCGTATCGGTGAGCGAGACGCGGTGGTGCTCGATCCGCGCAAGTCCCAGGTCGGCCAGCTTGGCGCGCTTCTGGTCGATGGTATCGCTGCCGGGCAAAAACGGTATCAGGATGTTGTCCGGCTTGATGTCGCGGTGGACCACGCTGCCAGCATGCGCGGCGGCGAGCCCCGTCGTTGCGGCGATGGTCAGCTCCAGTGCCTCGCGCTCGTTCAACGCTCCTTGGCCTTCCGCGACGAGGGCGCGGGCATATTCGCCCGCGTTCCGGCCGCGCACGTATTCCATGACGAGATAGTAGAGCCCATTGTCCTCGTTCACGTCGTAGACGCCGACGAGATGCGGCGACTTGACCATCGCGGCCACCTGCGCCTCGCGATAGAATCTTTGCACCCATTCGGGTTCCTGTTCGGCGAGGATGTACGAGAGCACTTTCACGGCGACCTCGGTCTTCAGCCGCGGATGATACGCCCAGTAGACGGATCCCATTGCGCCCTGGCCGATGCGCGCGAGCAGCGGGATGCCCGCGAGCGCCGGATGGATGCGCTCGCCGCTGCTAACGCGCGGGGCGGGGGAGAGCACCTTGTCGGCCCGGAGGTCCTGCGCGCGCGCGAGCAACGCGGCGGGCACTTCGACTACCGGAATATTGCCGTGCGTCTCCGCGGCAGGCGCCGGACTGCGGGGATCCGCGGGCAACTGCCCGGCGAGTTTCTCGTTGAAGGTGGTCGAGAAGCCCGCGGCTTCAAGCTGCAGGCGGCTCTTGCGCAGGGACCAGAAGCCCCAAAGGGTGGAACTAAGGCCCAGCGCCAGCGCGCACCACCATGCTGCCGTGGTCCAGTTCATGTGGGATGCGTTGGCGCCCGAGAGTTCCTGCCAGGGAACGATCAGCACAAAGACCCACTCGACGTTCGCCGAGACGGGGATTGAATCGAAGGACGCGTAATACGCCTCCGCGCCCTGCGAAATTTTGCGAAACGACGGCGCACCCGCCGTCGCGCGGATCGGACCCTGCTTGAGTTCCAGCACGGCCGCCTTGATCAACGGCCCGGAGACTTCGCGCGCCTGGGAACGCGCCGTGACGATCTCGGTGCCGTCGCGTTCCAGGAGAAACGCGTAGGCCGAACGCTTGTCCACGACGCCTTCCAGGAACCGGGCCAGGTCGTCGAGGAAGAAATCGGCGGTGAAGACGCCGCGCGGCGATGCTTCGCCGCGCTTCTTGTACGCCGCCGCGGCCGTGATCCCGCGCGCGCCCTCGTGGAACGTGAACGGCCGCGTCCAGAAGACGCCGGGTTGCGCGCACGCGCGCTGATACCAGGTCTGTGCGCGCGGGTCGTACGCTTTGAGCGCGCTCGCATCGAGTTCCTTCTGCGAGCCGTCCAGGCTCACGAGCCACTCGCGGGGCCGCCCGCCGTCTTCCTTGGGATTGGAACGGTTGATGACGATCGCGCCGTCAGTAGCGCGCCGCGCGCCGACGAAGCGGCCCGTGGCGTCGTCGCTGTAGCTGAGCCAAGCCAGGTTCTTCTGCGAGCGTAGCCGCGCGGCCAAGCGCGGGCCGAGCTTCTCCGGATCGTCGACGGGCAGGTCGCCTTGGTCCGCGAGCGCCAGGCACTCCTGCAAGATCGGGCCCGCGGGTTCCAACAGGCTGTGAACCTCGTCCGAGGCCGATTTGGAGAGTTCCATGAAGTGGCGCTGGGCGAGTTTCTCAAACGAATCGAAGGAGAGCGCGAATACGGTTCCGATCAGCAGGGTTGCGCCGAGCAATGCGCAGCCGCTCATGGCCAGGAGGACCGCCCGGCGGTGCCTCTTCAACCGTGCTTTGGTGTCGGGTCGTTCCATGAATAAAGTGAACCCCGCGCCAAAAGCGCCTGCATTTGAATAGCGGGAATAGTCTAGCGGAAACGCGCGCCCGAAAAAGGCTGCATCCGCTGAACCAACGGTTTAGCGGACGCCCGCTTTGCGTGCGGCGGCGCCCGGCGTTACTTCTGTCCGAGCTCGTCGTACTTGCGGTGCGAGTTGTAGCTCTTCTCGACGGGATATTTGCGTTCGTTGACACGGAGTTTATCTTCCACCGCCGAGGAGAGGTCCAGCCCGGTGGATTCGGCGAAGTGCAGCAGGAACAGGAAGACGTCCGCGGCTTCCTCGCGCAGCTTGGCGCGGCCGGCCTCCGAAGCCACCAGCGCTGCCACCTCGTCCTTGTTTTTCCAGAGGAAGACTTCCTGCAACTCGGCGGCCTCGATGGAGAGCGCCGCAGCGAGGTTCTTTGGGTCGTGGAACTGGGCCCAGTTGCGCGCGTCACGGAAGGCACGGGCTTTGTCGCGCAGCGCTTGAACGGTGGTGGTGGCGTCCATAGTGGTCTCCGGAGGCTCGTAAAACGTAGAGCGTGGAGCGTAATGCGAAAAAGAGAAGACAAAAAAGCGCAGGGATTACCCTGCGCTTTTTATCGAGTCGAGAGCGGCCGAAGTTACTGCTGCTTCTTGGGCTTCACCAGCGGCACGTCGAAGAACGCGCGGACACGCTTGGCGAACTGCGCCATATCCGTCTCGCGGCTGCGTTCGGCGTCCTTCAGTTCATCCCAGGCGCGAATCTGCCAGGCCTTGACGAGAATAAAGAGCGCGCCCTGCCGTTCGGCCAGACTCAGCTTATCGTTGTGTAAGGCGTTGCGCAGAAACTTGTACGCATCCACTTCACCCTGGTCGATGAACCACTGAACTTCGCTGCGCCCGTCGATCGCACCCAGGTTGGTATCCTCAAAATGCTTGGCGATGGTCTTTAGGAACCCGAAGCCTTGCGTATTATCGAAGTGCGCCTTCACTTCCTTTTCAGGAGGCCGCGCGACGTAGGCCCGCACGCGCTTGCCGAACTCGGCGAGGTCCGGTTTCTCGGAAGCCTCGGCCTTGGCGAGGAAGCGTTCGGAGAGTTCCGGCCAGCCTTTGCAGAGCACGAAGAGCGCGGCCATGCGGGTGTGCATCTTGTCCTTATCGTTGTTGAACGCGTCGCGCATGAACTCGCCGCAATCCTTGCCCGCGCCGAGGAACCACTTGAGCTCCGAGGCGCTCTCGTTGTCCTCGAGCCGAACCTCGTCGAAGTGCCGGATGAAGCTGTTCAGGTACCCGTGCGCTTCGGTCTTGTCGAACGCGCGGGCGCTGAGCGCGGCCAGCGAGAGCGCGAGGACGGCGATGGTCTTCTTCATGAAGGTGGGCTCCTTCCAGTCCGGTACGCTTAGTCGATTTGAAGTGCGCCCACAGCATACCTCAGCCCCCGGCCCTTCTACAAGCGGCGAACTACCCGGAACTCCGCGGCAAAAGCTGCACCTGCGAACTCGTGCAGAGGCCGCACTGGTGCAACATGGTGGGTTTGTAAAATAGCGGAAAGGCCGCGCCGATTTCGAGCAACACTTCAATACGAGGAAACGTTGTAGATAAGGGAGGGCTTATGAACACCAGAAACATTGCCGAGTCGAGAACCCGGAAGCTGATGTATTACCGCATCCGCAAAGGACTAACGCTGATGGACGTGAGTAAGAAGACGGGCTTGAGCACCGCGACATTGCATCGGATCGAGCGCGGCTTGATGGAGCCTTCAGCCCGTTCGCGCATCAAGATCATGGATGGTCTTAAGCTGACCTCCAGTGAGGTCGATGAACTATGTAGGGTGGACTTGGAGGTCTCGGCGGGTCGGTCAAAATTCATGGCGGCCTCGACTGATGCTCGCTGAAGCACACGTGCAACAGATAGAACGATAGGTCACAAGCATAGGTGCAGCAGTGAATTAACGCGCGATGCACATGGACCGCAGATCGAAAAAATGGTCGAATGAAGTTTAGGAGGTGACGCCTTTACGATTGTGAAATCGGGATTAACATCCGGTCAATCCACATAGATTTTCCGGGTGCAAGGGGGGGAGGGACTGACATAGGAGCCGCTTGATGCGCTCTGCCAAGAAGTCTGCGTCGAAGAAAGAAGTCCTGCCATCGGCCGATGCTTCCCGAAAAGTGCTCGTCGTCAGCGACAACCCCACCATGCGCGAGGCGCTCTCGTCGTGCCTGCGCGGCATACGCTGCGCCGTAGACGCCGTCTCGTTCGGCGAGCACGCGCAGGACTGCTACCGCAGCTCGCCCTACCGGCTGATCGTCGTCGATCTTCCCGACCCCGAGCCCGGCCCCGAGGCCTTCCACGAACTCGTCTGCATGCTCAGCGCGGCGCCATGCGAAGCCGGCGACGACCCCCTGCCGGAGCGCGTGCCGTTCGCGTTCGACCAGTGGTCCTCGATCCACCCCAACATCGAGAACCGCCCCGCGTTCATCGTGCTCGCGTCGAACGCCGACAAGGAGACCCACGGCCAGGCGTTCCTGCACGAACAGCTCATCGGCGCGCTGGCCAAGCCCGTGCGCAAAGACCACCTGATGGATCTGGCGGAAGAGCTGATGAACCTGGGCAGCACGCTGCGCGCGGAGCGCATGGGGTACGAGCTGCAATAGCCGTACTTCAAAAGCATTAAATCCTAAGTGTACCGTTACTCCGGCATCTGCTCCGGGTGCGTCTTCGGCCGCTCGATCCTCTTCATCCTGCGCGAGGCCGAGTTGCTGCCCTTCTGCGTTAGCTTGAGCGCGGCACCGATGAAGTCGCGGAAGAGCGGGTGCGGCTGGATCGGCTGCGACTTGAACTCCGGGTGGAACTGCACCGCCACGAACCACGGGTGGTCGGCGAGTTCGATGATCTCGACGAGCTTCCCGTCGGGCGAGAGGCCCGAGAAGATCAAGCCGCGGTGCTCGTAAACCTCGCGGAACTGGTTGTTGAACTCGTAGCGGTGCCGGTGCCGCTCCATCACCTGGCCCTGCCCATACGCCGCCTGGGCCTTACTGCCCTCTTTAAGCACGCAGGGGAACGCGCCGAGGCGCATGGTTGCGCCCTTGTCCTTCACTTCGCGCTGGCCGGGCAGCAGGTCGATCACGCACTGCTTGGACTGCGGGTTGAACTCGCCGCTGGTCGCCTCGGTCAGGCCGCAGCAGTGCCGGCCGAACTCGATCACGGCGATCTGCATGCCTAAGCAGAGGCCCAGGTACGGGATCTTCTTCTCGCGCGCGTACTGCGCCGCGTTGATCTTGCCCTCGATGCCGCGATTCCCGAAGCCGCCCGGCACGAGGATGCCGTGCACGCCTTCGAGTTTCTTCATGTTCTCGGGCGTCTCGAGCTCCTCGCTCTCGATCTTGACCAGCTCTACTTTGGTCTTGTGGTGGATGCCGGCGTGCGTGAGCGCCTCGTAGATGGACTTGTACGCGTCCTGGTGCGCGATGTACTTGCCCGCGACGGCGATCTTGACGCTCTGGTTCAGATGTTTGATCGTCTCGACGACGTCGATCCAGTCGCTGATGCGCGGGCGGCCGACGGGCAGGCTGAGGCGCTCGGCGATAAAGCGGTCGAGGCCCTGCCGGATCAGGTGCAGCGGGACCTCGTAGATGCTGAAATCGACATCCTTCTCCTCGATGACCGCCTCTTCGTCCACGTTGCAGAAGAGCGAGAGCTTCTTCTTGGCCTCCTGGCTGATGTGGCGTTCGGTGCGGATGATCAGAACGTCGGGCTGAATGCCGATGCGCCGCAGCTCGCCGACGGACTGCTGCGTCGGCTTGGTCTTGGCCTCGCCCGCGGCTTTCAGAAATGGCACAAACGAGAGGTGCACGTACATGCAGTTGCGCGAGTGGACGTCGTGGCGCATCTGGCGGATCGCTTCGAGGAACGGGAGGCTCTCGATGTCGCCCACGGTCCCGCCGATCTCGGTGATCACCACGTCCACGCCGGGCTGCGCGAGTTTCTTGATGCAGTTCTTGATCTCGTCGGTGATGTGCGGGACCACCTGCACGGTCTTGCCGAGGAAGTCGCCACGGCGTTCGCGCTGGATCACCGTGCTGTAGATGCGCCCGGTGGTGAAGTTGCTGTCCCTGCTGACGGGATCGCCGGTGAAGCGTTCGTAGTGGCCCAAGTCGAGGTCGGTCTCGGCGCCGTCCTCGGTGACGTAGACCTCGCCGTGTTCGTACGGATTCATCGTGCCGGGATCGACGTTGATGTACGGATCGAGCTTCTGCAGCTTGACCGTAAGCCCCATGCGCTTGAGCAGGAGCCCCAGCGCGCCGGTCGTGATGCCTTTGCCCAGGCTCGAAACGACGCCGCCGGTGACGAAGATGTGTTTGGCCATGAATCCAGTTCCTCGTTCGTGGTTCTGGGTTCGTGGTTCCGGTTAGCGCAGTTCAACTCTGAACCACGAACCCTAAACCACAAACCGGGCCTTTAATGCCCGTAAAACGTTGCGCCCCGTTCCAGCCAATCGCTCTGGTACTTGTCCAAATCGTTTCCAAACGAGGCTTGTAGTTTCTGCCAGCGCGCCACAAATGCCTCGTAGTCTTCCGGCGTATCAATTCCCAGTGGATGGGCCTTCGCCAGGCCGACCTGAATCGTGTGCCCGGCCTCCAGCGCGCGAAGCTGTTCCAACTTCTCAAGCTTTTCGAGCCGGCTCGCAGGCAGGTCTTTATAGCCGAGGAGGAAATCTTTCCGATAGGCGTAAATGCCTAGATGGTGCAGGCCGAAGACGCGGCGGCCGCCCAGCGACCACGCTTGCGCGGCATCGGCCTCATCGCGGGCGAAGGGGATCGGCGCGCGGCTGAAGTAGAGCGCGCGGCCTTGGCCATCCACCACGACTTTGACCACGTTCGGCTTGCGCCATGTGGCCTCGTCGAAGATGGGCACGGCCAGCGTGGACATGCTCGCGCCGGACGCAGCGCCGGTGAGCAGCACCGCGACCTGGACGATCAGGTCCGGGTCGATCTCGGGTTCATCGGCCTGAAGGTTGACGATCACGTCTTCTTTAAGCGCCGCGGCGGCTTCCGCGATGCGGTCGGTGCCGCTCTGATGGTCCGGGGAAGTCATTACGGCCTCTACGCCCGCGTTCTTGGCGGCGGCAAGCAGTTTGGAATCGTCGCAGGCGGCGAGGACGGCAGTGATGAGGCCCGCAGAGCGTTGTTTAGCTTCGAGGGCTTGGTTGAGGGTGTGTTCGAGGACCGTGCGGCCCGTGCGCGCCAACAGGAGTTTGCCGGGCAAACGGGTAGACGCCAGCCGGGCAGGCAGGATCACGGCAACGGACACTGGGTGCTTGACTCCCGTGGAAGGAGGCCGCGCCGAAGCGCAACCTCTACGGGACTCTCTAAATACCAAACGCGGGCACCGAGCGCAATAGGATGAAAGCGGAATTGCGGGAAAAAAGACGGGCCGCCGAAGCAGCCCGTACGAATTAGAGGATGGCGGGCACGGAGGCCCGCCCCACCAAGCCCGCCCCAATTCTTCTTAGGCGATGAGGTCCTTAACGGGCTTGCCTTTGTCGACGATGCGGATCGGGCGGCCCTGCTCGGTCTGGTTCTCCTTGGTGTAGTCCACGCCGAGTTGTTCGAACATGGTCGCGTGCAGCTCGCCGGGGTTCACCGCGCCGTCCTTCACTTCGCTGCCGGTTGCATCGCTGGCGCCGTGCACGAAGCCGGCCTTGATGCCGCCGCCGGCGATCAGGCCCGACCAGACCTTCGGGTAGTGGTCGCGGCCGTTGTTCGCGTTGATCTTCGGCGTGCGCCCGAACTCACCCGTGCAGATGACCATCGTCCGCTTGAGGAGGCCGCGGGCGTTGAGGTCCTCGATGAGCGTGCCGAGCGCCGGGTCGAGCGTGTTGCAGTTGCGTTCGACGGCGTCGAAGACGTTCTGGTGATTGTCCCAGCCGCCGAGCGAGACTTCGACGAAGCGCACGCCCTTCTCGATCAGGCGCCGCGCCATCAGGCAGGACTTGCCGAAATTGTTGTCGCCGTAGCCCTTGCGGTAGAGGTCCGGCTCTTTATTCAGGTCGAAGGCCTCGACCGACTTCGAGTACATCATGCGCACGGCGTCCTTGTAGTACTGGCCGTAGTCGTTGATGGACTCGCTGCGCTTCTGCCCGGAGAACTCCTTGTCCAGCGCGGTGAGCAGGTCGACGCGGCGCTTGAAGCGGTCGTGGTCGACGTTGGCCGGGAAGTCGAGGTTGCGGGTCGGGTTGTTCGGGTCGCCGATGTAGAACGGCGCGACCTGCGTGCCGAGGAAGCCGGCGCCGAAGCTGGTGCCGCCGATGCTGATGTACGAGGGAATCTCGGGATTCTTCTTCTCCTTCTGCTGGCAGACCAGCGAGCCCAGGCTGGGGTGCTTGATGCTGCCCAGGGGCTTGTAGCCGGTGTGCATCTCGTAGGTGGCGCGTTCATGGCTGCCTTCCTTGCTGGTCAGCGAGCGGATGATCGCGGCGTGCTTCATATTGCGCGCGATGATCGGCATGTACTCGCTGATCTGGATGCCGTCGGCGGTGGTGTCGATGGCCTTCACCGGGCCGGCCGTCGCCTGGCCGGGCTTGGGGTCGAAGGTGTCGATGTGGCTGGGTCCGCCCGCGAGCCAGACCAGGATCACGGAGTCGCACTTGCTGACCTCCGCGCCATCGGCCAGCACCGAGACCTTCATCAGGTCCAGCAGGCTGAGGCCCATGAAGCCGAAGACGCCGCCCTTAAGGAAGCTGCGCCGGTTGAGACCGTTCTGGCCGTCGCAATCGATGTTGCCGCATGCGTGACCGGTCGCTTGAATCTTGCCCATGGCCCTAGCTCCTTTATTCCTGTCCCGATTCCCGGTTGCTGCTTTTATTTCTCAAACATGAATTCGCGTGTATTCAACAAGGCCCAGTGGAAGTCCTCGACGACCTGTTCGTCGGGCGGCGCGCCGCGCATGACGACCTTGGCGACATCCAGTTCCTGTTTGGTCGGGTAGCGCGAGAGCGTCGAGAGGTAGAGTTCGGTGGCGATGCTCACGCCGTCCTTCTTGGCGTCTAGCAGTTCCCGCGTGAGCGTGCCCGGCTTGGCGGCCACGGCGCCGTTGATCGCCTGCCCGTTCAGCAGTTCCAGCGCCTGCGAGATGGAACCGCTGCGGTCGCGCTCGGTCACGACCTGTTCGCGGTCCGGCTGGTTGAAGAGGTTCATGAACGAGCCGTTGCGCGCGGGCGTGGGCAGGTCGACGGCCCATTCGATCTTCGCATTGGGCTTTACCTGGCCGCCCTTCTTGCCGCCGCCGGCGGCGTCCATGGCCTTCATCGCGTCCTTGGGCTTGCCGAGTTCCGCGAGGCCGTCGGTGCGGCCGGTGGCGACCAGGATCGAGTCGAAGATCTGCTCCGCGGTCAGGCGCCGGATCTGGAAGTGCGAGTACAGCGTCTTGTCTTCCTTGTTCGAAGCGTTCGGCAAGGAGGAACGTTCGTAGGTGCTCGACGACATGATCAGCTTGACGATCGCCTTGTTGTCGAACTTCGACTTGATGAACTCGTCCGCGAGGTACGTGAGCAGCTCCGGATGCGTGGGCGGGTTCTTCTCGCGGAAGTCGTCGATCGGATCCACGATGCCGCGGCCGAAGAGCTCCTGCCAGATGCGGTTCACCTGCACCTCGGCGAAGCGATGGCTCTCGGTGACGAACTTGGCCAGGGCTTCGCGGCGCGAGCTGCGCGGCGGCGCCTTGAGGCTGTTGTCCCAGGGGAAGACGGGCTCGACGACCTCGCCGCTGTTCTGGCCCTTCTTGTCCGCGCCGTCGCCTTCGGTCGGCATGCGGTAATCGCCCACGGGCCGCTCGACGCATTTGCGGATCTGTGCGCCCTGGAAGGCTTGCTGCAGGCGTTGCGCCTTCTCCTTGCCCAGCGACTTCTCGACTTCCTGTTCGATCGCCTTCAGGTTCAGGCCCGGGCCCATCTTGCCCATGTTCTTGCCTTTGCCGCCCGCGTCCATGCCGCCCATCATGCCGCCGGCCGGCGTGGCCGCGTCTTCGGCTTCCACTTCCTTCTCGGCTTTCTCGATGTAGGGCTTCAAAATGGCCATGATGTCCGCCGGCAGGCGCGAATTCTTGAGATTCGCCATCGACGCCGCCTGGTCGACGACCACCGCCGTGCGCGGGTTGAGGAACGCCATCAGGCTGTGGAAGTCCTTCTGCTCCCACTTGTCGAATGGATGGTCGTGGCACTGCGCGCAGGCCATGCGCGTGCCCATAAAGACGTCGGCGACCATGTTCACCGTCTCGACGCGGTTGTTCTCGTCGCGCAAGTAGAAGTTCACCGCGCCGTCCTCTTCCGCGCGGCCCGAGGAGCAGATCAGCGCCTTCACGAACTTGTCGTAGGGCCGGTTCTCGTTGAGCGCGTCCTTGATCCAATCGCGGTAGGAGCCTTTCACCGTGCCTTCCTGGCGCCGCCCGTTGGAGTGCTCGCGCAGCAGGTCGCCCCAAGCCACCGCCCACTTGTGCCCGTAGCGTTCGTCCTTGAGCAGGCTCTCGACGAGCCGCGCGCGCTTGCTGGTGGACGTGTCTTTGAGGAAGTTGCGGAGCTCGAACGGCGTCGGGATCATGCCCACGATGTCCAGGAACGCGCGGCGGCAGAACTCTTCATCGGTGCAGGCCGGCGAGGGATCGATCTTGTTCTCCTGGAGCTTGTCCAGGACGAACTTGTCGATGGGATTCTTGATCTGGAAGGCTGGCGAGGAGGCGCCTTCGGCTTGAGCGCTCGCGGGGGACGCTTCGGGCGTCCAGGTGCTCCAGAGGGCTATCCCGGCAAGCAAGACCAGCCCGAAGACCGGGGCCAGCCATTTCCACGTGGAGCCATTGCACGAATTCATGATGCGCTCTCCCTGCCCGCCGGTGGCGGCATTCCCAACAAAAAGGATATTTCCAACAGGCGGAAGGCCCCCACCACTTGTTGAAGACGATATTTTGGAGGACTTTCCTGCACTTCTACTACTCCAATCTACCTCCGATTTGTCTCCTCTGCACCTTATGTGCCACAGCGTAACAACACGAAAAGTCACCTAGAGCAAAATTCGATGTTAGCCTAAAAATTGGGTACGCTCCGACGGGCATTGTGCGCACAGCAATGGACACCTCCTAGTGGACCCACGGCACGGGAACTCACGCAGAATTGGAGGAATTGGGTCGGATTTTGAGAGTTGGAGATATTATGCGCGGCGAGAACATGAGCGTACTGTCGAAGCATGGACTTCAATAGAGCTGACGCGCTAATCCTTTGCTTCGGAATTTTGCGAAAGCGTTTTGCCGCTGGCCGGCTTGGCCTCGAGCGCTTGTTCGGCGGGCTTGGATTCCACCACCGTGGGGATAACCGCGCCGAAGAAGGCCGCGACTAGCGCGATGAGGCCGCCCATCAGCAGAGAAGCGATGATGATAATGGTGAGGACGGTCGCGCCGAGATGCTGCCCGTAGACCAGCACCAGCCACGGTAGCCCCAGCGCGATGGCCACGCCGGCGAACACGCCGATCAAAGCCAGCCTTCCACCGCCAAACCGAATCGATTCCCGGCTCATGAACTGTCTCCTAGAACGATGGTCTTAGCGCCGCTTCACGCTGCCTGAACCGATGATGCGCTTCTCGATTTCGGGCTCGCCACGGTACTCGATGTCGCCGCTGCCGACGACCGAAGCGCGCAGTTTTTGCGCCGGATTCACCTGGGCGTCGCCGCTGCCGGCGATCTCCACGTCGGCGGCCGAACAGGCGAGGCCCGCCAGGTCGGCGTCGCCCGAACCGGCGATGCTCACGCGGAGGTTCTCAACGCGGCCTTCGGCCTGGACGTCGCCCGAGCCCTTGATCGAGACCGCGAAGGCTTTGCCGCGCACTCCGGTCGCGCGCACGTCGCCCGACCCCGCGACGCCGACGCCTTTCAGCGACGGCACGGCGATCTTTATGCGCACGCCCACCTTGCTGCGATACGAACGCGTGGCCGCGACTACCAGCGTGCCGTCGCGGACCTCGGTGCGAATGAACTCCAGCAGGTTGTCGTCGGCCTCCACCATCACCGACTGCGGCCCGCCGACAGCGATCTCGGCGTCTCCCGAGCCATCGACGCGCACGGCGTCGAAGGCGGGCAGTTCGCGCACGGCCGTACCGAGCACACCCGAGCCGGCCACGCCACTGCCGCCCATGGAAAAGCACCATGGTTTGGCGCCGAATCCGCCGCTTTGCTCAATCGCGCGGGGCACCACGGTGCCGAAGAACGCCGCCACCAGGGCCACCAAACCGCCGCCGCAGAGCGCCAGCAGGATCACGAGGGTCTGAATGACGGGCCCCAGTACGTCCCCATAGACCAGCACGATGGCCGGGAGGCCCAGCGCGATCAAGAGGCCCGCCAGCACGCCTACGGCGCCGATTCTTCCGCCGCCAAATTGAACCACATCCGGACTCATGACTTCTCCCCTTTCTTGCGGCCGAGCAGCCCGCGCAGGGCTTCCAGCGCGTAACGGCAGCGGCTCGCGGCGGTGTTGTTCGAGATCGAGAGCGCCTCGCCGATCTCGCGGAACGACAGGCCGACGTAGTATTTCATCCGGATCACGGCCTGCTGCGTCTCCGGAAGCCCGCGCAAAGCGTCTTCCAGCGTCGCGGGGTCAATCTCGAGCGGGTCGCCTGCGGCTTCTTCTTCGTCTGCGCGCGCCGCGGGCGTCAGTTCCGGCTGTTCGTCCAGCGAGACCAGCCGCTGCCGCCGTGCGCGGCGTTTGAGCGCGTTCAACTGCGCGGCCTTGAAAAGGTAGCCTTCCAGGTTCTCCGGCGCGCCGGACTCGAGCTTGCGCCAGACCAGGGCAAGGGTGTCCTGCACGGCGTCTTCGGCCTCTTCGCGGTTCTTCAGTATCCGTTCGGAAACGCGCACCAGTTCCGCATGGCGTTGGACGACCAGGGCTTGAAACCGCTCGAAACTCTCGCGTCCTGGGTGGCCCTCCATGCCGCTGAACTCTCCCTCTGCAACCGTATTGATCCCGAGATTCCGGTTTTTGTCTGCGAAATCTTCAGCATAATTCACGGGATCTTTTTTTGTGCGCACCGAGGCTACTCGCGGGTGGCGCCGTAGAGTAGGGCAGGACGCCTTCGCCGCGGCCTCTGGCCCGTGCAAGGATGCAGAAAAGTTCCCAAGGTGCAACCAGTGGGTTCGCGTTCATCTTAAGCTCCTTTGGCTTCTCGGCTCCGCTCCTGTGCTGCTCATGAGGCTTGATCCGTGCGGATGGCTTTTTGTCTGGAGAAAAGAGAAATATTCGCGACGCCCAAAGCGCGGCGGGGAAGCCACTGGCTTTGGCGTGCGGTGCCGATTACCTTAGAGACGCCTGAACGGATAGAGGAAGCAGGCCCGACCTGGCTGGAGAAGGATATCCTTCGCGGCACCCGAACGTCGTCCGCGGCCCCGAGTACCCATGACCGAACTGACCCGCAATTTCTGCATCATCGCGCACATCGACCACGGCAAGTCCACCCTGGCCGACCGGTTGCTGCTTAAGACCGGCGCGATTACCGAGCGCGAGTTCCGCGACCAGATCCTCGACGACATGGACCTGGAGCGCGAGCGCGGCATCACGATCAAAGCCAGCGCGGTGACCATTTATTACAAGCATCCGACCGACGGCAAGACCTACCAGCTCAACCTGATCGACACGCCCGGCCACGTGGACTTCAACTACGAAGTCTCGCGGAGCTTGGCGGCGTGCGAGGGCGCGCTGCTGCTGGTCGATGCAACGCAAGGCGTGGAAGCGCAGACCGTGGCGAACGCGCTCCTGGCGACGAATGCGAAGCTCGACATTGTCCCGGTGCTGAACAAGATCGACTTGGCCAGCGCGCAGATCAACATGGTGGCTGAGGAAGTCGAACAGGTGCTGGGCATACCGCAGGAACTGTGCCTGATGGCTTCCGGCAAGGCCGGCATCGGCATCGACGAGATCCTCGAGGCGGTGGTCGCGCGCATCCGTCCGCCGCAAGGCATGCTTGAAAAACCGATGCGCGCCCTGGTCTTCGATTGCAAGTACGACGACTACAAGGGCGTCATTACGTACCTGCGCATCGTGGACGGTAAGGTCAAGAAGGGCGACCGCATCCGCATGCACCATTCGGGCACGCAGTTCGAGGTGGCCGAGGTGGGCCGCTTCACGCCGCGACCGGTGCCGGTGAGCGAACTCTCCGCCGGCGACGTCGGCTTTATGACCGCGACGATCAAGGACATTCACGAGGTCAAAGTCGGCGACACCGTCGAATCGGCCCTCGTGCCGCGCGATTCGCTCGAAGCGCTGCCCGGCTATAAGGAACCGCAGCCGATGGTCTTCTGCGGGCTGTACCCGGCCAACGACGGGGACTTCGAATCGCTCAAGCGCGCGCTCGAAAAGCTCTCGCTGAACGACAGCGCCTTCGTTTACCAGGCGGAGAACTCCGCGGCGCTGGGCTTCGGGTTCCGCTGCGGCTTCCTGGGCCTGCTGCACATGCAGATCGTTCAGGAACGCCTCGAACGCGAGTTCAACCTCGACCTGGTCCAGACGGCGCCGAACGTGACCTACGAGGTCAAACTGCACGACGGCACGATTCGGACCCTCACCAATCCCAGCCAGGCGCCCGACGGCTCGATCATCGAGACGTTTCGCGAGCCCATCGCACGGGTCGAGATCATCGTGCCCAGCGAATACATTGGCAACCTGATGAAGCTCTGCGAAGAACGCCGCGGCAGATTCATCAAGCAGGAATACATCGGCAGCAAGCGCTGCATGCTGCACTACGACGTCCCGCTGGCGGAACTGGTCTTCGACTTCTACGACCGCCTGAAGAGCTGCACGCGCGGCTACGGCACCATGGATTACCACGTGACCGGCTTCCAGGAAGACGAACTCGTCAAGCTGGACATTCTGGTCCACGGCACGCCGGTGGACGCGCTTTCCATGATCTGCCACCGCTCCACGGCGGAGACGCGCGGGCGCAAGGTGCTCATCAAGCTGCGCAAGCAGATCCGCAAGCACCTCTTTGTGATCGCGCTCCAGGCCGCGATCGGCGGGAAGATCGTCGCGCGCGAAACGATCTCCGCGACGGCCAAGGACGTCACCGCCAAGTGCTACGGCGGCGACATCTCGCGCAAGCGCAAACTGCTCGAGAAGCAGAAGGAAGGCAAGAAGCGCATGCGCATCAAGAACATCGGCGCGGTCGAGGTGCCGCAAGAAGCCTTCCTCGCCGTGCTCGACACGAGCGACGACGAGGAGTAAGGCATTCCAACGGCCAACGAGTTGGAGTATAATGGCGTGAGATTGATTGAGGATTTGGAGGCGAACCTTTGTCGGCCATTCGCATTCGAAAACATCTGGACTCCGCCACGCTGCACTTGCCGCAGCTTCGTCCGCTGATCGGCAAAAACGTCGAGATTACCGTGAAGGAGAGAAGGCAGCGCGCAGAACGTGCGAGAAAGCCGATCACCTTAAAACCGGTACCGGCGTGGATGCCTCCCTGCAAGACTCCTAGGCAATGTATGTTGGAACAAGGCAAGAAGCCCATGACGATTGCCGATATGAGGGGCGGCTGGCCCAAGGATGAATTGAACGATGGCTTCGAGGAAGCGTTGAAAGAGTGGCGTAGGCAAGAAGTGGATGAAGAGATCAAGAATCGCAAGATGCGACGGCGCAGATCGTGAGCACGCCCGAAGCCCTTCTCGATACCGACGTGGCCTCGTTTATGATCAAGGGCGACACGCGCGCCAGGGACTTCGAGCTTAGGTTGAAAGGGCATGTGCTTTATCTTTCCTTCATGAGTTTGGCCGAATTGTACAGGTGGCCCCGGCAGCGAAATTGGGGAGAAGTGCGGACTAAAGTTTTTCTTGAGAAATTAAACCGATTTACTGTTCTGCCCTACCGTGACATGGTTTGCTGGCAATGGGCGGCAATCATGGACGCCCCCGGCCGTCCCATGCCCTCAGCGGATGCCTGGATTGCGGCCACGGCGCTTGCCTATGGCCTATCTTTGGCGACGCACAATCGGAAAGATTTCGAGCATATTCGGGGCTTGAATCTTATTGCTCCGTAATGCTCCCGTGGCGCGAATGCCAGTTGAACTGAAGGCCCGGCTTCGGTTAGCGTCGTATTGAAGATGGCCGACCAAGCTTCCGATAGCGAATCCAGCGGCAAGAAGACGCCCAGCTTCTGGGACTCGTGGACCTTCTTCGCGATCTTCCTGATCGCGATTGTGATCCTGCGCTTCTTCGTCTTCGAACCGTTCAAGATTCCGTCGGGCTCGATGGAACCCACGCTCATCGGCCACGAAGACTACGGCGACCGCATCCTCACCAACAAGATGGCGTACGTGCCGCTCTGGCAGGTGCTCGCGGCGGCCGGAGGCTTGGCTGCGCTGATCGTCGCGGCGTGCGTGGGCGGCCGGGTCTGGAAGCGGCCGAAACTTCTCGTGATCTTTGGGCTGCTCCTGCTGGCGGTGGTCGCGGGCTTCTCGTCGGCGCTCATGCGCGGCGCGATGGCCGGCGAACCCAGGCGCCTGGACATCGTGGTCTTCTCCTACGATCCCGCGTGGATGGGCAAGCACGACACGCCTAAGAATTACATCAAGCGCCTGGTCGGGCTCCCCGGCGATACGCTCGTCGTCTCCGGCGGCGATCTCTTCCTGCGCGACAAGGTGACGCTGAAGGACGAGATCATCCGCAAGTGGGAGTACGATCCGGAATTGCAGGAGAATCTCTGGCAGCCGGTCGCGCGCTGCACGTTCCGCGAGAAACCCGTCCCGGAGCTCAAGGACGCGAACGATCTTTTCGAGCAGATGAAGCGGGAGACGGCGCTCACCGAGAACGCCGCCGCGTTCCCCTGGAAGCCCGAAGGCGGTTCTGCCAAGCGCCTCTACGACGAACACGAGAAGCGCTGGGTGCTCACAATGGAAGGGGAATGCGAACTGAACTACCCCTTCCGGGTCACCAACGTGTACTGCAAGATGGGGCGTTGGCCGTTCAAGCACATCGGCTGTCCCATGAACAAGCTCGAGCGCACCGGCGAAGGCGGAGTGCTGTTACGTGATACGCGCGCAAAATCCGAGATCATCCGGCCGGTGCTGCCGAACTCCTGGTCGGGTGTGCGCTGCCCCAACTGCGGAGAAGTCTGTTTCCCCCTGGTCCGGGACCTGGCCCAGGTGCCTGACGGACAGCCGCAGATTGTTCCCGACTTCGATTGGACGCCCATCAATGAAAAAAGCGATTCTAAAAGCAAGACCGATGAACAGGGTGAGTCAAAAGAGGAGAAGGCTCCGCCCGACTATGGCGACGTGAGCGCCGCGCGCGGGACGCCGTTCTTCTACGGCGGGCATTCGATGGAGAGCGAAGTCGGCGACCTGAAGATCGAGATAGCCGTCGAACCGCTGGCCGCGGGCGGCGCGATGACGATCGAGGTCGGGTCCGAC
Source organism: Planctomycetota bacterium (assembly GCA_016200135.1). Taxonomy (GTDB): domain Bacteria; phylum Planctomycetota; class SZUA-567; order H5-PLA8; family H5-PLA8; genus JACQFI01. Next base: position 93,172 of record JACQFI010000060.1, read on the forward strand.
AAGCACTACGCCGCGTGGAGTCTCTCGCTGGGCAGCGGCGTGCCCAAGCTGGATGAAACGGCCTCGCGCCACGTCTGCACCGAGGCTGCGACGCTTGCAATGGGCCAGGCGCATGTGGTCTCGCTTGCGTATGTGGACGGGACGGTGATGGCGTCGCTGGACGGCCTGGCTCTGGCGCCGAAGAAGATTCCCGGCGTCGCGCCGCTCGGAGCGGCGAAGCTGCACCACGTCGCGCGGGTGAGTTTCACGCCGGGCGCTTCGGTGCGCGTCACGCGGCTCGATCTGTACCACGACCTCTATTACACGACCTCGCTCGACAATACCTTCGGATTCGATCCAATCTCGAGAGCATCCTTGGAAACGACGATACAGAAAAGAAGGGATAACGGAGTCTCCGAAAAGACGATCCAGAAAGACATAAAGGACGGAAAGCTGATTCCAGAGGCTATTCGAGATGGTAAGCGCACTTTTGAAGAAGGCCTGTTTGTCGCCGAGATCCCCAAGTTCAATCCGCTGGCGCCCGAGAGCGACATGAACCGGGACATGTTCATGGTCATGGGCGACAACTCGCCCTCGTCGCAGGACAGCCGCGTGTGGGGCTTTGTGCCGCGCGAGAACTTCGTCGGCCGCGGCACGCTGGTCTGGTGGCCACCGTCGCGCTGGCGAATCCTGCACTGATGTTTCCTTCCGGTCTCGAATCGTTTATAGTGGTTCGCTACCGTTCCGGTTGTGTGCAGAGCGTTTGCGATTGGGGCCGTGCCCAGGGGTGATGCAGCGTTGAGCGAGCCGGAGAAAGAAGCCGTCAACCCCGGTTCCCCCGCGCCGGAGGCCGCTGTGCCTTCCGCGTCAGCGGTCACTCCCGTTCATGTGCCTGCAGTAGATAAGAAGCCCGATCCACCTCCACCTCATAATCCTCCGCCCGCCGCCGCGGAATTTACGACCGAACAGACGCTGATGCTTCCGCCTGGAAGTATCAAGATTCCGATGCCCAGCGAGGCGGAGATCTCGGCCTATCAAGCTGCGCAGATGCCACAAGCGGCGCCCGCTCCGGCGGTGGCGCCCGTCGACACCTGCATAGTCGATGAGACCCTACGGCTTCCGCCGGGCGCGCTCAAGATTCCCATGCCGAGCGACTCGGAGATCGCCGCGGCACAGGTGGCCACCTTGATCGGAGTCGAACCGGCAAAGGTCCAGGCCGCCGAGACGGCCCCGCCCGCACAAGCAACGCCACCGCTTCTGAGCGACGGCGCCGCCGAGCCGACCGTCGTCAAGCCCGCGATTCAGAGCCCCGGTGAGGTTCACGGCGGTAACGGTAACGGCGCGAAGGCCCTGGAGTCCGCGACGGCACCCGCGGCCCTGGCCGCAGCAGCAATTTCCTCGCCCTCGCGCAGCGCGTTTCTGCCGCCGGTGGATACGCCGTTCGCTCCGGCGCCGGAGACGCTCCCGCTGCCGCCCGAGACCTCGATCATCGGCCTGCCCTCGGCCAGCAGCTACCAGTTGCGGCGCGTGATGGCCGCGCCGCCCAAGCCGCCGCCGGAGCCGCTGCTGAAAGCGCAGGGCCTCACCAAACGATTTGGCAAGCGCGAAGTCGTCCGCGGCGTGGAGATCGGCGTCGGGCCGGGCGAGATCGTCGGGCTGCTGGGCCGCAACGGCGCGGGCAAGACCACGACCTTCCGCATGGTGATGGGCATGCTCCAGCCCGATTCCGGCAGCGTGCGCTTCGACAACCGCGAGATCACGCGCCTGCCGATGTACGCGCGCGCCAACCGCGGCCTGGGGTACCTCGCGCAGGAGCCCAGCGTCTTCCAGAAGCTGACCGTCGAGGACAATCTGCTCGCGGTGCTGGAACTGCAGGTCTCGGAGCGCAAACAGCGCCTGCTCAAGCTCGACGAACTGATCCACGTGCTGGGCCTCGAGACCGTGCGCAAGAGCCGCGCCGCGACGCTCTCCGGCGGCGAACGCCGGCGCCTGGAGATCGCGCGCGCGATGACGCTGAGCCCCAAGATCGTGCTCTTCGACGAACCGTTCGCGGGCATCGACCCGATCGCGGTGAACGAGATCCAGAATATCCTGCGCGACCTCAAGCGCGCGGGCGTCGGCGTGCTGCTCACCGACCACAACGTCCGCGAGACGCTGAATATCACCGACCGCACGTACATCATGGACGAAGGCGTGATCTGGATCCACGGTTCGCCGCGCGAGATCGTGAACCACCCCGAGGCGCGCAAGCGCTACCTCGGGCACGATTTCCGGCTCGACTTCTAAGCCATTTCCGATTTTAGATTTTCAGTTTCCGCTTTACCATGGCTCGCGGCTGCGAACGGTGGCCCGGAGCGCCCAACTTGAGTCAGAATCTCCTGACGGAAACCGCGGCATTCGGAGCCGAAGCGCGCAGGGCGCTGCTCTTGCCAACGGAGCAAGGCCACCAGGTCGGCGCCACGCTCCACGAGCCTTCTGTTCAATCGGAAATCGCAAATCCAAAATCCAAAATCCTCCTGCTTCCCGGCTGGTCCGGGCCGCGCACGGGCCCGGCGGAACTGCTGGTTCAACTCGCGAGCCGCCTGGCCGCGGTTGGGCACGCCGTCCTGCGCATCGACCTGCACGGCCGCGGCGACTCTTCGGGGCGCTTCAAGGACGGCGACCTCGACCGCATGATCGCGGACGCCTCGGCGGGCTTGGAATACCTCCAATCGAAAATCGGAAATCCAAAATCCAAAATGGTTGTCGGCGGCGTATGCTCGGGCGGCAACGTGGCGCTGGGATTCGCGAGTCTTCGTCCCGCCGACGTGAGCGCAGTCTGCGCCCTCTCGACCTTGCCCTTTCAGCCCGCGCGCTCCAAGGACTTCGACCGCCGCCGCCGTTGGAAGAACCTGAAGCAGTACGCGGCCAAGGCCATCAAGCCCGAGACGTGGAAGAAACTCGTGCACGGCGAAGTGAACATGGACCGCGTGAAGAAGAACATAGGGGCGACCGAGCAGAGTGCCGCCGGCGAGCGCAATCTCAAGGACTCCGCGCGCGACATCGAGAAGGAACTGCTCGCCTGGAAAGGCCGCGCGCTCTTCATTTGGGGCGGCGGCGACGAAGAGGCGCCTCCGGCGCGGGCGCATTTCGAGAAGCTGCACGCGCAAGGCTGCGCGCAGGAAGCGCGCTTCGAGACCATCGCCGGTGCGAATCACAATTTCTACGGCAGAGCTTGGCGGGAAGAACTTACGGCGAAGATCGAGGCGTTCCTAGCGGGCTGAGGCGGACTGTTTTGCGGCCGGCTGAACAGATTCCAGGTAGCGCACGCCGTCGAAGCGGTAAATCCGGCGGACATGCGTGCCGTCGGCGTTGTTCCAGACGGTCTCGATATCGGCGTAGCTTCCAGGAGCAGCCTTCAACACGCGGAACGTATCGCCGCCCATCTCGCCGATCACCGACCAGGTGCCGTCCTTCTGGCTCAGCACATAGAACCCGCGGTTGCCGGTCGAATCCATGCGGTACTGCACATCCACGAGGCGCTCAGGGACCCTGTCGCCATTCAGATCGACGGCCTGGATGACGCTCGCGGATACGATCTGCGCAACAAACTCGTCGCTCGCGTTCTTGCGATAGCGTGTCTCCACGACTTGGCGCATGGCATTAAAGAGCGGATCGGCGCTCGGCGCGGGTCGCGCGGCGCTCATGGGCTTCTGCGCATCATCGCAACCCACGAGCAGAACGGCCAGGGCGATGGCGGCGGAGACGTTTTTCATGGCGCGCGTGCTCCTTACTGGGCCAAAACGAACAGGGGAGCCCCCCACGGCTCCCCTGTTCGAACTCCGGCGCTTTGGTGCGCCGGGGAAAATCTATTTCGCCGGGGCCGTGCGGCTCAGCGTCGGCGGCATCGGCTGAACGTCTTCGGGGTTTGAATCCTTAGAGGTCTCTGGGCGCGCCGTGGTCGACTCGTGATCGGCATCCGCGGGCGTGCTCTTGTTCTCGCGCAGGTCCGGGATCACCAGCATCTGCCCGATCCGCAGGGTTGCGCCGGCCGACAGATTGTTGGCATCGGCGATCTGCTTGATGTGGTTAGGCGATTTGTAAAACTTGCGGCTGATCTCCCACAGCGAATCGCCCGGCTGGACCTTGTACGTGACCAAGCCGTTCCCGGGCTCTTCGGCCGGGGGTTGCGGTTGAGCCGCGGGCTTGGCCGGCTGCGGAGCGGGAGCAGGATTCACGACAGGCGTGGGCGCGGGGACCGGCGCTGGACCGGCAGGCGCGGGCTCCGGCAGTGGATTCGGCGAAGGCGCGGGTTCGGGGACGTTCTTGGGCGGTGTGGGCAGCATGGACGGCGGGATCAGGCTCGCGACGTCTTCGCGGCTCTCCAGATGCCGGTAGACAATGACGCCGACGCCGCAGAGGATCGCCAGGATTCCGATACCGATGGCCGTGCGGATCATAACGGCATACTCCTGCGCTGGGAAACGGTGCCTCAGAAGGTATCGTCCGAACTTCGTCCCTGGCTGGAGTCAAAGGTGGCAATTCGAGTTCAGGGATGCAATTAGTCCGATGCCGAACAAGAGGCTAAGAAAGCGCGGGCGTTGCGGGATCGCACTATAAAGGAGCGCAGCGATGGGCAAGCGGTACCGGGTCGTGCAGGCGGGCTGCGGCGGGATGGGCCAGGGCTGGCTGAAGATGCTCTCCGAGAGCCCGCTGGTGGAACTGGTGGGCGTCGTGGACATCCGCCAGGAAGCCGCCGAGGCCGCTGCGGAGAAGTTCGGGCTCACGAAGGCGCATGCCGGAACGGACCTGAAGAAGGCGATCGCCGCCCACAAGCCCGAGATTGTGGTCGATGTCACGATTCCCGCGGCGCATAAAGAGGTGACGCTCACTGCGCTGGCCGCCGGGTGCCACGTGCTGGGCGAGAAGCCGCTTGCGGATTCTATGGCCAGCGCGCGGGCGATGGTGCAGGCCGCGCGCAAGGCCCGCCGCGTCTACATGATCAGCCAGAACTACCGCTGGGCGAAAGAGATTCGCGCGATCAAGAAGGCCATCGAGGCAGGGCTCATCGGGACCGTCACGACCTTCAACATCGATTTCTACATCGGCGCGCATTTCGGCGGGTTCCGGGACGAAATGGCCCACCCGCTGCTGCTCGACATGAGCATCCACCACTTCGACATGATGCGCTGCGTGACCGGCGCCGACCCGGTGGCGGTGTACTGCCACGAGTTCAGCCCGCATGGGAGCTGGTACAAGGGCGATGTCTCGGCGATGGCGGTCTTCGAGATGTCACGCGGGCTGGTCTTCAACTACCGCGGGAGCTGGTGTGCGGAAGGCTTCAACACAAGCTGGAACGGCGACTGGCGCATCGTCGGCGACAAGGGCAGCATCCGCTTCGATCCGGCCACGCCGCCCACGGCGGAACTTGTGACGTTGAATGCGCCTGGTTTCAAGCGTCCCACCGAGTCGAAAGCCCTGCCCCTCGAAGAGAGCCTCGCCGGACAGGCGGGCTCGCTGCAGCGTTTTATCGAAGCCATCGAGAGCGGCCGGGCGCCGGAGACGAGCTGCTGGGACAACATCAAGAGCCTGGCGATGGTCTTCGGAGCGGTGGAATCGGCGCAAGCCGGCAAACGGGTTCCGATCAAGATCGGATTGGGCGGCAAGGCCGCTTCCAAGAAGCCCAAGCCCGCCGCGATGCGCAAGAAGCGGCGCTGATGCAGCCGGCGCCCACTGTCGAGCCCTCCGGTAAGCGGCGGTTGGGTTCCAACACCGTGGCGCTGGTCCGGCGTCATCTCGCCAGCGACTACTTTCCCATCGCCATGTGCCTCTTTCTATGGGCCATGGTCACGCCGGTCCTCAAGTACGTGCAGGAACACCGCTGCGACGAGTACAACGCGGTTTTCTATCGCACCACTTTCACGGCGCTCGCGCTCACGTTCTGGGTGTTCCGGTACCACCGGGCGCAGCTCAGGGAAGTTCTAAGGTTTCCTGTGCGCCTGATCCTGCTCGGCCTGTTCTACCTGGTCGGCGTGCTGGCCTTTGTCGCGGGCACATTCCTCACGTCGGCGACGCTCGCGATCCTCATTACCCGCGCGGTGCCGCTCTTCGCCATCGTCTTCTCCGTCTTCTGCTTCGTGGACGAGCGCCGCCTCGTCCGCAGGCCGGGCTTCGTGATCGGGTTTCTGCTCGCGACCTTGGGACTGTCGGGCCTCTGCCTCACGAAAGACTCCGGCCAGGTCGAATGGAGCTTCGGCCAGGGCGCGGGCCTGCTCCTACTGTGCGCGTTTTTGTGGGCGTTGTATTCGCTGGGTGTGAAGGCGTGGCTCGCCAAGGTCCAGCCGACGGTGGCCAGCATGATCATCTTCTGGGTCGCTTCGCTCGGTTCCCTGCCGGCTCTGCTGATCTGGGGAGACAGTCGCTGGATACTCAACGCCGAACCCATGCCGATCGCGGTCCTGGTGATCACCGGCCCGCTGATCATGGGCCTGGGCGAGAGTCTCTACTTCGTCTCGGTCCGCCGGATTGGCTTGGCCTCGTCCACCTCCGCGACGTTGCTGGTTCCGCTCATCACGGCGGTGATGGCCTGGCCGACGCTGGGGGAGCGCCCGACGGTGGCGCTGGCCGGCTTCGGCGCGCTGATGCTCGCCGGTTTGGCCCTGATCGTCCGCACCCGCTCCGGACACGTGAAGCTGGAGAAAGGTGGCGTCCCGGAACCGCTCGTCGGCCGCCAAGGCACGGCTGCGGCCGTGATGGGCAGAATTGAAGCGCCTCCCGAAGAACCGGTCGCGTAAGCGCGCTGGATGACCATCTAAACTTTGTGCGGAATCCCGAACGAAAGAAGTCGTGTCGAAATTCGCGCGCGCGATCTTACGTTGTCAGTGTCCGCCTGTTTCCTACAATGCCCGCGTCCGGCTGAACAAATCTAACCAAAGGTCTTGCGAGGGGGGCGTGCCATGGCCGCGAATCTCAAGAAGGGCATCAGCTACTGGTCGTTCGAAGGCGGCCTCGAAGGCAAGGCCGACATCTCTAAAGTGCTGCGCGAAGCCAAGCAGCAGCGCTTCGATTCGGTCGAACTCTCCTGTCCCGGCGGCGCGATCACGCTCGATTCGACCGAAGCGCAGTGCAAGGAGATCGCGAAGGAAGCCGCGGGTGTCGGTGTCGCGATCAGTTCAGTGGCGACGGGCCTGTACTGGGGCAAGCTGCCGACTTCCAGCGACGCGAACGTGCGCAAGGAATCCATCGAGATCACGCAAAAGATCCTGCATATCGCGAAGTGGCTGGGCGTCGACGCGATGCTCTACATTCCGGGCGCGGTGGACGTCTTCTTCGATCCCAAGAGCGAGCATCTTCCATACAAGGAATGCTGGAAGCGCGCGCAGGCGAGCTTGAAGGCCAGCGTGAAAACCGCCGAGAAGCTGAAGGTGAGCCTCTGCGTCGAGAACGTCTGGAACAAGTTCCTGCTCTCGCCGAACGACTATATCGCGTTCATCGACTCCTTTAAGAGCAAGCAAGTGAAAGCGTACTTCGACGTGGGCAACGTGCGCCTGCTGGGCTTCCCCGAACACTGGATCGAGATGCTCGGTAAGAAGCGCCTCGGGCGCGTGCATTGGAAGGACTTCAAGTTCAAGTTCTACGGCGGCGGCGAGTCCGGCGAGGAAGGCGCGATCGCCGACGGCTGCCGCAAGATCGCCGCGGGCAGCGCGTGGGCCGGCGCATACAGCTTCTGCGACCTGGGCGCGGGCGATGTCGATTGGCCGAAGGTCCTCGCGGCCTTCAAGAAGGTGGGCTACACGGGCTACTGCACCGCGGAGATGCTGCCGCCGGCGGCGGGCCTGGTGGAACGGGTAAGCAAAGACATGGACCGGATTTTAGGGCGCTAACGATAACAGCACCACGAAGACACAAAGAAGTGAAGTAACACGAAGAATTACTTTGTGAAACTTTGCTTCTTTGTGTTTTTGTGGTGCAGTTAGAAAAAAGGGGTGACTTGCATGGCCATTCGCGTAGGTCTCGTCGGCGTCGGCTTCATGGGCAAGACCCATGCCGATATCTACCTCAAGAATTCCAAGGCGCAGCTCGTGGCGTTCTGCGACCAAGACGCCAAGAAAGCCGCGGGCGACTGGTCCGGCGGCGGCGGCAATCTGGGCGACGCCAAGGACAAGGCGTTCGACCCCAAGAGCCTCAAGTCGCACGCGACACCGGAAGCCCTTTTCGCCGATCCCAATGTGGACCTCGTCGACATCACGCTGCCCACGTACATGCACGCCAAGTACGTGATCAAGGCGCTCGAGGCCGGCAAGAATGTTCTCTGCGAGAAGCCGCTGAGCACGGACCTGAAGGAAGCGCAGGCCGTCGTCGCGGCGGCGAAGAAGGCCAAGGGCAAGCTGATGGTCGCGCAGTGCATGCGCTTCTGGCCCGAATGGGAATGGCTGAAAGAGGCCGTCGCCACCAAGCGCTACGGCAAGGTCCACAGCGCGGTCTTCCGCCGCTTCGCCAGCACGCCGACGTGGACGTGGGACAACTGGATCTTGAACGCGAAGCTTTCGGGCTCGGCCCTTTTTGATCTGCACATCCACGACACCGACTTCGTGCGCTTCGTCTTCGGCGAACCGAAGGCCGTCTTCAGCCGTGGCAACGGCGGCAAGGCGACGAAGAGCGGCATCGATCACATCGTCACGAGCTACGTCTACCCGAACAAGTCGCTGCTGGTCAGCGCCGAGGGCGGCTGGAACGCGGACCCGAGCTACGGGTTCACGATGCGCTACACCGTCGTCTTCGAGAAGGCCACCGCCGATTTCGACCTCGGCCGCGCCGACAAAGTCCTGCAACTCCACAAGGCTGGCGCGAAAGAAGCCGAAATCATCAAGTGTCGTGCCAGCACCGGCTGGGCCGATGAGATCACCTACTTCGTCGAATGCCTCGAGAAGAACCAGGCCCCGAAGGTCACCACGCCGCAAGACGCCGCCCGCAGCGTGGCCCTCTGCAACGCGGAGATGAAGTCCGTGAAGACGGGCAAGGTGGTGCCGTTCAAGCCCTAAGCTGGCACTGAGGATAGCAGGGGATTACCATGAGCGGACCTTTGAGGTCCGCCTTTTTTATGCCGATCATCGACATCCACACCCACCTCGCCGGGCCCGGCGCTGTTCCGGCGCTTGAAGAGATGGCCACGATGATGCGCCTCGCGAGGCAGCAGGGGATTCAGCATGTTGTCGCGCTGGGGAATCTCGTCTCGGTAGGCGGCGCGAACCCCACGCCGGAAGACATCCGCACGATCAACGATAACAGCATGGCCGCGATGAAAGCGCATCCGGATTTTTTCATTGGCTTCTGTTATCTCAATCCCGGACACGCGGAAGATTTCACGCTCGGCGAAATCGAACGCTGCGTGGTGAAGGGCGGGATGCGCGGGATCAAGCTCTGGGTGGCTGTGAAAGCCACGCACCGCTGCCACGACCCGCTCATGCGCCGCGCGCAGGAACTCGGCGCGCCGATTCTGTACCACGCCTGGTACAAGCAGACCGAGCAGGGCAAGCAGGAATCGACGCCCGCCGAGGTCGCCGCTCTCGCGCGGCGCTTCCCCAAGGTGACCATCGTCATGGCGCACCTCACGGGCGACGCCGAACGCGGCGTGCTGGACATCCTCGACTGTCCGAACGTGCTCGTCGATACCTCCGGCGGCCAACCCGAGGCCGCGCTGGTCGAGTACGCCGTGCGGCGGCTCGGCGCCGAGCGCGTCATCTACGGTTCCGACTGGCCGATCCGGGATTTCGGCGTGCAGGTGCAGCGCGTGCGCGGCGCGCGCATTGCCGATACGCAGCGTGAATTGATTTTGCACGGCAATGCCGAACGCGTGTTGGGAATGAAGAGCGCATGAGCGGCTTAGTCGATACCAGCGTCTTCTTCGGGGCGTGGCCGTTCCGGCGGCTCGACCATTCCGCGCCCGCGGAACTCAAGGCCCACCTGTCGGCATGCCGAGTCGCCGAAGCCTGGGTTGCGCCGTTCGAAGGCATCTTCTACCAGGACCCGATGACGGCCAACGAGGCGCTGTTCGAGAAGATTCGCGGCGACCGCTTCTTCGTTCAAACGGGCGTGCTCGATCTTTCGCTTCCCGCCTGGCGCCGGGATGCCGAAGCCTGCCTGAACAACCTCGGCTGCGGCGCGTTCAAGCTCTTCCCCAACTATCACCGTTACGCGCTGAATCTGCCGAGCGCCGCGGAGTTGGCCGAGCTTGCCGCCAAGGCCGGCGTGCCGGTCTGCGTGCAATTGCGCATGCAAGATGAACGCGGACACCATCCGTTGGTCAAGGTTCCCGGCGTAGAGGTGAAGGACCTGATCGAACTCGCCCAGCGCTGTCCGCGCACCCGTTTCCTGGCCTGCGCCGGATACCTGCGCGACCTAAAGGAGATGCGCGAGACCAAGAACATCTGGGCCGAGCCGTCGTTCGTGGAGTCCGAGAACACCTTAAAGTCCGCCGTACACGCTTTTGGTTCCGAACGGCTCGTATTCGCAAGTCACAGCCCGCTCTATTACTTCGAAGCCGCGGCGGCCAAGCTGGATGTCGCAGCCGAGGACGTTTCCGCGGAAGTCGTTGCCGCGGTGGGTTCGGGTAACGTCCGGTCCTTGCGCGGCATGGCCCGCTGAATCACACTTAAGCCTCGAAGTGCCAAAAGATAGTCGCGTTTCCGCGTAATACTTGAACAGTGTTCTGGCCCGAGGCCCGTTATGCGCCGCACGCCCCTACGCGACGTCATGCTCCAAGCGGCTCTGGCCGGATTGATCTTGCTCCCTCTGGTATTGGGATTTACGGGCGCCGGTTCGTTCGAAGAAGTTTACGCGACCACCGATCCCGGCGCGCCGACGAGCCGCCGGGCGCTCCTTTTTGAAGCGCTGGCACGAAGCTCGTGGATCGGCATCGGCGCATGTGCGGTGGCGCTCGGCATCGGCATTCCCGTGGCTTGGCTACTCTCGCGGCGAAAACGTTCGCTAATGTTTCTGGCCCTCTGCGCGCTGCCTCTGGCGCTGGCGCCGTCGGTGGCCGTGAGTGGCTGGTTGCAGTGGTGGGCACAATGGAAGGAATGGACCGGCGTGGACCGGCCCGAGATCGCCAGCGCGTTCCGGCAGATGCCCGCCGGCGGCATGACCGGCATGGGCCCGCTCTTCTCGATCCCCGCCGTCGCGATCATCCTCGGCTTGGGCCTCTGGCCCATTGTGGCGTACGAGCTCTGGCCCGCTTTCGTGCGGGCGCGCGGCGAGGCCTACGAGGCCGCGCTGCTCGCGGGTTCGCCCCTGCGAGCTTTCTTTCGCGTCGCGCTGCCGATGTCCCGCGGCGAGCTGGCCGCCGGAGCGCTGCTGGTCTTCCTGCTCGCGGCGAGCGACTTCACGGTCAGTTCGCTGCTGCTGATCCGCTCGCTCCCCATCGAAGTTCACGATTACCTCGCGCAAGGCAAGACCGCTTGTGCCGCATGGGCCGCGCTGCCGCTCGTAGCGCTCACCGCGTTTGCGGCGGTGGTGCTTGCGCGGGTTCACGCCAACAAGACTGAGTACATCTCCGAACACACCGGCGGCTTGCGCGCGGCGCACGTGGCTGCGCGCGGCCGGTGGTCCGGAGCCGTGTTGGTGCTGGGCCTCGTCCTGGGCTTCGCGGTCCCGCTTGCCGGATGTTTTGCGGGAACGCTGACCGGCGCGGGGCCGTGGCTGCGCGCGTTCAGGACGGGCGTCGAGCCGCTCACGGTCTCTGTGCGCCTGGCCGTGGCGGCGGCGGTGGTCGCGGTGCTGCTGGGCGCGTTGCGGATCGCCGTTTGGCCGGGCATGCGCACGCGGCCCATAAACGGCGCCGCACTGCTGCTGCTTGTGGTCCCCGGTTCCTTTCTTGCGAGCGGGCTGCTCGCGTTTCAGCTTCAGAGCGCGGAGACTGCCGACGCCATGGGCGGCGCAGGCCAGTGGCTCAACCAGGCGCTGCCCGTGGGGATGCTGATGGCCTGCGGCTACGTGCTCCGTTTCCTATACCTGCCGTTGCGCCTCGCCGACGAGGGCCTGCGCACGCTCGATCCGGCAATGCTCGAGGCCGCCGAACTGGCCGGCCAATCGCGCTTCGCGCAGGGCTTGGGCGTCGCCCTCCCGCAGCTCTGGGGGCATCTGCTCGCCGCGGGAGCCCTCGTGTTCGTGCTGGCCCTTGGTGAACTGCCCGTCTCCGACAAACTCGCGCCTCCCGGGGCGGTGCCGGTGAGCGTCTGGCTCTTCGACGAGCAACATAGGGGCTATACGGACGCCGTTTTCGCGCTAAGTTTGCTGGTGGGCCTCGCCGCCGCGGTGGGATTGCTGGGCGCCGGATGCGCCGGTTCCGCATTGCGGAAGTTCGGCGCGCGGCGGTGGGAAGTTCTGACGGGGGGGAAGCCGTGAGCCGCCTGGAAGTCCAAGGCCTTGCGAAGACGCTCGGCGAAGGCGACCGCGTTGCGGTGCTTCGCGAGGTCTCCCTGCGCGTCCAGTCCGGGCAATGCCTGGGCCTGAAAGGCGCGACGGGCTCGGGCAAGACCACGCTCCTGCGCATCGTCGCGGGGCTCGAACGGCCGGACTCGGGCGAAGTCTACATCGACGGCCTGCTCGTGAGTTCGCCGAAGGTTCACGTTCCGGCCGGCAAGCGCCGCGTTGGATTTGTCTTCCAGTCGCTGGGCCTCTGGCCGCACCTCACCGTCGAGGGGCATCTTGACTACGTGCTCCAGGCGAGCCCCTTCCGCGGCGACGAGCGCATCCTGCGCAAGCGCCAGTTGCTTCAAGCGTTTCATCTCGGCGGCCTCGAAGCGCGCAGGCCGGGGGAACTCTCCGGCGGCGAGCGCCACCTCCTGGCCATCGCGCGTGCCCTCGCGCCGGATATCCGCATCCTGCTGCTCGACGAACCCTTCGCGGGGCTCGACGGCCAGTTGCGCGACCTCGTGATCGAGTCGCTCGGGCGCATCCGCCGCGAGCGCCAGCTCACGACGGTGCTGGTCAGCCACGACATCTTCGAATTGCGCGCGCTGAGCAACGAACTGATCTACCTGCGCGAAGGCCACGTGGTTGGCTCGCCGAGCTCGCTCTCTTCGGCGCGCGGAACCGGCGGTGAAGGCTCCGGCCGCAAGGGAGGCTCGGGCGAATGAGCGTCCTCCCCACAGCGCGCTCGGCGATGTTGATGGCCGGTTTGAGCATCGCCGCGGGCGCGCTGCTCTTCTGGCCGGGCTCGCCCCAAGAGCATCCTTCCGCTTCCGGCGCTCCGGCCGGAGGCGCAACGATCGGCGCCTGGACCATCGTCGGCAAGCAGGGCCTGGAACTGGGCGCGTTCAACCAGCCGCGTGGCATCACGGGCCTGCCGGACGGCACGTTCGTCGTCGCGGATCGCTCGGCGCGCGTGCAGCATTTCAGCGGCGACGGCAAACCGCTCTCGGTCTGGATGATGAAGGAGCACGCGCTGGGCAATCCGAAAGGACTCTGCGCCCTGCCCGACGGCCATCTGCTCGTCTGCGATACGCACTATGGCCGCGTGCTCGAAATGTCGATGGAAGGTGAGATCGTGAAGCAGTGGGGCGGCCCCGGCAAAGGGCCCGGCCAGTTCGTGCACCCGTTGGCCTGCGCCGTGGACGCCAGGAACGGCGTGGCGTATGTCGCGGAGTACGGCGCGTACAACGATCGCGTGCAGAAGTTCATGCTCGACGGGACCTACTTGAAAGCCTGGGGCGCCTTCGGCGCCGAACCCGGCCAGTTCCAGCGGCCCAGCGGCGTCGCCGTGGATAGCGCAGGCAACGTCTGGGTCGCGGACGCGTGCAACCATCGCGTGGAGAAGTTCGACGCCGAGGGTAATTTTCTGAGCACCATGGGCTCGTTAGGTACCAAAGAAGGCGAGTTGAGCTATCCCTACGACTTGTCCTTCGCGCCCGACGGCCGGCTGTACGTTGCGGAGTTCA
>JACQFI010000061.1 GCA_016200135.1 Planctomycetota bacterium
TCACCCCCGACCCCTCTCCCTTCGAGGGAGAGGGGAGAACAACTAACCGGCGGTGCGCCCTGCCGAATTCCGTTGACGCGCGGCGCACGGCGACACTATCCTTGCTCCCGCCTGACAGGAAAGACGAACCGCCAAGACGCCAAAGCGCCAAGGTGAGGTTCTATCGAACAGATTCAAAACGTTTGGCGATTTGGCGCCTTGGCGGTTCAAACGGTTCGGCGCTCTAACGCTCATCTTCCCCGGCTCGGGAGAAAGCAGTGACGCCATCATCGCTTTCGCTTGTACTGCTGCTGGCGCTCGGGCTCGGCGCGCTGCATGCGGGGCCTGCGCTTTTCGCGGCGGAGAATGCCGGCGGCGGCAGCGGCATCGCGGGCGCGGGGGCCAAGGGCAATGTGCTGATCCCCGAGGACCGGCGCATTGAGTGGAAGCCGGGCATTCCCGGGGGCATCCCGAAGTATCCGCCGTTTGCCAGCGTCAAAGACCCGCCCTACGGCGCGAAGGGGGACGGCAAGGCCGACGACACGGCGGCGATTCAGAAGGCCATCGACGCCTGCCCGCCGGGCAAGGCGGTGCTGATTCCGGCCGGGACCTACCGGCTTACCGGCGTGCTCAAACTCATGAAGGGCATCGCGCTGCGCGGCGAAGGGCCGGAGAAATCGAAGCTGCTCAACGAGGCCGACAAGGACCACCTCATCGGCATGTGCGACTGGGACCAGGACGCCACGGCCAAGATTCTCAGCGGCTACACGCGCGGCTCGACGCAGATCACCGTGGACAACGCGGCGAAGTTAAAGGTGGGCGAACTGCTCCTGATCGACCAACTCAACGACCCGGAGCTCGTGAATATCAACGGCGAAGAAGGACTCTGCAATTACGCCGGGCGCGAGGACGGCAAGCGCGCCATGGGCCAGCTCGTGCAGATCGCGGCCAAGAACGGCACGACCCTGACGCTAAGCCGCCCGCTGTACTACACCTTTAAAGAGGAGTTCAAGCCCGAGGCTACGCGCAGCACCGACAAGGCCATCGTCGGCGCGGGCGTCGAGGACCTGTATCTGGAGATGACGCGCAAGCGCACCGACGAGAGCTCGACGATCAAGGTTTGGCAGGGCGTGCACTGCTGGGTGAAGAACGTCGAGTCGTCGCGCGGCTGGATGTTCGGGCACGTGACGTTCCGGCGCTCGTTGGGCTGCGAGGTCCGCGACAGCTTCTTTCATCACGGGCTGGGCTATCAGGCGGGGCAGGCGTACGGCGTGATCGTCGGCGGGCAGAGCACCGACATCCTGGTGGAGAACTGCCTCTTCTATTCGCTGAAAGCGGGGATGATGCTCGGCACGTGCGGGCCGGGGAACGTCTTCGCGTACAACTTCGGCACTGGCATGGTCGGGAGCGATTACCCAAAAACGCAGTGGGCCTACGCGGAAGTCTCCACGCACGCGCCGCATCCGTACATGAATCTCTTTGAGGGCAATTACTTCTCCACGGCGTGTTTCGACTTCATCCACGGGTCTTCGAGCCACAACACGGTCTTCCGCAACTACGCCGACATGGACAACCGCGGCCCCGACGGCCGCGCCATGGGCGCCAACGAGAACGCGATGCGCATCGACAAGGGCAACTATTACGAGAACTTCGTCGGCAACGTCTTCGGGCATGAGGGCATTAAGGCGGTGCTGGAAGCCGGCGCGAAGCCGAACTTCGACCAGCGCTACGTCTGGTGCCTGGGGTATCCCGACGACCCGAAGGTCGCGCAGACGATCCTGCGCCACGGCAACTTCGACTTCGTGAGCAAGCAGATCCAGTGGGACCCGAACATCACGGTCCGCAAGCTGCCGAACTCGCTGTACCTCACCGCCAAGCCGGCGTTCTTCGACAAGACGCCGTGGCCGGCCATCGGCCCGGATGTGAACCCGATGGTCACGTCGATCCCGGCGCGCGACCGCTTTCTGAAGATCCCCAAGGCCGAGCGCGAGGCGCAGGATTTGGAGTATCTCGGCGAGTACCTCATCGACCTGGGCAAGAAGCCCGACGCCACCGCCGCCTTGCAGCAGGTATTGACCAAGTATCCGCAGAGCCCCTGGGCGCAGAAGGCGAAGGCGGTCCTCGAGCAGATGAAGTAGCGCGCATTTCTTTCGACGCATATCAAATGCTCAACTCTATGCACCATAGATAGTTATTGACTTACATGCACTAGGTGCAATATTTTACGTGAAGAACGTTGGAGAATTCGACCCGCACCATACGGCTATCCTATTGGAAGGCGTGGAGGTGTTTCCGTGCCAACGACCGAGATGATGATTGAGGCGTTCAGCACGATGCGGCAGGAGCCCGGCGCCGAGTCGAACCAGCGCCACTTCTGGCAGTTGATGGAACGCTTCCAGGCGGACCTCGTGCATCAGGCGCTTGCGCTTCTGGGCAACCAGGCCGATGCCGAGGACGTCACGCAGGACACGCTCTGCCGCGCCTACCAGGAGATGCACACGCTCAAGGACCCGAACAAGCTCGGGAACTGGCTGCGCGCGATCAACCGCTGCAAGGCGCTGGACCTGCTCCGCAAGCGCAAGGCGCAGCGCGAAGAACGGCTCGGGACGGGCGCGCAGGAGTCGCTGACCAAAGAGATGCTCCCGGGCCGCGAGGCCACGCCGGCCGAAGGACAGACCGTGAACGATGAGGCCGAGAGAATCTACAAAGCCGTGGAGCACCTCCCCGGCCCGTACCGGGAAGTGCTCCTGCTGCGTTACATGGAAAAGCTGACGCTGGAAGAGATCGCGCGGCGGCTGGGCATTCCGCCCGGCACGGCGCGCAGCCGCATGGCCCGCGCCGACGGCCTGCTGCTCCAGCGCTTAAAGATTGCCGCGCGATAGGAAAGCCATGGATATGAAGAACCCGAACCCCGAACCCTCCTCCTCCGGCACGCTGGAACTGCTGGACCTGATCCGGCCGTACCTGGAAGGCGACGTGCGGCCCGAGGAAGCGCGCCTGATCGAGGCTCGCATCCAGGGCGACCCCGAGTTCGCGAAGCAGGTCGAGAAGCGCCGCGCGCTGCTGGACGCGCTGGGCAAGGCGTACCGCACGCGCGGACTCTCGCCGGAGTTCGAAGGGAAAGCGCAGAAGAAACTGGCGCAGACGGCCTCGCAGCCGGTGCTGACGGTTCAGACCGAAGAATTCGTCGGCGCCGCGGCGGGTGGCGGCGAGCCCGAGGGCGCGCTCCAGCGCCTGGGCGCCGCGCCGTGGTGGGCGATCTCGGTGGCCTTCCACCTGCTGGCGATTCTGCTCGTGAGCCTGATCACCATGACGATCGGCGAAGAGGGCAAAGGCGAGGCGATCATCGTCACGAACCTCGAGCGCGCGCCGTCGCTCGACCCGCTGAAGGAAGAGAAGAAGAAGCCGGACCTCCGCGACGTGCTCGATTCCAAGGTGGACGTGCCCGCGACCGATCCCACCTCGAACGAGACCAGCAACATCGTGGTCCCGCCGGACATCCTGGCCAAGGCCGAATTGAGCGACCACTTCGAAACCGTCAACCCCGACCGGCCGGATACGCACAGCGCCTTCGGCAACCCCGACGCGCGCATGTTCCACAGCGTGACGGGCAACGACGAGCCCGAAGGCGGCGGCGGAACCGGCGGCGTGAGCCTGATGGACGACATGATCGGCGTCGGCGGGCCGGGCAGCCCGGGAACCGGCGGCGGTTGGGGCGGCGGCAATGGCACCGGCACGGGCGTGGGCAGCGGATCGGGCCATGGCAGCTTCGGCAACCGCAACGGCGGGGGCAGAAGGCTCTGCGTCATGAAGTACGGCGGCAGCAAGGCCACCGAGTCCAGCGTGGACGCGGCGCTGGCGTGGCTCGCGCGCCACCAGGAGAAGGACGGTTTCTGGCGGACCGAGAAGTACCTCGATAACCCCAATTACCGCTACGGTGGGAGCAAGGGGATGTCCCGCTTGTACGATCCGGGCATGACGGGCTTCGCCGCGCTGGCGTTTCTCGGCGCCGGCCACTCGCTGCGCGTGGGCAAGTACAAAGAGAACGTCCGGCAAGCCATCAAGTGGCTGATCTCGCAGCAGGGCGCGGATGGCGATTTTACTTCCAAAGTGAAGCCCTGTCCGGATGCGGTCACCTACTACTGCCACTGCATCGCGACGCTGGCCTGCGCGGAGGCGCTGGGCATGAACGGCGGCAAGGATTGGGGCGGCGCCGACGCTTCCTTTGGCGAACAGACCAAGGGCCTGGGTTTGAAGGAAGCCGTCGAGCGCGGCGTGAAACTGATCCTGGAATGGCAGGCGAAGAATCCCACCGGCGGCTGGACCTACTACGCGCCCTATGTCGTCTGCGACGTGACGGTCTCGGGCTGGGCCGTGATGGCGCTGAAGTCGGCCAAGGTGGCGGGCATCGTGATTCCAGCCGACAGCTTCAAGAAGGCCAGCGATGCCGTGGCTAAGTGCACGGTCATCGACAAGAACAAGGGCGATTACGGCATGGCCCATACGGGCTACCTGTCGTCCGGGTCGCACCAGTTCAACAGCAAGGGCTATGCGATCACGGCCGCGGCGATGGTGATCCAGGAGTTCGTCGGCGCGGACCGGCAGGAAGCGGGTATCGACGCCGCGGCGGCCTTCGTCACGCAGCCCGATGCGCTGCCGCAGTGGATCTTCAAGCCGCAGGACCCGAGCACCGACCACCAGAACCTCTACTTCTGGTACTACGGCACGCTCGGCTGCTTCCAGAAGGGCGGCGACACGTGGAAGCTCTGGAACGAGAAACTCAAGGCCGCGCTTGTGCCCAACCTGAAGAAGGGCGGCGCGCTGGACGGTTCACCGCAGGACGTGGACGGCTCCTGGGATCCGGACGACGTCTGGGGCGCATGGGGCGGCCGCGTGTACTCGACCTGCCTCGGCTGCCTCTGCCTGGAAGTGTACTACCGTTATCTGCCGCTCTACCGGTAGGATGCGCGCAACGGACCTTGCGCATGCGGAGACTCCGGAGAGACGGCGCTTGAACGGCATTTCGATTCGGCGTTCAACGGCAAAGCGGGCGCAGGTCTTGCGTGTGCCCATTCCAAAAACCCGCGATCCCTTCGTCAATACACCGCTGATTTCGCTTGGCAAAGGGCCGAACGGCCTCGAGCGCTTCTGGATCTCCACGTACAACGGTTCGGCCGGGGCCATCGCCGCCCTCGTGGACGAAGCCGGCGGGCACCGCATCTTCCGCTTCAAGCCGCCGTTGAACGGCTTTTACAGCGCGGCGCTCGAAGACCCGGACACGCTCTGGTTGTGCGGTTTTCTCCATCAAGTCGTGCGGCTGCGTCTGAGCACCGGCAAGCACGAGGTCTTCGAGACCGGCGCGCCAAACGCGCTGGTCTTTCAAGGCATGATCCTCGACCCGGCCACGAAGAAACTCTTCATGGCCGCCTATCCCGCGCCGAAACTCGTGGCGTTCTCCTTTGACACTCAAACCAAGAAGACCGTTAAGCTGCACGAGGGCTTCTCACCCGAGCATTACATGCGCTTCTCGTTCCCCAATGGCGACGGCACTTGGAGCGCCGTGCTGCATATTCCGGGTGAGAGCCTGCTACGTTGGGATCCGCGCGCGGAGACCGTGACCGCCGAACGTTTCAACGCTGCTCTGGACGTCCACGCTTCGGGCGGCACGACCTACTACTTGGCGGCCGACGAGCGCGGCCACCGGTATATTCCTGGCCGCGGCTGGTTCGATCCGCTTGCGAGGCGCATCGATCCACAGGGACCGCGCCCGGCGCGCGAGATGACCTGGTTCACGCGTCGCGGCCATACCGTTTACGGCGTGGACACGGCCGATGGTCCTGGCGAGGTCGGTGCGTGGAACCTCGCCGACGGCAGCGTTCATACCCTCTGCCACATCCCCGACGCCCGGGCGTTCCACGTAAACTTAAGCGCCTCCGGGAAGATCGTGGCCGTGAACATGTACGGCGTCTTTCATCGTTTCGATGCGGCGAGTGGCGCGCTGGAAGCCGCGCGTGTGCTGCCCACGGACGCGGTGGGCCACGTTGATTGCATCGTCAGGGCCGGGAAGGACCGGCTCATCGGTACGCCCTTCATCACGCAGCGCTTCTGGGAGGTGGACCTCAAGCGCCGGCACGGCCGCGATTGTGGCCGAGCGGCTCCCGGCGGCGGCGAGATCCTGCAGACCTGGTATATCGGCGGGAAGATCTACATGGCCGCGTACACCGGCGGCGAATTGATGGAGTACGACCCCACCAAGCCGGCGAACTTCCCCGAGAACCCGCGCGTGGTGGCCGACGCACCGCACGGGATGCGCCCCGTCGCGGCCGCGGACGACGGCCGGCGCATCTTCTACACCTGCAACGCGCCCTACGGAAAACTGGGCTCGGTGCTGACCGGCTACGACACGCGCACGGGCCTCGCGTCCTATGCCGAAAATCCCATTCCCAACCATGAGATCACGGGACTCGGTTTCGACCGGGGGCTCAAGCGGCTGCTCTGCGGGACCTCGTACTACGCCGATTGCGACAGTTGTCCGCCCGTGGAGGACCGCTGCTACATGGCGCGGATTCACCCGGAGACCTGGGCGGTCGAAGAGCGCCTCCAAGCACCCGCGGAAACGGAACGCGTTCGCGTCTGCGGTCCGCTCGCGCGCGGGCAGTGGCTCTGCCATTTCCACCGCTACGGCAAGTTCAAGGGCATGCCCTGTCTGGGCGCGATTGACCTTGACCCGTTGCGCTTGGCTGCGCGCATCGAAGAACCTGACGGATTGCGGCAGATCGTCTACGCGGGAAAGCCCGGACGGTTCGTCCTCTGGCTGGAAAAACGCATCGAACTCTGGGATATGCGCAGGCCCAAGCCGCTGGAAGTGCTCTGGAAGAACTTCGACGGTTACCGCATCTTCGCGCAGGAACGCAGCGTTTATCTGGTTCGGAAAAAGGAAGTCGTCGTCCTCGAAAACCGCTTGTGATCGGTTAAGGTCCTGTCATGCGACAAGCAACCTGGTTACTGCCTCTTTTCATGGGCCTGATGTTTCGCGCGAGCGCGGCGGAGGCGCCCGCCGAGACGTGGGTACTCTCGGGGCAATCCAATGCGTGCGGGCGCGGCGCGCTGCCGGGGCCCGACGCCGATCCGCGCGTGAAGATGTGGAACGGGAAACAGTTTGTCGAAGCGAAGGAACCGCTCGCGGGGATGAACGGGCAGGTCGGGCCGTGGCATGCGGCGGCGACCGACGTCGCGAAGGCAGGCATTCCCGTCAATCTCGCCGGCTTCGCGCAGGGCGGCATGCCCATCGATTATTGGGACGATAAGAAAGCGGGTTGGACAAGCCTGGCCGCCGCAATCAAGGGCGGCGGGGAAGGCGCGGGGGTCTTCCTCTGGTACCAGGGCGAGACCGACGGCATGAATGGGATGAGCGAGAACGACTACAAGGCCAAGCTCAAGAATCTGACCGAGCGCGTGCGCACCCAGGCCAAGAGTCCGCGCATGCTGGCCGTGATCGTGCAACTGAGCCTCTGGAAGAACGACAAGGGCGACTTTATGCCCATCCGCGAGGCCGAGCGCCGCTTTGTGGTCGAGGACGGCAACGCGCTCCTGGTGCCCGCGCTCGGCCGCAAGTCAGGCGACTATGTCCACCTGAGCCGCGAAGGATACTTTGAGCTCGGCGCTGAGATCGCCCGCGCGCTGCTTAAGAACCGCTACGGCAAGAAGGACGTGAACTGGCCCGGCCCGGTAATGGACGCGGCCGCGCCCGGCGCGGACGGCAAGACCGCCGCCGTGCATTTCGCCGAAGTGAAGAAGCTCGACGGGGTCAAGGCCGAAGATTTCGGCGCGCTCGACGCCGGAGGCCAGGTGAAATGCGTCAAGGCCGAGGCGGCGAATACGCTCGTCGCACTCACCTTCGAGCGCGCACTCAAGCCGCCCGCGAAGGTTGTGTATGGCTTTGGGCAGAACCCCGCCGCGTCGCTCGTGGACGAGGCCGGCAACCGCGCTCCGGCCGTGCAACTGGAACTGAAGGCCGGCGCGATCCCCGCGGATAAAGAGACGCAGGCTCCGAACGGCGCCGGCGCGAAGTAAGCGTCCCGTTCAAAGGCTTACTTTTCCGCAGGTGCTTTCTTCTCAAGCAGCGGGCGCGCATCGAGTGCCTTCAAAAGCGCCTGGCAGTGCGCGGCCACTTCGGCGTCTTCCGACTTGGTGCCCTTATCCAGCATGGGAAAGGCCGCGCCTCCGATCTGCAGGAGTTCCTTCTCCGCCGCGTTGCGCTCCTCGAACTTCTCCGCGTTCAGCTTCTTGATCAGCGCTTCCACGCGGGCATCCAACTCCGGTTCGAGATGCCGTTGCAGCACGAGGCCGATGCGCACGGTCTTTGTCGGCGCGGGTTCGGCCTTAAGCGGGAGCCATTTATCGTAAGTCGCCTGCGGCACGCGATAAAGGAGCGTCAGGCCGTCCTGCTTGAAGATGCCTTCCTCCCAGACCTTCACCAGCGCGTCCGCTTCATCCTTGTTGAGGCCCGCGGCGGCGAGGCGTTTGGCGAGTTCCTTGGCGATATTCTTCAAGCCGGCCTCGTCCGAAATTTTCAGCGTGAAGATCTCGTGGCGTCCCGCGCCGGCTTCGAGCGCCGCATCCCAGCCGCCCCAGTTTTCGGCAACGGAGATCTTGCCCGCGTTGCGTTCGAGCAGCAGCACGTCCTGCCAGATCTCGGAGCCCGGCACGTCCAGGACGATGCGCGCGCCCTGCCGGTCCACACCGGGCGTCGCCGGCGGCTTCATCAGGCCGTCGTAATAGATGAAACGTTCGGTGTCCCAAGAGGTTCCGATATGTCCCCATCCTCCGGCGCAGAAGACTTCGCTGGCCTGTACCGCGCGCAGGGTCTCGACCCAGTGCCCTGCGGGAACTTCCAGCTTGCGCGGATTGGCGGCGGCGGGACTGCCCAGGACTTTCTCGTTCCGCTTAATGAGCTGCGGTGCGAACTCCAAGACGCTCCGGTCCTCCTTTAATTCCATACCGCTGAACACGGGGCGCTCCGCCGCCGGCCACCAGATGGTGGGCATTCCGTCCGCGAAGCGTATGGTCAGCTTGAGCGCCACCGGCTTCTCGGCGTGGAAATAGATCACCGGTTTGGCCACCGGGCCACGGTAAGGCAGGTCGCGTTGCGGGAGGCGGCCGTAGAACTCCTTGGGCATGCTGGACCATTCGCCTTTCATGTCCAGGTTGGCCCAGGCGGCGTTGCGGGGGACCATGAAGACGCCCCATTCGTGCAGCTCGTACGTGGCGGGAGCCTCGGCCTGATCCGCGGCGTATACTGTCGGTAGCAGCCATGCGAACAGAAGAGCTGGCATAAAGAAGTTTCTCGGCATGGCGGTGATCCTCGAATCGAGAGATGCGTGGCGGTTCGACGCCTGAAATACGCGTTCGTTTCGCCGAATCCACTATTAATTTAAAAATGGAAGAAACGATTCGATTACACCCACTCGGGCGGCCAAGTTCGGTTTAATTCGCGTCGATCATTTGATAAGCTACCGGTCTCCAAGGAGCCTTCATGGCATCAAAGCGCAGGGTTGATCTGCTCGTCAAGGACGGCCGCGAGACCGACTACCGTTTTCCCGCGGCGGATTACGGTGCGTTTCTGGGCGAGATCGTCCGGCGCCACCCGGACAAGATCGCCGCGGTTCACTTGGATATCGAAGCCGAGGCGCGGCGGGAGCTCACGTATGCACAACTCTTCGACCGCGCGCGCCGCATCGCGGCACTGCTGCGAGCGCGCGGCTTGAACGATGGCGACCGCTTCTGCATCGGCATGGGCAACCGGCTGGAGACGCTGGAACTCTATCTCGCGGCACAGCTCGGGCGGCTGGTGGCCGTGCCTTTCGATCTCGAGAAAGATCCCATCGAGCGCAAGCTCTACAAACTGAAGGACTCCGGCGCGCGGGCGTTGTTTGTCGCCGACGATTACAAGGAACGCGGGCGCTTCGAGGAGGAGATGGCCGAACTGACCGCGGCGCTGCCGCACAGCGCGCCGTTCTTTTCGGTCACGAAAGGCCTGCTGGGCGAGAGCCTCGAAGAGGCTCTCGCGGCGACGCCTGCGCCCAAAGAGCTGCCCAGCGCGCGTGAGGACGATCCGATCCTGGTGATTTATACGTCGGGCACCACCGGCCATCCCAAGGGCGCGGTGCAGACGCTCAAGAACGTTTACGCCAACGCCGCGGGCATCGTTCAATGGCAGCAGATGACGCCGGACGACCGCTTCTTCATGGTCCTGCCAATTCACCACATCAACTCGTCGGTCTTTTCCATGACGGTGATCTCGCAGGGCGCGCGCGTGGTCCTGTGCACGCGTTACAGCGGAAGCCGCTTCTGGCCGCTGGCGTCGCGCGAGGGCGCCACGATCAGCAGCATCGTCGCAACGATCATGCAGGACTTGCTCGGGCAAGCCGAGCGCGTGCAGGCCGAGCAGATCGACCTCACGCGCTTCAAGCGCATCCTGATCGGCAGCGCGCCCGTGCCGCCGGCGACGGCCAAGCGCTTCATCGAGACCTTCGGCATCCCGCTGATCCAAGGTTATGGGCTCACCGAAGTCAACCTGCGCGTTGCCGGCGTGCCGGTGGACCTGAACGCCGCCGATTACCTGCGCGCCATTGAGGAGAACTCGGCCGGCGTGGAACTGGCGTGGTCCAACGTGAGCGTGTGGGACGACGCGGGCAAGGAGTTGCCCGAAGGCGCGCTGGGCGAGCTCGTGATTCGCGGGCCAGTGGTGATGAAAGGCTACCTCAACCAGCCCGATACGACCGAGGATGCAATCAAGGAAGGCTGGTTTCGCTCGGGCGACCTGGGCTGCTGGAAGAACATCGGTGGGCGAAAGCACTTCTTTATTCAGGGGCGCAAGAAGGAACTCATCATCAAGGGCGGCGTGAACATCTCGCCGCTGGCCATCGAGGACGCCCTGCTGGCCGATTTCCCCGCGCTCCAAGCGGCGTACGCGATCGGCGTGCCGGATGGTCGCTACGGCGAGGAGATCTGCGCGGTGCTTGTATTCCCTGAAAGCGCGAGCGAAGCCGAGCGCGCCGAGAAGGCCGCGCACATTGCCGCGCGCGTCAAGCAGGGGCACCTGCGCAATCTCGGCAAGTACGAGAGCCCCGCGTATTTCGTCGCGCTCAAGGACGCCGAACTTCCGAAGACCTCCACCGGCAAGGTGAAGCGCGCCGACCTGCGCGACCGGATCAAGGACCACCCCGAGTTGCTCGGAAGGTAGCCCGTCGAGCCAGCCTCGTGCTAGCGAGGTCTTGACCTTGCCAGGATTTCGCACAATATCTGTGCTTGAGATGCGTCCTATAGGCAAGGTTTAGGGAGGCGCGTGATCTCATGTCATGTTGCTCAGTTGAAATCCCCTCATTATGTAAGGAGGGGTTAGGGGAGGTTAAAGCAGCAAAGGAGTTACCCCCCCTGTATCCCCCCTTACTTAAGGGGGGAATTCACGCCGCGCCGCGGGTTTTCAATAGACCAATATTGTGTAAGTGCTTAAACCACAATATTTTGCTTGTATGCGTATGGCTCGCCATGGGCCAGGCCCTGGTGCTGGGCGCAACGGATACCGAGTCCGATCCCAAACCGCCTCCGCCAGCGACAGAGAACAAAGCAGAGTGGCAGAAGATCCAGACTGCCGAAGTTCCCATGCAGGACACAAGGCAATTTCTTACGCCTGGCCTATACGATTCCGGGCAGATGCATATCGTGACGTTTCCCGCCGACGGCACGCCGGTGGATCTGGGCCTGCCGCACGACGGCAAGGAAAAGGACGGCAAGCCGATTCCTCCGCTGATGGGTGTGATGAAAGCGGGCTTCGTCTGGATCGACCTGAACGGGAACGGCAAGCAGGAATCCAAGGAGACCGGCCCGCTGCCGGTTGGCGGTTCGGCCGGGCCGTTCGTCTGGAACGCCACGTACGAGGACGGCACGACGGGACCGTACGTCTTCAAGGTGGTGGATATCGGCGAGGCCAACAAGGCCGCGATCGTGCGGATGTGTGCGCGGCAGGCGAAGATCGGGAAGAACTCGCAGATCATCCTTTTCGACGACGACGGCAACGGCAAGTACGACGACCAGCTCCGCGATGCCCTCATCATCGACAATCAGCCGGTGACGCTGCTGGGCCGGCAGATCTACATTGACGGCAAGCTCCACGAACTGCTCGTGCATCCCGCGGGGCAGACCATCGAGGTCCGCCCGATGGAGACCGTGCCGATAGGCGCCGTGAACCTGTTCTCTGCGTACAAGCCGCCGCAGAAGGCCGACAACCTGAAGATCCACACGCTTATCGTCGCGGGCAAGGATGGCGCGTTCAGCTTCAGCAAGACGCAGCCGCAGGTCGAACTTCCCGCGGGGGCCTACGATCTGGTCTTCGGGCTCTTTTCGCGTGGCGCCGACGAGAAAGCTTCCGAGTGGGTCGTCTTGAAGAAAGGCGCGCGCACGAGCTTCAACGTCGAGGCCGCCAAGGTCGCCACGCCGGCCTGGGGCGATCCCGTGGAGGCCAAGTACGACGTCAACAGCGACGGCAAGACGATCACGGTCGGGTCGCCCACGCTGTTCGGCGCCGCAGGTGAGATCTACCTGCCCACGAACTACAAGAAGTTCAACATCAGCGCTTATCTGACGCACATTTGGCTGGACAAGAACTTCAACAACCGCGAGAACTTCGATCCCGTCGGCACCAAGAAGTACGAGGTTCTCCCCAACAACGACCTCAAGCCCGTGACGTTCGAATGGGTGAAAGACGACCAGATGCAGATAGCCGTGGAGTACAAGTCCGGCATTCTCGGCGTGGTGATGACCAAGCAGCGGCTGCAGTTTATTGCGAAGAGGAAGTAGATTGTAAAACGTAAAACTACCCTGAAGGCATTTGATGCATTTGCCGTAGTTACATTTTACGCATTACGTTTTACGAGTTACGTTTTACGAGTTAGCCGTCCCGCTTGTCTTGACCGCCCCGCCTTCTCCCTCAATAATGTCCAAGCAGAGACGTCGGACCCAGGAGATTTCGCATGGCCGGGCATAGTCATGCCGCCAACATCGCGGTACGCAAGGGCAAGCAGGACCGCCTGCGCGCCAAGATCTTCGCCAAGCTGAGTAAGAACATCATGGTCTCGGCCCGCGGCGGGCCGGACCCCAATTTCAACTTCGCCCTGCGGCACGCCGTGGACCTGGCGCGCGCGCAGTCGATGCCCAACGACAAGATCGACCACGCGATCAAGAAGGGCGCGGGGCTGATCGAGGGCGTCCAGGTGACCGAACTCACCTACGAGGCCTTCATTGGCCCGGTCGCGCTGCTTATTGAATCGGTCACCGACAACCTGAACCGCACGCGCCCCGAGCTCAACACCATCCTCGAGAAGGGCGGCGGCAAGTTCGGCGCGCAGAATTCGGTGAAGTGGATGTTCAAACGCCGCGGCCTGCTGGCCGTGAAGACGAGCGACGTCGGCGAGGAGAAGCTGATGGACGTGGTCGTTAACGCCGGCGCGGACGACCTGACCCAGGCCGGCGACGTGTATGAGATCCTTACAAGCATCGAGGCCTTCGAGGCGGTCAAGAAGGCGCTCGCCGACGCCAAGATCCCCACGACCATGGCCGAGCTGAGATTCCTGGCCGAGAACGAGATCGAGGTTGAAGACGAAATGGCCAAGAAGGTGCTTGCCTTGATGGAAGCGCTCGACGACCACGAAGATGTCAGCGCCGTGCACTCGAACCTGAAGTTCACGGATAAGGTGATTGAACTGACGAAAGCGTGATGCCATTGACGATTTACAATTTACGATTGACGATTATTTGAGTAGCGAGCGCGGATTTCTATTGGTTGAATCGTCAATTGTAAATCGTCAATCGTCAATCGAGCGCGCATGAAGAAATCCCACCGCCGTCTTCTGGGCATAGACCCCGGCACGCGCAACGCGGGCTGGGGGGTCATCGAGGCCCACGGAACGACGCTCAGGCTCGTCGCCTGCGGCGTGCTGAGGGCCTCCGCGAAGGCGGATATTTCGCGGCGGCTCGAGACGATCTTCGCGGGCTATGAGACGCTCATCATCCAACACGAACCGGTGGCGGCGGCGCTCGAAGAGACGTTCTCAGGAGTGAACCCGAAGTCTGCGATTGCGATGGGCGAAGGGCGCGGCGTGGCGCTGCTTGCGCTCGCGCGCGGGAGCGTGCCCGTGCTGGAGCTCTCGCCGTCGGAGATCAAGAAGGCCGTGACGGGCAACGGCGCGGCCGGAAAAGATTTGGTGGCCCGCATGGTCTGCGCGCGGCTGGGTCTCGCGGCGGCGCCGGAGCCGCAAGACGTAACCGACGCGCTCGCGGCGGCGATTGCGCTGGCGCACCGAATGCCACGTATTTAACCACAGAGAACACAGAGTTCACAGAGAACGGCTTATACTTATCAAAGCCGTTCTCTGTGAGCTCTGTGGTTCAAGAACGCTTCAAATGCCGCCCAAACCACTCGAACGCGATCTCCTGCAGCTCCGCGTCGTAGCAGTGCGGCTTGGGGAGGTTCACGTCGGAGAGTTTTTCGGGGCAACCGGCCCACTTGAAGGCGGCTTTGATCTGTCGCGCGGACGCTGCCTGGCCTTCGACGGGGAAGAGTTCGTCCTGGCTGTTGCTGATCACCATCGTCGCGTTGGGCGCCGCGAGGATTGAGAGGTCCGGGATGTCCATGCGGTCCCAGACGCCGGGCAGCAGGCAGAACGTTCCGACCGCGCCGGAGAGATTGTAGACCTGCTGGTGGTCGCCGGTGGTCATCCAGCAGGCGCTCGCGCTGGCCTTGATGCGCCGGTCCAGCGCGGCGAGTACGTTCGTGCGCCACGCACCGCCTGAAAGTCCCGTGCAGCCGATGCGGCTGCCGTCCACTTCCTTGCGCGTGAGCAGATAGTCCACGCAGCGCGAATCGTCCCAATAGTTCACGCCCATCCAGGTGGTGCCGGCCCAGTTCAGTTGGCGCACGCCAAGATAGAGTTGCTCTCGGACGACCTTGTCCAGCGCCTCGTACTCTTCCAGAGTCAGCTTATTCGGATCGAGATCGGCAGGGATGCCGTTCAGGCCGCGCGGAGCGCGTTCGCCGAAGTGATGCGCGTCGATCACGATTACCGCGTAGCCGCGCCGCGCGAACTCGTCGGCGTGCCACTTGCCGCTGTAGCTGCTGTCGAGGTGCTGGCGCAGCCGCGGGTGTTCGGGAAGCTTGCTCGGGCTGACCATGCGGTCCTTGCCCCAGAGCATCGGGCCGCCCCACGCATGCAGCATCACTATGCCCGGTACGGGAAACTTCACGCCCTTCGGAATCAGGCAGTATCCGTTCACGCGAATCCAGGGCGTGGTGTTGAAGGCCACGCGCTCGAGCGTGAAGCCGTCGCGCTCTTCGCGGCCGAGCACCTGCGGCTTCAAGTTCACGGGGCCGGGGTTGTAATGGAGGCCGTCGAGCAGGCACTTTGCCGCGAGCTTGCGCCACTGCGCAAAAGACCCTTTCGGATGCGCCTTGCGCCACGCCGCGGCGTTGAGGTCCAGCGGACGATGGTTGCGCAGCGCTTGAAGCGTGGATTCCAGGCTGCCGTACAGGTTCAGCGGCTTGGCCTTGATCGTAGGATGTATTCTTTTCATGCAGACTAACATAGCACGTCCGCGGGCGCTGTCCTGTACCGGGATGTTTGCAAGGGGAGCGATTGTTTTGCAATCGACGGGCACAAAGTTAAAAAAGAACGGGAGCGCGATTTTGACGCGCTCCCGTTCAAACAGAGTCAGGTTCTAGACACTTAACGGCGTGCGCGGCGACTTGCGCGCGCGCCGCGGTCGGGGCCGTCGTCGCTGCGGCGGCCTTCGCGTCCTCCGTCACGGTCTCCATCTTCCCACGACTTGCGCAGGCCTTCGAAGCGCTTGTTCGTCTCTTCGTCCAGTCCACCCTTCTGGCGCAGGCCCTCGTAGCGGCTCGAGAGGTCACCGAAGTGTTGCCGGAGTTCCTCGCGGTCCTTCGGCGTGCCGCCGTTCTTCTTGAAATTGTCGAGCTTGCCGCGGAAGTCCGCGAAGCGCTTGTTGAACTCCTCGCGGTTCTTGTCCGAGGCGGCGTCGCCCTTCGCGCGCTTCTCGCCGGTGTCCGCCGCGGTCTTCGCCGTCGAACCGGCGCTGGAAGCAGCCGAGGACTTCGCGCCGGAGGCCGTCGAAGCGCCCGTGTTCGACTCCGTGTGGCTCACGCTGGTCTTACCGTCCTCATGCCAGCCTTTGCCATCGGCGTCTTTCGAGAGCGTCTCGGTCTTGTCGACGGTCACGGTCTCGCCCTTCGAGTTCGTCGTGGTGCGGTCGTAGTCGACGGTCCGCGTGCCGTCGGCGTTCTTGGTCACGGTGGCGTCGCGGTCGGTCGTCCAGGTGGTCTCGGTTCCGTTCTTGGAGGTGTGCTCGCCGGACGTGGTGCTCTCCCACTCGCGGCCGGTCTCGGTCTTGGTCATCGTTCCGTCGGTGTGCGCGGTGGTGCTGCCGCCGTTGGAGTTCGTCGTGGCGCGGTCGCGTTCCCAGGCCGCGCCGGTGTCGGTCTTCTGCCAGGAACCGCTGCGGTCGGTGGTCCAGTCGGTCTCCTTGCCCGCGGCGTTGGTATGCGCGCCGTTGGTCTCCGAAGACCAGCTTCCACCGTTGCCGTCGCTGTTGCGGGCGTACTGGCCCGAAGTATCGACGGTCGTCTTGCCGCCGTTGGAGTTCGTCGTGGTGCGGTCGCGGGTCCAATCGGCGCCGGTATCGGTCTTCGTCACCGAGCCGCTGCGGTCGGTAGTCCAGTCCGTCTCTTTGCCCTTCGGGCCCGTGGCCGATCCGTTGGTCTCGGAGGACCACGTCACGCCGTTGTCGGTGCGAGTAGAACTGCCTTTGGTGTGGGAAGACGCCGTGCCGCCGTTGGGGCCGCTGTAGTTGCTGTCGCGCGTCCAGCTCTTGCCGGTGTCGGTGTCCTTCACGTTCACCGTGTTGCTGGCGCTGGCGGACTTGCCGGTTTGATCGTTGGTGACGGTCTTGTCCGTGGTGATCGTCTTCGAGCCGTCGTCGTTCTTGGTGACCTCGCGGTCGGCGGTGGCGTCGAACGTCTTGGTCTTCGTTTCAGTAGTGCCATCGGGGTTGGTCTTCGCGGCCTCTACGGTGGTGGTGGCGTTGACGGTCGTCTTGCCGTCTACGGTGGTCTTCGTGGCGTCGGTCTGCGTCGTGACCGTTACCGTAGGCGCTGGCGCCGGAGCGGGTGCTGGCGGCGTCTGAGCCGGCGGCGTGGGTGGCGGAGGATCGTCCGCGAACGCCGGTGCGTTCAACACACTTAGCGATAGGCAGATGCCCGCCGCCGAGATTCCCCACAGGCTGCCCCACACGCGTGTCCTGGTCTTGCTCATGGCCGGCCTCCTTGTAAACCCTTGTATTCCTGACGCTTCCGACACCCTAGTTCAATTGTTTGGGGCCCTTTGGTGAGGGGTTTCTCCGCACCGGCGGGCCGATGAATGGTTAATTGGCAATTCAAGGGCCAATGATCAAGAAGGTTCGGGCTGAATCGCGATCCTTCCACGCTGGACGGCTTGGCCTGCTTCCTGCAATATCGCCTTGAAGGACCGCATAAGGAGAGAACCTTGCCTCAACATGAACTCGTCATCGTCGGCTCCGGACCGGGCGGATATGTGGCCGCGCTGCGGGCGGCTCAGCGGGGCGTCCAGACGGTCCTCATCGAACGCGAGAAGGCCGGCGGGACGTGTTTGCACGTGGGCTGCATTCCGTCCAAGGCGCTGATTCACGGCGCGAGCGTCTTCCAGACGGTCAAGCGCGCGGGAGAGTTCGGCGTCAAGGTCTCGGCGCCACCGGTGATGGACTACGCGACGCTGGCAGCCCGCAAGGACAAGACCGTGGCGCAGCTCGAA
>JACQFI010000062.1 GCA_016200135.1 Planctomycetota bacterium
TACCTCGATCAGATCCAAGGCCGTCCCCTAGGCGTCGTGACGATCATCACCAACGAGCAGCCTCAAGAAGGAAATTTTGGCACGCTCCTTGGGCAAGCCGTGAATACGAGTTCCACCAACTGGTACCAGCGCAATCCCTTTGGCGTGGATGTTTCCGGAGATCGCGCATTCACCACGGTCAACCCTATGCCGTTCCCGTTGGATATCAACGGCGACGGAGATACGGGCGACACGTTGGTGGACTTCGCATTCAAATTTCTGCCGACGGTCGTAACGATTCAATGGACGAGTCCGATCGGTCCCGAACGCGTCGATGTGTTCTCGGTCCTCACGCCCGAAGTTCCTTAGAAATTGTCTGACGACAGGAGAGGCACCAGGCCATGAATTCGATCAAAGTATACCGGGCAAATGGTTCAAGAGGCATGACGCTACTCGAGATCGCGGTCTCGGTGGCGATCATTTCGGCGGTCGTCCTTACCACGGTTCAGGTCATGCATATTTCGGCGGACCACATGGGCTTCCAGCAGGTCATCGTCGATCAGCAGGACCATACGCGTGCCGCGCTGGATAACATGATGGCCGAACTGAAGGCGATGCGCGACACGGGTTTGGATTTCAATACGGACAAACTCAACACGGCCACGGGCAAGATGACGGGTATTCCTTCGGCCAACAACACCCTCACCGGCGCACCATTAACCTATAGCACGCCCTATCCCAAAGGTGTTTCGACCACTGGGATCGTCGAACCGGATGCAATCCAATTCAACATCCCTGTTTTCAATGCTGGAACCAATAGCGTCGATCTCGGGACGGCAACAACTGCCATCACCTACCGCTGGGTAAGTTACGGCAACAACCCGGTGCTGGAGGCTTCAGTTCAGGCGGACAAGGACTACGGTCGCATCGAACGGATCGTAAACGGCGTGCTCACGAACGTGGTGCTCGACAGCGTGCCGCAGGACGGCTTTCTGGTGATCAAGCAGGACCGCCGACTGGCGATCCGCATCGGCCAGATGAACAACACCACCATCACAACCAACAACGGAACGAAAGTAACGACCTTTGTAACGCAGATCACGTACTGCTTGAGGAACTACTGAGCCTGGAGATTTGAACGGGGGCTCACTTGAGGCAAGGGAGGCGCACATGAAAGCGGTCATGGGACCTTACACGCGGCAGCAGAGAGGCTCGGTCCTGATCATCGCCATGATCATGGTCTCCCTCCTTGCGGGGCTCACGTTGAGTTACGCCTTGCGCATCACCAGCGACGAGGGGCGCATGGAGGTCGACCTAGCGGCTTCGTACGCAATGGAGATCGCGGAATCGGCCAACAACTGGAACGAAGAGCGCATTTACAACGTCTTCGATGCCCAGAACCTGAATTACAAACTTGGAACCACGACGGTGGCCGCCATTCCGTGGCTGGCCACGGTGCTGCGCACCACTGACACGGGCAACCCGGGCATTTACGACATGGTGAGTGGGAGTGGAACTTCTCAATTTAGCGCGCTATGGACCAGTCCCACGGGTTGGGTAAAATGGGGCCCTGGCGATGTTAAGATGTCGGCGAAGCTGATTCTCCCTGCGGATTCGACGGGCCACTATTCGCTGGTGGAATTCAAGTCCTGGGCGCGCTATCCGGATGCCATGCTGGGAAGGTACATTGAACGCGAAGTTCGCCGGGTAATTAAGTACTCGACGAACGGCAACAACAAGGTCTACGACTTCGCCTACTTCGCGAACAACTACGGCTGGATGTACGGATCGCCCATCTATATCTCGGGGAGCATGGGCTCGAATGGCGACATCGGCTTCTCTGGCAATCCGACGGTGAATGGCGATCTGTACGCCGCGGCGAACGGCCCTCTGGGCGCGCCCGGCAAGGTGAACGGAACGTACCTGACCCAGAATTCGACTTCGTACCTTGCCGGTCCCTCGGGCATGGCTGGGAGCGACCCCACGGCTTGGAAAAACCTGGTGCTACCCGGCAATCCGGCCTACAAGACCACCAACGCGCAGGGCCAGACCTCGCAGATCGATTTCCCGCTCGGCTTCAGCGGCACCTCGGCCAAGAATCAGTACCAGAATCCCCTGGACATGCCTTACTTGGGCGACCTCTCGTACTACAAGGACCAGGCCAACACGTACCTGCGGGTGGCCAATCCCGCCATCGGGGATACGGGCGGCGCCGGCGGCCAGGTGAAGCAGCTCAAGGCGCCGGGCCTCAATCCGACCGATCCGAACAATTATAACATCATCATCAATACATCAGGCAACAACGCGGTGTACGGCGACAATGCCACGACCGATACGGGCATGTATTCCACGTGGCAGGCTAGCGGCGCCGCCGCGCAATCCGGAATGGCGGTAAATGTGACGAACATGGCCAAACCCCTAACCGATGTCCCCGGCAAGCAGGCGTTCAATGGGAACTTGGCGCTGATCGGTACGCCCGAACAGCCCATCGTGATCTCGGGCCCGGTAGTGGTGACGAACGACCTGGTGATTCGCGGCGTCATCAAGGGCCAAGGGACGTTCTTCGTCGGCCGCAATACCCACGTGGTGGGCGACATCACTTATTCCGACAACCCCAATTGGCGCGATCCGAACAACACGAACAGCGCGACCAACATCAGCAACCCGAACTTCGTCGCTACGGAAGCGTCGAACCAGAGCAAAGATCTGGTGGGGTTCGCGGTGAAAGGTAGCATCGTGCTCGGCCAGTACAACCGGAACGACGATTCCTGGAACACCTGCAAAGGCACTTATTTTAATACGGGCTTCCAGGACAGCAAATTGGAATCGTACCAGATTGACCCGACTGACTCCGCGATCGGCTACATGAATACTACGTATAACAGCAGCAAGGTCTTCTCCGGGAACTACACCACGCCGGTGCAGGTCGATATGCCCGCTAGTACTGCGTACCCGGGAGGCCAGTCAGCTTATGCGGTCAAACCATATAACCAATCTCCAAGTGGCGTAAGCATGCCATACATGTTGCGCTATCCGGACACGGCCAATTGGGACGATCCGCGGCCCGACCATCTGCCACCGTGGAACGCGACGGTTCCGCCCAATTTCACTACGCCGCCTGGAGCGTATCAGCAGACGCTCTCCTTTATGGAGTCCGTGTACCCGTACGATTACATCCAAAAGATATCCACGGCCGGGACGGGCGGGAGCGCGACGACCAATTTCCTCGGGCCCGGCAACGCGAGCAACGTAGCCACGAACAACGCGATTAACCGGCCCGCGAGCATTTGTGGCATCTTCTACACGAACCACCTGTTTGGCGGGCGCATCGGCGACAACAGTTTTGGCGTGAAGATCTACGGCACGATGGTCGCGCGCGACGAAGGCTGCGTCTTCAACACCAAGTGTCAGTTCACGTACGACCCGCGCGTCTCGACGAAGAACCCCTCGAGCCACGTGAACGTCTATGTACCCCAGGGCACCGCGTTCAACCAGGTATCGTGGGAGGAAGTTACGCCGGGGCAGTAATCCGGCGAGCCCTTCGACGAGGCAAACAGTGGCTCTACCCTCTCCCGGATTGCCGGGAGAGGGTGTTTCTGAAAAGATCATCAAAGGAGCGTGAAGGATGCGGGTTCGAAACGTGATGATGTTCGCTGTGTTGATGGCGTCGGTGCTCTGCGCGCGGTCCAGTTACGCGCTTCTACATGGCCCTGAAAACCCCGACGATGCGCAGCGCGTCATCGATCGCGCCGTGGCTGAACACCAGTTCGCGGTCAAGCAGGCGCAGGAACGCGAGGCCATGAAAATCAAGAATCAGGAGCAGATTCAAAAGCGCTTTGAAGAACTCTACAAGCCCTCCGAAGCGAACGCCCATCTGCCATTACACTTCTGATCTTGTGGGGCTTGGTCATCCTTGGCATGGTCGGCGGCGGCGGGTATATCTATCATCGCACGCGTACCGACAAGCGCCTGCGGGAGGAGCGACGCCAGCAGGTGCTCGCGGGAAAGAAAAATCTGATAAGTAAACGCGCGTAGCGACCGCATCCCCGTTTGGTGCTCCGTACACGCCAAGGGCAGGACGCCCTTGGCGTTTTTATTGTTGTTCCATCCAACACTTGGTGCCAAGCCGCGGGAAGTGCGCGCGAACTGCGCGTAAGTTTTCCTTTGCCTTGCGGCGCGGCATGATAGAGTGCCACGCTCATGGGCCGGGCAGAGCGGTGAGGACTGCCGGCGTTCCGGCCCGCGCAGGAGAAACCGTATGGCGACCGCCGAGACCCAGGATAAATACGCGCCGGGGACCTATACCGTCATTGGTTTGGCGAAGAAGTCCGTGGTGGAATACAAGCACCAGTACATTACGCCGGAACACATCCTGCTGGGGATGATCGCGAGCAACGATCCCGGAGCGCTGCAAGTGCTCTCCAAGGCGAACGCGACGCCCGAGCAGATCCGCTCCCTGTTGCTGCATCACCTGCGACCCGGAGACAAGCAGGTCATCGCCGAAGAGCAGTTGACCTTCAGCGAGCGTGCCAAGCGGGTGATTGAAGCGGCCAAACAGGAGGCTCAGCGCGCAAGTTCGCCGCAGGTCCTGCCCCAGCACCTGATCCTGGGCATGACGGTCGTGACGAACACCGTCTGCGGCGCCGTGCTCCGCGCCGTGGGCATCACCACCGAGAGTGCGCGCAGTTCACTAAGCTAAAAAAAGAGAAGGCAGAACGCAGCAAGCCTGACGCGAAATCAGACTTATTCTGCATTCTGCCTTCTGCCTTCTGCCTTCTGCCTTCTGCCTTCTGCCTTCTGCCTTCTGCCTTCTGCCTTCTGCCTTCTGCCTTCTGCCGTTCTTCACGTGGACCTCGGCGAGGTACGGCCCAAGTATGTTCAGTGCGAGGGACGGGACTTCCCAGCCGTCGGAGAGCATGTTGGCGGGATCGAAGAGCACGCCGGCGTCTTCAGGCGCGATGCCTTTGAGGAACGCGATCGTTCCCGAAGGTCCGGGGTAGGGG
This sequence comes from Planctomycetota bacterium, assembly GCA_016200135.1. GTDB lineage: Bacteria > Planctomycetota > SZUA-567 > H5-PLA8 > H5-PLA8 > JACQFI01. The sequence goes on from JACQFI010000062.1 coordinate 4,983, forward strand.
GTGCCGCCGTGGAGTTCCAGGCAGGGGCGCACGCCGGCCTTCTTGGCCTCGGCGACGAGTTCCTTAAAGGTGCCGCGGCTCTTGTCGAGGAACGCGGGCATGTCGAACTTCGCTTCCTTGGGCAGTGGCAGCGCGGCGACGCGCACGTTCTTGATGCCGGCCGTGGAGCAAGCCTTGATCATCTTGAGCGCGCGGTCCATGTCGGCCGTCGAGGTGTAGCTCGCGACCGACGAGATGGCGACGCCGGCGTCTGCGGCGGGCTTGAGCGCGCCCTTGGGGTCCTTGAAGAAGTCGTCCTCGCTGATGCCGCCCTTGTTGTTGCCCCACGGATTGAAGGGCTTGGACGGATCGTAGACCGCCGAGGCCGCCGGGACGATGCGCGGCTGGACGCCGTCGTAGCCGAGGGCCTTCGCGAGCTTGCAGGCTTCGGCGAAGGTGTATTCCGGCGTGAAGGTGGTGAAGACGCCAAGTTTCATGGAGGTTCTCCCGGGGTGGTGGATGGACCGGGGCATTCTCGCTCAAGCACGCGCGCCGTACATCGAAAATCGCGCGGTGCAAAAGGGACTCTTTATGAATTGAGAAGGAAGTGCGGCTACAGCATCGTGCCGCTCATTACGATGTAGCCGATGTTAAAATAAATTACTAAGCCCGAGACGTCGACCAGCGTTGCAACGAACGGCGCGGAGGCGCTCGCAGGGTCGAAGCCACACCGACGCAGAATGAAGGGCAGCATCGAGCCCGCACAGGTACCCCACGTGACCACGCCGACGAGGCTCAGCGCGACTGTTGCAGCCACAAGCCCGTAGTGTTCGCCGTAAGTTCCAAAAAGCGCCTGCCAGACGAGAATGCGTAAAAGGCCGATGGTCGCCAAAAAAAGGCCGAGCACGAAGCCCGCGAAGAGTTCACGCCGCACGACGCGCCACCATTCACGCAGCGTCACTTCGCCCAGCGCCATCGCGCGGATGACGAGCGTCGTGGCTTGGGAACCAGAATTGCCGCCGCTTGAGATAATTAAGGGAATGAAGAGGGCGAGCACAACGGCCTTGGCGATCTCTTCTTCGTAATAGCCCATCGCGGATGCCGTGAGCATTTCGCCCAGAAAGAGGATCGCCAGCCAGCCCGCGCGCTTCTTGACCATGGCGAAGAAGCCGGTCTGGAGGTACGGCGTATCCAGAGCCTCCATGCCGCCCATCTTCTGCATGTCCTCGGTGGCTTCTTCCTGCACGACGTCGACGATGTCGTCCACCGTGACGATGCCGCGCATGTGGCCTTCTTTGTTCACGACCGGCAGCGCGACGAGGTTGTGCTTGGCGAGCAGCTTGGCGACGGCTTCCTGGTCCATGTCTTCGAGTACCGTGATGAGGTCTTTCTTCATCACGTCCTGCACCTTCTGGTCGCCCGATGCGGTGAAGAGTTCGCGGATCGAGACCGCGCCCAAAAGTTTCTGGTGGTTATCAAGGACGTAGAGGTAGTAAATGGTCTCGTGCTGTTCCCGCGTCTGCCGGCGCAGGTAGGTGATGGCTTCGTCGATGGTCATCTCCGGCCGCAGGCGCGCGAAGCGGGGATTCATCAGGCCGCCGGCGTCGTCCTCGGCGTAGGCCATGAGGGCGGAGACTTCAAGGCGCGTGGTTTCGACCAGGTACCCGAGCCATTCGACGCGTTCGCCCTGCAAGGTCTCCTGGAGCACGTCGGCGGCGTCGTCGGGCGCGAGCTGGCGCATCCAGATCTTGCGGTCGCCCGGCGGAAGGGCGCGCAAGAGGTTGGCCTGTTCGCGCGTGGTCAGCTTCTCGAAGAAGTCGTCGGCCTCGTCGTGCGCGAGCAGCAGAAAGCCTTCGGCGCGCTCATCGGGCGAGAGCAGCCGCCAGACTTCCTGCAGGTCTTTCAGGCGGAGGCTGGCGGACGATTGCGTGCTGGTCATGGAGGGTTCCGCTCGAATGCTGGACCGCTTGATGTCGTAGGGCTGGTAAATGCTTTCGAGACTTATATGGGCTTCGCCCAATTATGATAGGAGAATCTTGAAGTCCGCCTGCAGGAAATGCGGTCGTTTGTGAGCACCTCGTTAAGCCCCAGGCGGCGCATTGCGGACATGCTCACGCAGTCCACCAGAGAGTAGCCCTTGTCGTGGCGCGCTTCGTAGAGCAAAAGCCCGGCGTCGAAGCTGGCGCGGGATTGGGGAAGGACGGTCGTGCGCGGGTCATGACGAATGCGATGAACATAAGATGCGGCCATTTGCCGCATGAATGAACCACGGCCACAGAAAGTGTTAAGGAACTCAACGAGCACTTCGTCGGTGGTCGTCAAGCCTGTGCTGGAAGGAATCTGACGAAAAGCCTGGATGGCCATCGAATGCCAAGCGTCGTTGGTATCGAGGAGTGACACCCACACTTGAGTATCGACAAAAACACGCTTCATGATCGAAGCTTGTTGGGCAAAGGCTTCTTGGGTGCGCCATAAAGGTAGTGATCGAGATTATAGCTCAAATCCCGTGGAAGCTTGGCCCATTCCGAATCGGGGACCTGTTTGGAAAGTTCGAGCAATACCTCCAACAGACTGCTCGCTCCGTATTTGAGGCTACTTCGTATCCGACGCTTGCGACCTATAGCGCTTTTTGAAGTGCGTTGCGCACGAGGCTTTGAGGTTTGTTGAACGGTCGTTTTCATAAGCGCTACCCTTAATTCTCAACATAATAAGCCATTTCCAGAAGAAGAAAAGTCTTAACCCAACGTCGTCTTCAATTCCACCGCGCGCCCCGTCTTCCCCGACTCCAAACCTGCGAGCAAAATCTCGGTGATGTGCCGCGCAGCGCGGGCGGTCTCGAGGGTGGGGCGCGTGTTGGTGCGGATCATCTCGACCCAGTGCTCGTGCGGGTTCGGCGCGGGGTACGTCGAGATGTTCACTTCCGTGCGCTTGGGCGGGAGGTCCTCGTTCGTCTTGCTGGCCTGCTGGTAGAGGCTCAAGTGCGCGTCGGCAAAGCCGGGGGACTCGGCCCGGCCGAGCGTGCCGTGAACAGACAAGCGGAACGTGCGCGCGCCGTCGCACCAGCCGGTCTCGGCCGTGGCGATGGCGCCGTTGGCAAACTGGAGCAGCAGGGACGCGGTGTCTTCGACTTGGCTCGGCTTATCGAGGATAGCCGTCATGCCCATGACCTTCTTCGCCGCCCCGAGCACGCCTACCAGCCGGGCGATGCTGTAGACGCCCATGTCGAAGAGCGCCCCGACGGCGGCCTCGCCGGCTTCGAAGAACCAGAGCTTCTCGCCTGGTTTGAGCGGCGGCTCGCCGAGCAACTCGCGGACTCCCGCGTTGTAGACCTCCGGCCCGCCGTGGCTCGTGCGGCAGTGCGCGCCGGAAATTTTGCCCAGCTTGCCTTCAGCGATCAGAGCGCGCAGGGCCATAATGGCTGGATTGGTGAGCTGCGGGAGGCAATAGGTGATCTTGTTGCTCTGCTCGACGGCCTCGACAAAGCGGTTGGCCTCGTCGATGGTCGGCGCAAGCGGCTTCTGCATGAAGACATGCTTGCCCGCCTCGAGCGCCGCGATGCCCCATTCCACGTGCTGGGGATGCGGCGTGGCGATGCAGATGGCGTCGGTGTTCGGGTCTTCGATGACTTTGCGGTAGTCGGTGCAAGGCGTGCCGCCGTGGCGCTTGGTCAAAACCTTCAGGCGCTCGATTTTCCTCCCGGCAAGAAGGGTGAGTGTTACGCCGGGAATGTTTTCGAGCTGCGGCAGATGCATCTTGGCCGCGATACCGCCGGCTCCGATGATGCCGACTCGAATAGGCTGAACCGTGGCCTTGCCCTTTTTGCTCATGTGCTTTGCTCCCCTGGATTGGAAATAGGACGGTATTGTGCGAACAAATCGGGGCTCGGCCAGTCCAATTTTGTGGCGAGCGGTACAGTTTTCGCTTTAGGTGGGTTGTAGGTGTGCCTAGAGGCTGCTTTTCGTGTCGTTTCGACCTGCGCTTGGAGCATTTGTCTTCGGCGGGTCGGGGTATGTAAAAGTACGCTAGGCAAAAGGGGAAGAATGGTCATAATTTACAACGTGAAGTAGATAGGGGATCGTGTCTGCCCTTGGAGAATTCACCATGTTCGATCGCTTCACAGACCGTGCCCGCAAAGTGATGAGTTTCGCCCGGCAAGAAGCCGAGCGGCTGAACCACGACTACATCGGCACCGAGCACATCTTGCTCGGGCTGGTGAAGGAAGGTTCCGGCGTGGCCGCGAACGTATTGGAAAACCTGGACGTGGACCTGGAGAAGGTCCGCCTGGAAGTCGAGAAGCTCGTCAAGCCCGCGCCCGACGTGGTGACGATGGGCAACCTGCCCTTCACCCCGCGCGCGAAGAAGGTCCTCGAGTACGCCATGGACGAGGCGCGCGCGCTGGACCACAACTACGTCGGCACCGAGCACCTCTTGCTGGGCCTCTTGCGCGAACAGGAAGGACTGGCCGCGCAGGTGCTGATGAACTTGCATCTGAAGCTCGAAGACGTGCGAAACGAAGTGATGGAATTCCTGGGCGCGGAAGCGCAGCAGGCTAAGGAAGAGAAGAGCGAGCCGCCGCCTTCGGCGTCTTCTTCGCGCGGTGAGGCCAGTCCTCCGGCCCACACGCAGCCTCAAGGCGACAGCAAGACTCCGGCGCTGGACAGCTTCGGCCGCGACCTGACGGAACTGGCCCGCGAAGGCAAACTCGACCCGGTGATCGGCCGCGCGCCGGAGATCGAGCGCGTCCTGCAGATCCTGGTCCGCCGCACCAAGAACAACCCGGTACTGCTGGGCGAGGCCGGCGTCGGCAAGACCGCGATCGTGGAAGGCTTCGCGCAGAAAGTGGTCGAAGGCGACGTGCCCGACCTGCTTCGCAGCAAGCGCATCGTCGTGCTGGATTTGGCGATGATGGTCGCCGGCACCAAGTACCGTGGCCAGTTCGAGGAGCGCATCAAGGCGGTGATGAACGAGGTCCGCCGCAGCAAGAACGTGATCCTGTTCATCGACGAACTGCACACGCTGGTCGGCGCGGGCGGCGCGGAAGGCAGCATCGACGCGAGCAACGTGCTCAAGCCGGCCCTAGCGCGCGGCGAAGTGCAGTGCATCGGCGCGACGACGCTCGACGAATATCGCAAGTATATCGAGAAGGACTCGGCCCTCGAACGGCGCTTCCAGACGATCATGGTCAACCCGCCGAGCAAGGAAGAGGCCGTCGCGATCCTTAAGGGCCTGCGCGACCGCTACGAGTCCCACCATCGCGTGCGGATCACCGACGCGGCGCTGGAAGAGTCCGTCAGCTTGAGCGACCGCTATATCACGGGCCGCTTCCTGCCCGACAAGGCCATCGACGTGATCGACGAGTCCGGCTCGCGCGTGCGCCTGAGCAAGATGACGCGCCCGCCGAACCTGAAGGACCTCGAGAAGGAGATTCACGAACTCGAGGCCGAGAAGGAATCGGCCGTCGCGAACCAGGATTTCGAGGCCGCCGCGGACTTCCGCGACCGCGCCGAGATCCTGCGCAACCAGATGAAGAAGATCCAGGAGGAGTGGCGCGAGAACGCCAACGAGGCCGTCGGCACGGTGGACGAAGAGATCGTGCGCGAAGTCGTCAGCAAGATGACCGGCATCCCGCTCCAGCGCATGGCCGGCCAGGAGACCGAACGGCTGCTCAAGATGGAAGACGAGCTGCAGAAGCGCGTGATCAGCCAGCGGGAGGCGGTCAGTGCGATCTCACGCGCCGTCCGGCGCAGCCGCGCGGGCCTGAAAGACCCGCGCCGCCCGATCGGCTCGTTCATGTTCCTCGGGCCCACCGGCGTAGGCAAGACGCTGCTCGCGCGGGCGCTCGCGGAGTTCATGTTCGGCGACAGCGACGCGCTCGTGCAGATCGACATGTCGGAATACATGGAGAAGCACGCGGTGAGCCGCCTGGTGGGCGCGCCGCCCGGATACGTGGGCTACGAAGAGGGCGGTCAGCTCACCGAGAAGATCCGCCGCCGGCCGTACAGCGTGATCCTGCTCGACGAGATCGAGAAGGCGCACCCGGAGATCTTCAACATCCTGCTGCAGATCATGGAAGAGGGCAAGCTGACCGACAGCTACGGCCGGCACGTGGACTTCCGCAACACGATCCTGATCATGACTTCGAACGTCGGCGCATCGGTGATCAAGAATCAGGGCACGCTCGGCTTCGGACGCAAGTCGGAGGAGTCGGACTTCAACGAGATCAAGCGCCGCCTGAAAGAAGAGATGGACAAGCAGTTCCGGCCGGAGTTCATCAACCGCCTGGACGAGATCATCGTTTTCCGCCCGCTCACCAAGGAGGATATCTCCAAGATCGTGTACCTGGAGATCAACGCGGTGGCGCGCCGGTTGTTCGAGAAGGAGATCCAGCTCAATGTGACGGAACCGGGCGTAGACTTCCTGATCGAGAAGGGCTACAGCCGCGAGTTCGGCGCGCGGCCGCTGCGCCGGGCGGTGGAGCAGTTCATTGAGGACCCGATCGCGGAAGAGATCCTGCGCGGCACGATCCCGCTGAAGACGAGAGTCGAGTCCTTCCCCGACGATAAGAAAGAGAAGCTGCTCTTCCGCGTCGCGGGCGAGTTCGACCCGAAGGCTAAGCCGCCTAAGTCTCCGGAAGTGGCGGGCGTGGCAAGCAGCGGCAGCCTGATTCCGCCGGCCAGCCCGCGGCACGGTGGCGGCATGGGCGGAGCGCGCGGCGCATCGAACTAACAGAAAAAACATAGACGGGTAGTATGAACAGGGCATGCGACGCATGCCCTGTTCTGTTAATTAAGCCCTTGTACCGTACGCGCTTAACCGGCCGGTTCCGGAGATTGCATGCGAATTGTTCATATTTCCGATCTGCATTGGCGTGAGAACCTTCCAGGGTCGGCGACGGTCACCTGCCGGCTGAGCCGCCGTGTTCCAGAACTTTTTGCCACTGCGATTGAACGCATCCGCGCGCTCGCGCCCGACCTCCTGGTCGTCAGCGGCGACCTGCTCGATTACCCGGCCTATGGCGCGGACTATTCCGATCTGTTGCGCCAGGGCAAAGCAGACCTGCTCGCGATCAAGAAACTGCTCGATGGCGTAGCGTGTCCAAAGGCCGTGGTGCCCGGCAACCACGACCATCTGCACCTTTCGGGAATGGTATTCGGCGAGTATGCGTGCGATTTCGCATGCGCCGGCCACCGCATCGTCAGTTTTCAGGATTGGGAAGGAGAAGGCCATTTTCCGCGCCGCCTGGGCGCTCAGCGCGAACGGTTCGACGCCGTGCTTAAGGATGGCGACGCGACGCCGCAGATACACGTCCAGCATTACTTGACCTGGCCCGAAGAGAACAAGGGCTACCCGCATTCGTATCGCGAATGCCAGAGCATGCAGCGCGCACTCACGGAGTGTGGCAAAGTTAGGCTTGTTTTGAGCGGGCATTTCCATCGGGGTGTGCGGCCTGCGCGTGAAGCCGGCGTCTGGTATGCCACGGTGCCGGCGTTCTGCGAACCGCCGCATCCGTTCTGGATGTACGAAATCAGCGGTGATGAGGTGAAGCAGGAGGAATTTACGCTGGTCCCGGCCGAGCGGCCCCGGCAACCGGTGGTGTTCCTCGATCGCGATGGCGTCATCAACCCGCAGCCATCCTATCGGTGGGGGCCGGAGCCGTTTGAGCTGCTCCCCGGCGTCGCTCAGGCCATGGCGCGCTTGAAGAAGCTGGGCTTTGCGCTGGTCGTGGTAACGAACCAGTCGTGCGTCGGCCAAGGCTACGTGACGGTGGACACGGTCGCGAGCGTGCACGACAAGATGGCGCAACTGCTGCGCGACGAAGGCGGGGTTGAACTCGACGGCGTATATGCCTGCTACCATTCCCACCGCGGCGTCGTGCCGGAATTCACCGGCGCACATCCCGACGCAAAGCCCAACCCGGGCATGCTGCTTCGCGCCGCGAAGGAACTCCATCTCGACTTGGTGAATGCCTATCTTGTGGGCGATGCGGACACCGATCTGCAGGCCGGACGGAATGCCGGAACGCGCACGGTTCTGGTACGAACCGGCCATGGCGCCAAGATGGAAGCGCAGCTCGTGCCGGGCCTGGCCGACGCGGTGGTGGACGATCTTTCCGCCGCCGCCGGCTGGATCGAAGAGCAGGTTGCCAGGAACGAGCGCTGACTTGTAGGCGGCGAAACTCGTGCGATTCTTTTGCGGTACGCTTTGCGTGCCTGCTTTGTCGGTTGAAAATCGTTTTGGTTGCAATCAGGATGCATGGAAGCGCTCAATTCGCGGCATTCGACGGAGCACGCATGATCGACACCGAAGACCTGCTCCAGCGTTTCCTCTCGTACGTACGCGTCGATACGCAAAGCGATCCGCATTCCCCCTCGACCCCCAGCACGCAAAAGCAGTGGGACCTGATCCGCAAGCTGGAGACGGAACTGAAAGAGCTGGGGCTCAAGGACGTCCGCACCACGGAATACGGCTATGTGCTGGCCACCGTGCCCGCGACGAGCAAGAAGAAAGGCCTGCCGCGCCTCGCGTTTCTGGCGCACGTCGATACCGCGCCGGGTTGTTCGGGCCTCGCGAAGCCGCTCGTGCATCGCAAATACGACGGCCAGCCGATTGTGCTTCCCGATGACCGCACGCAGGTCCTCAGTGCACAGAACATTCCCCTGCTGTCCAAGAAAGTTGGCGAGGACCTCGTTACGGCCTCGGGAACTACGCTGCTCGGGGCCGACGACAAGGCCGGCGTCGCCATCGTCATGGCGGCGGCGCGGCATCTGCTCCGCCACCCGGAGATCCCGCACGGACCCGTGCGCATCTGTTTCAATCCCGACGAGGAGATCGGCCGCGGCACGGAGAAGCTCTCGCTGGAGGAGCTCGGCGCCGACTTCGCGTATACGCTCGATGCCGAGAACACGGGCGAGGTTGATTTCGAGTCCTTCAGCGCCGACAAGGCGACCGTGACCATCAAAGGCGTGGCCGCGCACCCGGGCTGGGCGAAGGATGTGATGGTCAACGCACTGCGGCTGGGCGCGGAGTTCGTCGCGGGGCTGCCGCTGGAACTTTCGCCCGAGCGCACGGACGGCCGCGACGGCTTCATCCATCCGACGGAGCTATCTGGCGGCCCGGAGGTCCTCACACTGCGCTTCATCCTGCGCGACTTCGAGCTTGAGGGGCTCTCCGCCAAGGCCAAGGTGCTGGTGGAACTGGCCTCCAGCCTGGCCGAGAAATATCCGACTGCGCAGATCAATGTGAAGATCGAGAAGCAGTACCGCAATATGCGCTACTGGCTTGAGAAGGACATGCGGCCCGTGGAGTTCGCCGTCGAGGCGGTGCGGCGCGCGGAGTTGACGCCCACGAGCGAGGCGATCCGCGGCGGCACGGACGGTTCGCGCCTGACCGAGCGCGGCCTGCCGACGCCGAACATCTTCACCGGCTTCCACAATGTCCACAGCCCGCTGGAATGGGTAAGCGTGCAGGATATGTGCAAGGCCGCGGAGGTGGTCGTGCGGCTGGTGCAGTTGTGGGAAGAGAGAAGCTAATCTTACCGCAGAGGTCGCGGAGAACGGCTTTGTTATTATAGGAAGTTCTCTGCGGCCTCTGCGCGCTCTGCGGTGAATCAATACAGCGGTACTCCCGAATCCACCGTCTTCGACCACGCATCGATCCCGCCGGCCATGTTGATCAGCTTCTTCACGCCCAGGCTTTCAAGGTGCTGGCAGATGCGGCGGCTGCGTACGCCGTGGTGGCAGATGATGACGTACGGCCCGCCATCTTGGTCGATCTCGTCCTGCCACTCCAAAGTCAGCGACATGGGCTTTAACACCGCGCCCTCAATGCGGCAATAGTCCCACTCGTTCTGCTCGCGCACGTCGATCAGGATGAGTTTCTCGCCGGCATCGAGGCGACGCTTGATCTCTTCTGGTGGGAGCTGTTCGAAAGGCATTTTGAAAGGTCCTCATCGATGCCCGAAGTAAATATAATAGGTTGCCAGGGGTCCCAAAACTAAGGTAATGAGGACTACCATGAAGAAACCGTAGCGGAGATAGAAGGAATCGAAAGTTGTAAGAGATTCTTTTCGTGAGTACCAAATCATGAGAGCTGCGGCCCAGTAGGCAATGGTCGAGATCAATACCAGATTAAAGGAAATACCTAGATCAAGTATGAGACTTGTAACAGACAAGAGAATGACCTGTCCAAGAATGCTTGGAGAAGCCTTACTCCCTAAGCTTTTTTCCGCATTGTTCGGTGTTTCGATCATATCATTGCTTCGCTTAAAATATTAACGATTGCCTACGTGCCCTTCGGCCGGAACGCCTTCACGAATTCGGGCTTGGTCTCTAGGCGCGGGCCGCCGATCAGGTCGACGCAGTAGGGCACCGCGGGGAAGACGGCGGCGAGGCATTCGGCGATGGCGGCGGGCTTGCCGGGCAGATTGATCATCAGCGTCTTGCCGCGGATGCCGGCGGTCTGGCGCGAGAGGATCGCGGTGGGCACCGACTTGAGCGAGACCGCGCGCATCAGTTCGCCGAAGCCGGGCATCATCTTCTGGCAGACGGCCTCGGTGGCTTCGGGCGTCACATCGCGCTTCGCGGGTCCCGTGCCGCCGGTGGTGACGATCAGGCAGCAGCCTTCGTTGTCGCAGAGGTCGCGCAGAGTGCGCTCGATCTGGTGCTCTTCGTCGGGAATCAGCCGCGCGACCGGTTGCCAGTGACTGGAGAGCGCGTCTTGCAGCCACTGGTGGATGGCCGGGCCGCCTTTGTCTTCGTAGATGCCTTTGCTGGCGCGGTCGGAGACGGTGACGATGCCGATGCGCGCGGCGGTCGGGGTGCTCATGGCTCGCGGCTCCCGGCTCGCGGCGGCCATGCAGGCGCGAGAACCCTCGAGTTCCCGAGCCGCTTGCCGCGAGCCGCCGCCAGATTACCACAAATCCGCCGACTGGCATGAATGAGAATTGCGGGCTACGGGAAGACGACGAACGTGCCGTCCTTCAGGCAGGCCGCGGCGCCGCCGTTTCCCCGGCCGTCGGCGGAGCCCGCGTCGCCTTTGGGCTTGCCTGCGGCGTCGTACATCTGCCAGCCGAGCCGCCCGGCTTTCTTCCACGCCACCAGCGCGCTGCCGTCGGGCGCGGCCGCGACCGCGACGCCCGAACGCATTGCGCTGTTCCCGGGCGTCTTGATCTCCCCGGGCGGAAGGACCTTGGCGTCGGCGCTCAGGCGCGCGAAATAGATGTCGCCTTTGGTGGGCCAAGCGGCGAGGACGCCGTTCTTATTCGCGGTTACGGCGTAGTAGGTCATCGGGCAGGAGGGCGTCGACCATTCGGTGCCGCTGATCTTCGGCGCGTTCATTTTGCCGGCGGGATCGACGGTAAGAAGATACATGTCGCGCAGGTTGTTGGTCTCTTCGCGGTACAGGCAGTAGAGCTTGCCGTCGGGGCCGTAGGCGGCTCTAGTGGTGCAGCAATTGCACGGATCGAGTTTGGCGTCCGGCTCCGCGTTCGCGCCAAACGTCTTCCCGCCGTCACGCGAGAGATTCATGTAGAGTTTGCCCGAGAGCCAGAAGAGGGCGACTTCGCCCTTGTCGCTCACGGCCACGGAGTACCCTTCGCTCGGCATCTTGTTGATGTTCCTCACGGGCGTGAACGCGGCCGCGCCGGAGTCCAGGCTGGCGTAATGCAGGCCCCACTGTTCCTTGGGCAGTTTCAGCTTCCAGGCGTTGGTGCTTAGCACTACGTGGACGCGGCCATCCTTCCCGACGGCCATGTCGCTGCACGAATACGAGAGCCCGGCGGGGCCGCCCTTGTCGTCGACGACCTTAATGGCTTTGCTGAACGTGGCGCCGCCATCGGTGGAGCGGACATAATATGCAGTGTTGTCGGCGTCGTAGACCAGGTGGATGGTTCCGGCGGCGTCTACTTCGGCGTCCGCGACCGAACCGCCGTTGGGCGTCTGGACGACGCGCACGCCGTCTGCCGCCCACGAGGAAAGCGCGAGGAAGAAGCACAGCGGGATCGCCAGCGGTAGGGGTTTCATGTCTGGTGGGGCTCCTTTTGCCTGATGGATCTCAGTAGACGACCACAAAACTTCCGTCCGGCTTGGCGAATGCCGCGACGAGGCTCCACATGGGAACGCCGTCGGCCTGGCCTTTCACGGTCGTGGGCTTGCCGGTCTTGTCGTAGACCTGCCAGTGGACGGTGCCGCCCTGGCCCCATTCCATGCCTTCCGCCCACGCCAGAACGGTTTCACCCGAGGCGTTGCTCGCGACGGCGGAATGCTTTCGGCGCGGCGCTTCGCCCGGAGCGGCGATGGGGCTCGCCACGGCGGCGGCGCCCAGGGCGGTCTTCCCGAAGTAGATCTGCTCCTTCGTCTCCCAGGTCAGCAGCACGCCGTCGCCGGCCTCGTAAAAGCTGGTGGTGCTCATGACGCACGCGCCGACCTTCCACGCGTGGATGTCCGCGCCCTGGAAGGTTTGGCCTTTGTCCTTGGAGACCAGCAGGAACATATCGCGGTCCATGCGCTTCATCGCGGAGCGGTAGAGGATGTACACGTCGCCCTTGGAGTCGCAGTAGGCGCTAATGCCGCAGCAGCCGCACGCGCCGGTGGGCTGGGCGAAGGCAGCGGTCTCGCGGGCGAAGGTCTTGCCTTCGTCGGTCGAGCGCGCGATCCAGACGGCGCGGTTCTCTTCGCCTTTGGCGCCCGTCGCGCAGCCGTGCCAGACGACGTACACGTTGCCGTTCGCGTCGGCGGCGACGGTGCCGCCGCCGTCGAGCATGCCCGAAACCTGCATGACATTGCGCTGCGGCTCGAAGGATTTCCCGTCGTCGCTCAGGCGCGCGTACAGCATGGGCGCCTGGTTGCCCGGCGCTTTGGGCTCCGCGGCGCCGGAACCCATCCAACCGACGTGGACGCGGCCGTTCTTGCCCACGGCCAGATGCGGTCCGCGGACGTTGCCGATCGCGATCGCGCTGCCATCTTTGCTGTTGGCCTTGAGCGGCTCCGACCAGGCTGCGCCGTCCTTCGACTTCACGTAAAAGATGTCGCCGCCTTTGGCTTCTCCTTTGAAGTAGAGCATGTGGACGACGCCCTGCGCATCCACCTGCACCTGCGGCTGGATGCCGCCGTTGGGCACGCGCAACGTCGAAACCGTCGCGCCCTCTCCGGCCGCCAGGTTTGTTCCGGAGAGGCCGAGTACGAGCAGCCAGGCAAAGCGGCGAGCAGTGAGCATCGTTTCTCCTTTTGAGCGGACTCCTCGGGCGAGCCCCGCCCTCGGACTCCTAAGCTATTATCGTTTAAAGGACGGCCAAGGGGGCTGGACGAATGCGTAATTGATATGGACGTTTATGACCTAAACGCGGCTATTTTCCACCCATGATGCGCATGTGCCCTCTGGACGATCCTGGCGCGATCCGAGCCGCGCCAGGGTCTCCGGTGACGTTCAGCGCGTCGAATGGTGCTCGGACGTCCAGAGCGTATGAAACGAGCCCGGCTTGTCGGTGCGTTCGTACGTATGCGCGCCGAAGAAGTCGCGCTGGGCCTGGATCATGTTGGCGGGCAGGCGTTCGCGGCGCAGCGCATCAAAGTACGCCAGCGAAGCCGACATCGCGGGCGCGAGGATGCCAAGCTGCAAGGACTGGCCGACCACCGCGCGCCAGTCGGCGACTTTCTCTTCGATCTGCTTCCGGAAGCCTTCATCGAGCAGCAGGTTCGGCAGCTCGGGCGCTTTCTCGAAAGCCTGGCGGATCTTGTCGAGAAAGACCGCGCGGATGATGCAGCCGCCCTTCCAGATGCGCGCGCATTCCTTCAGGTCCACGCCGTACTTGAACTCCTTCGAGGCCGTGGCGATCAGGTGGAAACCCTGCGCGTAGGAACAGATCTTCGACGCGTACAGCGCGTGGCTGATGCTCTTGACGGCCTGCTTCTTATCCACGCTGAGCGCGGCCAGCTTGGACGGATAGGCCTTGGCCGCGAGCAGACGCGTGTCCTTCATCGAAGAGAGCACGCGGGCGTCCACGGCGGCAGTGATAGTCGGGATCGGGACGCCGAGGTCCAGCGCCGCAACGGTGGTCCACTTGCCGGTGCCTTTTTGGCCGGCCTTGTCGAGGATCAGGTCGATGAGCGGCTTGCCCGTGCCCTGGTCGTCCTTGAAGTCCACGATTTTCGCGGTGATCTCGACGAGGAACGACTTGAGCTCGCCCTGGTTCCATGCGGAGAACGTCTCGGCGATCTCCTTCGTCGAGAGCCCCAGGCCATGCCGCATCAGGTCGTAGGCCTCGGCGATGAGCTGCATGTCGCCGTACTCGATGCCGTTATGGACCATCTTCACGAAATGCCCGGCGCTGCGCGCGCCGCAGTAGGTCACGCACGGACCGCTGTCGGCCTGCGCGGCGATCTTCTTCAGAATCGGTTCGAGGTGCCGGTAGGTCTCCTTATCGCCGCCGGGCATGATGCTCGGCCCGTTGAGCGCGCCCTCCTCGCCGCCGCTTACGCCCATGCCGAAGAACTTCTGGCCGGTCGGCGCGAGGTACGCTTCGCGGCGGTCGGTATCGGGGTAGTGCGAGTTCCCGCCGTCGATGACGATGTCGCCGGGTTCGAGGTGCGGCTTGAGTTCTTCGACCACGGCGTCGACCGGACTGCCGGCCTTGACCATCACCAGGATTCGGCGCGGGCGCTCGAGCGCTTTGACGAACTCGGGGATCGTCTTTGCGCCCACGAACTTCTTGCCCTTCGCGCGGCCGTTGATGAAGGCCTCGGTCTTCTCCCACGTACGGTTGTAGACCGCGACGGGGAAACCGTTGCGTTCCACGTTGAGCGCCAGGTTCTCGCCCATCACCGCCAGGCCGATCACGCCGAATGCTTGTGCCACGGGATGTTCCTTTCATTTCGGTGGTCAAAATCAGTAATACAGTGATCAGTAACCGAAGTTATCAGTAACTTAAGTGTTCAGTATTCAGTTACTGATTACTTCCGTTACTGATCACTTTCCTATCCGCTACTTCCGTTCCGCGCTCTCCTTGTCCAACCACCACAAGATTTCTCCCGGTTCGGGCTTCACACTTGCAACGGGGTAGGGGGCCGCGGGATTCGCGAGGCACTCCTGGACCACTTTGCGTTTCTCCGCGCCGGGCGCAAGCACCCAAATCTTTTTGGCCCAAGCGAGCAGCGGGTACGTCACGGTCATACGCCGCGTGTTGAGCTGGGGGACCTCGTTCATCACCACGAGCTTCTCGCGCTCATTCAATGCGGCCGTGCCCGGAAAGAGCGAGGCCGTATGGCCGTCGGTGCCTATGCCGAGCAAGACGAGGTCGAAGCGCGGAATGCCCTTGCTGCCGATGTGCACGCGCTCGCGGATAACCTTCTCGTATTCGGCGGCCTTGCTGAGTTCCGCTTCCATGCGATGCGCTTTCACCGGCACCTTCGAGAGCAGGGCCTCGTGCGCCATGCGGTAGTTTGAGTCCTTGTGGTCCGGCGGCACCGCGCGCTCGTCGCCGAAGAAGAACTCGACGCGCTCCCACGGGATCTTCTCCGCGTAGCGCGGCTGCGCGAGAATCTCGTAGAGCTTTTTCGGCGTGCTGCCGCCGGAGAGCGCCACGGTGAGCGGGCCCGGAACCGCGTTACCGGCAAGGTACAGGAATTTCTCCGCGGCGGCCTCGGCCAGCGCGGCGGCATCCTTGCAGACGATGGTGGGAAACGCGGGCTTCATGGCGGCCTACATGGCTCCGATCGAGCGCCACTGCGCCTGCGTGCCGGACAGCAGCCGATGTGCTTCCTCGGGGCCGTCTCCGAACGGCGCATAGTTGGGGAACTTCGGCTTCGGCAGCTCTTTCCAGCCGTTCAGGATCGAGGTGATGAACTTCCAGGCGGAGTCCACTTCGTCCGAGCGCGTGAAAAGCGACGCGTCGCCGCGCAGCGCGTCGAGCAGCAGGCGCTCGTAGGCCTCGGGCGAACGCTGCTGAAACGCCTGGCCGTAGAAGAAATCCATGTGGACTTCGTTGAGCTGAATCTGCAGGCCCGGCTGCTTGCAGGCGAACGAGAGGCTGATGCCTTCGTCGGGCTGGATGCGCAGGACCAGCGTGTTCGACTTGGGCCGGTCGGAGATCAGGCAGTAATCCGACTGCTGGTTCTTCCCGAACAGATGCAGCGGCGGGCGCTTGAAGGTCACGGCGATCTCGGAGACGCGCTTCTTCAGGCGCTTACCCGTGCGCAGCAGGAATGGAACGCCCGCCCAGCGCCAGTTCTCGATCTGGAGGCGCATGGCGACGTAGGATTCGGTCACGCTGCCGGGCTTCACGCCTTCTTCCTCGGGGTAGCCCTTGATCGCCTGGCGGGTCGCGGGATCTTGGCCTGGCGTGTACTGCCCGCGCACGGTGTACGCGGCCACCTCGTCCACGCTCATGGGTTCGAGCGCGCGCAGCACTTTCACCTTCTCATCGCGGATCGAGGTTCCGTCGAGCGTGCTCGGCGGTTCCATGGCCGTCAGGCAGAGAAGCTGGAGCATGTGGTTCTGGACCATGTCGCGGATCGCGCCCGCGCCGTCGTAGTAGGCGCCGCGGCGGCCTTCCATGCCGAGCGTCTCCGCGACGGTGATCTGGACGTTGTCCACGTACTTCTGGTTGAAGAGCGGCTCGAAGATCGAGTTCCCGAAGCGGAAGCCGAGGATGTTCTGGACGGTCTCTTTCCCGAGATAGTGGTCGATGCGGTAAATCTGGTTCTCGTCGAGCACCGCCGTCACCGCGATGTTCAGCGCGCGGGCGCTCTGCAGGTCCGTGCCGAACGGCTTCTCGATGATCACGCGCGACCAGGTGGCGTCGTTCTTGCCGCGGATCATGCCGGCTTCGTGCAGACGACGCACGATGGTGGCAAAGAATTCAGGCGCGACCGAGAGATAGTACAGGCGGTTTCCGGGCAGCTTGCGTTCGCGTTCCAGTTCGCGAATGCGCGCCTCCAAGCGCTTGAACGAATCGGCCTCGTCGTTGTTGCCGGGATGGTAATGCAGCGCCTGGAGCAGCTTGTGCTGCGCCGTGAGCTTTTCGGGCTCGTTGAGCTTCTGCGTCTTCAGGTCCGCGAGCATCGCGTCGCGGTATTGCGCGTCGGACAGCGGCGTGCGCGAGAAGCCGACCACGGCGTAGCGGTCGGGCAAGTAGCCGGCGTTGTCGAGATGATAGAGCGCGGGGATCAGCTTGCGTTTGCTCAGGTCGCCGCTGGCGCCAAAGATCACGAGCGTGAACGGGTCCCGCGCCTGCATGGCCGGTTCTTCCGGCAGGGGGCCGGACGGCTTCTGGATCTGGACCGAGGTTTTCACGCGCAGCGGCTCCGTAGCACCGATGGGACGGCTTGGCGGGAGCGAGATTGCCACTCCAAACGAGCCGCGTCAAGCCTTGGGAGGGTTAGGATTGGGTTTGATTTGCGCGGCCGCCTGATCTCCCAGCACCTGCGCCACGAACGCGGCGCGTTTGCGCAGGATGCGCTGCCGGATGCGCTCACCGGCGAACCAGCCGGCGAGGCCCCCGAGCAGGATCCCGACGGTCATCGCGCCGCCTCCGAAGAGGGCGTAGCCGAGCTGACCGGTAAAGACGTAGCCTTCCGGCGTATGCCGCACCCCCACGCCGGCCTTGATCAGCAGGTAGACCGGGAGCCAGATGGGGGAGGGCTGCCATTCCGAGGCCGGCGCTTCGTATACCGTGACGTATCCCGGCGGCGGCGGCGAACCCAGGGCCAGCGCGAGGCCCGCGTAGGCCGCGCCCAGCAGCAGGCCGGAGAAGAGCACGAAGCGGAAGACGGAGAGTCCGCGGGGGAGGCTCGAGCCTTCGCCCGCGCCGGCCTTGGCGTCCTGCTCGTGTCCGGCGTCCGCCGGCGTGGCTTGGTTCATGCGCGTCGATCCACGAGCACTCTAGCAATAAGAAGGATCGGTGAAACGTGCAAACCCGGGCCGCGGTTTCATTCGCCCAGCCACCAGCGGCGCCGCGCGCGCGCGCCGTACGTCAGCCCGAATTTGCGCATGGCCGTATCGCGGATATGCGTGAGCGCCTCTTCGGGGGAATCGGTCAGGAGAAAGTAATCGAGGTCCTTCGCATCGATGGTGCCTTCTTTAACCAGCGTATTGCGCATGAACTCGAAGAGCGGTGCCCAGTAATCCTTGCCCATAAATACCACCGGGAAGTCCTGGATCTTGCCGGTCTGGATCAGCGTCGCGGTCTCGAAGACCTCGTCCAGGGTCCCTAAGCCGCCGGGCATGATGACGAACGCGTAGGAGTATTTCACCAGCATGACTTTGCGGACGTAAAAGTGGTCGAACTCGACGAAGGCGTCGAGATACGGGTTGGGTTGCTGTTCCTTGGGCAGGACGATGTTGCAGCCCACGGAGCGGCCCTTGGCTTCCTTGGCGCCGCGATTGGCGGCTTCCATGATTCCTGGTCCGCCGCCCGTCATGATCGTGAAGCCCGCGCGCGCCAGGCCCGCGCCCATCGTCCGCGCCAGCTTGTAGAATCGGTGCGATTCATGAAAGCGCGCCGATCCGAAGACCGTGACGCAAGGACCGACGAAGTGCAGGGCGCGGAATCCGCGCAGGAGTTCAAAAAAAATGCGCAGCGCGCGCCAGAATTCCGAGGAGCGTTTTTGCGCGCCCTGCAGGAATTGTTGTTCCGCAATGCTTTCACTCCCCTTGCCGCATTGAGGCTCGGTGGCCGTAGTCGGTGCGTGATGATGCGCCTGGGTCTCACTGCTCGGCTGCGTGGGAGTCGGGTCTATGCTCATGAGGTTTTCCTATGCATTCTGCCGTTAAGTATCGTAAGATTTGTGCCTCAATGTTTAGCCTTTCTTTTGCAACCCCTTGGATTTTATGACGTTGCGCGGTTGTGGTGAACCTGCGCGTTTGCCTATGGAATCGTAACAAGGGGCTGCACCCCGGTGTCCAATCCGTAGAAGATAAGTCATTCGAACCGATTAAGGAGGATGCCCAAGATGTTCATGCCGAGCCGAAAATTCTGTGCGAGCGCCCTGCTGGCGGCGGTCCTTGTGCTGCGGACCGCGGCGGCAGGCGACGCCGATCCCACCTCAAGTCCCGCGAAAGGCGCCGAGTGGTCGGTGGCGCCGTTGCTGCCGGCGAATTCGCTCTTCGTCATCAGCATCAAGGACAAGCAGAAAGGCTTCGAGCGCCTGCAGCAGACCGGGCTCTGGAAGCTTATCAGCGACCCGAACGTTCAAGACGCCTTCAAGGGTTCCCTGACGATCCTTAAAGGCCGCATTGCGGTCGCGGAACAGAAACTCGGGTACAAGCTCAACGAGGTCTGGGACCTTTTTCAGGGCGAGGCGACCTTCGCCATGTGCGGGTTCCTCGACGCGCGCAACGAGCAGGGCGAGCCGATTCCCGATCTGCTCTTCGCGTTCCAGCCGCGCGACAAGGCGCAGGCCTGGATGGATCACTGGGGCAAGGTTGTGGACCTGCTCAACGGCGCGACCCAGAACACGCTGGAAATCACCAGCCGCACGGTCGCGGGCGCGGACCTAGTCACGCTCAGCCACGCCGCGGTGCCGTTCCAGATCTCCTACACGCTCTGCGACGGGGTCTTTATGGTGGCGCTCGGTCCGGGGCGCATCGAGAACATCCTGGCCGCGCGCGCGGCTGCCAAAGGAAAGGCCGGCGGCGGCGACGGCCAGACACTGGGCGAGAATCCGCAGTACTTGCGCGCGCTTGAGAAGGGCGGCAAGGACACGGACGTGATCGTGTACGCGAACATCGCGGAGATTCGCAAGAGTCCCAACGCGAAGTTTGGCCCCAAGACCGACCGCGAGAAGCTTGAATGGGAGAAGATCGGGCTCAACTCGGTTCGCACCGTCACCTACACGCTGGGCGTAAAAGAGCACGGGCTGGGCGAGACCTTCTTCTTCGACGCGCCCGAGAAGGAACGCACGGGCCTGCTGAAGCTGCTCGACGGCCCGGCGCTCTCCGGCACCTGCTTCGACAAAGCGGCCCGGAACTCCGTCGTGGCCGTCGCGCTGCAAGCCGAGCCCGGTAAGCTGCTCGACCGCATCCTCGACATCGCGTCCGTGGACAACCCCAACGCGCGCGCCGACGCCGCGGCCGCCATCGACCAGGCCTCGCAGAAGCTCGGCGCGGACATCCGCAAGGACCTGATGGCGTCGCTCTCGGGCGATCTGCTCCTCTCGGTCTCCATGCCGGCGAAGCATCCTAAGATTGGATTCGGGTTCCCGAACGTCATCCTCTCCGCGGGCCTGAAGGACTCCGCCAAGATCAAGACCGTCCTCGATGCCTTCCGCCGGACGGCGCAGGACAAATACAACTTCGGCGAGACCACGCACGGGGATTTCCTGATTCAGGGCGCGCAGGAGAAGGCTCCGGAAGCGGGCAAGGACCCCGCGACCTTCTGCTGGACCGTGGCGGGCGACCGGCTGCTTGTCAGTTTCTACCCGCTGGCGCTGCGCGACGAACTCGACCGGCTCTCCACCGCCGGTTCGCCGCCAAGCGCGGGGCGCGCCACGCAGAGCGGCAACCTCTCCGACGACGCGGACTTCCGTGCGGTGCGGGCCAACTTGCCCACGGCCTCGCAAGTGCTGGCGTACGTGGATTTCGGCGCGATCTCCACGGCCGCGTACGACTTCTTCATCCCGCTCGGCCAGGTGAAGCACAAGTCCCCGCCGTGGGTGGACATCAACCGCCTGCCCTCCGCGGACCTGCTCGCGAAGAACCTTGGCGGCACGCTGATCAACCTGGCCACGGATGCCGACGGCGTGCGCGTCGAGTCCTACTCCTCGACCGGCATCTTTTCGACGCTCTTCCCGGCCGTGGCGGTGATTGGGGAATACAACAAGAACCACGGCGGCGGCGACGGCGAGCCCGTCGTTGGCAACGAGCCGGAACTCCCGGCCGACCTGGTCGCCAAGCGCCAGTTTCTCCGCGACCTCTCCCGGAACGTGGCGGCCTACGCCAAGGACCACGGCGGCGCCTATCCGCAGTCGCTCGTGGACTTGATCCCCAAGTACCTCAAGGCCGAGAGCAAGGACCAGCTCTTCGAGATCGCCTACCAGGGCATGCAGGACAAAGCGTTCAAAGTCGTGGCTTACCCGACGGGCATCAAAGGCCCGCTGCCGATCATGCTCCAGGACGGCAGCGTGCGCGTGATCGAGTCCGGGCAACTGGACGTCACCTTGAAGAACGGCTTTACGGGCGAGAAGGCCAAGCCGTATGAAGTCGAGGCCGTCAAGCCGCCGCTTCCGCCTCCGGACTTCTAACCGAAAATAGAGGGTCCGGGATGGGTGAGAGGCCCGCCGCACGGCGGGCCTTCTCATTTCTCAGGACGCTTCATAAGATGAACCGCCAAAGCGCCAAGACGCCAAGAAAAGCGAGAACAAATACAACTTAGCGCACTCGGCGTCTTGGCGGCTAATTCCTTTCTGTTGGGCCCTCTCAATCGCGCCAACGCCGAAAAGCCGGACATCCTTTAAGCATTGATGAACCTTGCGGCGGGGCGTACAGTTTCCAGCATGAGCGATTCACCCGGGGCCGTTCGGGAGTCGGAACAACCTGCGCGCCTGGCCATGCATACGCAGCCGGTGCAGCCCACTGCCTTCCATACGCTGGCCAAGCCCATCGGTCCGATCTGCAACCTCGACTGCACCTACTGCTTTTATCTCCACAAAGAGAATTTCTTTCCCAAGGGCGAGAACTTCCGCATGTCGGAAGCGACGCTCGAGGCCTTCGTCAAGCAGTACATCGAAGGCCAGGACGTCCCGCAGATCGACTTCGCCTGGCAGGGCGGGGAACCCACGCTGCTCGGGCTGAGCTTTTTCAAGCAGGCGGTCGAACTCGAAAAGAAGTACTGCCCGCCCGGCAAGACGGTCACCAACGCCTTCCAGACCAACGGCGTGCTGCTCGACGACGAATGGTGCGCGTTCTTCAAGGAAAACGACTTCCTGATCGGGCTCTCGATCGACGGTCCCAAGCCGCTGCACGATAAGTACCGCGTGGACAAGAACGGGAAGTCCTCGTTCGACGACGTGATGCGCGCGCGCGAACTGCTCCAGAAGCACGGCGTGCGCGTGAACGCGCTGACCTGCGTGAATCGCTTCAACCAGAACCACGGCCGCGAGGTCTACAAGTTCCTGCGGGACGTGTGCGGCTTCGAGTTCATGCAGTTCATCCCCATCGTCGAGAAAGAAGACTTCGAGCAGGTCGCGCCGCACGTCAAAGATCCGCACGGCACGCCCGAGCGCGAAGACCCGTTGCTGATGGTCACGCCGTGGACGGTGAAGTCCGAGAGTTACGGGCGTTTCCTCTGCGCGGTCTTCGACGAGTGGGTCCGGAACGACATCGGCAAGGTGTACGTGCAGGGCTTTGAAGTGACGCTGGGCAGCGTGATGGGCCTGCCTGCCGCGCTCTGCGTCTTCAGCAAGACCTGCGGGCGCGCGCTGGCCATCGAGCACGACGGCAGCTTCTACTCGTGCGACCACTTCGTCTATGAAGAGTACAAGCTCGGCAAGATCCAAGACCAGACCATGCGCCAGATGGTGAACTCGGACGCACAGAAAAAATTCGGGAACGACAAGTTCGACAGCCTGCCGCGCTACTGCCGCACGTGCGAGTTCCTGGAACTCTGCTACGGCGAGTGCCCCAAGAACCGCTTCATCAAGACGCCCGACGGCGAAGCGGGACTCAACTACCTCTGCGCGGGCTTGAAGGTCTATTTCGCGCACACCGTCAAGTATTTCGCGCTGATGGGCCGCGAACTCCGCGCCGGCCGCCCCGCGTCGAACATTATGCACGCCTTCCGGGTGGGCGACGAAGTCGCCGGCGGTTCGGGAGCGCCGGCGTCCACGCCGGCAGGGACGCCGGCCTCCGGCCGGCCAAGCCGTAAACGCGCGCGTCCCAACGATCCCTGTCCCTGCGGCAGCGGGAAGAAATTCAAGAAATGCTGCGGGCTATAAGCAAAGAAGGGAATACGAAATTGCTCCGGGTATTCAAAGCCTCGTTTCCCGAAACGAAGGAATAGCCGCCGATGAGACGCCGGATGCAAGCGTTCGGAGTTGGGCTCACCTGTTGGGTAAGTGCGGCGGTCTTCCTGTTGGGCTGCGATAAGGACCGGGGAAAAGAGGAGCACGCGCCCGAGCCGAATCAGGATCGGCAGGCGGCTCCCAAGACGGATAAACCTGCGAAGCACACGGAAGCGCACAAGAAGCCCTCTCGCAGTGTCGGCGTCAAAGATGCGAAAGAAGAACTCGAATTAAAAATTTACGATGTGGGCGATCTGACTCAATTCCCACCAAGTCTTTGTACTCTGCCGTCGGCGGGACCGCCGGACCTGCTTCTGGTTGAGGTGGAGCGGGCCATGAAAAGTACGGATGAAGCCCTATGGCAATCGATGCGGCCGGCCGCGCTTGAAGGCTCAGAGCGGATGTTCGAGATTTCGGCGAATAAGTTAATCGTGCTTGAACCGCCAACCGTACATCAATGGCTTGATAAATACCTGGCTTACCTTCGCAAAGCGCATGGAGTTTCCTACGGCTTATTGCAAGACGTGGATCGATGGAGCAATGACAATCCTGAATGGACGAAGGAAATGAAAGCCAAGTTGAACCGGCACGTTAGCCTCAACTTGAAAGATGCGACGTTCGAAGAAGCATTGCGGTGTTTGGCGGGCAAGGCGAAGTTTGACATTCAATTTGAACCGAATGAAGCAAGCCCAGTGTCGGAGCGCATCACGCTTCACGTCGACGATCGGCCCTATCACGACGCGCTAGGGCGATTCCTCGCCAAGGCGAACCTCGATGCCACGTTTCGCGATGGGCGTCTTTTCATTGCCAGTTGCGAACACGTTG
The DNA here is from genome assembly GCA_016200135.1 of Planctomycetota bacterium. Lineage (GTDB taxonomy): Bacteria > Planctomycetota > SZUA-567 > H5-PLA8 > H5-PLA8 > JACQFI01. The sequence goes on from JACQFI010000062.1 coordinate 28,778, forward strand.
CGGGAGAACGGACCGCGGTGCGTGCACGCGCCCTCTTTGCACCGCTTGCCAAGGCAGAACTGACGGCCTGTCGTATTAAAGATGAGGAAATTTCCAAGGACGCGGAGCGGGCGGGGAAGCGGCTGCTCGTCGACTGGCCGATTCTTGAAGAAAAGAAGATCGAAGACAAGGAGGCGGCTGCTGGAATTCGCAAGGTTCTTCAAAGCGCGGATACGTACGCGGAGAAGGGAAACAATTGCTTCGAACCTGGCATGGGCTTCCGATTTTCTCATGAGGGCGAGGATGTCTGCGCCGTGATCTGCCTTAAGTGCAGATGGATTTATTGCTACAAGGGCGACACGCGCCAGTATTTTGCTCTGAGCGAGGCCGGTGTTCGAGCTTTGCAAAAGGTGTACGATGATTGGTTGAAGCCCAGCGGCGACCTTCAAGCCAAGTAGCTTTCAAGAGGACTCCATTCATGTCCGCAACACCTGAAAATATCCGCGCCGCCATCCTGGCCGCGCCCAGCAAGATGACGATGCAGCTTGCGCGGGAACTCGGCGTGCCCGAGGCCGAGGTCATCCGCGCGATGCCGGACGGGCAGAGCCTCGAACTCGACCTGGAGCGCTGGGAAGAGATCGTGCGCAGTTTCGAGCCGCTTGGCAAGGTGCACGTGATCGCCAGCAACGGCGCGGTGACGCTCGAGGCGTTCGGGCAGTTCGGCAACTTCAGCACGACTGGGCCGTTCTTCAACGTTCAGACGTCCGACATCGACATGCACATCCGCTTTCGCGAACTCGGCGCGTGCTTCGCCGTCGAGAAGCCCGGCCACATGGACGGCGTGACCACGCTGAGCGTGCAATTCTACGACAAGCTGGGCAACTCGGCGTTTAAAGTCTTCCTCTCGTTCGGCGCTAAGCCGCCAACGGAGGAGCGCAAGACCTATTTCGCCTCATTGCGCGAACGCTTAGCAAAAAAATGAGGAGCGTAGGCGCAGTGCGCTCTACGCTCCTCGTCCTACGCTCTACGCCGTCCGTTATTTCTTTGTCTGCTTCTTCACGCTGGCCTTGTCGTTCACGGCGATCGATTCGGTGTACTCGACGGCGCCGATCTTGCAGCCTTTGCCGATCTTGACCCTCTTGCCCTTCACCAGGTCGGCGACGGTGTTCTCGAGTTCAACCGCATCGCCTTCGATGGTCTTCGCTTCGAGCTTGAACGCGCCGTTTCCGCCGCTCACCGAAGCGGAGGAACTCGCGCTGACCGAGCCCACGCGGCCGCCTTCGGCGTAGCCCGACGCGTTGCCGCTGATCGTTCCGCCCGTCACTACCGTCGTTCCGTGGCCGTGCTGCATGACGACCACCTGGCCCTTCGCGACCTTGGACTTGCCGGCCTCCACTTGAATCGACTTCCCCGAGATG
>JACQFI010000058.1 GCA_016200135.1 Planctomycetota bacterium
AAATCCAAAATCGAAAATCCAAAATGCCTTATTGCTTTGGCAGCGGCAGCGTCTCGGGGATCTCGATCTTTTCCTGGTTGTACATGAACCGTTCGACCTTGGCCTGGTTCTTCATCGAGCGCAGCCAGATATCGAGGCTCAGGCCCGCGCGCCCGCGCAGGTAATCGCGTTCGACCCGGTCGCGCACCTCGGAAAAGTCCGGCAGGCGGGCGGGGATGCGCCGGACGATCTGGATCAGGTGCACGCCGAACCGCGAGACGATCGGCTCGCTCACCTGGCCCTTCTCGTAGTTCTGTTTCGCCAGCTCGTCGTAGATCTCCGGGTATTTCTCGTTACTGGAGGTCAGAATCATGGACTCTTCGCGGCCGGAGGCCGGGTCGTTCGGGTCGCGCACCAGCGCGGCAATATCCGCCCAGGTTTTGCGCTTATCGATGAAGTCCTTGCGCAGATCGCCGGCCATGTCGATGAAATCCTGGCGCGTCTTGTGGTCCGCGTCGGGCTTGAGCCGCAGCACGATCTGGTTGATGTAGAACGAGACCGGTTCCCGGTACTGGTCCTGCGCGAGGTAGAACTCGAACACCAGCCGCCCTTCGTCCACCACGGCCTGCCTGCGGACCGATTTGCTCAGCACCACCCCGGCTTCCAGGGCGCGCATGAATTCCTTAAGGCTCTGGCCGTAATTCTCGCGGACAAACTGGTCGAGCGTCTGCGTTGGCGCATTGGGATCTTTCTTCAAGCGCGCCTCGTTCTCGCGGTCCAGCGCCAGCCGTTCCTCGGTCAGATCCCGGTCGACGTCCTCGGCGCTTACGTCCACCGGCTTGACCGGCGGTGGATTGGGCGAGCGCGAGGACGACGGTTTGCCTTCCCACTCCAGCCGGGACGGCCCCAAGCGCCGGAGCGGCCCCAGCGCCATCTCGCGGTTGATCAGGCGGTCGAGCGCCTCGGGGCCGTCGGAGCGCAGCAGTTCGCGCCAGACCTCCGAACGCTTGAGCGGAGCGCCGTTCACGGTGAGCACCACCGGATCGGCCTCCGCTTTTACGCCTTGCAGCGCCGGGTCGGGATACCAGAGCAGCGCGCGCGTCGTCTCGACCGTGGCATCCTTCATCAGCGTCTCGAGCCACTGGTCGGTGAGGGCCTGCAGCACCCACGAGATGTAAATCCGCTCGACTTGCGGGCGCAGTTCCTCGTACGTCTTGCGCGGCGGAACGTCGACGTCCTCGATCAGCCGGATGATGTGGTAGCCGAACTGCGTGCGCACCGGCCCGGCAAGTTCGTCTTTCTTGCGGAGATCCTTCGCGCCCTCGTAGAACTCCCGCACCATGGGCCCGTCGCGCGTGAACCATCCGACTTCGCCGGGCTGCAGCGCCATTCCGCCGACTTTGGTCGATTCGCGAATGGACGGCTTGCGCCTGCCGTCCTCCAGCGGGTGCCGGTCGTGCGGGTCCTGCGAGTACTTCTCGACGGCCTGCTCCCACGTGATCTTCTTGGAGGTCAGCTCGGCCATGCAGTCCTGCGCGCGCTTCAGGCATGCCTGCCACTCGGGTTCCATGTCCAGGTCCACGTCGTCCTTGATCTCGACGTTATGATCGCGCATCCACTCTTTCTTGCGCTCCGCGCGCAGCGCGGCCAGGTCCGCCTTCTCGCCTGCGGCCGTCTTCAGCCGGCCGCCGCGGAACAGGTCCACGGGATTCAGCGGGGTGATCAGGATATGCGCGGCGCGGTAGCGGATCGGCGGCTGGAGCACGTCCTCGACGGTCAGGCTCTTGTCCTTATAAGGCCGGTGCGCGAAGAAGCGCTTGAGGTCGGCCTCCGTGGGCCGGACGTTGCGCCCGACGGACTTCTCCGCGAGCAACTGCTGCCGGATGACCGCGTTCTTGTACTCTTCGACCGACATCTGAAAGCGCGACCGCACCAGGTCTTCGAACGTCCGTTCGTTGACCTGACCAGGAACCACGCGCAGCTCGTTCTTGAGATTCGATTCTTCGAACTTAAGCTGCGCGTCGAGTTCCTCCTCCGTTACCTTCACGCCGGCCTTCGCCGCGGCCTGTTCCACGAGCTGCCGTTTGACCAGCCGGTCGATCGCGCTTCGCGCGGATGAACCCACCAGCTCGCGGATCAGTTCGTTGCGCCGGATCTCGACGCTGTCCACCTTCGCGACGACTTCCGGTACGCCATCCAGCCCCGCCGGCACCGCGTCCTCGGCGGCGAAAAGGCTCCCCGCGACGCTGGCCCACACGGCCGCAAACGCACACCATAACCTGAGCATGAAAGGGTCTCCCACCGGCATTCCCCCAGAGCACGAGAAGTATAGCGTATCGGCATCCGGATGCTATGCAGGCTCTGCGCTCATTGCACCCGTCCGCAGCACTTCTTGTATTTCTTGCCGCTCCCGCAGATGCAGGGCGAGTTCGGGCCGATACGCGGGCCATCCGAGTGCAGGGTCCGCGTGGGCGCCGGCCCTTCGCCGGCGTCCTCGTAGGACGGTTTGGCTTCCCGCTGTCCCGTCACGTCTCCTGGCGCGCGGTAACCGGTGCGCGATTGCTCGGCCTGGCGGGCGCGCGCCTTCTCCTGCGCGGCCAGCTTGAGCGCCTCCGGCGGCAGGGCGTCCTTGCCCAGGACCGTGCAGAAGTAGGGATCGTAACCCGCCGCGCTGCCGCCTGGCGCCGTGCGTGCCTGGGGATTCGGCGCCCACTTGCCGCAAGCGACGCGCGTGCCGTCGTCGGCGTGGCAGCAGGGCGTTCCGCCGCGCGCCGCAAATCCAAGATGCGGGCACTGCGGCGTGCCCACGAGTGGGTCCATGCCCGGAGCATACGTGCCGGGAATGCAATATCCATGTTGAAACATTAAAGGGTGCCTTTGGGGCCGAGCCCGGAGACCGCAACCGCCGGTGCAGCCCGTGAAAAGGATTGTATAGTAGGGACCGTGAGGAGCCGTGCCGGTTTCATCGTCCGCAGGAGAGGCAGCGCTTGATGCGCATCGCGTGGCCGGTCCGAGCCGTTCTATTCCTTCTGGCGCTGACGGCGGCCTCGGCAGCGCTTGCCGCCGAAGTCCCCGCGATCCAGTGGTCGCTGAAGCCGCTCGAAGCCAGCGCCGCGCCCGGTGAGACTGTACGCGTCACGGCTTCTGCGGTGATCCCTAATGGCTGGCACACCTATTCGACCAAAATGATCGATGACGGTCCACTGGCGACCACCTTTAAGGCCGCGCCGGAGGATCTGGTTAAGATCGACGGCGCGATCGTCATCCAGCCCGAGCCGGAAAAGACATTCGATTCCGATTTCAAGAAGGAGATCGAGATCCTGCACGGCCGCGCCGAGTTCACCGTGCCGCTGAAGATCGCCGCGTCCGCCAAGCCCGGGACGTACAACATCACCCTCACGGTGGTCTCGGAGATCTGCCGGCCGGGCGAGTGCATTCCACCCAAGAAGGCCCCGCTGACGTTCAAACTCACCGTGCCCGAGAGCAAGACGGCCGCGCCGCCGCCGGACGAGGCCAAGACCGCTGAAACCGCGAAGTCGCTTTCTGAAACCAAGACGCCAGAGGTAAAGACGTCCGCGGCCAAGACCGAATCCGCGGCGCCCAAGCAGGAGGCCGCGCCCGCGGTCGCGCTTTCGGGCGACGAGGCCGCGATCGCGGACGCCAAGCGCAAGGGCATCTTCTCGTTCTTTCTGGCCGCCGCCCTGGCGGGCGCGGGCGCGCTGCTTACGCCCTGCGTCTTCCCCATGATTCCCATTACGGTCAGCTTCTTCACCAAGCGCAAGCAGGCCACGCGCGCTGCGAGCGTTCGCGACGCCGCGATCTATGCCTTCGGCATCATCCTCACCTTCACAATCATCGGCATGACCTTCGCGCTTTTCTTTAAGGCCACCGGCATCCGCGCGTTCGCGACCAACGGCTGGGTCAACCTGGTCATTGCGGGCATTTTTTCCGTGCTGGCCATGAACCTCTTCGGCGTCTTCGAGATCCCCCTGCCTACCGAGTTCCTCAGCAAGGTGGATGCGTCGGCTTCGCAGGGCGGCGGGCTCCTCTCCGTCGTGCTGATGGCTTTCGTCTTCTCGATCACCTCGTTCACCTGCACGGTCCCGTTCGTCGGCGCGGTGCTGCTCTCGGCCGCGCAAGGCGAATGGTTCATGCCCATGGTAGGGATGCTGGGCTTCTCGGCGGCTTTCGCGCTGCCGTTCTTCGCGCTCGCGCTTTTCCCGACGATGCTGAAGTCGCTCCCGAAGTCCGGCGGCTGGCTGAACTCGGTAAAGGTGGTGATGGGCTTCCTCGAACTCGCCGCGGCGCTGAAATTCTTCAGTACCGCCGACATCTACTGGAACTCCGGCGCGCGCTTCCTGCCCCGCGAACTCTTCCTCGGTGTCTGGATCGCGCTGGCCGTGCTCGCCACGTTCTACCTGCTCGGCCTCTACCAGTTCTCCCACGACTCCAAGATCGAATACGTCGGCGGCGCGCGCATTACCTTTGCGGTGGTGTTCCTCGCCCTCGCCTTCTGGCTCTTCACGGGCTTCACCGGCGGGACCTTCGGCGACCTCGAAGCGTTTCTGCCTCAAAAAGCCGCCGCGGCCGCACTCGTAAAAAACGGTTCGCCCGCGGGATCCTCCGAGCCCAAGGAACTCGCCTGGCTGAGCGACTTCGACGCGGGCCTCGCGGAGGCCAAGCGTTCCAACAAACCCGTCTTCGTCGATTTCACCGGCTACACCTGCGGCAACTGCCGGGTGATGGAGTCGACCGTCTTCCCCAACGCGCGCATCCAGGATCTCCTGGCGGGCTACGTGCGCGTGAAACTCTACACGGACGACGAGAAGAACCAGGAAGCCAGCGACCGTTACGTGAAACTTCAGGAAGAGCGCTTTCAGTCCGCCGCGCTCCCCTTTTATGTGCTCCTCACGCCCGAGAATCAGGTCATCGCGACCCACAGCTTCGACCGGAATGTCGAGTCCTTCGCCGCCTTTCTTGAGCTGGGGCAGCCCAAGAAAGGTGGTTTGTAGGTGGCGCGCGCCTTCGCAAGGTGCGTGGACCGACTTTGATCAGGAATCGTGGTGCACCTTGTGTAAAATTATTTTTGAAATTCGCTCTCGCAACTTATTATAAGCAAAGGCATTACGAGGACAATTCTGCAAGGCTTTGAAGTTCCGATCTTAAGCTACGGTCTTGACACCGGCATTGCCGAATTGTTATTAGACCCCCCGCTCTGCTGCTCTCCTTATTAGTGCAGCGCGGCGAAGGGACCGACGCGAACCTCATTTGGGGAGACATTTGGAATTGGTTGCGCACAAGAAGAGTTTGGTCATCGTGGAGTCCCCCGGCAAGGTCAAGACCATCGCCAAGGTGCTTGGCAGGGAGTACGTCGTCAAGGCATCGGTGGGGCATGTTCGCGACCTGACCAAGTCGCGCAAGGGCGAGAAGAAGGACTCGATCGTCCTGGGCGTGGCGAAGGACTTCACGCCTTCGTACACGGAAGTTCCCGCGCGCAAGAAGGTGCTCGACGACCTCCGCAAGGCCGTACTGACGGTGGAGAAAGTCTACCTCTGTCCCGACCCCGACCGCGAGGGCGAGGCGATCGCCTGGCACTTGAAGGAAGCGCTCAAGCTCGCCGATAAGCGCACGTTCCGCGTCACCTTCGACGAGATCACGCCCCGCGGCATCCGCGCGGCATTCCAGAATCCGCGCAAGATCGACATGGACCTGGTCTACGCGCAGCAGGCGCGCCGCGTGCTCGACCGCATCGTCGGCTACAAGCTCTCCCCGCTGCTGTGGGACAAGATCGGGCGGGGCCTGAGCGCCGGGCGCGTGCAGTCGGTGGCGCTGCGCCTGATCGTGGAGCGCGAACGCGAGATCGACATCTTCAAGGCCGAAGAATACTGGACGGTCACCGGTCGCTTTGCGTTCGACGGCAAACCGTTCGACGGCGAACTCCGTGCGCTCGAAGGCCGACAGGTCGTGGCCTCGGCGGACGACCTGGCCAAGTTCAAGGGCCAGGATACGCGCCAATCGGCCTCGGGCGTGCTGCGCACGCTGCTGGCCAGCGAGGTTGAAGCGCAGGATCTCGCGGCGCTGCTCGAAAAGGCCGCCTACGAAGTCCGCGGGTACGACGTGAAGGAAGTCTCGGACCGGCCCTACCCGCCCTTCGCGACGAGCCAGCTCCAGCAGGCCGCTGCGAACCGCCTGGGCTTCGACGCCCGCCGGACCATGCGCGTAGCGCAGCAACTCTATGAAGGCGTGCCGCTGGGCGAGGAAGGCCCCGTCGCGTTGATCACCTACATGCGCACGGACAGCTTCCGCATCGCGCAGGACGCGGTTCAGGAATGCCGCGACCTGATTGGAAAGCGCTACGGCGAGAAGTACATGCCCGAGAAGCCGAACTTTTACAGTTCGCGCAAGGGCGCGCAGGAAGCCCACGAGTGTATCCGGCCCACGCACGTGGAACACGCGCCCGACCAGATCAAGAAGGACCTCAGCGACGAACAGTACAAGCTCTACAAACTCATTTGGGAGCGCTTCGTCGCGTGCCAGATGAAGCCCGCGATCTTCGACGCCACGTCCTGCGATATCGCGGCCACGGGCGAGAAGGCGCGCGCGGCGGTCTTCCGGGCCAACGGGCGCGTGATGAAGTTCGACGGCTGGCTGGCGGTCTACGGCGGCGCGGCAACGGCCTCGCACCTGGAAGCCTCCGCGGCCGACCGCGAGAAGGGCGACGAGACCACCGACGCGGAAGCAGGCGCCGAGAAGACCGAAGGCGCGGCGCCCAAGACCTCCACGGCCCCGAAGCCGGCCGCCAAGAAGCGCGCCGATCAAGTGCTGCCGGCCATGAAGACCGGCGACCACCCGGACCTCAAATCCCTTGAGCCCGTGCAGCACTTCACGCAGCCGCCGCCGCGCTACACCGAGGCGAGCCTGGTGAAGATGCTCGAACGCGAAGGCATCGGCCGGCCGAGCACCTACGCGACCATCATCAGCACGCTCCTAGACCGCGGCTACGTGCAGAAGACCGGAACCGGAGGACGCGGGTCCTTCATCGCGTCCGCGCTCGGCTCGGTCGTCAGCGACCGCCTCATGGGGCACTTCGACCACTCGATCATGGACCTGGGCTTCACGCGCAAGATGGAGTCAGAACTGGACAAGATCGAGGAAGCGCACCTCGACTGGCGCAAGGTCCTCTCGGAATTCTACGACCCCTTCACGGACGACATGACCGCAGCCGCGCGGGACATGAAGGCCACGAAAGGCCAGGCCGAGAAGACCGATGTCAAATGTCCCGAGTGCGGCGAACTCATGGAGAAACGCCTCAACCGCTTCGGCTTCTACCTGCGCTGTTCGAAGGCCCCCGAGTGCAAAGGCACCCTGCGCCTCGACAACAAGGGCAACATCAAGGAGAAGGAAAAGCCGGTGGCCACCGGCATCAAGTGCGAGCTCTGCGGCAGCGACGTAGTCAAGTCGGTGGGCCGCTTCGGGCCCTACTTCCACTGCGTGAAGTATTCCGACAAGCAGTGCACCTACACGATGAAATGCAACAAGGAAGGCCAGCCCATCCGAAAATTCAAGGCGCTGCCGACCGACAAGATTTGCGAGAAGTGCAAGTCGCCGATGGTCGTGCGGGTGACTTCGCGCGGCAAGACGCGCCGTCCATTCCTGAGTTGCACGGGTTTCCCGAAATGCCGCGCCGCGATGGACCTTCCGCCCGAACTGGCCGCGCTGGGCGAACAGGCGATGCAGCAGTGGCGCGAGAGCGACGCCAAGAATAAGGCCGATCTGGAAACCTATCTAGCCACCCAGGCTCAGCAGGAAGCGGTCGCCGCCAGCGGGGCGTAAGCCGGGCTATTCTTCGACGCTGAAGATTCTTAGCCGCGCGTCCTTGGTCGCAACGAAGATGCGCTTCTCATCGGCGGAGAACGCTACCGGCGGCGACGGCAGGGCCGCGCGCCACTCGATCTCGCCGCTATCGGCATTCAGCACGATTAGTTCGCCGGGGGCCGCCACGGCGAGGCGCTTGCCGCCCACGGCTTGAGGCGGCAGGACGACGCCCTTCCAGACTTTCACGCTCCACTGCGCTTTCGGCTGCTCGGAAGAGAGATACGCGAGCGTTCCGTCTTCGGTCACCACCGCGTACCCCTTGCCCACGGCGGCGGCACCCACGGCGCATGTGCCGCCCACGTCGAACTCGTACACTTTCTTATCGGACTCGGACTCGTACACGCAGATCTTTCCGGACGCACCCAGGATGGCGACCGTCTTGGCCGCGGCATTGCAAGCCGGTGGCGCGAGGGGACTGGGCGGCATAGCCACGCTCCAGCCCTGATTGTCCTTCACCTGAATCGCGTACAAGTTGCCGTCCGTCCGCGGGACGAAGAAACGCGCGCCGTCGAACGCGATGCCCAAGGGCTTCGAGACTTCCGTGCCCCCCAAGCGCCGCGGAGTGAAGCGCCGCGTGCCCTCGGCCGAATTCAGATGCTCGTATCCTTCTTCCGTGGCGATGCCCACGCATAGTTTCTGGTTCTGCGCCGCGTCCAAAAAGGCGATGGGGCTCGAGAGCGGCGGAGAATTGAGTTCGAGCTTGCGCGGCATCAGCGTGTCCGCCGGCAGGGCCCAGACGCCTTTCTGCGGCGCAGCGATGTACAGCGTGGGCGCTTCCGAACCTTTCGCGGGACCCAGCGCGGGCGCAAAGAGCAGCAGGTCCAGCTTCTTCGCGGCGGCGTCCTCCACGTCCGCGGACAGATCGTGCCGCACGACTTCGACCGGCTCCTTCTTGCCGAAATCGTACGCCATGACTTCGTTGCCGGCCGCCATGCCTAGCCAGTTGCCGTGCAAGGCCATCCCCAACTCAGGGACCCGCGGGAGCAGCCGCAGCGGCGCGGCCAGGCTGCGTTCGAGCCGCATCGTGATCGTATCGCCGCGGAAGTCGTACGCGACGAACTCCCGGTCCTCGAAGCCCTTCTTCTTGAAGCGAATTCTTAACAGGCCGACCGCGGGCACCTCCGCCGTCGCCGGCGTGGGGTCTTTCACTTCGCGGCCCATCACGAACACTTGGCAGCCTTTGGGCTCCGTCTCGATCTTCACCGTGAGTTTCACACGGGCGGAGGCCATGGTGAAGGCGTACTTTTCGAGCACCTCCAGGCGTTTCTTGCGGCCCGCGGGCGACTTGCCGCCCTCGTCAAGCGCGTCGGCCTCGCGCAATTCCTTCTCCGCGCCCGTCTCCAATTCCGGCGCCAGCAGCGTGCGCAGCATCGAGCGCGCGCGGTCGGCCATCAGCGCCTCGGGCTTGCTTTGCAGGAACTTGATCAGGCCGTCCTTGGCTTCGGGCTTTTTCTGCACGACCCAGAGCTCGAGCTGGTTGAGCTGCTGGGCGATCTGCTTCGCGCTCTCGCCAATTTTCTGTAGCTGCGCCTCCGCTTTCTTGGCCAGCGCGGATCCCGGGTACTGGCGCCGTACGTTCTCGTACTCGCCCTTGGCGCCGTCCAGGTCGCCGGCCTCCTCCATGCTTAGGCCGAGCGCCAACGCATAGGTCGCGCTTCCAGCGCGCATGTCGAGCCGCGCGAGGCTGTCCCGGATCTTCGTCGCCACGGCCTCCGCGGGGGATTGCGTAAGTAGTTTGCCGAGTTCCACGGCCTGGTCGTCGCAACTTGGAAGGCCCTCGATCTTCTTCAACTGGTCTTCAAATTGGGAGCATTGGACGCGCTCTTTCCAGCGCCTGAACTTCTCCATCGTGTCGCTCAGGCTCTGGTTGAGGGCGCCGTCGAAAATCTGCAGCTTGTTATAAATCTCCACCTGATCGAGCGCCTTCTGGATCGCGGCCTGGTCGCCGCCCGCCAGCGCGGCTTCGGCCTCGTTCAGGACAGGCGTCAGCTTGGCCTCGAGGTTCTTCTTGAAGCGCTGATTCACATCGTTCGCCTTCTCGCGCAGTTGCGGATCCTTGTAGTTGTGCTTGAGCAGGTCGATCGCCATGGCGTAATTTTCCTGATTGGCCGCCGAATCGACCTGATTCACCCAGGCATCGAACTGCTTCTGCTCGTCGAGGTTGACCGAGGCCTGATGCGGGCGGAATACAAACCAGTAGAGCGCGCCTGCCGTAAGCGCCAGTACCGCGAGTCCGCCCAGCACGAACGGAACGGGGGAACGCTGCTTCCGGAGAATCAGCGACGGATTCGGCCGCCGGATCACTTCCGAGCGAATCCGCGACGTGTCCTTCTCCGTCGGAGCGCCCGCGCGCTTCTTCTTCTCAATCTCCGCCAGGACCTTGTTCAGTCCATCGCGGCGGCCCTTGTCGCTGTCCGTCTTAAGCGCCTGCGTGGCCACCCGCTCGGCCTCCTCGATCCTTCCGTTGTTCAGATGTTCCTCGGCGACCTTCAGATACCGCTCGGGCGGCGTGGGCTTCACCAGGTCCGCGTCCCAGAGTTCCGAGAGCAGCAGGTTGGTGTTCAGGCGGCCGAGGCAGGCCTTCTGGACCATGGACTCCACCGTGCGGCCTTCGGTGGCGAGTTTCAGCAGGATCAGGCCTTCGGGCGAAAGCCCTTCGCCGCTTTTCAGGAGATCCTGTGCGGATTTCGAGAGGTCGAAGAGCATGGACTGCGACGGAATCCGCTGTTCGAGTTTGGACCAGTCGTCCAGCCGGCGAGCCGCTTCGAGCAGCAGCCCGTTCGGGTCGATCTTGAGCCGCACCAAACCGCTGCCGAGCGCCATCTTGGCATCCAGCGTCGCGTTGGTGAGGAAATCGAACTCGGCGGACTTGAGCAGGAAAAGGTCGCAGATCTCTTCTTCGATCTGGAAGCGCAGTGCGTTTTCGATATCCACGAGTTGCAGCACGCCCATTTCCATCAGCGCCTGTCCCAGCAGTTTCCCGCTCTGCTTCTGCGATGCTAGGGCCTTGTTCAGCGTCGCCTCGTCGATCAGGCCGCGCGAAAGCAGCAGATCGCCGAGGAGAATGCGGTTCGTGGTGCGCGCGACGATCGAGACCTGGCCGTCGAGGATCTCCACGAAGCGCGTGCCTTCAGGCGCCTGAATACGCAGCAAGCCCGTGGAGTGGCCATGGGAGAGGGCTTGAAATATATCGGCGAGACTGACGGTGGAAAGGTTGCCTTTTAGGGCCATGGGGCCCTGTCCTCCCCTGAACCAATGTCCAGTAACGCCCCGGCGTCTGGGTTGCCCGCGCCCAAACGTTCGTCACGAAAAACCGTCATGAAGAGGTCGCGGCAACCTTTAAAGCAATATAGGTTGTCACGCGTGAAGCGGCAACCTCCTTGCCGCTTCACCGACTCCGTAACAGGCGATTCCTAGGATACTTGAAAGAGTTGCACGCTGTCAAGAAAAAGAGTGCACCATGTATAAAAATCAATCGCAATCCTACTCGTACTTCCCTTTGCCGTGCGTCCCGCGGAACTTGTAAACTAATGGGCATTCTCGATAATCACCTCTCCAGATAAGGAGTCCGCAACGCAATGGCCAAGACCTGGTTTCACTTCCCCACCGCTGAATCCCTGTGCGCCGGCGCCAAAGAGCTTGGCGTGGATGATGTTGTGGCGGCCGACGCCGACAGCGCGCCCCTCTTCGAGCCCGTCGTTGTGGGCGGCCGAAAGATCGGCAACCGCTTGGCCATACATCCCATGGAAGGCTGCGACGGCGGCCTCGACGGCAAGCCCGGCGAACTGACCTGGCGACGTTGGATCCGGTTCGGCGCCGGCGGCTGCAAGCTGATCTGGGGCGAGGCCGTCGCGATTCTGGAAGAAGGCCGCGCCAACCCGCGCCAGCTCTGGCTTCACGAGGGCTCCGTGGACGAGATGGCCCGCATGGTCGAGGCCACCCGCAAGGCCCACCGCGAAGCCTGGGGCGCGAACGCCTGCGACGACTTGCTCATCGGCTGCCAGCTCACGCATTCCGGCCGCTACAGTTATCGCCGCCCGCTGATCGTCCAGCGCGACCCGGCGCTCGACGCCGCAACGCTGGTGCCCGGCCCCGGCGGCGGCAAGATTCCTATGCCTGCCGATTACCCGGTGCTCAGCGACGATGACCTCAAGCGCATCGAGGACCAGTACCTCGCCGCCGCGAAACTCGCCATGAAATGCGGCTTCGATTTCCTCGATCTCAAGCAGTGCCACCGTTACCTGTGCTCGGAGCTGCTCGCCAGCCACACGCGCCCGGGGCCGTACGGCGGCAGCCTGGAAAACCGCACGCGCCTGCAGCGCAACATCTTCGGGCGCATCAGGAGCGAGCTCGGCAAGAGCGCGATGCTCGCCACGCGCATCAACATGTTCGACGCCGTGCCGTACATGAAAGGTGCGGACAACATCGGCACGCCGCGGCCGTACACGACGCCGTACAAGTGGTCGTGGGGCGTGAACGAGAACAACCCGCTCGAACCGGATCTGCGCGAGCCGCGCCAGTACATCGGCATGATGAAGGATCTCGGCGTCGCCGTGATCAATCTCTCGATGGGCAATCCCTACTCGAACCCGCACTACGGCCGCCCGAACGAGAAGCCGCCGCTGGACGCGTACGAGAACCCCGAGCACCCGCTCATCGGCGTCGCGCGGCACTTCCGCCTCGCCGCGGAACTCCAGCGCGCCTACCCGGACCTGCCCATGATCGGCACGGGCTACTCGTGGCTGCAGCACCATTTCATCGCCTGCGCCGCCGCCAACGTGCGGCGCGGGATGATCGCCATCGCCGGCGTCGGGCGCGGCGCCTTCGCGTATCCGGACTTCGTGAAGGACCTCAAAGAGAAGGGCCATATCGACGACAAGCAGGTCTGCATCGCGGTCTCGAGTTGCACCGCGCTGATGCGCGCGAAGGGCAACGAACTCGGCCAGTTCCCCTCGGGCTGCGTGCCCAAGGACAAGTTCTACGGGCCGATCTACCGCTACGCGATCAACGCCTTCAACAAGGGCAACAAGCCCGGCACGGTGAACTCCGCCGACGTCGAGCACGAGAAGAAATAATCACTTCTTTGCGTTCGCCGGCCGCTTGGCACCGCTCGCGTAACAACGTTCGAGAAAATCTTCCACGTCCGGCCACTGCACCCAGCCGTTGCGCAAGCCGAGCCCGTATAGGAACTGCGGATACTCGGCCGCCTCTTCGAACCGCTTCATCTTAAAGCACGTCTCCGCGAGCATGCGCGAGGCTTGCACGTAAATCTCGGTGGACGTGTCCGGCTCTGAAGCCTTGACCTCGCGCAGCATCTTTTCGGCGCCGGCGTAGTCCTTGTTGGCGGCGCGAATCTGCGCGCTCTTGATCTTCATCGCCGGCGTCTCGCCGTACCAGGTCTCCATCAGCACGCGAATCTGCTCGTCCGCCAGCGCCCGATAGCGCTCCGCGGCGCTGGCGTCCTTCTCCTCCGCCTGCTCCGCCGCTTGGAGCGCCATCTCGATCAGCGCATCCCGCAGCGCGATCAGCCTGCGCCGCAGAACGATCTCGTCCTCGATAGCCTGCAGGAAGCCCTTCCCTTCGAGCAACTGCTCGGGCTTGCCGGGCGCGGGCCGGTTCGTGCCGCAATCCGCGTAATTCGCGCGGATCGTCGCGAGCTGCGCCAGGGCTTTCTCGTAGTTCACCGGATACTTATCTTGCTCTGGGCGTTTCTCGGGATGCGCCTCCATCGCCGCGCCCTGCGGCGTCTCGTAGAGAAAATCGAGCAGCGCAAGGTGGTCCCGCTTGCAGCGCTCCCACTTGGCCAAGTCGTCGTAGCGGATGATGCGCGTCATACGTTCGTAGACCGCGGGCCAGACTTCGTCGTCGATATGCGCGTTCTTCTTCTCGGGATCGTACGTCTTCAGCGCCAGGTCCGCCGCGTCGGCCGCCTCGCGCGCGCGCCCGGCCGCGCGCAGGTGCTGCAGCAACCGGAGCAGGTCGTCCATCGCCGGCTTCGCGTCCTTCGGCATGCCAAGCGCGAGGAGATCAGCAATTTTGGAATGGTACGCCGCAGCGGCGGCCCGCGGCAGATGAGCCTCGCCGGCGCGTTCGGCGGCGGCCGAGTACCTCGCGATAAGGCTCTGCAACGCGAACGCGTGGCGATCCTCGTGGCCCTGCAGCTCCGGCAGGAGCGCATTCGCGGCATCCAGGGGCGCGTCGCATTCCGGCGGTGGCTTCTCTCCGGCGAGTTGGGCCAGCGCCTGGAACTTCAGGAAATACGCGTCGCCCGCGCGCGACTCCTCGGGCGCCTGCGGCCGCTCGCGCTCCAGGTCCAGGTAGGCGTCGCAGGCGGCTATGGCCGCGGCCCAGTTCTTCAGATTGAAGTGCACGGCCGCGCGCGTGAGCGCCAGCGCGCGGGCATAGCGCTCCCTGCGTGCGAAGGTATCGGTGTCCTGCGGCGACTGCCGTGAAAGATACGTCTCGTAGGCCGCAAAACCTTCCAGCGCCTTCCGCCCAAATTCGGCGCGCAGCGCCTCGGACTCCCCGGCGGGCATGCGCGCGGCCAACGTTTTCTCCGCGGCCAGCCCTTGCGCCAGCGCGTAGCAGACGGGCGCGTGGTAAAGCGCGACCTCGTAGTATTTGTCGGCCCCCGGAACCTTTTCGAACGCCGCGGCGGCCTCGCGGTACTTGCCCAGCGCCTCGCGCGCCAGCTTGACGCCCTCCTCCGCCCGGCCCTCCAGCAGAACTTGCAGCGCTGCGGCCTTCCGCGCCTGCGCGTCGTCCAACAGGCGCTTGCCGGCCAGGGCCTCCTCTTCCTTCCAGTCCTTCGGCGTCACCGGCGGCTGCTCGCCCGGGTGCCGGGCGCGGTAGCGCTCGAACGCGAAGCGTAGCGCGGTCTCGCCGGCATGCAGCACGCCGTCGTTCTGGAAATCGCCGGCGTCCACGCGCTCGAGCTTCTCCAGCGCCGTCTTGACCTCGGGTTTGAGCAGGAATATTCGCGCGTTGGGCATCTCGCGCCACCATTTCACCAAGCCGTCGCGGCCGAACTGCGTGCGCAGTTCGTCGAACGCCAGCAGCGCCTCGGCATACGCGTCCAGTTTGGCGTAGCACAGACCCAGTTCGAGCCACGCGCGCGGCTCCAGCGTCAGCCGCGTGAGCGGGTCCTGCGCCGCATTCTTCCGCGCGACCGCGATGACCTTGCGGTACGCCTGCGCGGCTTGCTCGAACTGTTTGCGCCCGCCCGCCTGGAGTTCTTCCGCCACGCCGGCCTCGCCCGCCGCCCGCTTCTCCTGCGCGTCGCGGAACGCCATCTGCCCTTCGAGGAAGCAGCCGTGCGCGGCGTCGAACCACTCTTGCGCGCTTAGCTGGAGGACCTGCTTGTTCTTGCGCGCCAGGTCGAGAATCTCCGCCAGCGTCCGGCAAGCTCCGTTGGCCCAAGAGCCGCCCTTTACAATCACCGCGCGCAGCTTCTTGACGGCCTTCTCGAAGTCGGCCGCCTCGGCCTCGGGCTTGCGCGCGAGCGCCGTCGCGCCGTCGCGCCGTCGATCAGCAGATCCTTGCCGAGGTCCTTCTCGGCCAGGTCCGCGTACTGCTTCTCCAGGAAATCGACGACCTCGGCCGCCTCGGCGTATCGCTTCGAATCGTTCGCCGCCTGGCGCAGCTTCAGCTTCACGAACTCGCGCCCGACCAATAGCTTGATCTCCTTCGCCTCCTTCTGAACCTGCGGGTCCGCATATTCGTCCACCAGTTCGAGCGCCTCGTGCCAGCACTCCTCGGCCTGCTTGTCCTCGAGCGCCAGCGCGTGCGCGCGCCCTTTTGCGAAGCCGAACCACATGCCGATGGGTTCGAGCCCCGCATGGAAATAGAGCTCCCATTCCATCTGCGCTTTGCAGTACGCCGCCACGTCCGCGGCCTTGGCTTTCCGCTGCGCATCGGCGGCCGCGTACGCCTCGGCTTCCTCCATGCGCGCGAGCACCTGCTTCTTGTCGGCGGGCACGAACGCGGCCAGCGCCCGGCGGCAGGCCGCGATGAGTTCCTGCGGCACGCGCGCGTCCGGATGCTGCTCCACGTACGCGTCGTACTTGCGGAAGGCCTCCGCCAGCGCGGGACGAAGGCGTTCGGCCTCGGCCTTCGCATCCGCTGCGATCTTGGCGAGGATCTCTGCGGCCTCCTTGCGTTTCTCAGCCGCCTTGGCGGGATCCTTCTCCGCCGCCGCGAGCAGCGCCCGCGCAACTTCGCGCTCCATCCCGGCGGCCTCGGTTCGGCAGAGACCGGCCAGAGGATGGTTCGGCCCTTCAGCCAGAAATTCCGTGTAAAGCTTTCGCGCCTGTGAGAGCAGGTCGCCGCGCTTCTCGTCGCCCGCCGCGCGCGCCTTCGATCGCAGCAGTGCCGCGCGCACGAGCTTTGCTTCGAGCCTCGTGACGACGCTCCCGCTTGCCTCCAGCTTCACCGCGATCCGTTCGACCAGGTCCTCGGCCTGAAAGCGCGGCCCTTGCCGCGAGAGCAAGTCGATGGCGAGTTGGTACTCTTCGCCCGGCGTCTCCGCGTGCAGCGATGTATGCAACAGCAGCACCACGGCGGTGGCAATCAGGATGGGCAAGCACAAAGGTTGCGTTGAGCGAACGAGGGCGGGTTCCATGCCGGCAACGCCTTTCCGCGCGAGGCGCAGGCGCCTCCCGCTATGCGCGCAAGGAGTTTGGCTCCCGCGGCGCAAGGCTCTTTGCCGACCTGGATGGACATGCGGAACCCGAGGTACGCAAGGCTCCCGTAATGGATTACGAACGCGGTCCGAAAGTTTTCAGGAAATCTTGAGATCCCCGCGACAGACCTTGATACGGGTCCTTACGAGCGCCGTTTCCCGCGGGTCGCCGCAAGCCAGGCCGCGCCGCGGGCGCGCGCGAGTTGCTCCAGCCAGAAAGCCGCGCGCGCCTTGGCCTTGGCGGGCGAGCCGGCGAAAGCGGAGAGGCTCTCCACTTGAGCGAAGACCTTTTTTAACTGGGCCAACGCGATCCGGTCCACGCCGCCGCCGATAGCCGCGCACGGAACGCGCGCCTTCTTCGCCCGAAAAGCCACGCCCGCGGGCGCCTTGCCCATCAGCGTCTGCCGGTCGAGCATGCCCTCGCCGGTGACCACCATGTCCGCGCCGCGAACCCGCGCGTCGAAGCCCACGGCGTCTAGCACGAGTTCGATGCCCGGCGTCAGGCGTGCGTTCAGGAACGCGAGCGAACCCGCGCCCAGGCCGCCCGCCGCGCCCGCGCCACGCACGTTTCGCACGTGCTTGCCGAGATCCCGCTTCGTTACACGCGCAAAGTTGGCCAGCGCGCGATCGAGCAACCGCACGTCGGCAGGCGTCGCGCCCTTCTGAGGCCCGTACACGGCGCTCGCGCCGCGCGGCCCGCAGAGCGGGTTCTCCACGTCGCACGCGACCGTAACCGGCACATGCCGCAGGCGCCGGTCCATCCGCGCGAGGTCGATTTTCTTTAATCGCAGCAGCGCCGCGCCGCCGGGCGGCAGGTCGCGGCCTTCCGCATCGAGCAAGCGCGCGCCCAGCGCCTGCGCCATGCCCGCGCCGGCGTCGTTGGTCGCGCTGCCGCCGATCCCGAGCAGGATCGCGCGCGCGCCCTTATCCAGCGCCGCGCGGACCTGCTCGCCCACGCCCCAGGTCGTTGTGCGCTTGGGATCGCGCTTGCGCTCCGGCACCAATGGCAAGCCCGACGACGCGGCCATCTCAAGCACCGCCGTCTTGGCCTTTCGGCCCGCGCCGGGCGGCAGCAGCGCGAACTTCGCCCTGCGCCGTTCTCCCAGCGGCCCGTGGCAGACCGTAGAGCAAAGTTTCGCGCCGGGCACAGCGCGGGCGAGCGCCTCCACCAGGCCCTCGCCGCCATCGGCCAGCGCCACTACTTCGGTCCGGACGCCCAGCGCCTTCAAGCCGCGCGCGACCGCCTGGCCCGCTTGCCGCGACGAGAGCGTGCCCTTGAATGAAGCGCACGCCGCGAGCACGCGCGTCTTCCTTTTGAGTTTGCGGGGGAGGTTCATAACGCGTGGACTACGTACGGTTCCTTTTGCTGTCGAACTTCGCCTTGCCTGTTTTGGTCTCCGTCGTGCCGCGCTTCGTCTCGGTCTTTGCGCTTTTCGATTCGGTCTTCGCGCTCTTGGTCTCCGTCTTCGCGCGTTTCGTCTCGGTCTTCCCGCGCTTGGTCTCCAGTTTGGCGTCCTTCTTAGCCGTAGAAGCATCGGCGGCTTTCTCCGCCGCCTGCTTCAGGAGTTCGGCCTTGGAGCTCGTGATCGCCGAAGGTTTCAAGCGCTTCAGGCCGATGCTGCTTTCCGCCTTCCGGTCCTTGGGCTTCGGCGCGGCGTCTTCAGGCTCAAACGGCGGTTTCCGGAGGATCACCGTGGTCACGTGGCGCCTGTGGATGATCAGCGAGCGATGCTTGGGCGCCTCGCCACCGAAGGGCAGCGGCGGCGGCTCGTCAGGCTTCTGCTCTTCGATCCGGTTGCCGTTCACGACCATGTACTTCTTCTGGCACCACGGGCAGGTCAGCACGTGGCCGGGCTGTTTGCTGGTGATGTCGAAGACCACCTGGCCGCAGGTACACGAGGCGGAAAGCGGTTTGGTGGACATGCCGGAGGGCGATCCTTTGGCCTGCGGGGCGCGTGGAATAAGATCCGGCTAAAGCTGCGGGTGCCGGGCGTGGTGGTCCGTTTTCGCCTGGAACGCCGCCGCGATCTTCAGTAGGCCGGACTCGTCGAACGGCTTGCCCATGAGCTGCAGCCCGACCGGCAGCCCGCCGTTCGTGAAGCCGCACGGGACCACCAAGCCAGGCACCGCCGCGAGGTTCGCCGAGATCGTGAAGATATCCGAGAGGTACATCGCGAGCGGGTCGTCGGTCTTCTCGCCGATCTTGAACGCCGGCGTCGGCGTCGTGGGGCTCACGATCGCGTCGCAGCGCTCGAACGCCTGATCGAAGTCGCGCTTGATCAGCGCGCGCACTTTCTGCGCCTTGAGGTAGTACGCGTCGTAATAGCCGCTGGAGAGCGCGTAGGTCCCAAGCATGATGCGCCGCTTGACCTCGGGGCCAAAGCCCTCGGCTCGCGAGCGCGCGTACATCTCGACCATCGGAACTTTTTCCTTCGTGCGGTGGCCGTAGTGCACGCCGTCGAAGCGCGCAAGATTGCTGGACGCTTCCGCCGTCGCCACGAGGTAATACACGCCGATGCCGTACTCGGAATGCGGCAGCGAAACCGGAACCGTCTCGGCGCCCAGGCCCTTCAGCGCCTCGATCGCGGCAGTCACCGCGCGCTCGACCTCCGGGTCCGTGCCCGGGATGAAGTACTCTTTGGGAATGCCGAGCCGCACCCCCTTCAGGCTCGCAGGCGGCTGGAGATTCGCGAGGTCCCCCGGCACGGGCCGGTTCGCGCTGGTCGCGTCGCGTTCGTCATGGCCGGAGATCACCGCCGTGAGCAGCGCCGCATCCGCCGCATCGCGCGCGAACGGGCCGATCTGATCGAGCGAACTCGCGAAGGCCACAAGTCCGTACCGCGAGACGCGCCCGTAGGTGGGCTTGAGGCCCACGACGCCGGTAAGCGCCGCCGGTTGGCGGATCGAGCCGCCGGTGTCGGAACCGAGTGCCAGCGGCGCGATGCCCGCCGCGACGGCCACCGCCGAGCCGCCCGAGCTCCCGCCCGGCACGCGCTCGAGGTCCCACGGATTGCGCGTGGCCCCAAAGGCACTGTTCTCGGTGCTCGACCCCATGGCGAACTCGTCGAGGTTCGCCTTCGCGAGCATCACTCCGCCCGCCGCGACGATGCGCTCGAGCACCGTCGCCGTGTACGGCGGCACGTACTGTGCGAGAATCTTTGAGCTGCAGGTCGTGCGCGTGCCTTTCAGGCAGAGATTGTCTTTGATCGCGACCGGCACGCCCGCGAGCGGGCCCGGGTCGCGCCCGGCGGCGATGGCCGCGTCCACCGCGCGGGCTTGCTGCAGCGCCAGGTCGTCGAGAATGGTGACGAACGCGTGCAGGCTGGGTTCGAGTTTGTGGGCGCGTGCCAGCGCGGCCTTGGCCACGTTTTCGGCGCTGAACGTTTTCGAGCGCACGCCCGCGGCGATCTCTCGCGCGCTCATCCACGGGTACGCATTCGGGTCCAAAGGCATCCGCATCTCCGCATGAAGCCGGCTGGAATTCAGGCGTATCAGCTTACGTAAGTCGCGGAGATCGGCAAGCGAGAGCGCGGCGCGCGACCGGAGCCCTTCTCGTGGCATCGGCGTCCCGCCGATGGTCTCACCGGCGCGCGCAAAAGCAGCGGCGAGACGCCGCTGCGACCTCCGCCGAGACGGCGGAGCCACGGACGTGGCGCTTGAAGTTTCCTATCGTGGCGCGCGAGGTTACTCCGGACGCAGTTCCTTCGGAAGCAGCTCCGGCCAGCGCTTGGCGGCGGCTTCGCGGGCGGCGGGTTCGGCGCGCGGGTCGAACTTCGCGTCCTTTCCGCCGGAGATGCGTATCAAGCCGAGGTTGGCCAGGAGCCGCACGCGCTCGTCCGGATCGCTCAGCCCTTTAAGGAGCCGCGCGGCGGCCGATGGCAGCGCGAGCCGTCCCACCAGTTCCAGCGCCTGCGCGCGCACCTGCCACTTGGCGTCCGCCAGATCCTTATCGAGGGCCTTTACCGCGTCGTCGCCGTGATTCACAAGCGCTTCCGCCGCCATGCTTCGAGAAGGCGAGTCGTTGTCCCGGTAGACCTCCACCAGCCGCTCCAGCGACGCCGGGCGGAAACAGAAGCCCAAGCCCGTGAATCCCGCGCAGCGGTCGACCCAGATGTCCGAGGCCGTAAGCCGCAGCAAAGCCGCAAGCTCTACCTCGCCCGCGCCCAAGCCGATCGCACGGAACCAGCGCAGGTCGCGCCGGAAGAGCCTCGAAGAGAGGCGCGCGGCCTTCGCGCATGCGGCCGGATCGCCGCTGCGGCCCACGGCCTCCGCCGCGCTGGCCGCGGCATCGCTGTCGGCATCCGCGAGCATCTCCGCAAGCGCCGGAACGGCGTCGGCGCGGCGCAACAGGCCCAGCGCCTCTGCCGCACGGGAGCGCACCGGCGGGGCCAGATCCTTGCAGGCCTCGAGCAGCGCCGCGCGCGAATCTTCCTCCCGGGCCAACTCTGGGCGCGCCGCAAAGATGGACGCGGCTGCGAGGCGGCTGGAATCGTTCCCGTTCAGGAGCATCTCGCGCAGGCGTTTGGCGTCCCCAGGCCCGAGCAGCGGTTCGCACATCCGCGCGAGGTCGGGGATCGCGGCGCGGTCCACGCCCTTCATGGCGGCGAGGACGTTCTCCGCGATGCCCTTGGCCCGCCGCAGGGCCAGCGCGCGCAGCGCCAACTCGCGCAGGCCCGGCGCTTTGAGCGCCAAGGCGCGCGTCAGGTCGTCCGTGCCGTCCGTGCGCGTCGAGAGCGCCAGCAGCGCCGCGAGCAGCAGCGGACGGTCGGGCGCCTCCGCCGCGGGCGCGGAGCTTTCCTTCTCAAATGCGAGCACGCGGTCCACCACGCCCGTGAGCAGACCCAAGCTGCGCGGCTCGCCATCGGCCAGCGCGCAACTAAGGAGCGCCAGGCGCCGCCAAGGCAGCTTCGCCTTCTCGCCCTCCCAAGTCCACCAGTCCACCAGCGCCGCCGCGCCTTTGCCGTCCTTCAGCGAGCCCAACGAGAGCACGGCCAGTGCGCGCACCAGCACGGCCGCGTCGGCCTTCGGCCCAGACAAGAGCGCGGAAAGTTTGGCCGCATGGGCTCCCTCGCCTCCGCTTAGACCAAGCACGCCGTGCGCGCGATCAAGCACGCGATTGGATTCCAACAGACTCGTCCAGAGCGCGTCCCCGGGCCCGCAAGCGCGGAAGAGTTCCGCAAAAGCCGCCTCCGCGGGCCGGCTCTCGGGCGCTTTCAGCAGCCGCTCGAGTTCCTTGCGCTCTTCGGGCGAGGGCGGCGCGGACTCCATGCCCGCCGCGCCCACCGCCTTCCAGGTCTCGGATTTCTTCTCCGCAACTTGCGTCTTCCACCAACCCTCCAGACGCCGGGACGCGGACTCCTGCAACGTGAGCGGCTCGTACTCGCCCAGGCCCAGCGTGCGCGCGGAGAGCCGGTAGACCGCCGCCGCCGCGGACTCGCTCTCGAACGTGGACGGATCGCGCAGCGCCTCGATCAGCGCGGGCAGCGCCTTGCCGTCGTCGAGCGCCCCCGAGTCCGCATAGGCGTAACGCCGAATCATCGAATCCGTATCGCACGCCGCGGCGCGCGCGAACCTGCGGGCCAGCTCGCGCAGGCGCGGTTCGCGTTGCGCGAGCAGGGCCAGGCCGTCGAGCGCCGCGCGACGCGCGCTCGGGTCGTCCCAGCCCAGGCGTTCCACCAGGAACGGGACGGCCAGCATGGAGCGCCAGAAGTTCAGCTCGACCCCGTCGATCGCGGCAGAGCGCTTCTCGTCCAGCAGCACCGGCGCGGCGGAGACCAGCGCCGCGGCGGGCGGCGTCATGCGCAGCAGGGCCACGAGCGAGGCCTGCATGTCCGGATCGGTCTCGGCGGCCAGTTCCTGCGCGGCCGACTCGGCCATCGTGCGCCGGTAATCTTCCCCGAACCCCGCGCGCGCGTCCTTCCACCACGAGCGGAACGTCTCGAGGCTGGCCGTCGAGTGCAACGTCACGCGGGCCAGCGCCGCCGCGGCCACGGAACGCTGCGCATAGACCGGATCGTCGGCCAGTTCGATCAGCGGACCCACTTGCGCCGCCTGCGCGAGCGTCCCGTAGACGTACAGCGCGTCGGAGGCCACGGCCGGTTCCACGTCCTTCATCTTGGCGAGGTCCAGCAGCAGCGGGCAGAGCCGCTCCGCCGGCAGCAGCGGCCCGCAGCGGTCGGCGAAGAGCAGCAGCCGCGAGATCAGCGTCAGCAGTTTGTTGCGGCGCGGATCGGTCTGCGCCAGCTTGGCGATCTCTGAGGAAGCCCCCTGCGACCACTTAAGAAGATCTTCGAGGGACGCCGGGCTCTCTGCGCCGAGCAGTTGCCCCGCGGCCTCCTGCGCGACCACGCTGCGCTCGTCTTTAAGCAGCGCGCGCAGCGCCGCGAGCGCCTCCGGCGTGGCGATGCGCCCGAGCGCCTCGACCGCCGTCAGGCGCAGGCGCAGCAGTTTGTCCGCGGAAGCCTGAATCGCCAGCGGCGCGCAGCGCGGGTCGCGCAGATAGCCCGCGAACGTCACCGCCATGTACCGCAACTCGATCTCCTGCTGCTCCCACAGATTTCGGATAAAGCCCGCGGCGCGCTCGGGCGGAGCGCCCGTGGCGTCGCGTTCCATCAGCAACGCGAAGGCCTCGTTCATATCCGCGGGCTTGACCGGAATGCTGAACGGCGGATCGCCGAGCACGAGTTCGATCTCGCCGTCCTCGACGCCCATGCGCGGCGTGGTCGGCGTGAGCGGCGCGAAAACGTCCGGCGCATCCGTGCGCGAGAGGAAAAGAATGTATTTCTTTCCGGAAGTGTACGCGTTTTGAATGACGTTGCCGTAGACGCTGTTGAAGCCCTGGAGCTCGATCACCGCCGGCAGCGAGCCCTTGATCGTCCGCCGCACCGACGCCACGGCGCGAAACGGCCCGCCCGCGAGCACCTCGACCTCCGCGATCGCATCCGCGGCGCGCACGGCGTTGTCGAGCCCCGGATTCGGCGCAGGCGGTACCGAACGAGCCTGCGCGGCGGGTTGCATCCCAATAATGGCCAAGATCAAAGCCAAGGGTAATACGCGTAGAGCGTGGAGCGTGGAGCGTGGAGCGATTAAACTACAGAGCCAAGCAGACAATTGTAGCGGCGCCGGTCGGAGTTCGCGCCAGCCCCACGTCAGATTTTGGCGAACTTTTCGAGCCATTGCATTCACTCTATTGACCACTTTTCTTTTTGATTCATCATGATGACCAATTGCGCACAGACGTGGCTATAACGATCGGTCAGCCTTAAAAAGGCATCTTCTTTCAGATAACCGCATTCTTTTGCGAATTGAATCCAAACAATCGTCTCTCCGGCTTCAGCATCGGCGTCGCTCAATTTACTGACGAAGTGATTGGGATATTTCCTCTTTCGAAAACCCTCAGCGATGTTCGCACAGACGGAACGTGACGAGCGCCGGATCTGGTCGGTTAAGCTGTAACGCTCCTCGAGCGGCCAACCCTTCGAAAGTTGGAAAACGGTCATCGCAGATTCAAATGAATTCCTAAATACCCGCAAGTTCCTAAAATCCCTAGCGAGCGTGCCATAGTCGGCGGGATCGTCGGCCACCATCAAATCATTGGCATCTAGACGTTCCATCTTCAAGCACCCATTCATCCGCTGCTCGCCGTTCGCCGTTCGCCGTTCGCTCTACGCTCTACGGTAGTCCCGCGCGTTTCCGCAGAAACCACTCGAAGCACAGGAGCGCGATGATCGCGGCGAAGATCCAGCCGTTGTCCCAGAGGTCCGTGTCGCGGTGGCGCTGGATCACGTGCGTGTCCTTATGGAGCAGGCTGAAGAGCTCGTCGGCCTTCTCGAATGGGAGGTACTCGCCGCCGCTCGCGTAGGCGATCTTCTTCAGGCCCTCCGCGTCCTGGCTCAGCCGGCGCAGTTCTTCGGTCGAAGGCCGGACTTGCAGGACGGCCTTGTCCGTCCCGAGTTCGTCGCCCCGCAGCACGGCTTTCGCAGAGATCTCGTAGCGGCCCACAGCGGGCAGTTCGAGCTTGCGCTCGTAGTAGCCGGGGTCTTCGTAGCGCGGGAAGAGCTTGTACTGCAGCGTGCGGCCGTCGGGCCCCGCGACGGTCAGGTCCACGGCGGCCTCGTGCGTGGGCTCGTAGTCGTCGGTCAGCACTTTCACGCGGATCTCCGGCAGTTCCCCGCGCCCGTACACGATCCGGTCGGTCTCGATCTGCACGAGCTGGTTCGGCTTCTCCACGCGTTTGGCCGAGAGCCAGCGAATCGCGTTCTTCCAGAAGATCTTGTAGTAGATGTTGCGGCGGTCGGGGTCGCGCGGGTCGTCGCCCCAGGCGTCTTCCCATTCGGCGCCCCACCCGCCGGTGCAGTCGGTGGTGAAGGCCATCGAGCGCCCCGCGCCGTAGTCCTGCACCGAGACGAGGACCATCTGCCCGTACAGCGTCTCCAATTCCGCCTCTTCCACGACCGCCAGCACCTTGCAACCGGGCTTGTAACGCCGCGTCTTGGCGAAGCCGTGAAAGCTCGGCCCGCCGTTCCGCCCCAGCTTGTTCAACTCCTCCCAGATCTCATGGTTCTTCTTGGGGTCCTTGTCGATGCGCATGATCGGATGCGTCCAGCCGTCGTCGGTGATCTTCCATTTGATGCCTTCCAGGCCCATGCGCGCGAGGTCTTCCATGTCCACGGCCTTGTCGGTGGCGTTCATCTCGACGGGTAGCAAGCGGTCGAGGGGCGTCTTCGCGTAGCCGCCCTGGCCGAAGGCGTCCCAGCCGCCGACCATGCAGAACCCGCCGCCGTGTTTGCCGACGAAGTCCACCGTGTTCTTCACCTGCTCTTCGCTGAAGTGCGCGTACGGGATGTCCGAGTTGATGATCACGTCGTACTTGTAGAGGTCCTTCTTGGTCTTTGGGTACGCGTCCTTGGCCAGCTTGATCTCTTCCGGCAATCCGCCCTCGAAATTCTTCAGCAGCACATCGACGTCCACGTCGTGGTCTTCTTCAAGCGCCAGCTTGAGGAACTCGTGTTCCCAGCGGTCGCTCCAGGTGGTCCGGAAGTACTGGGAGTGCTTGTAGACGCTGCCTTCCATGTACAGCACGCGCAGCTTGCGCGAGTACGCCACCAGCCCAAAGGCGAGCGTGTTGTTGCTCGTCACGAGTTCTCCCGGGTTGGGAATGATCGTGGCCTCGTACTCGAGAAAACCCTGTTCGTCCGGGAGGAACTCGAACTCGACCGTGGCCTTCTCGGCGTTCATGTTGACCGAGGCTTCTTTCACAGTCTTGCCGTTGCGCAGGATCTTTACGACTTGCGGCCCGGCGGGAATCCCCGAGCGCGCGACGTCCACCTCGACCTTCACCAGCGTGTCCTTGCTGACGGTGCGGCGGCAGCGCACCTGCGTCACGGCCAGGTCGGGGCTCTCGGAGGCGCCGATGCCGATCGCGTAGATCGGGATCCCAGCGCGGCGGTAGCTCTGCGCGACCTTGAGCGCGTCCCCGTGCACCGTGTCGGCCCCGTCGGAGAGCAGCACCAGCCCGCCGGCGTCGGGGCCTTTCAGACGCCCGAAGGCATCGGAGAGCGACTTGGCGAGGTCGGTGCGTTCGCCCAACGCCGTCAGATCTTTGCCCGAATCGACCGGCCGCGCGCTACCAGCGAAGGCCTCGAGCTTGACCTGGAAGCTCTTGTCCAGCTTGCCGAGCAGTGACGCGGGTTTCTCGCGGTCGCCCAACAGCTCGCGCACGCGGTCGATGCGCGGCGGCGTCTTGGGACCGTCGGGGAAGGACATGCTCTCGGAGTCGTCCACCAGCACAGTCACGCGGCTGGCGTAGGTCTCGGGGATGTACGTCCGGTAGATCGGCTGGAGCAGGCAGAGGAAGATCAGCGCCCAGCCGGCGAGCCGCAGCACGCGCAACCCGTTCAAGAGCGGCGCCTTCAGTTCCTTCGCGCGACGCTGGTAGCCGCGCAGCGTCAGCGCCCCCGCCCCGCCCGCGGCCAGGACGATCAGCCACCAGGGCCAGGGCGTGCCAAAAAGGAGCGGAAATTCGGGCATAGCGTCCCCAAGGAAGCCTATCTCTTTAACAGGTTTAGGAGGGAAAAGGTCAAATTGCAAAGGCTAAGGCGGGCTGGCGGTGCGTTAGAGGCCCTACGTTCTCTGGGCCGCCTGCCGGCGCTTAAAGAGCAGGTAGCCGAAGGTTCCAAAAACGAGCGCGACCGGAATCATCATCATCACGATGCCGTAATTGAGCGCGCGCTGGCCGTCCTCGCCCAGCGAATTGGCCGCCGCCTTGCACATGGGACAGCCGCCCCCGCCCGCCTCCGCGGGCAAACAGAAGAGCGTGAGCAGGAGCACACCCGCCAGCAGCAGCGGCAGCACGCGCTGGAAGCGCATCAGGGATGCTCTCCGCCGGCTTCGGTGACGCTCTTCACTTCGTCCTGCATGCGTTCCTCGCGGAAATGGTAGGCGCGCAAGCCGTCGGGGAAGACCACGTCCAGCAGCAGGATCGTGATGACCGTCGCCGGAACGATCGTCAGCACAAAGCTCTTCTTCTCGAACTTCATGTGCATGAAGAAGCCCACGATCAGGGCGGCCTTGATCAGCGAGAGGCCCATCAGCGTTACGAGCATGACCAGCAGGTTCAGGCGCATGTAGGCCAGGCCCACTTCCACGAGGGTCATGGCCAGGAGCGCGCCCCAGACCACGTAGTTCTCGGACATGCCGTGCTCTTTGTGGGCCGCCGGGGCCTTCGGGTTCAGGAACTCGCCGCGCAGAAAAGCCACGATGTCCTTGTTGGCGCGCCCCAGAGCCGCACAGAGCGCGCACCAGCCCGCCGCCGCGCCAAAGATCAGGCCCAGCCAGACCCCGGCCAGCACCGCCAGCAGCACCACGAACCAGACCATGCCCATCGTTCAGCCCTCTTTTTCTAAAGCCGCGCCGTATCCAGCCGCTCGCGCTACTCGATCTTCGTGGACATCAGGTAGATCAGCGGGAAGACGAACATCCAGACCAGGTCGACGAAGTGCCAGTACAGCCCGGCCACTTCCACGTCGATGGGCTTGAACTTCCCGCCCTTGTACTGCAGCGCCAGGCCCACCAAATAGAAGACGCCTGCGGTGACGTGGAGCATGTGCATGCCCGTCGCGGCGAAGAACGTGCCCCACATCATCGGCAGCACGCCGCCATTGGCGGCCTTTGCCGGCTGGACCCACTCGTGGATCAGTTCAATCCACTCCCAAGAGTGTAGAACGACGAAGGCCAGCCCGCCCAGCGCCGTCATCATGATCCAGAAAGATGCCTTGTCGCGCTGCTTCTTGTTCGCCCGGTCGACCGCCAGCACCATCGTCAGCGAGCTCGAGAGCAGCACGAACGTCATGGTCGTGGACTTGAGGATGCTCGCCGCATGGAACGGCGTCGGCCACTCGAGGTTCGCCATGCGCACGAAGCTGTACGCGAAGAGCAGCGCCGCGAACGTGATCGAGTCGGAGACGATGAAGAGCCACATGCCGAACTTCTTCGAGTGCGCGCCGTAGGGCCGCACGCCACCCCCCCACACGTCGCCCGTCGGCGCCGGCGCGTGGCCATGCCCAGCGGCAGGCGCAGGCGCGGCCGCATGTTCGGTGGGTTGAATCGTCGCTTCGCTCAAAGCCCGTTACCTCCCAATGAGAAACAGCCCCAGCAGGAACAGCCAGATGAAGTCCATGAAGTGCCAGTACACCGAAGAGAGATCCACCCGCAGGCAACGGCCGTCCACGAGCTTCATGTTGGCCGATCCGCGCCACACATAAAGGAGCGCCACCATGCCGCCCAGCACGTGCAGCGCGTGGGCGATCGTCAGCAGATAGAAGAAGGAGTGGCTCGGGTTGTCGGAGAAGTAGACCCCCTGCTCGCGGAGCTGCCACCAGATGCCGATCTGGCCGGCCACGAAACCCAGACCCAGCAGCGTCCCGATCTTCCACCAGGCCGTGAAGCCAGGCAGCGCCTGCCGCTTGAGGCTCCGCCGCGCGAGTTCCAGCGCCACGCTGCTGCTCACGAGCAACAGCGTGTTCACCCAGATGAGCCCCGGCAGCGGCAGGTCGATCCAATCCTTCTCGTGGGTGATGCCTTGCCGCACGATGTACGAGCTCGCCAGCGCCGCGAACAGCATCAGGATCGGCGCCAAGCCCACCAGAATACCCGTGTAGTACGCGCGCCGCGGCACGCGGCGGCCGTGGCCGCCCGCGTCCTCCGGGCCGCGGCCATCGCCGCCGCGACCGGGGGCGCCGCTGCCGGGCCCGC
Source organism: Planctomycetota bacterium (assembly GCA_016200135.1). GTDB lineage: Bacteria > Planctomycetota > SZUA-567 > H5-PLA8 > H5-PLA8 > JACQFI01. The sequence goes on from JACQFI010000058.1 coordinate 28,787, forward strand.
CGGCGCCAAGCGCCGGCTTTAGCTGCGGTCGTGGTTCAGTCGTGGCCAACGGCATGCGCGGGCGCGGCCTCCGGCGGATCGGTCTGCATGATGTAGTCCTTCGAGGCGCCCGGCACGCTGTACTCGTACGGATCGTGGTTCACGACCGGCTCGACGCCGCCGAAATTGTCGAACTTGGGCGGCGACGTGGTGATCCACTCGAGCGACGTGCAGTTCCACGGGTTCTCCGGCGCCACCGGGCCTTTGAACATGCTGTAGAAGAAATTGCATATGAAGATGAGCTGCGCGAGCACCGCCACGAAAGCCGCCGCCGTGACCATGTTATGCATCGCGGGAATAAACGGATTGCTCAGGAAGGCGTTCTCCATGCCCGAGTAGCGGCGCGGATGGCCCCACAGGCCCATCAGATGCATGGGGATGAAGACCGAGTACACGCCCACGAACGTCAGCCAGAAGTGCACCTTGCCGAGCGACTCGTTCATGAAGCGCCCGTACATCTTGGGGAACCAGAAGTAGGTGCCCGCCGCGATCGAGAACATCGCCGCGACGCCCATGATCAGGTGGAAGTGCGCCACCACGAAGTACGTGTCGTGGAAGTAGATGTCCACCGCGTTCTGGCCCAAAAAGATGCCGCTGATGCCGCCCGAGACGAAGAGCGAGACGAAGCCCAGCGCGAAGAGCATCGCCGAGTTGCAGGTGATGTTGCCCATCCACAGCGTGCCCAGCCAGTTGAACGTCTTGATCGCCGAGGGCACGCCGATGGTCATCGTCAGCAGGCTGAACGCCACCGCCACGTACGGGCTCATGCCGCTCTGGAACATGTGGTGGCCCCAGACGAAGAACCCGATGCCGCCGATGGCGATGATCGCGTACACCATCGCCTTGTAGCCGAAGATCGGCTTGCGCGAGAACGTCGCCAGGATGTGCGAGACGATCCCCATGCCCGGCAGGATCGCGATGTACACTTCCGGGTGGCCGAAGAACCAGAAGAGGTGCTGGTACAGCAGCGGGCTGCCGCCCTTGTGGTTCAGTTCCTTGGCGCCGAAGATCACGCCCGCCGGGATGTAGAAGCTCGTGCCAAGATGCCGGTCGAGGATCAGCAGCAGGCCGCCGGCGAAGAGCACCGCGAAGCTCAGCAGCGCCAGCACCGCCGTAACGAACCACGCCCAGCACGGCAGCGGCATGCGCAGCAGCGTCATGCCGCGCGCGCGCAGGTCCAGCGTCGTGACAATAAAGTTGATCGCGCCCACCAGCGAGGCCAGGCAGAAGATCGCGATGCTGCCTACCCACAGCGTCTGGCCCCAGCCCATGCCTTCCGTGGTGCTGTTGATCGCGCTCAGCGGCGGGTAGCCGGTCCAGCCCGAGACCGGTGCGCCGCCCGGCACGAAGAACGCGGCCAGCAGCGTGATGAAGGAGAGCAGCGTCAGCCAGAAGGAGAGCATGTTCAAGCGCGGGAACGCCATGTCCACCGCGCCGATCTGGATCGGGAGGAAGTAGTTCCCGAACCCGCCCAATGGCGCCGTCGTCAGCACCATAAAGACCAGGATCGTCCCGTGCATGGTGAGGACTTGCAGGTACGTGTCCGGGCTGAGGAACATGTGCTGCGGGTCGTAGGTCGCCAGGTGCCAGCGGAACATCAGCGAGAGCGTCAGCCCGATCACCACCGCCACCACGGCCAGCATATAATACTGCTTTCCGATGACCTTATGGTCGGTGCTGAAGACGTACTTCCAGATGAACTGGGTAGGTTCCTGGTGCACGTGGACTTCGTGTTCTTCATCGACCTCGTGTGCAACCGACATCCCCGATCCTCCTCAAGCTGTCGCTAAGCCGCTGCGAACACCTCTCGCCGTTAAATCAATGGTACGACTTCGCGTCCTCGGACGCCTTCTTGGCCCACGCGTCGTACTCCTCGGGCGAGAGCACTTCCATCTCCCCGCGCATGGTGTAATGCCCGTTCCCGCACAGCTCCGCGCAAGGCGATTCGTACGTCGTCTTGTAGACCTTCAGTTCGCCGATCTCTTCTTCGATCGAGTAACGCACCGTCCATTCCTTCTTGGCGTCGTAGTGGCTCACTTCGACGGTGCTCAACTCCCAGCGCTTCTTCGGCGTCTCGATGACCTTGATCTTCGCCTTGCTCGTATCCACCGCGATGCCGTGCTCTTCGAATTGGGCCTTCACCGCGTTCACTCCGCTATCGTCTTTCGCGTCCAGGGTTGAGGCCGCCACGCCGGCCAACTTGAACATCAGCATGCCGTCGTGATCGATCTTGAAGGGAATCTTGATCTCCAGGCCCGGCACCGCGTCCTGCTTCACGCGCAGCTCGCGCACGAAGAAACTGTGGATCACGTCGCGCGAGCGGATCAGGACCACGATGTCGCGGCCGTACGGGACCCGCAGCGTGCCTTCCACCACGTCGTCCTTGGCGTACTTGTCGTTCTCGAAGTCCACGCCCAGGTAGTTCTGGCTCGTGTCGTCCACCAGCGAAGGCGAACGCTCGCCGAACTTGCCGTCGTTGCCCGGATAGCGGTAGTACCACTTGTACTGCTGCCCGTTCACTTCGATCTCGGTCGAACCCTTCGGTTCGTCCTTGAGGTGCATGTCCGCCCAGACGCCCTGGCCCATTAGGTTCAGGCCGACAAAGAGCACGCCCGACCCGAAGATTGAGGCCCATTCGACCAACGCGTTGCCATGAACGTACGTCGCCTTCTGGCCCTTGCTCTGATACTTCCAGATCATCCAGGCGAGAGCGATCTGCGCGAGGCTGAAGATCACGCCGGTGATGTACATCGTGAGCACGATCTGGTCGTCGATCACCTTCCCGTGCACCGAGATCAGATTCGGCATCATGTTATGCGCGCGAACGATAAAGGGGACCACCGTGCCCAAGACCAGCGCGAATAACGCGACCACCATCAGTAGAGGTTGCATCCTGTGAAGGCTCCTGAAGTGTAACTCAGTTCAAGGCGCGCGCCTGAACTGCGCGCGCCCGACCAGTTTAGGAACGTCGAATGGCGTGTGCCCCATCCTTACTGGAACGCCTAATTTTATCAATCGAAAATGCAGGTACCGAACATAGAGATTATCCGCAGCGCTACAAAGCAATTGCCCTTCCAAAGATAGCCTTCCTAAACAGGCTGAAACGGAAAACCTTCGGGCACTCATAAGTATCGCCGCTAAAGGATGATAGCCAATCGGCTCCAATTCGGATTCCCGACCCTAAAATCCAGCGCCGAAATGCGGACATCTTCATCCAGGATTTCGCGTACCCAAACGACCCACTGGCTGGCCCTTCGGCGTCAAAGCGCTGCCGCGATTTAGAAGGGGTACGTAGCCAGCCGCGGGGTCTTCTTGCGCTCTTTTCGTATCGGCCTTGACCCTCAATAGGAATTCCATTACTTCCGTTCTCGTCTCAAGTTCCGGAGCCTGAATGGACCCGCAGGTCGCCTTTTTACTCCAGTTAGCCCTTATCCTTGCCACGGCACGCGCGTTGGGCGAACTCCTGCGCCTGATCAACCAGCCGCCGGTGCTCGGCGAACTGATGGCAGGCATCGTGCTCGGGCCCACGGTGCTCGGCGCGCTCTGGCCCGACGGTTTTCACGCGCTCTTCTCCGATACCGCCCATCTGCAGACGCTCTCCATCATCGGCCTGGCCCTCCTGATGCTGCTGACCGGCCTCGAGACCGACGTGCGCATGCTCCGGAACCTGGGCCGCGCGGCCTTCATGGCCTCTTTCTTCGGCATGCTGATCCCGTTCGCCTCCGGCCTGGCGCTCGGCGGGCTGCTTCCGGAGGCCTACGCTCCGGGAAAAGTGCAGCGCCTCGCGCTGATGCTCTTCATGGGCACCGCCATGGGCATCTCCGCCATGCCCGTGATCGCCAAGATCCTCATCGACCTCCAGATGATCAAGCGCGACTTCGGCCTGCTCACGCTCAGCGCCGCCGTCGTGGACGACACCGTCGGCTGGATCGTGCTCGCCGTGATCTCGGGCCTGGTCACCACCGGCAGCTTCGAGCCCGACCACGTTTTCCGGACGCTCCTGTGGCTCGCGGCCTTTCTGGCCTTCGCGCGCTATGCGCTCTACCCCGTGCTGCGCCTGGCGCTCCCGCATCTCGATAACGTCATGCGCATGCCAGGCGGCGAGCTGGTCGTCATCTTCTGCGTCACCATGCTCTGCGCGGGCTTCACCGAAGCGATCCACGTGCACGCCGTCTTCGGCGCATTCGTCGCGGGGGTGGTCTTCCGCCAGTGTCCCACGCTCGCCAGCGAGAGCCTCGGCAAACTCGAGAGCGTCACCATGTCCCTCTTCGCGCCGCTCTTCTTCGGCGTCGTCGGCCTGGGCGTCGATCTCTGGAAGATCCAGGGCTTCTGGCTGCCCGTCCTGGTGATCTCGATCGCCATCGCCGGCAAAATCGCCGGCTGTTTCCTCGGCGGCATCCTCGGCCGGCAGAACCGCTGGATGGCGCTGGCGCTGGGCTTCTGCATGAGCGCCCGGGGCGCGATGGGCCTCGTCGTCGCCAAGGTGGGCCACGAACTCGGCATCCTCGACGTCGAACTCTACTCCTGCATCGTCCTCATGGCCGTGGTCACCTCTTTCCTCGCGCCGATCCTGATCAAACTCATCGCCCACAAAATCCCGCTCAACGAAGACGAGAAGCAGCGCGAAAAGAGTTCCGAGGGCCGCTTCGTGCCCACGGGCCAGCTCAAGATCCTCGTCCCCGCCTCCGGCGGCCCCAACGCGCTCCTCGGCGGCCACCTCGCCGCGCACCTCTGCCGCACCGACGGCGACCGCTGCACCGCCCTCTACGTCGAACCCGAACCGCTCTCGTGGTGGCAGGGGCTCGCCGGCAGCGGGCGCGGCAAACGCCACATCGACGCCGAAGCCGTCTTCAAGAACCTGAAGGAAGCCGCCGGCGCCTTCGCCGCCCGGCTTACTCCGCGCAAGACGCCCGTGCAGGAGAGCGTCTCCGCGACGATCCTCGCCGAAGCCGCCAAGGGCTGCCACTTCCTGGTCATGGGCGCCTCGGGCGAAGGCCACCCGGTCTACGACCCGTTCATCGCCGAGATCGTCAAGAAATGTCCCTGCCACCTCGTGGTCGTCGCCGGCCGCGAAGGCCAGACCGATACGCCCAAGCCCATGAAACGCATTCTCGTGCCGACCAACGGCAGCTACGTCTCCGACGCCGCCTTCGACCTCGCCGCCGCCTACGCCGAGGCCGCCGGCGCCGCGCTGAGCGTCCTCTACGTCTCGGAGAGCCGCAACGTCAACCCGCTCCTGCCCGCCGCCGCCATCAGCCCGCTCGGCGAACACGTCGCCGACATGATGCGCGTGACGCTCAAGGAACAGTTCAGCGAACGCTTCCCCCACCCCGAGCGCCTTGAATGCCACGTGCGCGAAGGCGAGTCCGTGATCTCGGGCCTGGTCGATGAAGTCCACCGCGGCCAATACGATCTGGTGGTGCTCGGCGCCGAAAACAAGAGCCTGGTCGAACGCCTCTACCTGGGCCCGAACATCGAAGCCGCGATGCTCGAAGTCCCCTGCGCCGTCGCAATCCTAATCCCGAAGGTGGGCGCCAAACGCTGAACGGCCTTCACCACGAAGACACAAAGAACGGCGAGAAGCATCACTACCCACCTTAAACAGAAACGCCCCTTCCCTATTTCGGGAAGAGTTGCATCACCGGATTTGCAATCGAATTCCGACGGACCCCGCAGGGGTCACAGAAATTAGCCGGGGGTTGAGACCGGGAGGTCGATACCCTCGGACAGATCGTTCAAACCGCCCCTTCACCCCGGCAGGGGCGACAGAAGAATTCGCATGAGCGCCGCGAAATGCTCAGCGACCCCTGTCGTGGTCAAAAACTTCGCTGCAAGTCCGGTGATGCAGCCTTAGGGAAGGGGCCGGGGGGTTAGGTACTGTTCGGCACCATCGAAAGATTACGTAACCACAAATCAGAGCGCCCGGTTTCTTGCTGGACTGCGTATAATGCCGGCATGACCGACGTCCCCAAAGCGGCAGGCCCGCGCACACGCCTGCTCATGGTCGCGGCCATGCTGCTCGTGGCCGTCCTCTCCCTCTGGGCCAACACCCGCGAACGCATCTGGCATCCGCAGAACGATCCCAACCGCTGGACCGTCACCTACGGCTGGCCGCTGCGCGTGCTCCAGACCGACGAAGTGGTGCGCGAGAACGGGAAGGAGCTGGTGCTCAACGCCAGTTCTGAGCCCTTCGGGGCGGCCCTGCAGACCATGGACTACGCGAGCTTCGCCGCCGACCTCCTGCTGGCCTGCGCCGCAATCGGCCTTACGGCCTATGTGGGCGAACGCCTCCACCGCCGCCGCGAGGCCAAAAGCCATGCTTGAACCCCGCAAGCGCCGCTGGTTCCAGATTCACCTTTCAGCGGCCATCGTGTTGATGCTCGCGGCCTCGCTCCTCTTGTACGTAAACATCAGGCCCCCCCGGGTGATTCCTGAAACCGTGCTCGTCTATCGCCCCCAACCGGGCTCACCGTCCCACGGCATGACCGCGCAATTCCTGGGCTCCGGATGGCCCTTTCATAACGATGGAGGATTCGCCACGCCTGCGCTGCCGGAGGACGGCGAAGACCCGGTGGCCGCGTGCCAAAAGGAATTGGACCGCGTGGGCCAGGGCCGTCCCGTTTGGGAACGGTACAACGATAGCGAAGCAGTCGTCCTCAATGCCCTGTTCGGATTCGCGCTGCTTGCCGCCATGGGCGTGCTCTTGGAATACCTCGTCCGGTGCCGCGAAGCCGGTGAACGGCCCCGCATCCCCCTGCGCCCCGCCACCGGCCTGATTCTGCTGGCGGTAACGGGGATGCTCGCCTGGGCCAATCTGCGCTCCGAGGCCGAGATCTTCTACCAACCGAACGGTGCGCTCGAATCGCAATGCCTGAATTACGGCTGGCCAGTCACTGCCTTTGCGAAGTTTCCGCCACAGGCGGGCGCGGGCCCCGGCAGCACGTCCTTCGTGGTGGGCGCCGGCTGGCATAGACCCGGCATACTCATCGACTTCTTCGCAGGCATCGCCGTGCTCGGCCTCACCGGCGTCCCAACCGAATACATCCTCCGCCGCCGCGAGGCCCGCAAGCCATGAGTGAGCCACGCAAGCGCCGCTGGTTTCAGATTCATCTGAGCACGGCTTTAATTGCAATGTTTGCCGCAGCGACTTTGCTGTATTTGAATGTATCCGAATCATTCTCCCATGAGATTTACACATGGAACTATAAAGAAGGTTGGTACACAGGCGTACTCGTTCGGGGCTGGCCGTATCAATATGAAGTGGATGGAGGCTTTCCATGGGACGATTGGCGCGGAACCGGTTTTGAAGATCTTGGGCGCAGTATTCTCATTTCACTCATAGCAAACGTCGTACTTTCCTTGGTATTGATTATCGGCTTAATGTTTTTCTGCGAATTCCTCATCCGCCGCCACGAAGCCCGAAAGCCCCCGCCCGAAACCCGTAACTAAAACCACAGCCCAGGAGACCGCTCCGATGCCCGACCCGGAAACTGAACTGCTCGGCATCGCCCTGGCCGTCCTCCTAATCTTCGGCGGCCTCATCTACGTGTTCCTGCGCAGCAAGTTCGGCCAGGTCTGCAAAGCCTGCGGCGAACGCAGCCCCACCGGCGCTCCAACCTGCAACCATTGCGGCGCCAAGTTCGATTCCTAATCCCAACCTGCCGCATCCGATATTCTTCCCCTGGCCTTCCCTTCTCCGCGTCTCCGCGCCTCTGCGGTTCAAACAGGCTCCGGACTGACTGGCATTTCGCACCTGCGCGTATATTTTAAGTCCCCATGACCGCCACGCAGTCGCTCCAGGGCCTCTCCGTGCGCCGCTTCTTCGCGGGCAAGGGCGTCCTCGTCACAGGGTCCACGGGCTTCCTGGCCAAGGCGCTCGTCGAGAAGCTCCTGCGCGACCTGCCCGAAGTGAAGAAGATCCACCTCTTGATCCGCCCCCGCGCCCGCGCCGACGGCTCGCTCGTCGATCCCGCCGAACGCATGCGCGAAGAGATCCTGCGCAACAGCGCCTTCTCGCGCCTGCGCGAAAAGATGGGCGCGCGCTTCGAATCCTGGTGTCAGGAACGCATCGCGTGCGTCTCCGGCGACCTCACCCACCCGCGCCTGGGCCTCAGCGAAGAAGCCTTCGAAGCCCTCGCCCGTGAGGTCCAGATCGTGATCGGCTCCGCGGCCACCGTCGTCTTCGACGAACGCCTCGATCTTGCGCTCGAGATCAACACGCTCAGCCCGCAGCGCTTGCTCGAACTCGCCCAGGCCGCCGGCGGCGCGTACATCCATATCTCCACGGCGTACGTCAGCGGCATGCGCAAGGGCCTGGTGCCGGAAAGCCTCCTCGACCCGCTCGAAGCCATCGACGCGCAGCTCCCGCCCGGCGCGCCGCGGCCCGACAAGTTCGACGTCGCGAAAGAGATCGAGAAGCTCCGCACGCTGGCGAAGATCGTGACGTCCGACTGCGAGACGCAGGCGCGCAAGCAGGGCTGGGCGCCGGAGAGCGAAGAGGCGCGCACCGCGCTGCGCCGCGCGCTGGTCTCGGCCGGCATGCGCCGCGCGCGCAGCCTGGGCTGGAACGACACCTACACCTATACCAAGTTCCTGGGCGAACAGCTCGTGCGCGACCACCACGGCGCCGTGCCCACCGCCATCGTGCGCCCGTCGATCATCGAATCCAGCCTGCGCTAACCCGAGCCCGGCTGGCTCGACGGCCTGCGCATGGCCGACCCGCTCATCATCGGCTTCGGCAAGGGCCGCCTCGCCGACTTCCCGGCGCAGCGCGACGTGGTCCTCGACATCATCCCCGCCGACCTCGTCGTCAACGCGATCCTCGCCGCCGCGGCGCACGTCGGCGGCCGTCCCGGCGCCTTCGACCTGCTCCACGTCGCCAGTTCCAGCGAGAACCCGCTGGCCATCGAGAACCTCTACCAGACCGTGCGCGACTACTTCCAGAAGCACCCCATGCTCGACCGCGCCGGTCGCCCCGTGCGCGTGCCGCACTGGAAATTCCCCACGGTCGAACGCTTCAAGCGCCGCCTCAATTACGGCTACCTCGCGCCGGCCAAGGCGCTCGGCGCGCTCATGGACGGCCCGGTGTCGATCCCCGGCACGCGCAAGTTGCGCTCGCGCCTGCGTTCGATCAACACCGCCGCCGAACAGCTCCTCTATTACGTCGATATCTACAGCCCCTACACCAATCTCAATTGCCGCTTCGAGACCAAACGGGCCCGCGAAATCTTCGAACAGCTCGTGCCCGAAGAACGCGAACTCTTCGACTTCGACCCGCGCAAGATCCCCTGGCGCCGCTACATCCAGGACGTCCACATCCCGGGCCTCAAGCGCAACATCCTCCGCATGGATCTTCCGCCGCGCGCCGGAGCCGGTGAAGGCAACCTGCTCGCGGAAGAGACGGAAAAAGGCAAAGCGCGGGCGGGCAGCGCGATCCACGGCGTCCCGCAGACCATCGTGGACCTGGCCGCGCGCGGTGCCGAACGCTTCGGCGGCAAGATCTTCCTCGAGATGAAGCGCGCGCCCTTCGGCCACGCGCCCGCGCACTCCAAGCTCACCTTCGCCGAATACTTCGAACGCTCCGGCCTGTGGGCGCGCAAGCTGCGCGCGAACCTCAGCCTGCAGTTCGGCGAACGCGTCGTCATCTGGTGCGAGAACGGCCCCGAATGGACCCTCGCGTACCTCGCGATTCAGCGCGCCGGCGGCGTCGCGGTGCCGCTCGACCGCCAGCTCCCGCCAGCCGAAGCCGCGGGCCTCATCAAGTACGTGGACGCGCGCGCCGTGGTCGTCTCCGCGGGGATGCTCGCCGCGGCCGACGGCGCGTTCGGCGCCGGCCAGGGCCTGCCCCCGCTCTTAAACCTTCACGACAACCTCGAACCGCATGCGGGCGACGCCTGGCCCTACCCGCAGGCTTCCGAAGGCAGCCGCGCGCTCGCCGAACCCTCGCCCGAGACGCTCGCCTCGATCCTCTTCACGAGCGGGACCACGCTCGCGCCCAAGGGCGTGATGCTCAGCCACGTCAACTTCACGGCCAACGCGCTCTCGGTGGCGGAAGTCCTCGAACCGCTGCCGGCGGACCGCTTCCTCTCGGTGCTCCCGCTCCACCACGCGCTCGAATTCACCGGCGGCTTCCTCTCGCCGCTCTTCGGCGGTTCGACGGTGCATTACGTCGAATCGCTCAAAGACGTCGAAGAGGCGCTGCGCCGCACGAACACCACCGTCATGATCGGCGTCCCGCGCCTGTACCAGCTCTTCGCCGACAAGATCCGCGCGAAGATCCAGTCCTCCGGCGCGGCGAGAAAGATGGCCGTCGCGCTGCTCGACGGCATGGCCGGCGCCGCGGAGTTCGTCGGGAGCGACCAGACGCGCAAGAAGGTCTTCGGACAGGTCCACCAGGCCTTCGGCGGCAAGCTGCGCGTGCTCGTCTCCGGCGGCGCGCCGCTCGCGCCCGAACTCTTCCACTTCCTGCGCCGCTTCGGGCTCACCGTCGTCGAAGGCTACGGCCTCACCGAGACCGCCCCGATCCTCACCGTCAACCCGCTCGCCGCGCCCAAAGCCGGCAGCGTCGGCCTGCCGCTCCCCGGCGTGGAACTGAATGTCAAAAACACCGACCACCAGGGCATCGGCGAAGTCCTCGCCCGCGGCCCGATGGTCATGCAGGGCTACTGGCACGATCCCGAATCCACCGAGAAGGCCCTCGAAGACGGCTGGTTCCGCACCGGCGACCTCGGCCGCCTCGACCCCGATGGCTACCTCTTTCTTACCGGCCGCGTGAAGGACGTCGTCGTCACCACCGCGGGCAAGAAGGTCTATCCCGACGAGATCGAGACGCACTTCCGCGGCCTGCCGAAGGTCAAGGAGTTCTGCGCCGTCGGCCTGCCCACGCGCACCGGCCAGGGCGAAGAACTCGCGCTCGTCATCGTGCTCGAAAAGGACGGCGAGAAGGCCCGCGCCGAAGTCCGGCAGGCCGTCGAGAAACTCAGCCACGGCCTGCCCAGCCACCAGCGCGTCGCGCGCATCGAGTTCCAGGTAGACGATCTGCCCAAGACCTCGACACTGAAAGTCCGCCGCAACAAAGTCCGCGAGGCCTTCGCCGGAGCCGCACGCGCCGCGGCCAGCGGGCTGCTCGCCGCCGTCGCCAAGTCGCCTTCGACGGCGGGCAAGCCGGTCGAAGGTAAAGTCTTCCGCGAAGTCGTCCGCGCCATCGCCGAGATCGCCGGCCTGCAGCCGCAGGAGATCGCGCCGGAACAGAAGCTGCAGCTCGACCTGGGCCTCGACAGCATCGGCCGCGTCGATCTGATCGGCAAGCTCGAACTGCGCCTGAACGTCACGATATCCGACGAGGTCTCCGCGAAGCTCTGGACGGTTCAGGATGTCGCCGAGGCCGCCGCCGCCGCGCTGGAGTCCGGCCCGCGCGCCGAACCGAAGGCCAAGAGCTCGATCAGCGACCGCATCCTCAAGCGCGGGACGAACGCGACCTCGCAGGCCCTCCAACCGCGGTTCTCGAAGACGATCCTACAGGGCGCGATGCGCACGACCGAGAAGGTCTTCTTCAACGCGTACCTCAGCATCGACGCGTACGGTCTCGAACACCTGCCCCCGGACCAGCCGGCGCTGCTCGCCGCCAACCACTGCAGCCACCTGGACACCGCCGCGATCCGCGCCGTGCTCGGCGGGCGCTCGTCGCAGCTCCACGTCATGGGCGCGAAGGACTACTTCTTCGACACGCGCCTCAAGAGCTGGTTCTTCTCCACCGTCTTCAACGTGCTGCCGTTCGAGCGCGAGGACAACACGCTCGAGGGCCTCTCCACCTGCCGCGCCGCGCTCGATGGCGGGCGCTCGCTGCTGATCTTCCCCGAAGGCACGCGCTCGCTCACCGGCAAGCTCCTGCCGTTCAAGTCCGGCATCGGCATCCTCGCGCTGGAACTCGACTACCCCGTCGTCCCGGTCTTCCTGCAAGGTACGTTCGAGGCGCTGCCCAAAGGCCGTGCGATTCCGCGCCCCAAGCACGTCAGCGTCCGCTTCGGCCCACCGCTCGATTTCACCGCGCTTAAAGCCCAGAAGAACGCCGCCACCGCCGAACGCAGCGCCCGCGGCGAGCGCAAAGACGGCCAGGGGAATGGCGTCGAAGAAGGCAAGAGCCGGAGCGCCCAGAAAGACGGAAAAGACCGCAAGCGCGCCCGTTCCGCCGGCGCCATCGAATTCTACCGCACCGCCGCCGAACAGATCCACGCCGCCGTCGAACGGCTCGCGCGCATGTAGTGAAAGATACCCCGGCCCTATCCTTGTCGATCGGCAGCACAGGCGGCCAGCCCATGGAGCGCCGGCGTCCACGCCGGCAGGGCCGCCGCCGTCCCCAGCGGCATTCCCCTCAGTTACCCCCAAGGCGCTACGAGATTTGAAACCTGCTGCTCTTTTGAAACCCCGCGGCGCGTCGTGAATTCCCCCCTTAAGTAAGGGGGTTACTCCTCCGCTGCTCTAACTTCCCCTAACCTCTCCTTACATAAGGAGGGGATTTCAACAAAGCAAAACCTGCGTATATATTCCATTCTTGGCGTACTTGGCGTTTTGGCGGCCAATCTTTTCTGTTAGATATTAAGGCTTCAGCGGAGGATCCCGCCCATGAAGACTGTCGGCAAACTGACGCTCGCTACGCCCGGCGACCGCGAGATCGTCATGACGCGCGTCTTCGACGCCCCGCGCGCGAAAGTCTTCGAAGCGCTCACCACGCCCGCGCTGCTCAAGCGCTGGCTCTTCGCGCCGCCCGGCTGGGCGCTGAAGTCCTGCGTGCTCGACCTGCAGGCGGGCGGCGCGTATCGCTTCGAGATGAGCGGCCCCGGCGGCGGCATGTCCTGGGGCGGCGTCTTCCGCGAAGTCGCCGTACCCGAGCGCTTCGTCGCGACCGAACGCTTCGAACCCGCGTGGTATGAGGGCGAAGCCCTGGTGACCCAGGCGCTGAGCGAAAAGGACGGCCGGACGACGTTGACCCTGACCGTGAAGTACGAATCCCGCGAAGCCCGCGACGGCGCGCTCAAGTTCCCCATGGAACAAGGCGTCGCCGCCGGCTACGACAAGCTCGAGGAATTGGTGAAATAGCGCGGCTCGCTACTGCCCGCCGCGCCTGCGCTTGGCCAGCCACTCCGCCGCGCGCTTGCTGCCTGCTTTGGATGCGCGTTCCATCACGTACTCGGCCTGCTCCGGCTTGCCCTTCTGCTCCAGAAAAATGCCGAAGCCGTACACGACCTCGGGATCGTGCTTTTCCCAATCGGCCAGCACGGCCTCGGCGACGCCCGGGCCTACATCCGTCGTTTGGGCGAGCTGAATCCACTTGTCCGATTCTTCCTTGTTCTTGGGCACGCCAAGGCCCTGCATGTAAATCATCGCCAGCCGCCCGTACGCGATGCCGTCGCCGCTCTGAGCCGCCTTGAGGTACCACTCCCGGGCCTTCACGTAATCCACATCTCCGGCCGAACCCTCGGAATAAATCTCGCCGATGCTCGTGCAGGCCTGCGCGTTCCCGAAGCCCGCCGACTTCTCGAGCCACGGCAGCGCCATGGCGGAATCCTGCTCCGTGCCGACGCCGAGCTTGTACATCAAGCCCACCATCTTGACGGCCTCGGGGTGGTCCTTCTCCGCGGCCTTCAGGTACCAGCGGAAGCCCTCCTTCTCGTCCACCGCCACAAGTTGCCCGTGGTGGTACATCACACCCAGGTTGTACATGGAATCCGCGTCGCCCTTATCCGCGGAATCGCGGAAGAACTGAAAGGCCTTGCTCAGGTCTTTCTCGACGCCGCGCCCGAAATAGTACCGCCGCCCAAGCTCATTCAGCGCCGCCCCATCTCCCGCCTGCCCCGCTTGGAGCAACTCCGCCTCGCTCTGCTCCTTCAGCGGTTTCTTGTCCCCAACCGGTCCCGGCGCGGGCCCTGGCTTGGGCGGGTCCTTCGGCGCGCCGCAGCCGGCCAGAAGAAACACAGACAGAAACGTCAATGTGTATTTGAGCATGTCAGTTCCTTTTATCGGAAGCCATCAAGCGGTGGAAAGGATAGCAGATATTCAGGAACAGCCAGAAAAACTTACGGCTATGATTTCCAAATTAGGTTGAACGCCAGCCCCTTAGATTTCCTATAGAATTTATGCTTCCTTATATTTCTTCCTTGCGCAAATAAATATATAGGCGCTTATGGGACGATAAGTTTACCACCTTCGAAGGTAATAAAGTCATTAGTAATACTTAGTTTCTTATTCCTTCTACCAATGAATTCAATACCCTCATTATTTAGTGAACCTATTATTGCCTCTTTGAGCAAAGGATGATTAGCAATACAATCAAGACGATCCATAGAACCTTTTTTGGAAATAATATACAAGAACAACAAATCTCGGCATCCCTCCACAAATCCCAGACTTTCCATGGGCCTATTAATATCGTATCTCAGATTTCTCAAGCCAACAATATTTCGAAATGTTTGCACATCCAGTGCATTGCAATACTGAACCCAAAGGCTAACCATTTTTACAGCCTCAACTTTTTTCACTGCATTGCAAAGGACCAACTTAAGCCTATGCAATGTCATTTGATCACTAAAATTCACAGTCCGCAGTTTGTTGCTTTTTGTAATACTCAAGTTCTTGATTCCTGATCCATCAATTGGTGAAACATCCGCAAAGGGCCAGCCTGTAACTTTAAGAGTTTCGATTGTTTTGCAAGAAGTGATTGCCTTAATATCCGGCCACTTTGCCAACGATATTTCCAATTGTTTCAAACGCAGTGTTTTAAGCAGTGGCGTCACTTGCGTTGGACTGGCGCTTCCCAATATGAGCGTGTGTAACTTCGAGAGCGATTTTAGCGGAGTAAAGTCGGTAATCCTGGGATTATGGATTCGAATATCCTCTAGGTTTTCGAACAAACCTACAAACCCTAAAGAATTTAGCGAATGGTCAATGTAAATCCTCTTTACCCTATCAACATTAATATTTCTTCTTATCCAGCGCACCAATTCTTTTTCCTTTGAAGCATATTCCGAACACATGAACCCTATCGATTCCAGATTGCCAAGAGTCTTCCCACTTCTAATAGTAGTATTGGTGACATCATTCCCACTCATTATTGCGTCGGTGGGCCAGAATATAGATATATTGTAACTCATGACGTTGCCCCCACGAAAACCGGTAACTGCTAGCTGATATTGCAACATCCTGACTCGATATGATCGAATATTCAATCTTTGTATTTGTTTTAGTTTTGACGTTTGCTTGGTTCTTGGTTTTTATAATTTGGAATTTACTTCCCGACCGTCATCGCCACGCCCAATGCATCCGCATCGCTTGCCGGGCGGCTTGCGTCGCCGCGCCAGACGCTCTGCTCGGCCGCGTGCTCGCCGGTCACCCGCCGCCGCTCGAAGCCCAGCCTTAAGCCGCGGCCTTCGTCGGGTGCGGACTCCAGGCCCAGGTCCTTCCATGGAATCGCAAGCTCCGCGCTCCAGCCCTTCTTCTGCATCTCCGCTGCGCAGCGCGCCTCTGCGGAGAGATTCCAGCCCACGTCCTTGCCGCGCGCGTCGAAGATCCGCCCGCGCGGGTCGATGCGCACGCGCACGGGCTCCGCCTTGCCACCCTCCACCGCCACCGCGGCCTCGAACCAATCTCCTGAAGCCAGCGCCTCGTCGTCGCGGTCCTCGGCGCGCAGCTTGAGATTACGCGCAGCCTCGAACTCGCGGTCGTTGCACTGCACGCCGATAAGCAGATGCGTCTCGTTGCGCCTCAAGTAAACCACCGTCGCTTCCGTGGGCGCGGCGGCGCTCGCGTCTTCTTTGCCATCCTGCTTGAGCGCGAAGCCGGCCACCTGCGGCGCGCGCCCCCAGCCGCGGTCGCCCAGCTTGCCGTCGATCTCGATGCCGCCCTTCTCTTCCTGCGGCACCAGCGCGACGCGAAACGGCAGCGCCCGGTGCTCCTCGCCCGAGGGCGTCTTGACCACCAGCTCTCCGTCCGTAGCCGTCTCCGGGCGCAGCTCGCGGCCCCTCATCTTCAGCACCAGATCCACTTCGTACGGCTCGGGCGTGGGATCGTCGGCCTTGAAGCGGCCCGCGGGGAACGCGAAGGACTCGAACGACCACGGCTTGGGCGCGCGGACATCGAATTGCGGCGGCGCGGTCAGGCCCTGGCCCGTCGCGGTCATGCGCACGCGCCGCCGGTAGACCACCGCGCCGTCGCCGTCCAGCATCAGCTTCCCGGCCTGGCCCGAAGGCTCCGCCGTCCAGCGTTGCTCGGCTAAACTCGGCGGGAACATCCGGCCGTACAACTCGCCTTCTTTAAGCAGATGCGCTTCCTCGCCCGCGCCGGTCAGCGCGTCGCGGAAGAGCGCGCGGTAGTTGCCTGCGGGCTCGTTCAGCCCCAGCGCGATGGTGCCTTCCCAGCGCCCGTGCTCCGCGTAAAGATTCGCGTCGTAGTGCGGCAGGTGGCGGCCTTGCGGATCGTAGATCTCCAGCCGCAGGATGTGGCCGAGCACTTTCCCATCGCCGTCCGCGCCCGCGCGGTCCGTCTCGAGTTCCGCCCAGACCTTGAAGACGCCCTGCGGATTCGTGCGCCGGACCTTCGTATGCAGCCCCGCGACCTTGTACGGCAGCGCCGCCAGCAGCGTCGCGCGATCCGGGTCCAGCTTCGCGCGGCACTCGTTGCCGAGTCCCAGATACCCGCCCGAGCGCGCGTCGTACCAGTGCAGCTTTGACGCGATTGCCACGCGTCCATCCGTGGCCTTGGTCGGCTTCGCTTCCAGCCCGCGGATGTACTCGAAACCACCGTCGCCGGGCTTGTCATTCGCTTCAGCATGCGGGAAGCCGTAGCCCTTCGAAATGATGCGCGGCTCGTGCGCAGGCGGCAGCAGCGCGATTAACTCCGCGCCGCCATCGGTCCAGAGCAGCCGGGCGACGCCGCGCAGCGGTGTGCCGTCCGGCGCGCGGACCACCAGGGCCGGTTCGCCAAGCGCCTCGAAGAGCATGTCACCGGTAAGCACCCGCAGCGCCTCGCCGCCCGTCGGCACGCCAAAGAGCCGCTCGTACCCCGCGCGCGTCATGCCCGTAAGCGCGAAGTCCGCCGCCGCCTGTTCGCGCAAGCGCGGATAGTCCTGCATCGCGAGGTTCAGGTACACGAAGCGGCCCAAGCCGCCGGGACGGATCAGCAGCGCCGCGGTCCCGTCTTCCTTGCTCAGGTTGATGCGCCGCGCGATGCCTTCGAGCGTGCGCCCGTAGCGCCACGCGCCGGTCGCGCGCAGACCCGGTTCGTTCACGCGCAGCTCGCTCGAGACCGGCCCGAACGTGCCCGTCGCGTCCGGCGCTTCGAGAATCACGCGCGCGGCCTCGCCGTCGCCGTGGAACGCCCCGTTGAACTCATGCGCCCAGAAGTCGGTGCGCCGGATGCCGAAGGCTTCGTCGAGAATGCCCGCGGTCGCGCCCGCGCCGTCGTCGCAATGCGGAGATTCGCGCCGCTTGCCCGCGCCGTCGAAGACCCCGCACTGGCTGTCCGCGATCACCACGCCGCCCAGCCGCGCGAACTCTTTGATCGCCGCGGCCTCCTCGTCGCTCAGCGAGAGGACCTTCGGCAGCACCAGCACTTTCGCGTCGAGCTTTCCCGCAAGCAGTTGCCGCGGCTCCACGAATTTCGGCGTGTAGCCCAGATCCATGAGCAGCGCGTGCCACGCGCGCAGCGCCAGCAGGCCCGTGTCGCGATCCGCCGCCTGCGCGCCGCCGCGCCGCACCCAGTCCGAACCGTCGAGCCGGCTGTCGAGCATCCAGTGCAGCGCCAGCGACCGCGGCGAATAGTAGATCGCCACGCCGTCGCGCTGTTCGCGCATGCGCGCGCGCTGTTCCGCCAAGCCCACCGCGAGCGCGCGCAGGTCTTCTTCGAGCGCCCGCGCCTCCTCCGTCAACTCACTCGCCGGTCCCGCAAAGAGTTTCTCCGTCTTCTCCAGCAGCGCGCCGCGGTCGCCTTGCAGCCAGCCGTCCCAGAGCCCGCGCCGCAACTCGGGGCCCGCTTCGAGCAGCGCCAGCGTCCGCCCGGCGGGGTTGAAGCTCTTATAAAGCGCGCGTTGCAGCACCGCGTCCGGGCCTTCGGGCGCGCACCAGTCCAGCACGCTCGCGAGCCGCGACCAGTCGTAGCCGCTCCACGCCGACGGCCCTTGCGTGCCGGTAAGGCCCACGCGCGCGCCCGCATCCGCCGCGCGCACCCACGAACGGTACTCGCCGAGCATCCGCGCGAAGGCAAAGTCCTGGAACGCGCGCCAGTCGCACCACGCCGCGTAATCTTCGCCGCCCGGCGGCGCGAGCTCGCTCAATTTAAACGCAAAGTACGGCGCGCCCTCGCGCCGCGGCAGAAGATTCGCCTTGTCGCCGGCCCGGAGCGCCTCGTACAGCTTCGCGTAATGCGGATCGGCGTCGGCCTTGGCCTCGTCGGTGGTCGGCGCACGCACTTCCTCCCAGCGCGGGAAGGTCGTGCCCCAATGCCGGTTCAGCTTCTCCAGCGAGCCGTAGCGGTCCTTCAGCCACGCGCGGAAGACGTCCAGCGTTAGCGCGTCCGCCGCCGCGTCCGCAGGATAGCCGCCGCAGTTCAGCGCCGGCGCATCGCCGAGCGCATACCCCAGCGGCGAGAGCCACGCGTGCGCCGCGAGCTTCGCTTCCGCCGCCGCCTTGGCCTTGCTCAGCTCGTTCTCATCGAAGAGGCGGCAGGCCCCGAACGCCTGCGGGTCGCGCGTCGCCGCGAACTTGGCCGCCTGAGCTTTCCAAGCCTCTGGTTGGGCCGCCTCGAACGCGTGCCACTGCGGCGGGATCAGCCCGTCGGCGAGGAACGGCAGGTCCATCTTCGCGAGCCGTTCCGCGTTCTGCCCGTTGGCCGGATCGAGCGGCGCGAGCCCGCGCACGCCCAGCGCCACGAGACGCTTCCAGTGCTCCGGTTCGACGCTGCCGGGCGCGAGGACCTGGTAGCCGTCCCACTTCTCGGCCGCGCGGTCGATCTTGAAGGCCGCCTCGGCCGCGACGCGCCAATCCTGCGGGTCCTCGTTCTTCTTCTTCGCGCGCGGCGCCACCAGCGCGACCAGGCGATGACTGCGGCCCATCCCGCCTTCCGCCGCCAACGCGAACGGGATCGGCTCGTCCGCGGACGCATGCTTCTCGCGGCGGATCTCCACGTGATTCACCACGCGCCCCGCGCCGTCGATCCACGCCAAACGCAGCACCAGCTTCTCTTCGCCGATTTTACCGTCGGACCACGTGCCCACGAGCTTGCCTACCAGCGTCCCGCCTTCCGGCACCGTGGTCTTCTCGAGCTCGATCTTTAGAGTGGACGCAGGCGCGTCTTCGCCCCGCGCGGCCTGAACGCCTATAAAGGAGAGCACGCACGCGGCGAGCGCCGCGCGGCGGAACAGACCAAACACGTTCGGACGCGCGCGGCGTTTTCCGCCCGCGAGCCCGCCCCCCTTTAGGTAAATCATCGGCGCGAAGATTATGCGAATCGCGCCAGACAAAAGCAATCGCCGGAACGAACGATGCGAGAACTTTGGACTTTGGGCCTCAGCGCAGCTTCGCCCCGCTTCCCCCTCCCCCCTTCCGGGGGAGGGTTGGGGAGGG
>JACQFI010000059.1 GCA_016200135.1 Planctomycetota bacterium
AGCCGCCGCCCGGCGCGGCGGAACTCCCCACCATCTTCCTGCGCCCGCTGATGCATACGGGCACCATCCGCGATCTGCGCGTGAACATGGCCGGTTGCCAGCTTCAGAAGGATTCCTGGATTCACCATCCGTTCTCCGATTACGCGCTCGGCTTCGTCGTCTCCGGCCGCGGCACCTATCAGGTGAACGACGGGCCCGTGCAGGCGCTCGAGCCCGGCTGCATCTTCGCCGTGTATCCGGGGCCGCGCTTTCACTACGGGCCGTTTGAAGGAACGACGTGGGCGGAGTACCACTTCGCGCTGAGCGGCCCCGCGCTGCCGCGGCTGCTCGATTTCGGCTGGTTCCCTTCGGACGGAATCGTACGGCAGCTCGTCAACATCCCGCCGCTGGTGGAACTCATGCGCGAACTGATCCGGCTCGTCCGGCGCGACGGCCCCGGCGACGCGGACCGCTGCGTGGTGCTCGCCGAGCGGCTGCTCGTCGAGATGTACCACAGCCAGGAGCGGCTCCAGCAGTCGCACACGCCCAGCCGGTCGCTCGCGAGCGTGCTCGACTATTGCCGCGAGCACTTCCGAGAGGAGGTCGACTTCGAGGCGCTCGCGAAGGAGCACGCGACGAGTTATTCGAGCCTGCGGCAGGGCATGAAAAAGCTTACCGGCATGGGCCCCGCGCATTACCTCGCCCGGCTGCGCTGCCAGACCGCGTGCGCACTGCTGAGCGACACCGATCTGAGTGTGAAGGAGATCGGCGCGCGCGTCGGCCTTCCCGATCCGTACGTGTTCAGCCGCGTCTTCAAGCGCCACATCGGACAGGCGCCGCAGATCTTCCGCGAACGCACCGTGCCTTGGGCCAAGTAACAGGCATAAGATATCAATGCACTTGCACGAAGCACCTCCTCTTGTTCGGCGATCCAACGGTTCGTCCGACTTGGATTAATAATCTATACCTGCGACATCCAATTTATTGGAATATGCGGGCCCCATCGCGGCATGAGTAAAGTGACGTCCAGACAGCAGAGGAGAGACCGCCTATGAAGACGCCCGAACCCACGCGAGTCATGCGAGCGCCGAAATCGGACTCGCTCCGTGCACGGCTCCGCGGCAATCAGCCCAGTTCGAATTCGACACGCCGCCTGCGGCCGCTGACGGGGATTCGGCTCGTTCCCCCACCGCCGCGGCACAAGCCGCTCGAAGAGCGCGTCAACCGCCTCGAACTCTCGCTGAACGATCTTTCGAGCGCCTGGATCGACGCGCTCGACGAATGGCAGATCGCGCAGCGTTCAGGAGCGGTGGAAGGTTCGGCGGAATGGGAGCGCTTGCAAGAAATTGAGAAGCGGCTGCGCGCCCTGGCAGCCAAGCAGCAGAGCGTCGGGCATGCGTTTGAGGCAGCTATCGAAAACGCGGTTGAACAGTAGGTGCAGGACCGGGCTCCTCTCCATTTTTCGTCTCGCCCCCGAAGCGCGACATGAAGAGGAGTCCGGATATATTCGTTATTCTATTTGTCACGCTTCCCATTACGTTTATTCGTTATGGAAGCCAGTGGCCCCTCCAACGTTGAGAAATCGGTCAAGCCTGAACGGAAGCGCTTTCAATTTAGCCTGCGCACACTCATTTTATTCACGCTTATTTTCAGTGTGGCGTGGCCATTGACGGCCACTGTTGGAGTTAGGGATGTTGAGAACAAATTGGTTCAAGAATACGTCTCGAAAATGCCCAACCGAAGCCAACGTACAAATCGAATAATTGAACCTGCAATACCCTCACGCCTAACGAGCTATTACCTGTGGCTATTCGGTTTAAAGTTTCTTCTGTTCGACAGCGAACACTTTATAACCTAACCCGCCGCGGCAAACGCTTCTTTCGCCACCTTTGTCAGCAACTTCGCCTGCTCCCAGCGGTCGCACTCTTCGACCATCTCGCCCTTCACGTCCTTAAAGAGCCGCGCATAGTAGATCTCGGGATGCAGGAGTTCCGGCGCGAAGCAGATGTAGTCGCCGGGCTTGGCGGTCTTCAGGAAACCCGCGAAGCTGCGCTTCCACAGCTCGCGGAAGTGCTCGACGTAGGTGCGGCCCACGCCGTCGCCGCAATCGACCTGCATGCAGCCGGGATTGCCGATGCGACCGTGGATGAAGCGCACGCGCTCGAAGACCGGCGCTAGGAACTCTAGTTTCGCGTTGAAGTCGCCGTAGACCATCTCCAGGCCCGTGTACCAGTGCGAGAAATCCCCGTTGAAGCGGACCTCGGGCAGCTTCTGCGCGAGCTGAACCGTGCGCCAGGGATCCTGCGTGATCGTGGCGCGGTGGGTCTCGATGTAGATCGGGAAGTTCGTCTTCGTGCAGGCATAGAGGATGTCCTCGACGACGCGGTAGACCTCGGCATCGTCTTCCATGCCCCACGCGACGTGGGCCGTGACGCATGCCTGGCCCGCGTCCTGCGCCTGCTGCGCGAGCGGCAGCGCCTCGCCCACCTTGTTGATGCGCCCGCCGCCGGTGACGCCCAAGCCGAGTTCGCGGCAGAGCTTCACGTTGCCGCCCTGGATGCCCATGTAGCCCGCGGCTTTGATGGCCTCGTGCTTGGCGCGCTCGTCGCCGCGCGGGCCGGTGCTCCACGCGGGCAGGTTGGTGAGCGTGCCGAGGTTGAAGTCGCTGCGCAGGTAGGGCGCGCGCTGAGTGCCGTCGTTGGTGTTCGGAACCATGGGCTCTCCAGTCCTTTGCTATTCGATGACCAGCTTATCCCCGATCTGCATCTCTTTCCCGGCTTCGCTCGGCGCGACGCGGGTGTTCACGGCCAATCGATAGAGCGTGTCCGCGAAGCGCGCGGCGTTGGTCCACTGCGGCAGCTTGGCTTTGCGCTTTTCCATAAAGGTCTTCACGAAGTCCGGGGTCGCTGCGGCGGTGAGCGGGTGGCGCGTGGGCACGATGCAGCGGGCGCAGGGGTTCACGCCTTCAAAGGCGACCTTGCCGATGGTGAAGCGGACGGCCTGGCCCTCTGCGGCGAAGAGGCGGTCTTCCCAGAACGGGTCGACGCCGCCGATCACCAGGTTCGGGCGGAAGCGCTTCCAGACGTCGTCGGGCTTGAGGCCCGGGAACCACGAGGCCACCTCTTTGAGCGTGCCCGTCGAGATAATCGTCGGCCCCCATGCCTGCGGGTCGTCGGGGAAGCCGTTCTGTTCGTCGCGATTGAGCGTCACCGCGAAGCCGAAGAACTTCGCGAGCCACGCTTCGAGCTTCTCCTTGTCTTTGCCGAGATGAAAGGTCTGCGTGGCGGGCTTACCCTGTTCGCTCAGCGATACCTTCATCGCGCGCAGATCGAATTCCGCCCGCAGCAGATGAATCTTCGCGTGCCGCTTGCCGTTCACGTACTTCCCGGCCTCGTCGAAGAACGCGAACTCGCGGTCATGCAGCAGCCGGCCCTGCGGCCCGACGGTGATCTCGGTGCCGAAGACCGGATCGAGGGACTTGATGGGATAGATCGAGATGCCGGCGAGGAAGGACATGCGTTGCCCGCCTATTCCTTCTCGGGCGCGTCGACCTTGCGCTCGAGAATGCCGACGCGCTCACCGGTGCGAATCGTCTTGCCGACCTCGTGGTGAGTCAGGCGCGTGCGCACGCCGAGTTTGTAGTAGTGGTCGAAGCGCTCGGACGGCACGAACGCGGGCAGCCGTTCCTTGCGTTTGTGCATGAACGCCTGTGCGAAGCCCTGCGTCTGCTCGCCTGTGTACGGATCGTACTCGAAGGCCGGGGTGCGTTCGGCCGGGCGCACGCCGGTGATGACCACCTTGCCGACCGTGAACTGGATCACGAAGCCCGGATGCGAGTAGAGCCGCTCTTCCCAGAAGCCGAGCGACCCGCCCATCTCGATGTTGGGCCGGACGCGGCGCCGCAGATTCTCGATCTCGATCGCCGGGAACCAGTCGTGGACCTCCTTGAGCGTGCGCGCGGCGATGATCACCGGGCCCGGCAGATGGGTCTCGTCGTGAAAGCCCTTCTCGGCGTCGCGCTGGAGCTTCACCCCGTAGCCGAGGAAATCGCCGATCCATTTCTCGATCCCGGCGCGGTCCTTCTCGATGTTGAAGGCGGTGATCTTGCCGTCGCCTTGCATGTGGAACATCGCGTTCTGCAGGTCGAGGTCGTAAGTGGTGCGGATCTTGAGCAGCTTGGGCTCGCGGCTGGCGGTGAGGATCTCGCCCTTCTCGTTGAAGAGCGCGTACTCGCGGTCGTGCAGCAGCGCGCCCGAGTTTAGCGGCGTCACGCGCGTGACCGTCAGCCTATCCAGCGACTTGATCGGATAGAGGAAAAGACCGGTAACGTGCGGCAAGCGACGCTCCTGCAACCCGGTGGAACCAAGGGTATCCGGCGTTTAGTATGAATACGCTATATTGAGAGGACAGCGCCCTTGCCGCAAGAGCCTTTAACCCAATCCTCACCCACTCCCGCCGCAGCGAATCCGCCGCCGCGGGACCCGCGCACCTGGCCCGCTGGGCTCTACATCCACCTGCCGTTTTGTGCGGCGATCTGCACGTACTGCGACTTCGCGAGCGAACTCTATTCGCCAGAGCGGCCGCGGCGATATCTTGTGGCGCTGGAGAAAGAATTGGCGGCGAAGGTGGGTAGACAGTTCCAATCGGAAATCCAAAATTCAAAATCCAAAATGGAGCGGTACTCTCCGCGGACGATCTTTCTGGGCGGCGGCACGCCGAGCGCGCTCAGCATCGGCGAACTGACGCACTTCTTCGATATGCTCGAGAAGTATGTCGATTGCTCCAAGGTTGAAGAGTTCACTATCGAGGCCAATCCGGGTTCGACGGACGCGCAGAAACTCGAGTTCCTGCTCAAGCGCGGAGTGAAGCGCATCAGTTTTGGCGTGCAGTCGTTCCGGCCGCACTTGCTCAAGCTGCTGGGCCGCATTCATGGCGCGGACCAAGGGCGCGAAGCCGTCGCGCTGGCGCGGGCCGCGGGCTTTCGCAACGTCTCCATCGACCTGATGCACGGCCTGCCGACGCAGTCGCGCGACGACCTCAAGCGCGACCTCGACGAGGCCCTGGCGCTCGGGACCGAGCACATCAGCGCGTACGGGCTGATCTACGAGGACGGCACGCCGCTGAAGGGCGCGGTGGAAGCGGGCAAGATCGCGCGGCTGCCGCCCGAAGAAGAGGCCGCGCACTACCGGCTGGTGATGGAGCGCATGGAAGCCGGCGGACTGCCGCAGTACGAGATCAGCAATTACGCCAAGCCCGGCTATGAGGCTCGGCACAACATCATCTATTGGCGCAACGAAGCGTACATGGGCGTAGGCGTCTCGGCGGCGGGCTTCGTGAACTTCGAGCGCGCCACGAACCACTACGAGATGGACGCGTACATGAGCGCCGTCGAACGCGGCGAGGATCCGGCGGCTTCGCGCGAACGCCTGAGTCCCGAAGCGCGCGCCCGCGAGTCGCTCGTGCTGGAACTGCGCCTGCGTGCAGGCGTCGATCCCGCCGAGTTCTACGCGCGCTGGGGCTTGGACATCGAGCATGACTCGGCCGTCCGCGCGACGCTCGACAAGTACCGCTCAGTGGGCCTGATGGAGCAGACCGCCGCCGGGCGCTGGCGCATCACGCGCGAAGGCCTGCCGGTGGCGGACGGCATCTTGAGCGAACTCGTCTAGCCGCGCTCATTCCATCTTGAGCGCGGCCTCATGGTTCATGCTCTTAAAGGGCTCGGCGTTCTTTTCGTCGGAAGGTTCGTACATCCCGCCGGGACTTGGCGCCCATAAAGTCTGCCATTCCAATTCGACGGTGAAGTCCCCCTTAGCCGGAGCCTTTTGCGCGGCCTGGCCATTTCCCGTGAGGTAGAGCGGAACCAGGAGCGCGGGGTAAAAAACAAAATTCTTGGACCTTTCACCATGGTCGCGCCAGAGGTTCACACGGATTTTGGCCCGATTGCCTTCCCAGCGCACGTCCTGAAGCGTCATGCTCTCGCCCTGATTCAACTCCGGCCCGAGTACCAAGGCATACAGGGGATCGCCCGGCTTGGGATTCGCAAGCGTTGGCATATCCTTAAAGGATGCCGGGGCGCGCGCGGACCATTTCTTGAAATCGAACGTCCCCACGCGCAAGCCCAATTGCGGGACCCCGTTTGCTTTGTCGGGTGCAACCTTGAAAGCCATCTGTTCGGGCTCTTGCCAGAGGACGCCCTGGGCCTCAGCCGGAAGATCCTTCTTCTGCCAGACAAGTTCCCCTTTAAACGCCTTGCCGCCCTTGTCCTTCTCAACGGTAAACTTCGTGATGCCTTCTTCGACCAAAGAGAGCGAGAAGCGTTGCACCGGCCAACCGCGCTCGTTCGCTGCGAAGGTCCGGCGTTCCACGCGCACTTCGTACTCGCCGGCCTCCAGCACGCCCAGGGAGACCACGTGATAGCGCAGCAGTGCAACGTTGTGGTCCTTGGGAACCATAGGGGTGCGCCATTCATGGAATACGACCTTAAAGACCCGTCCGTCCCGCTCGATGTTCACCGGACCGCCATCCATGTCGTCGCTGTTCACCATGGTTTTAAGAGACAAAAGCACTTGGGAATTGGCGGCTGGTCCGGACAGGTTGGAAAACGCGAAACTGGGCTGCTGCTCATTCGACATAAGGGCACGCAGTTTAATTGAGGTGAATGCGCGCGATCCGGCCTCAAAGGGTTCGTAGGGATTCGGCGTCGTTCTGAAATCGGCTCCATTCTTTGATCCGATTTCCACCCACGACTCACCGTTCCTGTCTCCGCCAATAACATGCTCTTCCAGCACATTTACCTGTATCCGTTTCCCGTGTGATGCCACGGGAACCTGCGGTGCCGCAGGGGTTTCTTCCTTACCCTGCGCCGCTTCCGTTTTCACAGGCGTGGTTTCGCCGGCGTGAACCAGATAGGTACCCACGCCTCCCAACGCTAGGACCCCGGCGCAAACCAGCGCGGCAAACTTCAGTTTGGCTCTAAACATGGCTCTTCCAACCTCCCTCATGATTTCCTGGCTAAACGCCCAACCTGCGCCCTTCACTGCGCCCACTTTGCCAATCACCGCAAGATTCCCGAGCAGCGCCGCTGGCGCGGGTGAGACCGCAAGGGGCAGTGCGACGGCCAGCATGTCGGCGGGCGTATCGACGCCCATGTTTCGAAGCACGCCGCGAAGCCGTTCGAGCGCGCGCGCGACCCGCTTTTCGGCCGCATCCTCCGATAGACCCAAGCGGCGGCCCACGTCCCGATTCGATTGTCTCTCGAAATAACGTAGCAGAATCGCGTCACGGTCGGCGGCAGGCAGCGCCGCCATGGCCGCATCGATCCGTGGCGCCATCTTCTCCCATGCGGTACGGCCTTGCGGCTGCTCGGGCAGCGGCTCATGGTTCACGCGGCTCGCCTCCCGCTCGTGCTTCCGCCGCCGCGCTTCCATGCGCCGGGCGTTCGAGGACGCCAACCGCGCGGTCTGATAAAGCCATCCCGAAAGCACGACGGAGCGCGAGAGTCCGTGCGCCTTTTCCGCCAAAAGCATGAAAACCGCCTGGGCAGTCTCTTCGGCGATCGCGTCATCGCCGGTCTGCCGCAAGCAGGCCGAGAAGACCATAGACCCATGCCGCTCCACCATTTGCGCAAAAGCCTCTTCAGACCCTTGGCAGGAGTAGGCTTGCAGAAGGTCGTGGTCATCCACCATGCGATCCTTTCAAACACTCATGTACGCCGATTGAGGCTCCCGACAGGTTTTTAGAGTGCTCCTACACGAATCGGTTCTTCGCAAACGGCCCCTAAAATAAGCTGAATTTGCCGAGTTCATCTTCAGGCTGTTATGGCTGCCCGACGATAAAGAGTCCAGGGTCGCGTTTCCAAGCGCAGTGTTCTGTTGCGCGCGACTCAAGCCTTTGCCTTGTAAGGGGGATACTCATCATGTTGCGATCGAACTCCTGGTTGCTGGCGCTTCCGCTGGCCGCCGTTCCTTTCTTGTCCGGCTGCGGGCCGAAGAAGACCGGCGAGTTCACCACGCCTCCGGATTCGCGGGTGGCCGAGAGCTCGCGGCCCGCGGAACTGAACGCGTCCATCCAGGATATCCGGGCCGGACGCTGCGCCGATGCCGAGGCGCGCATGCAGGCGTGGCTCGAAGATAAAAACAACCTCTTGAGCCCGTTCCGGCCCGAAGGCCACTATCTGCTGGGGCAGGCGCAATTCGGACAGGGCAAGTACAAGGAAGCCAAGGTCAACCTGGACCTGGCCGAGGACAAAGCGCGGGACCGGACCACCAAGGCCCTGGCGCAGTTCGCCCGCGCCGACTGCAACTACGCGCTGGGCAAGTACAGCCTCGCCATCGACCAGTACATGTGGATCGAACAGTTCTACCGCGACGTGACGGCGGTGCCGCACGACGAACTGCTCTTCAAGCTCGGCATGACGAACAAGAAGCTCGAGTTCACCGAGACCGCGGACTACTGGTTCAACAAGGTGATCGAACTCTACGCGACTGGCAAGTACGCCGAACAGGCGAAGCTCGAACACAGCAAGCTGGGCCCGGGCGAGACGGGCGAGCCCAAGTACTACACGCTGGAAGTTGGCGCGTTCTCCGACGAGAAGAAGGCGCTGACCGAGGCGGAGATCTTCCGCCAGAAGGGCTACCGCGACGTGCGCGTCGAGCCGTACACGATCACCGGGAACCCCTATTACGGCGTGTACGTCGGCAGGTACTTCAACAAGAACGACGCCAAGCGCGCGAAGGAAGACGCGGAACTCTCGGGGCTGACGGCCTCGATCAAGCCCGGAACGATGGCCTGGCCGAAGTAACCGGGCCGGCGTGAGCTGCATTTAGAGAGGGGCAAGCCTGGCTTGCCCCTCTTCTTTTTAGGTGGACGCAAGCGCAAGAGACGCGAGAATCGGAGCCGCCGTTCCGCTTGGAGAGGGCCGCAACCAATATGCCCCGTCCGCTCCGCCTGTCCGCCGCGCTCCTGGTATTCTTAGCGGCGACGGCCTGCCTGCTCGCCGAGGAAGAACAGCCGGCGGTCAAGCCCGAAGGCCCCGTGGAAGCCGTCAAGCCCGTACCCGCGGTAAAGCCCGCCAAGACCGATCCGCCCGCGGCCGGAGGTTGGGGCGTTGCTACCGAAGAGGAGACGCCCGGCGAGGCCGCCAAGACGGCTCCGGGGCCGGCGCAGGGCGAGGAACCGAAAGAGGAAAAGCACAAGGAAGACGCGCCGCCCGTCCCCGAACCGAAGCTGACGCCGCTCCTGGCCGAAGCGGTGGCCAAGGAGAAGAAGCTCCGCTCGGCCAAGAACAAGGTCCGGCACGACGAGATCGTCGCGAACTTCCGCAAAGTCATCGAGGCCGAGCCGCGCAACGCGGAGGCGCGCTACCGGCTGGGCCTGGCGCTCGCGCGGTCCGGAAACTACAAGGACGGCGCGAAAGCGCTCGACGAAGCGCTGCTGATCGATCCGGAGAATCCGCGCTACCTCTCCGACCTGGGCACGCTCTCGATGTATGCCGGCGACCTGAACAAGGCGCTCGATGCCTGCTCCCGCGCAGCTTCGGCGGATCCAAATTCGGCGCTCTATATCAACGCGCTGGCCAACGTCCTGATGGCCGGCGGCGAGTTTCCCCGGGCGATTGCGAGCTACAAGGCAGCCATCAAGCAGGAGCCCAGCAACCCCAAGTACATCCACAATCTTGGACGCTGCCTGCTCGCCGCCAACCAAATCAAGGAAGCGATTCCGGTGCTCGACGAGGTCATCCGCCTGCACGCGGAATCGGCCGAGGCCTACAACGACCGCGGCATCGCGTATTATCGCCTGCTCAACCGCGAGAAGGCGCTGGAGGACTTCAAGAACGCCGTGCGCATCGACCCCGAATGCGCCGACGCGCACCACAACTTGGGGCTGCTCTTGTCCGACGACCGCGATCCGCGTTACACGAGCCGATTCGAAGCGCTCGACCATGCCAAGGCCGCCTGCAAGCTGACCAACAACCGCAACCCCGCGTATCTGATCGGGCTGGCGGAGGCATTCCGCGCCAACAACCAATACGACAAAGCCGTCGAATCGGCCAAGCTGGCCCTCGCCATGGACCCAAGCCCGTACAATTTGCAGCAGTTTAAGCGCTTCGAGAAACTCCAGCGCGACGGCTATCTCGACGAAGTGAAAGTGCCGGGCCCCAAGGAATAGCGTTCCCGGTCCTGGGCAGACCTGCCTGCGCCTTACTTCTTTTCGAAAACCGCCGCCGGCGCGAGGCCCATGGGCTGGGCGTGCAGTTCCACGGCTTCGGCGCCGGGCGACTCGAGCCTGCTCTCGCCCATGCGCTCGAACCCGTTGGCCTCGACGCGCTCGATGCCCTCTCTTGAAAGCACCAGCCGGAACTTTTCCATCTCCTCCACCCATGTGCCGTCGGGCGCGCGGGAGCGAACGAGGAGAATCATGTTCACGTGATAGACCTTGGTCGCGCCCACGCGCAGCAGCGTGGAGAGCGCCGTGGAACGCGCCAGCGCTTCTTCCTGTGACGAGCCGTCCTTGCGCGCTTCGCCGTTCGCGGGCGCCTGCGCGCGCGGCGCCTGCAATCCGGGCGTATCCCAATGCTCCGTATCCATGGATTCGACGAGGGCGAGCCCTTTTTTCGGGTCGTCCATGCGCAAGAGCAGCCGCCGCACGTTGAAGCGCGTGATCTCGTTAAGGCTGGTGACGCGCTTGTGAATCCGGAAGACGCGGTCCGCGTACAGCGTGATCGACTTCTGGAACTTGATCACCGACTCGGGCGCGCCTTCTTCGGCCAACTCGTCCATCTCGTCCGGAGCGCGCAGCCGCCGCACGCGTTCCGGCACGCGGTCCATGGGCACGAACGAGAAGGCTTCGCCGGCGCGCCCCACCAGGCTCTTGCTGGGCCCGCGGTCGATGAGGTGGCGCTCGCGGTCGCGCAGCAGGCCCGTCATGCGCTGGCTCAGGTAGCCTTTGAACTGTTCCTTGATGTTCTCGCGGAAGGCGTAGACCACGATCACCAGGAACATGTACGGCATGCTGTCCACCGGCGCGACGCCTTCCAGAAACCAGAGCACGAAAATGAAGAAGGCCATCCCGGCCATCGCCGCCAGCGCGGAGATGGTGGTCAGCACGGAGCGCGAGCCCTGCTGCATCTGGACGCTCAGGAAGAGCGTGCTCTGCGCGTACTTCTTCAGCACGCCGCTGCGGTAGAGAAAGTATTCGTTCTTGCGCGCGGCTTCCGGGCCGTTGGTGGCGTCCACGAGCGTCGGGTAACCGGCCTGCCGGCGGTAGGCTTCTTCGTTTTGCATCGTCGCCGCCAAGCGCCGGGCCGCGTCCAGGGCCTCCGGAGACGCTTCCCGGGCCGCCTTCGCAAACGCGCGATACGCTTTGCCGCAGACACTCTCGAGCTGCACGCTCATCGCCTCGTCCGCGTACCGGAAAGCGCGGTCCACGTTCTCCGGCAGATGCGGATTCAGGAACTCGCGCTGCATCGCGCGCAGGTACTTCAGTACGCGCGCGGCGTCATCAAGGAATTTTTCCGCAAGATAGGCGGCGTCCTGGTAGTCCTTGGGGCTCGAACGCGGCTTGCCGAGAATCGCGGAGACCAGTTTCTCCTGCTCACGCGTCTCGCCGCGAAAGATGCAGGCCAGAATGCGCAGCTCGTACTCGGCGCGCTCGGCCACTGGGGCACCGGCCGCGCCGGCGGCAAGGTCCGCCTTCATCGTGTGCACGCGAATTAAGGGCGAATATTCGTTGGCGGGGTTGACCAGTTCCGCGAGCGGGATCACCGGCGTGCCGTAGCGCGTGTACGTCTGCAAGTCCTGATAGAAGTACTCGCGCTTGTAATTGGCGGAGGTCACGTCCAACGCATTGGGGATGAAGAAGAAGGTCTCGACCTGGATATCTTCCCGCTTGCGTGAGGGACTGATCGGGAAGTCGAATTTGAGTTCGACCTGGTACCGGTCATGCACTTTCAAATGATACTTATTGCGTTTCACGTTCCCATGGCCTCATAACAGAATCTTAACAATTACTATACATGCGCGGAGGTCGAATGGCAACCCTTTGCCATAGCAAAACTTACACCACAACGCCGGAGCCTCATCAAGAAGCCTTCGCTGAAGAACTACCTCTCACCCCTTTCGTTCTTACGGCTTGCGCGCGAGTTGCCGTGCGGGCGAAGTTCGGCGAGAATTACGGGCATGAGCACCACCGCGCGCTACGACCGGACGTGGACCGACGCGGGCGGCGAACCGCACGATCCGTCGCGCGCCGATCTTCGCAGGCGCATCGTCTCGCTCGTCCCGAGCCTCACGGAGACCCTCTGCGCCGTGGGCGGCAGAGCACGGCTTGCGGGCATCACCGCCTATTGCATCCGTCCAACGGACGTGCTCAAAGACGCGTCCATCTCCAAAGTCGGCGGCACGAAGAAGTTCAGCCGCGAGAAGCTGCTGGCGCTGCAGCCGGACCTGGTACTAGTGAATTTGGAAGAGAACGAGCTCGAAGATATCGACTTCCTGAAAAGCCGTGTCGAGTGCTACGTCAACGGCGTGAAGACCGTGCGCGAAGGCATCGAGACGCTGCGCGAGGTCGGCAGCCTGATCGGGGCATTGGATAAGGGCGATGCGCTCGCGCGCGAGGCCGAGCGAGTGCTCGCGGTGATCGAAGCACGCGTCCAGGCGCGCGCGGCCTCGGGCCAGCGGCCCCTGCGTGTCTTCTACCCCATCTGGCGTGACCCGTGGATGACGGTCGCGCCGGATACGTTCATCGCCGATCACTTGCGGACGCTGGGCGCGGAGGCGGTCCCGGCTTGCGCGCAGAAGACGCGTTATCCCCAACTCTCCTTGCCCGATGCCGCAGCCGCCAAGCCCGACATCGTCTGGCTGCCAAACGAGCCCTTTCACTTCAAGGAAAAGGATGCCGCCGAGGTCCGCGGAACGAAGGGCCTCGAGCGCGCCCGCGTGCAACTAGTCGATGGCGACAACGTCTGCTGGTTCGGCGCGCGGCAGGCGGAGGGCCTGGCGTACGCCTACGAGACCTTGTGGGGACGCGCTCCGGCCAAGCCCTGATCACAAGCGAAACGCACTTTGAAGCTAAAAAAACCTCCCGCTTGCGCGGGAGCTAAGATTTTTTCGAATGTTCGCTGCGGGCGGTTTATTTCTTCGCGTCCGGCAGCGGCGTCCACGTGCCGTCTTTGATCGTGGACTTCGTATCGACCGAGACGTTGCCGTCTTTGTCGAGCGTGAGCTTGAGCCAGGAGAGGCCTTCCTTCGCGGGACCCTTCTTCACCGAACCATCGGCGTTGAACTGGCTGCCATGCGCGGGGCAGAAGATTCCCTTCGTGCCATCCACCTTGATGTTCTTGCCGCGATGCGTGCAGACATCGGAGAAGGCGGCGACGCCTTTGTCGGTCTTCACGACCACGTATCCACTGCCGGAAGCGGCGGAACCGCCTCCAATATCCTTCAGGTCTTTCAGGTTCAGGCCTTTGGCGCCGCCCGCTTTTTCTTCGGCAAAGACATCGCAGGTATGCACCGCCAGGCAGCCCACGACGGCGGCCCGCGCCACCCATTCCAGCGCCTCGCGCCGGGAGAGCGTCCGTTCCTTCGTCTCGTTCTTCTCCATGGAGGGCCCTTTCGTCTGTGGATTTATGTTGGTAGCGCACCCAAGTTGTGCTGCTGCCTATAGTAGAACGGTTCACCCAAGCGTCTATTCGGAAAAAGCCGGTAGCTCTGTTTTCCCGGCTGCCGCTCACCCAAAGCCCTGTCAATAGGTCGACAATTTCGGCATGGCGCATGAAAGTTATAAACTTCTAGGTACTAGACAGACCAAACCCTTACAGGATTAACCCGCCATAGCCGCATGCAATCAGTGTACGGTTCCGCACGTTCCGGCCATAGGTTTCCGTGCAACTTCAGCCGTCGACGGCAAACCTCTTGGAGATCAGCGATGTCGGTCGAAGCGTACCTGGATGAGTCCGAGCAAAACTGGGATGAAGAGGCAGGGTTGGTCGCGGGTCTCTCGGGCGAACCGTATCACCTTTCAAGAATACCCCCCGGGAAGCGCATTCATCATCTGCTTGGCAACCTTTACTACGCGTGGGGGCTGCTGGAATCCGGGAAGCCCGAGCGCATCCAACGCACGGCCCGCGTGTTGTCGGTCGTCGCTGCGCAGCAGGACATCGATCCGACCAGCACGAGTTACGGCGCGTGGTCGCATTATCTCGAAGAACCCGTCCAGACCACGCCGCGGCCGAAGATGTTCGGCGCGGACTTCCCCGGCGTGGCCCTCTGCCACATCCTGCTCGAACACGAAGCCAAGCTGGCGCGAGAGACCGCGCAGACCACGCGCAACATGCTCAAACACGCCGGCTATTGCACGTTCCGGCACAATTTCGGGGTGCCCTATTCCAACTACGCCGTGATGGGCGCGTGCGTTTGCATCGTGGGCGGCGAGCTCCTCAACGACGCGTATCTCTTCGATTACGGCAAGGCGAAGCTGCGCGACATCGAGGCCAACATCCAGATCCACGGCGGCTACGCGGAGTGGAACAGCCCCACGTACACGTTCGTGACCATGGCGGAGTGCGAGCGCATCATCCAACTCGCGCAGGATTCCGAATGCCGGGAGCGCGCCATGCGCGCTTTGCGCGCGGGCTGGGAGGAAGTCGCGCACTATTATCACCCGCGCCTCCGGCAGATGGCCGGACCGCACAGCCGCGCGTATCATAACCACGTGCAAGCGTCGTGGCTACAGTTCGTGAAGGAGCGCACGGGCTTGGAGATCGCGGCGCATGCGGCGGTCAGTCCGGGCACGGAAAAGGGCGGCATCTGGATGAACATCAAGCCGCAGCCTTGCCCGACGGACCTGCTCCCGCGCCTGAACGCGTTGCCGCAACCGGAATTCACCACCCGACGCCTGCTCTACCGGTCGTACGTGAACGAAGAGCCTGATTTCTACAGCACCACGTGGTTCGCCGAAGACGCCGCGCTGGGCAGCGTGAACCTTGAAGACCTCTGGTACCAGCGGCGCTCGGTGCTCGGCTACTGGCAGACGCCCGAGGATTTCTGCGTGACGCTGCGCGCACGGTTCCTGCACGACGATTACGACTTCTCCTCGGCGTACATCCGCAACGCGCAGGACGGCCCGCGCGTGCTTTCGGCCTTCGGCCTGCTCACCAACATGGGCGACCGCATGGCGCACATCGATCCGCCCGAGGACGGCCTCTTTGCCGCCGAGGACTTCCGGGTGCGTTACGAACTCAGCGGCGCCGGCGTCTCCGCTCGCAGTCTGGGCGGCGGGCGCTACGAGTTCTCCGCCGGAGCGCGCAAGGCGGTCGTGCATACGCTGCCGGGACGCTTCGGGCCGCACGAAGTCTCCTGGGAGTTGGGCAAGAAAGACGGCAGCGTCTTCGTGGATGGGATCTGCTACCGGGGCGCGCGGAAGAAGTTCAATCTGCAGTTCCTGGGAGAGGTCGCGATCGCCGCGGGCCTGGAAGTGCTGCGCTCGGGCGACCGGCCCGCGCCCGAAGGGCCGGTGCTCAAGACCGGCGCGCCGAGTGCCGATTTTTACGAAGCCCAATGGAGCGTGGGCGCGGGCTTGCGCGTAGCGGGACCGCTGAATGCGATTCTGTATCCCGGCTACAAAGGCGGCGAGATGGCGCGGCAGCCTAACCGGACGCGGCCGAGACCGCCGGCGCCGGCTTTTCCAGTTCGCGCTTAAGGGCCTCGCGGTCCACGAACGGCGGCGGCTCCCAGGCATCGGGGGCGGACGCGGCGGCTTTCATCGGCAAGGCAAAGCTGCGGTGCTTCGCGAGCAGGGCGCCGATGCCGGCGACAACCTTGCGCGGCGTGATTGGGACCATGCACTTCAAATGCGCGCAGTTCACCGCGTGGCCCAGGCACGGCGAGCACTCGGGTTTGCTCCAGAAGTTGACGTTGCGCTCGTAGCCGGTCTGCGACGGGAGCAGCGAGCCGCCGAAGATCGCGGCCACCGGCGCACCCGCCGCTGTTGCGAGGTGCATCAGGCCGCCTTCCTGCGTGAGAAAGGCGTCGCACGCGGCAAAGAGCGCCGCCGCCTGGCGCACCGGCAGGTTTCCGTGTTGCGGCAACGGAGCGCCGTTCAGCGTCAGCACCGCTTCGCCGCCGGCCTGGGCCAGATTTACGTGCGGAGCGAGCGCGTTCACCACCGCCTGAAAATTGACGACGCCCCACTCGCGATTGTGCACGGGCTTCAGTTTACCGGTGCTAGAGAGCAGCACGACGGGCTTGCCGTTGGCGCGCAACGGCGCGAGCCGCGCGCGGGCTGCGTCTTTCTCGGCCGCGGTGAGAAAAATCTCCGGATGCACGCCGTCCATGGGCGGGGCCTGTTCGCCTGCGGGCGAGGGCATGCCGTATTGGTCCAACTCCTCCCATAGGCGGCGCCACTGGATGCCGACGACGTGCTCCTCGACGAACATGTCCCGTCCGTGGTAGCCGGCCCGGACGGTCATGCCCGCGCGGAAGAGATGCCAGCCGCGCACTTCATCCACGTGCGGATTGTTCAGGAAGATTTCCGGCCGCCGCGTGACCACGGCGATACGCAGGCCCGGGCGGACTTTTTTCAGGCCACGCACGAGCGCGGAGACCTCGACGGTGTCGCCGAGGGCCTCGCGGTGCCGCAGAAACGTGACCATGCGCGAACCGAACAGCGCGCGCCACACCCAACCGGGTGCTTCGCGGCACAGCGCGCCAATATCGGTGCAGAACATGGCGGAAGGATAATCGATTTTGGATTTTGGATTGGGGATTTCGGATTGAGCAAGTGCTACGAATGCCGTCCGTCAATCCAAAATCGGAAATCTAAATTCTAAAATGCCGTTTTAAAATGCCGGTAACTCCGGCAGACGGCGCAGCACGCCGTCCAGCGGCCCGTGCGGCGTGGGCGCCTGCTCGGCCGGAGGAACTTTGTCCTCGCCCAAATGCTCGGGCACGGGGTCTTGCGGGCGGCCCAGCGCGGCTTGAGCGCGACGCCAGATGTCCGTGAGGATGAAGCGCTCGTGCCGCCGCCACCACTTGCGCTTCATGATCAGGTCGAGGGCTTCCTGCGGCCGGCCCGTCGCGACCAGCAGATGGGCCTGGCGTTCGGCCGTGCGGCTGTCCTCGGCGTCGATACGCGCGAGGACCTTTGCGCGCGCGGCGTGATCGCCGCAGTGCGAGAGCAGCGCGTCGTGGTCCAGCAGGTGGCCGATGTCGTTGAGATTCAGGCTCTCGAAGAGCCGCCGGGCTTTGGGCAGGTCCTTCTCAAAGCGCCAGGCCATCAGGCCCTGGACGCGCATGCCGCAGGGGTCGGTGCTGCCTTCGAGCGCCGCCGTCGCGTCCTTGTACTTTCCGCGCGCGGCCAGCCAGGTCCCTAGGGCGGTCCGGTAGATGTTCTTATGCCCGGCGGCCCAGCGCAGGGCGGCCTCGAGTTCCATGCCCGTCGGCGGCCAATCGGTCTCGGCCGGGTCGTACTCGGGAATCTCCGCGGGCGCGTTACGCTGATGCGCGATGTCCAACGCCAGCCAGCGCCGTGCTTCCGGGATGTGCCCCATCCCGAACCACTGCGGCGGCGGCGCGGTGAGTTTCGGCTTCGGCAACACGGCTTTGCGATAGTCTTCCGGCGAGGCCGCGCCCGTCCAGAACTCGATGAAGTACGCGCCTTCGCCCGGCGCAAATGTGCCCAATTCTTCCTGCGTCTTGAACGCGCCCGACTGCACTTCGGCATAGCCGCGGTGGTCGTCGCTCAAGAGATCGGCCCACTCGCGCGTGCCTTCCTTGCCGAAGGTCCACATCTTCATGCCCGGAACCACGGCCGGATCGGCCAGGTGCATCAGCCCGACGCCCAGGCGATGCTGATACGCACCGAAGTAAATGTCGGTCTGGTCGATCCAAAAGAGGCCCAGCATGCCTTCGCGGTCGCCGAGGAACTTCCAGTCCGAGGGCCAGACGCCGCGTTCGGTCTTGGAACCGTGCACGTGGACCGTGGCCTTGGGGTAGATGAACTCCGTGTCGTCGCAGCCGTCCACGCCCGCGTTGGTCCAGAAATGCCAGCGGCAGGAGCGCGGCGTCGGGTTGTGGAGAAAGGTCTCCTGCGTGAGAAACGCATCGTCTTCGCCCAGTGAGAAGCGCACGAGCCAGCTCAGGCCCAGCCGGCGCTCGGTCTCGCCCACCTCGACGTACGCGCGGCTGTCGGCCTCGTAGGCGCGCGCGGCCACCGGTTCGAGCGAAGTATGGCTGTGCGCGATCGGAAAGTTGAGCTCGATGCCCGCGCTGATCCACGAATTGCGCGGCTCGATGCGATACGGCTTGATCGAACGGTTATCGTAGAGCAGCTCGGCGCCGGGGCCCTCGCGGCCTTCCGGCGTGCGCAGGCGCTTGTCGCGCAGCGAGTACACCCGCCCGCCAAGTTCCGGCGCGATCAGGGCGCGGAGGTGCGCGTTCTCCAGCGCCCACATCTGATAGGTGTGGGGGCGGCTCTCCTTTTCGGTGCGCACGAAATACGTGTACGGGTACAACGGCGCCTTCTCGCCCTCAAAGAGCGGTGCGAGACGGCTGGCGAGTTGGGAACGGTAGGTCGGCAGCGTGAGCGGGAACCGAAAGGCGCGTGCAGGCACGGGAGGCCCTCGAAGAGGCGTGAAGCGCGCCGCTCATTCCTTTTTGGCGGCGGCCGCCACGGCGTCCTTCAGCTTCGACGCATCGGTAACGGTAATCGCCGGACGTTTACCGCTCAAGATGTGAACCGCGGGCTCCGCGGTCGTGATGCCGAAGCGTTCGAGCAGGGCCTTGTCTTCGGGGCCCGCATAGAGCGTCAGTTTGTGCGGCGCATAATAGCGCGCGGCCTCGGCGCGTAACTCTTTCACGCGCGGATCGCCGGGCTCGCCCACAATCACCAACACGACGAGCCCGCGCTGCGAAGCCTCGGTGACTAAGGGCAGCGATGAGGCCAGCCCGCCGAGCATCTCCAGCAGCGGGCCGAAGGCGTCGAGCGTCTTTCGGCCGCGCGCGGCGTACGCGGGATCGCCGGTGATGGCCGTCATGCGCAGGTTCGCCAGGGCCGCCATGGCGTTCGCCGAGGGCGTGGGCGCGTCCTGGTAAGGCTTGTACGAGTCGCCGAGCCGTCCGAGGGCTTCCGGAGCGCCCGGCAGATCGGCCGCACGGTCGAAGTACGCGCCATCTTCTTTGTCGAGGAATCGTTCCTCCAGGCGCGCGAGGCACGCTTTGGCCGCGTCGAGCCATTTCGCGGCGCCCGTCGCGGCATAGGCGTCCTCGCCGGCGAGCGCGAGCGCGGCATCGTCGGCGGCCAGGCACGTCCACTCGACCGCGCCGCCGGGATCGATGACATGGGCGGCGCCCCGGCCTTTCACGCCGCTTTCAACGGCCTCCGCGAGCAGCCGGTCGAGCGTCTTAAGTGCGAAGGCGCGCAGGTCGCCGCGCCCAAAGGCCTCCGCGGCGAGCAGGTACGCCGAGACCATGCGCGCATTAGCGTCTACCAGAATCGCGTTGTCCACGAACGGCGCTGGACGTTTGTTCCGCGCCTCGAGCATCAGCGTCTGGGCATCCAGGAGGCGCTTGAGGGCCTCCGCGTAATCGATCTTCAACTCCTGCGCCGCTTCCTTAACGCCCAGCGCTTTGAAGATCACGTTCCGGTAGGGCGCGCTCTCGGGCAGATCGCCGCGTTCGCCGATCTCGAAGACCCTTGCGGCCAGCGCCGCGGTGCGATCGTCGGCCACCGCGGCCTCGAGCTCCTTCACGGTCCACGTGTAGTAGGCTTCGTCGGAAGCCACCGAAGCATAGAACCCGCCGCGGGCGCGGTCGGAGAGCAGCGGCGCGTCGTACCCAGCCAGCGTCGCCTGCGCGGCCTGCGCGTAACTCTCGTTCCCGGTCGCCTGCCACGCATGGATCAGGACGGGGAGCATCTCCGCGTCCACCGCCAGCAGTTTCTCGAAGCGCGGGATGCGCCAGCGCCGGTCCCGCGCGAAGCGGTGAAAACCGCCTCCAATCTGGTCGAAGATGCCGCCCGCGAGCATGCCGTCGAGCGTCTGCGTCGCGACGGCGAGCGCTTGCTTGCCGCCGCCGCGGGCGTAAAGCGCCAGCGCCAGCTCGAGCGCCAGCGGCGTAGGGTACTTGGGGCCTTCGACGCCGGGCCCGAACCCTCCGCCCAGCGGATCGAGGGCTTCCTGCATGTTCTTGCCGATGGCGTCGAGGGCGCCTTCGGGCGGCGGGCCAGGCACGCTCTTCCGGCCGGGCTTGCGGAGCTCCTCTTCGAGCGCGCGCGCTTCCTTGGACAACGCTGCGGCGTTCGTGCGCCAGCCTTCGGCGGCGCGGTTGAGCACCGTCCGCAACCCCGGCCGCTTCGAGATAAAATCGTCCTCGAGCGTGAAGAACGTTCCGCCGTAGATCACGTGGCCCTCGGGCGAAAGGATCGCGGTGAGCGGCCAGCCGGCGGTGCCGCCGAGCGCTTGGACGGCCTGCTGGTGCCGCCGGTCGATATCGGGCCGGCGGTCGAGGTCCACGCGCACCGGCACGAAACGCTCGTTCAGCAGCGCCGCGGCCTTCTCGTCGCCGAAGACGTCCAGCGCCATCGCGGCGCTGGCGGAACTCCAGGGCGCATAGATCCACAAAAAGACCGGCCGGTTAAGGCGCTGCGCCTCGGCGAAGGCGGTCTGGTCCCACGCGCGCCACGCCACCTGAATGCGCGGGCCCTCGGGCGGTTCCGCGGCCGGAAGCGCTGAAACACCTGCGCGCGCCAGCACGCAGGCGGCCAGCAGGGCCAGAGCGGCTCGTTTCATGGCGGCGAGTCTACACGCACGCGCGGGCTTTGCTGGGCAACCGCGAATCGCGTTGCGCTCTGGCTCCGCCCGCGCGCCTGTGTTAGTCTCCTGCCTTCGTGCGCATACCGGCGCGCTGCCTGGACCTGGAATAAGCGATGGCTCCCGACTCCAAATCGAACAAACGCAAGTCCGGCCGCCATAAGGCCACGCGCCGGATCGCGGACGG
The DNA here is from genome assembly GCA_016200135.1 of Planctomycetota bacterium. Lineage (GTDB taxonomy): Bacteria > Planctomycetota > SZUA-567 > H5-PLA8 > H5-PLA8 > JACQFI01. The sequence goes on from JACQFI010000059.1 coordinate 20,970, forward strand.
GTCCAAGGAAGGCAAGAGCGACGACGTGATCCCCGCCCTGCGCGCGGTGCCCGCCGAGATGGTCTCGCTCGCCAAGGACAAGAAGGGCCAGCCCGATCCCGAAGAGATGGGCATTGTGCTGCACGATCCCGACGGCTTCGCGCCGCAGCCCGCGGTCCTGAGCCCCGGCGCGTACGCGCTGGCAACGCTTTTTAACGGCGAGCGCACCGCGAAAGAGATCGCGAAGATCTTCATGGACCAGTACGGCCAGGAGGTGACCGAGCAAGGCATCCGCGAACTCGCCGGCGAACTCGAGAAGAACCTCTTCCTGGACAGCCCGAAATTCGAAGAGACGGTCCGCCAGACGCTGCAGCGGTTCCTCGCGGCAACCGTCCGCCCGGCGACGCTTGCCGACGAGTGCTATCCTTCGGATCCCGAGGCACTGATCAAGCAGGTGGACGCGTTTTTTGCGCAGGATGGCGGCCCCGGCGCGCTCACCTCACAGCCGGCCGCCACGGACGAGATCCACGGCATGGTGCTGCCGCACATCGACCTGCGCGTCGGCGGCGCGACCTACGCCCATGGGTACAAGGCGCTGCTCGAACGCTGCCAGGCGGACCTCTTCGTGGTCTTCGGCGTCGCGCACCGCTCGGCGGGCACGGGCCTCTTCAACGTCTCGACGAAGGACTACGCCACGCCACTGGGCCCGGCCAAGGCGGCCAAAGGCATCGCGCGCCGGCTGCAGGACGCCGCGGGCATCGATCCCGCCATCGCCGAATACACGCACAAGGAAGAGCACTCGATCGAATTCCAGGCGGTCATGATGTCCGCGCTGCTGGGCATGCGCGCGCAGCGCTCGTACGAGATCGTGCCGATTCTCTGCAATGCCGCGGAGCCCTTCATCGAGGACCAGAAGAATCCCTCGCAGGACGAGGCCTTCGTCAAGTTTGTCGAATCCCTGCGCAACGAACTCGACAAGAGCGGCCGCAAATGGTGCGTGCTGGCGAGCGTGGACCTCAGCCACGTCGGCCCGAAGTTCGGGCACGCCACGAACATCACGGAGAAGCTGTTGCTGCCGGTGGAGCGCGCCGACCGCCGCATGCTGAAGAAGGTCGAGAGTCTCGACCCCGACGCGTTTTACTTCGAGATCGCCCGCACCAAGAACTCGCGCCATGTGGACGCCGTGATGGCCGTCCTCGCCATGCTCGCGGTGGGTAAAGGGGTCTTCAAGAAAGGCCGCCTCCTCCACTACAATCAAATGCTTGAATATCCTACAAAATCCGCGGTCAGTTTCGCGTCTATGGAAATACATTAAAGCAGGCGCTTTCTCATCAAAAGGATTTGCGGACATTCCGTAAGGTACTAATCGCCCGATGTTTCGGTGAAACCAAAAGAAAACGAGGTCGGCGCCACGGCGCCGTCGAACATGAAACGCGTTCTCATCATCCTAGCCGTGGTGCTCGTGGTGATTTTCGGCGGCGGCGTGATGCTGATCGGCTCCTGGGTGCGCGGCGTCCAGGCGCAGGCCGCGCTCTGGAATACCGAAAAGGTCGATAAGGGCGAGATTGTCATCACCGTGAATGCGACGGGCAGCGTCGCGCCCATTCAAGTGGTGCAGGTCGGCAGCCAGGTCTCCGGAAAAGTGAACGCCGTCAACGTAACGGCGGATCAGCGCGTCAAAAAAGGCCAAATCCTGGCCGTCCTCGATACCGAGCTCCTCGAATCGGAACTCAAAGACCGGCAGAACCAGTTGAAACACGAGCGCATTGCGCTCGACATGCTCGCCGTGGAACGCGAGAACCTCAACCTGCGCGAGCGCGATTCCAAGCTCAACCTCGAGCGGCAAAAAGTCGAGGTGGACCGCTCGCAGGGCAGCCTGGACCTCGCCACGAAAAACCTGCAGCGCTATTACGACCTGATCAAGGCCGATGCGACGACGCCCACGGAACTCGACATCAAGGAACTCGAGCACCGGAACGCCGACCTGGACATGAAAGGCAAGAAGCTCGATCAGGAACGGCTCGAGATGGAGATTCTGAAGGTCGCGGCCGAACGCAAGTCGCTGGCCGCGCGCGAAGAGCAGACGAAACTCACGATCGCGCAGGCGGAACAGGCGGTCGCCAAGGCCGAGACGAACCTCGGTTACGCGTCGCTCCTCGCGCCCATCGACGGCATCGTGCTCGAGCGCGCCGTCGAGCCCGGCCAGACGATTGCGGCGCAGTTCCAGACGCCCAATCTTTTCAAGATCATTGCCGACCTGAGCACCGTGCGCATCGAGTCCAATATCGACGAGGCCGACGTCGGGCGCATCCGCGCGGGGATGAAGGTCACGTTCGAAGTGGACACGTTTCGCAACGAGAAGTTCGAGGGCGTGGTGAAGGCGGTGAATCTGCGCAACGAGATGAAGTCCAATCTGGTCACCTATCCCGTGGTGATCGAAGCGCAGAATCCTCCGTCCGAAGAATTCCCGTTCGGCAAGCTGCGCCCGGGCATGACGGCGTATGTGACCTTTGAAGTCGAGCGGCGGAAGGACGTCGTGCGCGTGCCCGCGGGGGCGCTCCGGTTCGCGCCGCCCGAAGGCATCTCCGTCGACCACGGCACACCCGCCGTCCCGGCTGAAAAGCCCGCGAAAGACGCGCCGCCTCCGAAAGGCATGCCGGCGACGGTGTACGTCTCGCAACCGCAAGGCGAGTTGAAGGCCGCGGCGATTCGCGTCGGCGCCAACGACAACGCATTCTACGAGTTGCTCTCGGGCGACCTGAAGCCCGGCGACGAACTCGTCACCGGCTCGTTGCTGCTGAACGCGCTCAAGCCCAAAGCCGAGTCCGAATAAGTTATGATTGCACCGAACGCGGCCGCTCCAACCGCGCCCTCTCCCGCTCCCGTTGTGGAGGTCCGGGACCTCGTGAAGGTCTACGGCGTGAACACGCCCGCGGCGGTGCACGCTCTGCGCGGGGTCACCTTCACGATCTCGCGCGGCGACTTCACCGCCATCATGGGCCACTCGGGCTCGGGCAAATCGACGCTCATGAACCTGCTGGGCTGCCTCGACCGCCCGACATCAGGGATCTTTCGGCTCGAAGGCGAGGACGTCTCCAAGAAGACGCGCCGTCAACTCGCCCATGTCCGCTCGAAGGCCCTCGGGTTCGTCTTCCAGAGCTTCCACCTGCTGCCGCGGCTCTCGGCGCTCGCCAACTGCGAACTGCCGCTGCAATATTCCGGCGGCATCTCTTCCCGGGAACGCCGCGAGCGCGCCTCTGAAGCCCTGCGCCGCGTCGGACTCCAGGACAAACTCAATCGCAAGCCCACGGAGCTCTCCGGCGGACAGCAGCAGCGCGTCGCGATCGCACGCGCCCTGGTCAACCGGCCGCGGCTGCTGCTCGCCGACGAGCCCACCGGCAATCTGGATACGCGCACCGGCCTGGAGATCCTCGCGCTGCTGCAGGAACTCAACGCGGAAGGCCTGACGATCGCGCTCGTCACGCACGAAGCCGACGTGGCCGCGTGCGCGCGCCGGGCGATACACATGTCCGACGGCCGCATCCGCAAGGTCGTTGAGAATGCCGCGCCCACCGACGCGCGCACAGCCCTGGCCGCGCTCCCGCCCGACGGCATTGTGGAGGCCGCGGGATAATGAACGCCGTCACGCTCGCCTTCCATGCCCTGGTCGCGAACAAACTGCGCGCCGCGCTCACCATGCTCGGCACGATCATCGGCGTGGGCTGCGTCGTCACGCTCTGGAACGTCGGCGGAAGCGGACGCCAGTTCATGCAGGACTCGCTCGCCTCGTTCGGCCACAACATGATGTTCGTGCACCCGAAGTACAGCGCCGACGAAGAAGACCAGCGCCGCAACCGCTACCGTCCGCTGACGCTCTCCGATGTCGCGGCCGTGCGCGAGCTCTGCCCGTCGGTGGAAGAGGCCTCGCCCGTCATGTTCAGCGGCGCGAAGGCGGTCTTCGGCGCGCGCTATTGCCAGACCAAGCTGCAGGGCTGTTACCCGTCTTACTTGTCCATTCGCGACTGGCTGCTGGAGCGCGGCACGGCCTTCAGCGAGTCCGACGTGCGCAGCGCCAACCGCGTGGCGCTGGTGGGCTCCAACGTCGCGCGTGAGCTCTTCGGAACGTTCGATCCGGTGGGCCAGATCATCCGGCTGGACCGCGAACCCTTCACCATCATCGGCGTGCTCAAGGCCAAGGGCTCGCTCTTCGGCGAGAAACAGGATGATGTGATCCTCGCTCCTTTTACGAGCATCGCGGACCACATGGGCTGGGGCCGCGCGGTGCACATGATCTTCGTCTCCGCGCGCGAACGCAGCCTGATTCCTCAAGCCAAGAACGAGATTCGCCTGGCCATCCGGGCCTCCCAAGGCCTGCCGCCGGAACGCAAGGACCCGGTGGAGGTCGAGGACTTGGGCGAGATCGCGCAGTCGGTGGATAAGGTCCTGATCGGATTCACCCTGTTGCTCGGCGCGATCGGCATGATCTCGCTGCTCGTCGGCGGCATCGGCATCATGAACATCATGCTCGTCTCGGTGACCGAGCGGACCAAGGAGATCGGCCTGCGCATGGCTATCGGCGCCACGGAATTCGACATCCTCATGCAGTTCCTCGTCGAGGCCATGGTGCTGGGCGGGTTCGGCGGCGTGATCGGCGCGGCCGGCGGAGTGAGCGTCGCGGCGCTCACCGTCAAAGTGCTCTCCATCGCGATGGGCCGGCCGTGGCCGTTCGTGCTCAGTTGGGCCTCGGTGCTCGCGGCCCTGATCTTCGCCGCCGGCGTCGGCCTCTTCTTCGGACTCTATCCTGCGTGGCGCGCCAGCCGCCTGGATCCCATCGTCGCGCTGCGCCGCGAGTAGTTCGCATGAGTTTCTCTTGACTCTGCATACGCCAACCCCCATACCGTGCGCCCGGATTATCTGCGCCTAGCTTTACGTAAACCACAGAGGGGAATTTTTATGCGCCTGCTTCGCATGCATGCATCGCTCGCCGCGCTAATCGTGCTTGTGGGCAGCGGCGGCTTGAACGCCGAAGAGCCATACGCCACCGACGCCGCGGGGTTTATTCCCTACTGGGTCGTGCTGGAGCCCGTCACGGTCTCTGCCGCCGAAGGCAAAGGCAAGGGCCTGGACAAGGACTACATCGGCGAAGCGGGCGCCAAGCCGTCGCCGGGCGAGAAACTCAAGTGCGCAGGCCAGGAGGTCGCCTGGAAGTTGCAAACGGTGGAGGACGGCACGCCGAGCATCGACGGCGAGGCCACCGACGGCGCGCGGCTGTACATCGTGACGTACCTCGTTGCGTATCTTGTGCTCGAAAAAGACATGGACCTTTCCGTGCTGTGGGGCACCGACGACAGCGGCGCGGTCTTCGTGAACGGCAAGGAAGCGGGGCGCTTCGCGGGCGGGCGCGGCTGCGTTCCTGACTCGGGGCTGACCGAGAAGATCTCTTTCAAGAAGGGCGTCAACGTCGTGATGTTGAAGGTGCTGAACGAATCGGGCAACTGGGCTGGCTGCGCGCGGATCGTGGATGCGGATAACGCGCCCGTGGCGGGCCTCCGGCTCGCGGCGACGCCCGAAGGCAAAGCCCCCGAGGGCGCCGGCTGGCCGGTTGTGAAGACCGGGCAGAAACCGGTCAAACTTCCCGCGCCGCCGCGCAAGCCGGCGGAGAATACAGCAGCCAACGCCGCCGGCGGCTGGAAGAACGTGCGCGGAAATCTGGGCGGGGGCAGCGCCGGGCTGGTCCTCATGAGCGCCGTGCCGGAGAAGGACGAGGTCCTCGCCTACCTCAACCAAAACGGCATCTGGTCGAGCGCGAGCGGCGGCGATTCCTGGATAAAGCTGGGCGCGGGGGACGACGAACCGATCAGCAACCTGCCGCACCATATCCTTTTCGATCCGAAGGACGCGCACCGCTTCTGGAGCAGCGGCGCGTACGGGAGCGGCATCTGGGGCCCGGGCGTCTTCATGACCAAGGACGGCGGCAAGACGTTCCAGCGCCAGGGCTACGCGGGGCACACGGCTGGCATCGGCGTGGACTTCGCCGACCCGGAGCGCAAGACGCAGCTTGTGGGCACGCACGAAGGCGCGCGGCGGCTGTATTTGTCCAAGGACGGTGGACAGAAGTGGTTCAACATCGGCAAACGCCTGCCGCAAGGCAGCGGCTTCTGCCACTCGGTGATCGTCGCCGACGCCGCGACGCTTCTGGTCGGCTGCTGGAAAGGCTGGAACCCGCATCTGAGCGACGGCATCTACCGCAGCGAAGACGCGGGCGAGACCTGGACGAAGGTCAGCGACTTCGGTCCTTCCGCCAATCCGCTGCTGCTCAAGAACGGCGGATACATCTGGTCCTGCTCGAACTTCCTGATTCAGAGCAGCGATAAAGGCAAGACGTGGAAAAAGATGGACGGCCCCGCGGAGTCTTCGCCCATCGAGCTGCCGGAAGACAAGCTCGCGGCGCTCGCCAAAGATCAGATCTATGTCACCGCCGACGCCGGGAAGACCTGGGAGAAGACCTGCGAACCGCTCCCGGACAAGTGTGCGGGCATCGTCTACAACAGCGTCCGCAAGACCTTCTTCACCTGGCGCGCGGACGCGGTCTATCGCTGGGAAGGTAAGTAACGCTGTACGCAAACCAGTAGGGCAGACATTCCTGTCTGCCCCATAAAAGTGCGCTTTTGCTCCAGCGTTTGAGGGTTTAAGGCTCTGTAGAAATCCCCTCCTAATGTAAAGAGGGTTAGGGGAGGTTCCGAGCAGGCAGGAATGCCTGCCCTACCGGCCTTAGAGTTCCGGCGGCGGCAGCAGCCCGCCGCGCTGTTCGCGGCCGCGGGAGCGCAACAGCATTGCGCGTTCCGAGAAGACCTTGGCCTTCGCGTACATGCGCTCGCTCTCGAGGTGGAAGGCGATGTCGTCGAGCAGGTCCGGCTCCTTGAAGAAAGGCGTCGGGACCTTGTCGAGGTACTCGATGGCGAGCCGGTCGTTGCCGATCTCGCGGAAGGTGCGGTAGAGGTAGTAATGGGCCAGGTGCTGCGTATCGCCCAGGCTCTCCTGCGAGACCGACTGCAGGTACTGCACGGCCAGTTCCCAGCGCTTGGTTTCCATGTAGATGCGCGCCAGGCCCAGCTTGGCCTCCGGGCTTCCCGGGTCGAGCTGCTTCGCATGGTCGAAATACTCCTGGCTCTCGTTGTACTTCCCGTCCGCGAGCTTCAACTCGGCCAGGCAGATGAGCGGCTCCGAAGTGGTCCGGTCGAGTTCGAACGCGCGCTGGAAGAGCCGCTCGGCCTCGGCGGCATCCTTGAGATGCTGCGCGTAGAGGCGGCCCATGGCGATGTACGCCGCCGGTTCCTGCGGGAACCGGGTGAGCAGGTCCTGCGCGAGCTTGCGGGCCTCATCTTCCTTGCCCGCGGCGAGCCGGAGATAGACCATGTTCGCGTACGGCGTGCTCTGTTTGGGGTCCAACTTCGCGGAACGTTCGAAGAGCAGGTTCGCGGCGGCCAGATGCCCGCCGGCCGCGGCCGCGACGCCTTCCATCATCAGCACCACGGGTTCCTCGAAGTCCTTCTCGCGGTCCTCCCACTGCTTGCGCCAATAGGCGTAGCGCGCGGGCCAGGGCCGGACTTCGTGATCCAGCAGCCGCCGCAGGAGCATGGCCAGCGGGCGCGCGAGTTCCTCGCCGAAGGCCTGCCAGAGCTTGAAGACATCGCCGATGAACGCTTTCTTCGCCTCACGCAGCTTCCGCGCGCGCTGGCAGCAGGACACCACCTCCGGCAGTTCGGCCGCCGGATACCGCAGCACGCCCATCTCCACGCAGTTCAGGTAGTGCAGGTCGTTGAAGTAGCGCGGGATGTCCTGCGTCGTCAGGCGCCACTGCGGGCGCGTGATCATCGCGAAGTAGCTGGCCGAACGGCGCACGGTCTCGGTCTCTTCGCTGAGCATGCCGCCGTCGCCGACGCGGGCCAGGAGTTGGGCGGCTTCGGCAAAGCATTCGCGCTGGAGCAGGCGCACGCCGGCAAAGAGTGCGCCGCCCCCCCGGCGCATCACGGGCTTGAGTTCTTTCCACCACTGTTCGAAGCGTTCCTTGGCGCCCACCATATAGGAACGGCCGGTGAGGAACTCGAGGATCTCTTCGGCTTGGCCGTGGAAGGGCGAACGCCGGTCGCCCAAAGCCGCGATCATGCGGTCCATCAGCACGATGTACGACTTGGCGAACTGATCCAACTGCACCGAACTGACCTCGGCCAGTTCCCGCGCGAGGATCTGCCGGCGCGGAACCACCCGGCCGTGGCTGAAGAGCAGCGCCTGCAGATGCGGATAGCGCTCGCGGTAGCTGGAGACCGCCCGGCGCATGCGCATCAGCCAGCGCGTGCCGGCATACGCGCGCAGCCACTGCGCGGTCTCGCGGATCTCGGGGGCGACATTCGCGGGAAGCTGGTCGAGGATCGCGATCGCGCGTTCTTCCTGCTCGCGGTGTAGCGCCAGGACGCTCTGGTAGAGCGTCTGTTTGGGTTTGCCCTCGCCGGGAAGCAGAGCGCGCAGGCGCAGCGGGAAGCGGAAGAAATAGAAGAGCGAACGGGCCGCCTTGCCCAGCAGGAATACGCTCACCAGCAGCGCCGCGCCCGCCCAAAAAATCTGCTGGTAAAGGCTATCGTCGGAGAGCGGCCAGAAAACCGAACGCAGAAAAATGCCGCCAAAGATAACGGTCAGCGCAACGGCCGTCTTGAGGGCCAATCTATAGAGCGCAGGACCCATCGGCGCCGACCCTTACCGCGAACACGGCTGATCGAATCCCGTATTCGCTCCCCCTTAATCTAATGTCGGATGTTAGAGAATCTCCTGCGGAGAAATCCTCCCCTTAGTTCAACGTAGACTTTGACGCTCTCTGGCAGCAAAGTCAACGCTGGACCTTGGAGGAACTCTAATTCTCAAGCACAAGTGCAATCTGCCATTCAAGTAATGAAGGCATAGGTACATCTAACAATTTGAATAGCGGCAATTTGGCACAAAACAGGTTTTCATGGATTGGAATTCTGAAAGTCGAATGCTCCGAGGTGCATTCCCTTCTTGAACTCTGCTGACTACTCGCGATTTCCCTACGGTTTCTCGCCCACGCAGGAGCACGGGATCGTGCCGCAACCGCAGCAGCCTTTCTGATATTTGGCCAATGCCTTCTCCATGTCGATCTCGGCCAGGTTCGCGAGCGTCATCAGCCAGGCGAGCACATCGGCGAACTCGCCGGCCTTCTCTTCCTTGGTACCTTCGCGCAGCGCGGTGGCCAGTTCGCCCACCTCTTCCATGAACCACATGTACGTCGCGGGCGTGCCGCGGGCGCGGTCTTTTTCCAGGTACGTATCGCGGATCACTTGCTGAAAAGCGCGGATTTCCATGAGACGCCCCTTTGGTTGGTGGTGGACGCACAGCCGCAGTCTATTTACCGCTTCCATGCACCGGACGACAGAGGCTTTTAGAGCACAGAAGCGCACAGGGGCCTTGAAAGTGGGCCTTTCATATGTCGTGTACGGTGTATATGACTTGTACCTCATTGATTGCAAAAAACTCAATGGGCCAGGCTCCAGAGCCTACGGTCACGCCATGCCGCCGATAGCGAGCCCTTCCAATCGCCGGGCCTCAAAACCGCATTCCACGCCTTCTTGGGAGAAGCAAACCATGCGTTTGTTAATGGTGATCGTACTCATGGCCGCGCATCTTGCGGCCTGGAATTCGTTCTCCGGCGAAGATGCGCCCGCGAAATGGCCGGAGATCTCCGCGCGCTTCCCGGCCGACGCCGTGGACAAGGGCCAGGAGGTCTCGCCCGAGCGCCTGGGCCTGACGTTCTGGACGCACCCGCCGGAGGTCGTCTCCCCTTACGAGCCGTCCTGGTACGACTACCAGCCGATTCTGTGGGGCGAAGACCCGCGCGTAAATGGCACCGCCTACTTCAACGCTCTGCGCAAGATGTACGTCCGCGGGGGGCTCTGCTATTCGCAGCACGAACCGGCCGATCTGGCCGAGAGCAAGATGCAGTTCTACTGCACCAATCTCTGCAACATGCTGTACCTCCGCAACAAGCCGGGCGGCAAGATCCGCGACGCCTTCAAGAAGGACCGCACGCGCGAGAACAACGTCCGCAACCCAAGTCTCGAAGACCCCGCCACCGATGCGGCCGAACGAGGCAACGCGGGAAAGGTAGCCCAACGCTGCGCGTCGCAGAAACCGCTCAACTACGATCTGCGCGACGAGGCCACCTACACCGTCAGTTCGGCCTCGCCGCACGATTTCGACTTCTCCGCGGTCTCGCTCGCCAGTTTCCGGGCCTGGCTGCGCGCAAAGTACGGCACGCTGGACGCTCTGAACGCCGAATGGGACGCGGCCTTCAAGACCTGGGACGAGGTCTTTCCGCTGATGACCGACGAGCTGCTCGAACGCTTGAAGACCGGCACGTCCAAGGCCAACCTCGCGCCGTGGGCCGACCATCGCGAGTACAACGACGACACGTTCCTGGCGGCCGCCGCGCGCTACCGCGACACGATTCACACGCACGATCCCCTCGCGCCGGTCGGCTTCTCCGGCACGCAGATGCCCTCGGCCTACGGCGGGTTCGACTTCTGGAAGATCGGGCGCACGATCGGCTGGGTCGAACACTACGAGATCTGCGGCTCGCGCGAGATCCTGCGTTCGTTCCTGCCACACAAATACCCGAGCGTCGCGGCGATCCCGTACAAGTCCGTGGACGAGGGCCTGCGCCGCATCTGGTACCTGATCCTGCACGGCGACAGCGGTGCGCTCGTCTGGCCCTATCTGGACAACGATCCCGTGCCGGAAAAGCGCAAGTGGGTCTGCCAATTGGATGTCCAGAAGGACGGTAAAGTGGCGCTTACGCCGCTGGGCGAGAACCTAAAGGCAATCTTCCGCGAAGGGCGCAGCGGCATCCCTTGCCTGCTGCGCCACGCCGAGCCGCAACTCGATCCCATCGGCGTGCTGCACTCGCAGGCGTCCATCCGCGCCGACTGGCCGTTCGAGGTCAAGCGCGACGGGCCGACATGGATCAACCGCTACAGTTCCTACGAAGGCAGCCACAACTACGCCGCCGCGGGACGCGAAGGCGTCTACAAGCTGATCGAAGACCTGGGCCTCCAGTACGCGAGCATCTCGAGCTGGCAAGTGGAGCAGGGCGAACTGCTCAAGCGCGGGATCAAGTTCTTCGTCGTCCCCCGCGGCCTGGCGCTCTCCGATAAGGAGATCGCGCAACTGAAGGCGTACGTCGAACAAGGCGGCGTGCTGGTGACGGACCTGCTGGCCGGACGCATGGACGAGAACAGCAAAGTCCGCGCGGAGAGCCCGCTGGACGCGCTCCTGGGCCTCAAGCGCGCGCCATTCGCCTTCGAGGACGAGAAGAAAGCCGAGGACGATAAGAGCGGCGGATATGCCGGCGGCTTCGGCCGGAAACTTGAAGTGACGCTGCGCGAAGACTTCAACGGCCTGAAGAAAGACGAGAAGCTTGAGATTCAGGGCTATCAGGAACCCGGGCTGGCCGCCGGCGAAGGGAAACCACTCGGCATTACATCCACGGGTCCCGCCCTGCTCGAACATGCCGCCGGGAAAGGCTTCGCCTACACGCTGAACTTCGACCTACCGAATTACCTGGCTTTGAGGTCCGGCAGCGATACCCAAAAGGCCACCGCTACAGCGCGGCGCATCTTCTCCGCGCTTCTCGAGAAAGCGGGCGTTGCTTCATCCTTCAAGGTGTCCCGCGCGCAGGAGCACGAACATCCCGCGGGCTTGGAGGGCTTCCATTTCTCGCTCGGCGCAGCGGAATTCGTGGCCGTCCATCCGAACGGCAGCACGCGCATCGAGATCGACCTCTCCAATTCGGGCGCCGGCGTCGGCGACCAGGCCGGCGTGGACCTTGCGATTCAACTTCTGAAGAAGGGCTTCGTCACCGAGATGCGTTCGGGCCAATCCTTCGGCCAGACCGACCATGTGGCCATGAAGCTGCCCAAGGGCGGACCAATTGTCCTCAGCGTCCTGCCGTACGAGGTCAAAGGCGTGAAGGCCGATGTTGGAGACGGCAAGATCGCGGGCGGCGTGCTCAAGCTGAGCGTAGCCATCGATGCCGACGGAGCGCTGGGGGACCACGTCGTGCACACGGAGTTCGTCGATGCCGGAGGCGAAGTGGTGCCTGAGAGCGTGGTCAATCTCCCCCTGGTGAAAGGCGCGTACAAAGGCGCGGTCGACTGTTCCTTCGTCTCAGGCGACGGACCGTGGACGCTGCGCCTGCGCGACGTGGCGAGCGGCAAGACGGCGGAATGTAAGGTCAGCCGCTGAATCCGCGCTGCAGAATCGACTATACGCTCACTCCGCTTACGCTATGCTGAGGGCGGACATAGGTGAGCGCACATGGGCCGTTACCGGCTGGTCATCCCCATCTTTACGGCACAAGACCGAGACCCCGCGAAGGTCCTGCGTTTCACGGCAAAAGTCGGCGGAAAAGGGGCCAACGAAGCGCGCCATCGCGGCCTGGATCTCTTCCGCGAGATTGGCGCGGCGGCGGGCCAGAATCCTTCGAAGCCCATTACCGAGAACGACGTTTACGTCGAAGAAGCCGACCCACATGCGACGTTGCTGATCGAGATGGCCGCGCTGGAGGTCTCGCCGGGTTCGTTCTGTATGAACATCACCGGTCCTTTGGACAGCACGACTGCTCTGCGGCTGGACCGCGAGGTCTACAATCTGCAGCATCTCGGCGCGCGCAAACTCGCCATCGACGTGAATAAGGTCCATCCGTTCACATCCGCAGGGCTGGGCGTGATGCTCAGCATCAACGACCGCCTCGACGTCCGGCTCGTGCGGATGCCCGCGCCGGCGCGCACCCTGCTGGCGACGCTCGGCCTCGACAACAACCTGACGGTCTACAACAGCTTCCCCGAAGCCCTGGCCGCCAAGCGCGACCGCGGAACCGATTTTACGATCTAGCGTTTGGGCGAAGCACCCTTCCCGCTTTGATGCCCATTCATGGCGCCCGTTTACTTCAGCGAATCCATGATCTCGTCGAGCGCCTTGGGATCCGGGCGCAGGCGGCTCTGGGGCAGATTCGCGAGCGGCTCGTCGACCAGATGGAGTTGGTCCACATAACTTCGGCGCGCAGTATCGAGGTAGATCAAGCCCGTAAGGAACTGCCCCGCCTGCCGCGAGCGCTCAATGGATTGCGTGGCCTGCGCACGGTTGGTCGGATCGTAGTCTTCCTCGAGCTTCTTCAGCACGATCTTGGCGCCGTCGTAGAGTTCCACTTCGCGCGTCGTGCCGGGTTCGATGTGAATCTCGGCCTGCGGTTCGAAGTGCGGGATGATGTCGATATCGTGCAGCGGGATCTCGTGGTCCTTGGAATATTTGTACGACTTGGTCGAGGCCGGATGGTTGTTGAAGGTCACGCAGGGGCTGACGACATCCAGCACCGCCGTGCCGTTGTGGTGGATGGCCGCTTCGAGCAGGGCTTTGAGCTGCTTGAAGTCGGCGGAGAAACTGCGCGCAACGAAACCGCAGCCGAGCTCGACCGCCAGGCCGCAGCAGTCGACCGGCGGCATCTCGTTGATCTCACCCTTCTTGTGCGCCGTACCCATGTCCGCCGTGGCGCTGAACTGGCCCTTGGTGAGCCCGTACACGCCGTTGTTCTCGATGATGTAGATCACTTCCACGTTGCGGCGGATCAGGTGGCAGAACTGCCCGAGGCCGATGCTCGCGGTGTCGCCGTCGCCGGAGACGCCGATGCATTTCAGCTTGCGGTTGGCCGCGTTGGCGCCCGTCGCCAGCGAGGGCATGCGCCCGTGGACCGCGTTGATGCCGTGCGCCTGCCCGAGAAAGTACGCCGGGGTCTTGGACGAACAGCCGATGCCGCTGACTTTGACCACGTTCTTGGGGTCCACCCCTGTTTCGAAGAACGCCTGGATGATTTGGGCCGTGATCGAGTCGTGCCCACAGCCCGAGCAGAGCGTGGACTTGCCGCCGGTGTAGGCTTCGCGGGTGAGGCCCAGGCGGTTTTTTTTCTCGGCGGGGGGCTTGGGGGTAACGGTAGTGGCCATGATAATTTACTCCTTCTAGTCAAAGTTTTGATTCACTTGACCCGAAATCGAAAATCGAAAATGAGTTACTCCTCTCCGCGCGTCCCCGGCCCCTTCCCGCCCGAGACCACGCGTTGCGGCACTTCCATCCTCTTGATGCCTTCGTGGATCGCGTCGGCGTAAACCGGCAGGCCGTCGTAGTGCAGGATGCTGCGCAGCCGCGTGCAGAGTTCCGCGGGCAGGTCGGCCTTGAGCAGCTTAAGCATCTGCGCGTCGCGGTTCTGTTCGACGACGTACACGCGCGGATGCAGCGCGACGAACTCCTGTACGCTGCGATGGAATGGCAGCGCCCGCAGGCGCAAATACGCCGTGCGGATGCCGTCCGCGCTCAACTGGTCCATGGCTTCCAGCACCGGCGTGTGCGAGGACCCGAAGGCGATGATGCCGATGTCGGCCACCGGACCGCCGGTGAGCTCTGGCTTGGGAACCCACTCGCGGGCGGTCTCGTACTTCCGTGCCAAGCGGTCCATTACGCGCTGGTATTCTTCGGGGCGTTCGGTGTACCGCGCGGCCTCGTCATGCCCGCTACCGCGCGTGAAATAACTCCCGCCTTCCTCAGGATTGCCCGGCAGCGTGCGCCAGGGAATGCCATCGCTCTCCACGTCGCGATAGCGCTCGAACTTCTTGCCGGCCGCGCGGAGTTTCTCGATGTCCGCGTCGGTGTAGACCTTGCCCCGGTCGAAATCCTTGGTGGGATATGGGAACGGGTCGGCCATCCAGTTGTTCATTCCTAAGTCCAGATCGGAGAGCACGAAGACCGGCGTCTGGAAGCGTTCCGCCAGGTCGAACGCGTCCTGCATCATCGAGTAGCACTCTTCCACCGTGCCAGGCAGCAGCGCGATATGCTTGGTGTCGCCGTGGCTCAGGTAGGCGACTTCGAGCAGGTCCGCCTGCTGCGTGCGGGTGGGCAGGCCGGTCGAAGGCCCCACGCGCTGCACATCCACGATCACCGCGGGCACTTCGGCGTAGTAACCGAACCCGGCGAACTCGGCCATGAGGCTGATGCCCGGTCCGGAGGTGCTGGTCATAGCCCGCGCGCCGGCCCACCCGGCGCTCAAGACCATGCCTAAGCTGGCGAGTTCGTCTTCCGCCTGGATGACCGCGTAGGTCGCCTTGCCGGTCTGCGGATCATGGCGGTACTTCTTCGCCAGGTCGATGAAGCTCTCGACCAGGCTCGACGACGGCGTGATCGGGTACCACGCGATCACGCTGCAACCGGCCATCAGCGCGCCGATGGCGCAAGCCATGTTGCCGTCGACGATGATCTTCCCGCCCGTGGCGTTCATGCGCTCGATGCGGTACGGGACCTGCGCCTTGGGGTAGGTCTTGCGGACGTAGTCCACGCCGAGGTTCAGCGCCTTCATGTTCAATGCAACCGGCTTGGTCTTGCCCTTGAAGTGCTTCATGAGCGCCTTCTCGGATTCGGCGAGGTCGAGGCCAAGCAGTTCGGCCGCGACGCCGACGTAGCACATGTTGGCGAGCAGCTTCTTCAGGCGCGCGTCGGTCTCGGGGATCTCCGCCACAAGTCTTGCGAAGGGGATCTCGAAGAAGGTGCAGTCGGTGCGCTTGTTGCTCAGCTTCAGCGGCGCGTCGTAGATGCAGACGCGATTGGGCGGAAGGGCTTTCAGGTCGTCCAGCGCCGTCTCGGGGTTCATGCAGACGAGGACCTCGACTTCCTTGCGCCGCGCTATGTATCCGTGCTTGCTGGCACGAATCGTAAACCACGTCGGCAGGCCCTGGATGTTCGAAGGGAACAGGTTCTTGCCGCTGACCGGCACGCCCATCTGGAAGATGGTGCGCATGAGGACGTTGTTTGAGGTCTGGCTGCCGGAGCCGTTGATGGTCGCGACGTGGATGCTGAAGTCATTGACGTTGGGCGTTTGGCTGTTCTCGGACGGCATAGGCTCCCCCTGGCGCGATTCCAGTCTTCAACTCTTGGGGTAACCTTAATACAAGGTAGCGCAGAGCAGCAAGCGGAGACGGGGTATGGCTCAAGCAGCGCCGTTTCTAAAACGGCAAGGCGTTGTACTCGGCTGTTTCCAGATGAGCTTCGCCACGTTAGTCTTTTCGGTCCTTCCGCTCCTCTTCAGCCTTAAGACCGGCTCGGAGTTGAAGGCTCCTTTTTACATGCCTTTTGTGCTCATTAGTATGGGAGCGCTGCCGGTTCTCTGGCAGGGATTCAGGCGGGATCCCAGACTCTCAATACCCTCTCGCCGTTTAGGCCGCTTTCTGAAAACCAGCGCTGTTGTGCATGCGTTCGGCGGACTTTGCATTGGTACGCTGCTGCTCTCATCACAGAACATCGCGGCCGATGAGCCATGGAAGGCTTGGGTGATTGTGCTGTGGCTGTGGGCCATGGCGGTCTTCGCTTATTTGGTTGGCGATGACCAAGTTCGCGAAGCCTCACAGTACACTCAAAAGTGACTGTATAACTTTGAATTAAATGTTCAAAACTAAACATACGGTACAAGTTGAAAATTGATCAGCATGTCATTGATGATACTTTTGTATGTCACAACTTCCATATTGTTAAGGAATTAAAATAGGTAGACAGCACACCTACTTTGGCCCCAATATTGCCAATCTGAGAAGTCGTAGTGGGGAGCACACCACCGCATTCTGATTTGCAAAGCGACCTCTGTTCAGGCAGAGGCATAGGAATTTTACGTCATGAAGCTGATCGAAGCGATTATCCAGCCCTCGCGGCTGGAGGCGGTAAAGGAAGCGTTGAGCGAGGTGGAGGTGGTCCGGTTGACCGTCTGCGACGTGCAAGGCTTCGGCCGTCAGAAGGGCCACACCGAGATCTACCGCGGCCACGAGTACACCGTGAATCTGCTGCGGAAAGTAAAGCTCGAGATTGCCGTGAACGACGACTTTGTCGAACCGACGATCCAGGCGATCCTGCGCGGCGGCCGCACCGGCGACCAGGGCCAGATCGGCGACGGCAAGATCTTCGTGCTGCCGCTCGAAGACTGCGTGCGCATTCGCACGGGCGAGCGCGGACCGGAAGCGATTTAGGCGCCGGGCAGGGCGTATTTGCAGTTGCCGTAGCGCGGGCGGACTCGTAGGTTCGCGCCGCCTTTTGTGAAGAAGCGAACACACATTCCGCCGGGGGGTCCGGCGGTGGGAGAGTTGTTAAGGAGCGCGACGATGGCAAAGACGGCGAAGGACGTTCTCGACCTGGCCAAGGCCAAGGGCGTGACCACGGTGGACATGCGTTTCATGGACTTCATCGGCACGTGGCAGCACTTCTCGGTGCCGCTACGCGAACTGACCGAAGACGTCTTCAAGAACGGCCTGGGCTTCGACGCCTCGTCAATCCGCGGCTGGGCGCACATTCACGAGTCCGACATGCTCGTGATCCCCGACCCCGAGAGCGCCTTCATCGATCCGTTCTTCAAGGACACCACGCTGGTCCTGATCTGCAACATCCAGGACCCCATCACCCGCGCCGACTACAGCCGCGACCCGCGTAACATCGCCATCAAGGCCGAGAAGTACCTGAACTCGACCGGGATCGGCGACACCTGCTTCGTCGGGCCGGAAGCCGAGTTCTTCATCTTCGACAGCATCCGCATCTTCGGCGGCGTGAACTCGGCCGGCTACGAGATCGACAGCGAAGAAGGCCACTGGACCTCGGGCCGCTCGAGCGACAAGAAGCCCAACCTTGGCCACGACATCCGCCCGAAGGAAGGCTACTTCCCGGTCCCGCCCATCGACCAGCAGCAGGACATTCGCAACGAGATGATGCTGACGATGGAAGCCTGCGGCATCGCCATCGAACGCCAGCACCACGAAGTCGCGACCGCCGGCCAAGCCGAGATCGACTACGTCTTCGACAAGCTCGTGCGCTCCGCCGACAAGCTGATGATGTATAAGTACATCGTCAAGAACGTCGCCAAGAAGCACGACAAGGTGGCCACGTTCATGCCCAAGCCGCTCTTCGGCGATAACGGCTCAGGCATGCACACCCATATGTCCATCTGGAAGGGCGGCAAGAACCTCTTCGCGGGCTCCGGCTACGCGGGCCTCAGCGACACCGCCCTGCACGCGATGGGCGGCGTCCTCAAGCACGCTAAGGCGCTCACCGCCATCACCAACCCGACGACCAACAGCTACAAGCGCCTCACACCCGGTTACGAAGCGCCGATCAACCTGGCCTACAGCGCCCGCAACCGCTCGGCCTGCCTGCGCATCCCGATGTTCAGCACGAACCCGAAGGCCAAGCGCTTCGAGTTCCGCTGCCCCGACCCGAGCACCAACCCGTACCTGGCCTTCGCGGCGATCCTGATGGCGGCCCTCGACGGCATCCAGAACAAGATCGATCCGGGCAAGCCGCTCGATAAGGACATCTACGATCTGCCGCCCGAAGAACTCGCCAAGGTGCCGAACACCCCCGGCAGCCTGGACGAAGCGCTCAACCACCTGGAAGAAGACCACGACTTCCTGCTCAAGGGCGAGGTCTTCACCTCGGACGTCATCGAGACCTGGATCGAGTACAAGCGCAAGAAGGAATCCGACCAGGTCCGCCTGCGCCCGCACCCGCACGAATTCTATCTGTACTTCGACATGTAACCCCGATGCAGTACCCCCGAAGCCATGGCAGCCGGAGGCCCCGCAAGGGCCTCCGGTTGTTTTAGACGTTCATTCTTTCCTCCGCGCACCATGTGGAATTTATCCAATAGCAAAGCAGCCTCGAAAGGCTTAATCTTTTTCGCTGATCTTTCAGCCTGGTTGACGGAATTGCATACGGATAAGGAGCGAGTCGCTATGCCGAATGGGAATCCAACGAAGGTAACGCTGTGGTGCGCGGCTGCGCTCTGTACGCTGCTGTGTATGCGCCCGGCGGCTGCGGAAGAGCCCAAGCCCGCCGCGCCCACCGATGCGCAGATCAAGGAATGGATCAAGCAGCTCGGCGATGCGGAGTTCCAGAAGCGCAACGATGCCCGCGCGGCGCTGCTCAAGGCCGGCAAGGCCGCCATTGCGGACCTTAAAGCCGCCCAGGAGTCCACCGATCCCGAGGTCAAGAAGATCGCCGGCGACATCCTGGTCCAGCTCCAGTGGCTCTCGCTCCCCGAGAACATCGACTACCTCAAACTCTTCCCGGACGAATCGATCCTTTCGGTGTGCTTCACGCATGTGGAAAAGACGCTCGAGGCCTCCAAGCAGACGGCCGTCGGAAAGCTGGCTCAAGGCGAAGACCTCAAGCCCATCTTCGAGCTGCTCGCGAAGAAGATGACCGATAAGGGCGGCGAGAAGGGCAAGGCCGGGGTCGTGGAACTCCCCAACGACGAGCCCGAGAAGCATTACCGCGCGTTCCTCGAAGACACCGGGTTTCTGAAAGACGGCGTGGAGACCGACGAGAACGGCCTGCGCGTACTCGCGGGACCCCGGCCGCAGTGGGCCCCGCCGGAGATGGACATCCCCACCGGCGCGATCGCGCTCGCCGGCCACCACCTTATCGTGGCGCCCAACCTCTCTTCGCTGAAGAAGGTCGCCGCGAGCATCCTCAAGCCCGACGGCGGCAACCTCGGCGATTCGACGCTCTTCAAGAAGACCCAGCCGCACCTCGGCGCTGCGCCGGACATGCTCTTCACCATGAACATGCAGGCGTATCTGCGCATGCTCACGGCCATGGCCGGACCGCAGGCCGGCGAGGCCCTCGGCAAGATGGGCTACGACGGGATGGAGTTCTTCGCCTACGCCACGAGCATCAAGGGGGACCTTTTCGAAGAACGCTTCGCCCTGGTGATGAACGAGAAGGCCAAGGGCATCGGCAAACTCTACGAAATGGCCTGGGCGAGCAACAAGCTGCTCAAGGAGAAACTCGCCCACGCGCCCGCCGATGCGGTGCTGGTGATGCAGAATTACATGGACGGCTCGGTGATCTTCGAGTTCGCGACGGCTTACATGAAGCAGATGGCGCAATTGCAGGAAGGCATGGGCGGTCAGGGGATGGATCTGTCCAAGTCCGTCGAAGAGCTTGAAGGCAAGATCGGCGTCAAGCTGGCCGACCTGGCCGGCTGCGTGAAGGGAGACATGGTCACTTGGGCCGTCCTCACGCAGGAGGAAGGCACATCCACCCTGCCGGATATCGGTATAAGCATCGAATGCGGCGACGAGGCCAAGGCGCAGCAGCTCGCACAGGGGCTCTTCGTCGTCATGCAGAAGGCACCCGGGCTCTTCGCCAAAGAGGCTCCAGCCGTCAAGCCGAAAGACGGTGATCCGCCCCCCGCCAATCCGCCGCCGGAGAAGGCCGAAGACGCCGTGCTCAAGATCGACCGGGACGGACGCTCGTACTTCACCGAGAACTCCAAGGGCCCGCTGGTTACAAGTTTCGCGCCCCGCCAGGCGGTGCCGTACCGGTTCACGTGGTCGGCCAAGGGCAACCGCGTGCTGCTGGCCTCATCCGCGCCGTATCTCAACAAGCGGCTCTCGCAGCTCGA
This sequence comes from Planctomycetota bacterium, assembly GCA_016200135.1. Lineage (GTDB taxonomy): Bacteria > Planctomycetota > SZUA-567 > H5-PLA8 > H5-PLA8 > JACQFI01. The sequence continues at coordinate 41,497 of JACQFI010000059.1, forward strand.
AAAGGGCGAGGCCGGGCTGCAGCCGGTCAAATTCCTCCCGCCGGATGCGAAACTGGACGAAGTCAAGACGCTGGTCGGCGTGGATGTGGCCGCGCTGCTCGAATACGGGGCCAAGCTGGGCCTGCCGCTGCTGGCCGCCCGGCTCGAACAGGATCCCGACCTTCAGGAGAAGATAACCGCGCTCTCGCAGAAGAACGGCGTCTTCAAGTCCATCCCGCCGTTGTCGGCGACTACGGGCGTACCGCAGGACGGGGTAACGGTCTCGGTCGTGCGGAGCCCCCTGCCCTATATGCCGACGGCGGTGGGAGCAGGCATTCTGTTCGGATTAATGAACGCGGGCAGGCACGCCGCACCACAGGCCGCACCGGCTCCGCCGCCGCCCGCGCCAGGGTTCTAATATTCCGCGCTTGGAGCCGTCTGCTCCACGAGGATAAACCATGCGCACGCAGGGCGGCATCGGCAGGGACCGGGCATGGGCGCTTACCCAAGCCCGCGCCATTGCGTTCCTGGCCCTGTTGAGCGTTGCGTGCCAGCTCCACCTGCCGGGAGCCGATTCTCCCCAACCCGCTCCAGCGGCGCCTCCCCCGCCCGCGGGATGTTGGGATGCCGCACAAGCGGAGAAACTCGAGAAATCCTTGGACGAGTTCTTCGCGGAGCCCGACGCCGCGAAGCGCGCCCAGGCCTTTGCTTCCGCCCTCGAACCGTTGCAGCCCGGGCTCTCGCTCGAAGAACTCGAGTCCATCGCCAAAGCCGTGCCCCCGGCGGGCGAAAAGAAGGGGCACGTCTGGCGCGTACAAGCGCCCTGGCTAAAGGACAACCCGCGCGGCTGGCTGAACGTCTCGATCCCCAAGGACTACTCGCCCAAGAAGACTTGGGGTCTGGTCGTCGCGCTGCACGGCAGCGGCAGCGACTGCGACAACCTGCCTTCGTTTTATTCGCCCCAGATGAACGACGCCGGGTACTTCGTGATCTATCCGACCACGACGGCCGTCGCCAACTTCTGGAGCACCCCCGCGGAGATGGCCAACGTCTACCGGCTCGTGGAATGGATGGGCCGGAACTACCGCATCGACTTCCGCCGCCTCGTGGTCACCGGCGGCTCGATGGGCGGCATGGGCACCTGGTCGCATCTGCTCGCCCGCCCGGAGCTCTGGAGCGTCGGCGCATCCGTGGCGGGTCATCCCGCGGCGCTGGAAGGCGAGATTTTCGAGAAGCTGCGCGGTATTCCCTTCTACATTCTGCACGGAGAGAAGGACACCAACGGCGCCTCCCTCGCGCCGGTTGAACACGTCCGCCTGGCCGTCGAGGAACTGAAGAAGCGCAAGCTCGACTATGTCTACGTCGAAGAGCCCGGCGCGGGTCATACGCCCTCGATGAAGTATTGGCAGGAGATGAACGCCTGGATCGCGAAGCAGGCGCCCAAGGCGTTCTCGCCGCGTCCGCTCTTCCTGCCGCTCTCGGGCGAACGCGCGCTCTGGCAACGCGCCGCCGATCCCGCCGGCCTGCAGGACGATCCCGCGCTGGCGCTGATGAAATCGGGTAAATTTGCCGACGCGAAGAAGGACCTCGATGAGCGTATCGCCAAGACCCCCGGCGATGCCAAGAGCTACATGCTGCGTGCCGTGGCGAACGTGCCCGCCTTAGCCAAACCGCTCCCTGACAACCTCGATCCGGCCGCACTGAAAGACGGCAACGACGGCTGGGGCGCGCTAAACGAGGCCAACGCGCTCCGCGATCTCGACGCCGCCCTGCGCGCCAAGGACGGCAAGGGCGACGACGCGAAAGGCTTCGACGCGAACGTGGATCTGATGATCGCAAAGGTCTGGGCGCGGCGCTTCGCCGTGACCGTCCCGTCCGGCGGAACTTCCTGGGTCGCTCCATATCAGACCTATGTGAAGGCCCTGCAAGAATCCCTCAAACTGAATATGTCGAACCCCGAAGCCGTGCGGCTGGCCCAAGCCATGAACGCGAAGTTGCCGCGGAAGTAGCTGCCGCTGTTAAAATGAATGGTCTCTCAGCTCATAATTTACACTTCCAATTGCCAATGACATATTCTAAGGCTTTCTAAATAGCCAAGTAACGACATTTTACATAACTCATTATTTTTGAATTACTTGCACAAGAGCACTGCATACAATATGCACAATGTTCATAAGGCGGCTTTGATGTTTGTACGTGGCAGACAGCATCTGCTTTTAATTGCGAATGCGGGGTTCGGTCATGCTCACGCCTTTCCAGAGATCCGCCCTCGCACTGCTGGCGGTGGCGCTTCTCTCGCTCAAGGTTTCGGGCGAAGAAATTCGCAGGTCGTACCGCGTAAAGGGCGCGCCTGCCGGCGAGGATCTTTATTGCGAGATGCTGCTGCGGTCGTCCGTAGAGATCAGCGCCGAAAAGCAGCATCTGATCGCCTGGCACTTTCGCAACGCCGCGCGTTTGGCGGAAACGTTTGCGCGCAGAGAAGGCGTGGCCGTGCAGCGCTCCACGCTGCCTGCGCGCGTCGAACTGTTTGAAAATCCCCAAGGCCTCTCGAAAGCCACAGGCTTGCCGCATCGCCTGGAGTACAGCGAAGTCGTCTCGCGGGTCGACTTGCGCCACGGCATTGTTTATCTGGGGCGGCGCACGCCCGAAGACCTTTACGTGGAACTGGGCAAATGGATCTTCTACGAGGCCGGTTACCGCTGGGGCCAGAACGAAGATGCCGATCTCCGCCACCTGGCCCTCGCCGAAAGGTTTGCCACGTTCTGCCTAGATGAGAAGAATTGGAACGAACCCGGCGGCTCGAAGAAGTCCATCCGCTAGACACAACGCACGACCCGCTCTCGGCTAACGGATTCCAGAAAGTGAGCCCGAAGCCCTTGCCGCCTCCAAGATCATGGGCAAGACTCACTCCGACCGCGCGGCGAACTCCTTTCCATGGCGCTGCAGTCGCCTGCAGCGCGCCGAAATCTGTTACAGAGTTGTTATACAAAACGAGGGTAACGTTGGAACATATTACAATAATAGATATAGGCGCTTAAAGTACCGGCGGCTGGATTTGAACCAGCGACCAATGGATTATGATTCCATTGCTCTACCACTGAGCTACGCCGGCACGAAAGCCTCTATGCTACCTTGAGTTACAGCGGCAATTCGAGGCCGAACCTCGGGGGTCTTTATATCCTCTCAAGACTTGGCATCGTCAAGCGGCTTTTAGGCGTCAAATGCTTGAAGATTGAGCAGCAAACGAGGCGTAAAACATTCATTAAGACAAGGCTTGCCATCATCTAACGTTGTACGTAATCGAGGGGGCAAAACATGGCCGATCGGACTTTCTTCGCGAGCACCGTCTGTCTTCTTGCGGCCAGTCTGGCGTACTCCGCCGACGAGAACAAACCCGTGGCCGTCTCGACCAAACTCGTGACGCTCGACACGCTCAAAGGCTGGACGCTCCCCGAACTGCCCGTCACGAAATTCGAAGGCCAACTGCCCCTCAAGGACGCAGGCGGGTCCGCAGTGAAAGGCCGGTTCGACAAGGAGCAGATCTACACCGTCAATGCGATGACCGGCGCGCGCGTCTACAAAACCGGCGACCGGTGGGAGATCTCCTGCTCTTTCCCCGACAATACCTCGGGCCGCTATATCTTCATGATTGAGAAAATGAGCGATGGCGTGGGCGTGAAGCCCTATCTTGCCATGCAGGGAACATTCGAGGGCAAGGACTTCGTCCTGCTGGACGCCAACGGCAACGGGCGCTTCGACGACTCCGGCGCCGATGTGCTGGTCTGGGACAAGACCACGGCCTTCAAAGTGGGCGATAAAGTCGTCATCGGGAAGGACGAGTACGACGCCAAGGTCTCGGCTTCGGGCAACAGCGTCTCGTTCGGCAAGGGTATGGGATTCGCCACCGCCCTGTCGGCCGTCAAGGGCGACAACAGCATCGACGGTGGCCTGGCGCTCTGGAACGGCATTCGCGCCTCCATCGGCGCGCCGCCGGTCAAGCGCGATCCCAAGCTGGAAGAATGGGGCAACAAGCACATCGCATTCATGAAGGCCGTCAACAACCTCCAGCACCCGGAAGACAAGGGCAACCCGAATTACTCCGACGAAGGCAACCGTGCCGGCATGGGCTCGTGCCTCGGCCGCGGCTCGCGCGAACCGCAGAGCGCCATCATGGGACAACTCACCTGCTTCCTGCACCGCATCCCGCTGATCCAGCCGGAACTTGAATTCACGTCCTTCTGCGTCGATCCGGCGGGCTGGTCCGCGTTCGATCATTCCAACGGCCCGAGGCGTAAGTTCGATTGGAAGGGCCCCATCGCGTATCCGCCCGATGGCGCGAACGATTTCGGGCCTTACTGGGCGGGCAACGAGGGCCCCTGCCCCATTCCCGGCGGGCCTCCGGAAGGCGGCGTCGGCCAGCCGGTCACGCTTACCTTCTCGCCGCGCGACAAGGTTAAGGACGGCAAATTGACGCTGACGGAAGGTTCGACCGAGGTGGACGGCTGGCTCTCCGCGCCCGATAAACCCGCGGTGGCGATGTTCGGCAACAACTGCCAGACGATCTGTTTCATCGCCAAGCAGCCGCTCAAACCCAAGACGGCTTATACGGTGAAAGCGACCGCGAACGTCGACGGACAGCCTTTCGAGAAGACGTGGCGCTTCACCACGAGCGAGTCCAACATGCCCCCGTGGATTCGCGGCGGAGGTGGCGGCGGCCGGAAAGGCGGAAAGTAGCATTCGCCATCTCGCCCCAGCTCGCGGCAAGTATCCTAACAGTCCCTTGTCGTTAAACTTGAGACGGATATCATCCGGCCTCGTTCGCGCGGCCAGCCCATGGCCGTTACGCGTTGAGGCGGTAGCTCAGTTGGTAGAGCAACGGATTTTTAATCTCAATTCGGACAAGGAAAGCCAAGCGGTTAAAGGCGATTTCATAGGTAAAGCGTCCATCGAAGTCCAGCCAATTTCAACCCAAACCGCGCCAGAACAGCAAGCAGAACGCCAAGACAAAACGCCTACTTTTCCTGCTGATCTTCAAGAATTCGTGACCCTGTGGCCGTCCCTGCCCGACGCCGTTAAGGAAAGCTGGCTAGTCACAGCCCGTGCCCTGACACAAGGGAGGGGCACGTCCAATCTCTAGGACCGCCCAAACCACCACCGTCGCACCAACCAAGCGCACAAAGTCACGGGTTTTGATACCCCCTCATGCGGCGTTTTTTTTGGCGGTGTGTGTGCCAGGACGACCAAAAGTATAGAACGCAAGGGGGGTAAACCCCCTGTAAGCCCCTTGCTGGGTGGGCGTCCTTCCGTGTGTGTGGCAAAGAAAAAAAATTATGCACTTAGAGTAATACCCCTCGATATAGATAGCCTTTAAGCCCTAGCCTAAACCCACAACTAGCCGTAAGATTCCCGCCATACATGAACCTCTAAGGGCGGGCGAATGTCCATATCCCCCAACGAATGGCAGACCCGCAAGAAGAAGATTGACCCCATGCTGGCCGCCGCTGGCTGGAAGGTCGTCCCCTTTGTCGAAGGCAGGCCGTTAAGCGCCTATACCCACCATGCCATTGAAGAATACCAAACCGACCACGGCCCCGCCGACTACGCTTTGGTATCCAAAGGCCAGCTTTTGGGCATCGTGGAAGCCAAGAAGCAGTCCGTAGGCCCCCAAGAAGTCCTTACCCAAGCCAAGCGCTACGCGACCGGCGTTAAGGAAAGCCAAGCCGATTACGGCGGGATACATGCGCCGTATCTCTACTCAACCAACGGTGAATTGATCTACTTCCGCGACGTTCGCCACGACCTGAACCTGTCCCGCAAAGTTGCCGCGTTCCACACGCCCGCCGCCTTGGAAGAACTGCTAGGCCGCGACGTGGAAGCGGCGCTGGGCTGGTTCAAGGCCAATCCCAATAACCACGCTGGGCTTCGCCCCTATCAAGTGGAAGCCAACACAGCGATTGAAAACGCTCTGGCGAAACGTAGTCAAACGATGCTTGTTGCAATGGCGACCGGCACCGGCAAAACCCGCACCATGGTCAATCAGGTATACCGCCTGCTCCGCTCAAATTATGCCAAGCGTGTTTTGTTCCTTGTGGACCGCCGCGCCCTAGCCGCCCAAACTGTACGAGAGTTTGCAGCAAATGAACCCGAACCCGGCAAGAAGTTCGACCAGCTTTATGAAGTCTATAGCCAGCGATTCCAGAAAGAAGACTTTGAGGAAGGTGAAAAGTTCGACCCAAAGGTATTGCCGAATAACTACCTCACCGCGCCCGGCGCAAAACACACGTTCCTGTACGTGAGCACCATACAGCGCATGGCGATCAATCTTTTCGGGCGCAACGCGATCTTAGGGCTTGGCGACGAAAGCATAGACGACGATGCAACCAAGCTGGACATTCCCATTCACGCCTTCGACGTAATCATTGCCGACGAATGCCACCGGGGATACACGGCGCAAGAGCTATCCGTCTGGCGCAACACGCTGGACCACTTCGACGCCGTAAAGATCGGCCTAACCGCCACGCCCGCCAAGCACACCGCCGCGTACTTCAAGGACATCGTTTTCCGCTACGAATACCAAACCGCCGTCCGTGAAGGCCACTTGGTGGATTACGACGCCGTGGCGATCCGTTCCGAAGTCAAGATGTCCGGCGTCTTCCTCAAGCCGGGCGAAACGGTGGGCATGGTGGACACCGACACCGGCAAGGAACTGTTGGACAAGCTAGAAGACGAACGCGCCTTCGACACCACAGAGATTGAAAAGAAAGTCACTGCGCCCGAATCCAACCGCAAGATACTTGAGGAAGTGAAGCGCCACGCCCTGGAACATGATGCCAAGACCGGGCGCTTTCCAAAAATACTTATCTTTGCCGTGAACGACACGCCGCACACCGGCCATGCCGATCAAATCGTTAGACTCTGCCGGGAAATCTTTGGCCGGGGCGAAGCTTTCGTGCAAAAGATTACCGGGAAGGTTGACCGGCCCTTGCAGCATATCCGCGAGTTCCGCAACCGGCCCAACCCCTGCATTGCCGTAACGGTGGACTTGCTCACCACCGGCGTTGACATCCCGGACCTGGAATATCTGGTCTTCATGCGCCCGGTAAAATCGCGCATCCTGTGGGAACAGATGCTGGGGCGCGGCACGCGCAAAGGCGAGAAGTACAAGGACAAGTCGCACTTTACCGTCTTTGATTGCTTCGACGGCACGCTGTTCGACTACTTCCGCAACGCTTCGGCTATGGACGAAGAACCGCCGGAAAAGCCTTCCCGCGATATTGTCGAAATCATCGAAGCCGTGTGGAACAACCAAGACCGCGAGTACAACACGAAATGCCTTTCCAAGCGTCTGCAACGCATCGACAAGGAAATGTCCGGCGAAGCCCGCGAAATCCTGGCGACCATGATTCCCGATGGCGACCTGTGCAAGTTCGCCCGCGAACTGCCCCAAGCGCTTAAACAGGACTTCACCGGCACCATGAAGGTACTTCGCGAGCCGCGCTTCCAAAACTTCCTGGTGAACTACCCGCGCCCCAAGAAGGTCTTCTTAGTCGGCCACGAAGTGGAAGACGCCGTGACCTCGCGTGTGCTTATTCGGGACGGGCTGGGCAAGCAGTACAAGCCGGAAGACTATCTTGCCGCATTCGCCCGATTCGTGAAGGAAAACCCGGCGCATGTCCAGGCGATACAGATTCTCTTGAACCGGCCCCAGGATTGGGGCACCGACGCCCTTAGCGAACTGCGCCAAAAGCTGGCCGCGACGCCCGAACACTTCACCGTTGAGAATCTCCAGAAGGCGCACGAGATCCAATACCACAAGGCCCTGGCCGACATCATATCCATGGTCAAGCACGCAGCGCGCGAGGAAGCCCCGCTGCTCACGGCACCGGAGCGCGTGGACGCTGCGTTTGTGCGTCTCTCGGCTTCGCAGACGTTCACGCCCGAACAGCAAAAGTGGCTGTCGCGTATCCGCTCGCACCTGATAGAAAACCTCACCATTGATCGGGAAGACTTTGCGTTGCCGGTCTTTGAACGTGACGGCGGGTGGAAACCCGCCGACAAAGTGTTCGCAGGGCGCTTGCTGGACATCTTGAAGCGGTTGAATAGAGAAATTGCGGCATAAGGAATATAAGCCATGTCCGAGAATGCGTCGAATAGACTGCTTCACGAGCTAATCTTGTCACCGAACGTCAGCTCAAAGAAACAAACAAGGTCATTCGCAAAATATAGGCACGACGATGATCTTTGCCCAGCACTCGAAAAGCAGGTAAATGAATTGCTTGGCATTTTAGAAAAGTATCAAAAGATCAGTCATAAGGTCCATGGCCTTAATGACCACGGAGTTGATTTATTGGTAAAGATTACCAAAGATGAAACAGCCTCGCACATTGGGATGCAAATCAAATCTGACTCGGAGTTTGAGGCAAAGGACCTAATTAGGACTCTTAAGGCGCAGTATTATGATGCAGTAAATTATTATAATGATTTGAATTACTATATTTTATTGTGCTGCGATTTGTCAAACAAAGCCCGTACATTAATTGTGAGTCGCATTGCAACCGAGTTTGCGAAAAAATCTGATGTAATGATAGTCGAACCTGGACGAGCCCTTCAATTCCTGCAAATGTCGCAAATGCAAATTGCCGCCACGGTGCGATTCGTGTTTGGCACGGATGACATTGTTTATAAAAAGGGGCTTCGGGCAGTTATTGATTTGATACCAACAGAAAGAGCGATTCTATTCACAACCATATTACGGCACTCTTTTGGTGGGTATAATTCAACTACTCGTTCTGACATTATTGAATCTTCATTTGTTGAATATGTAAACGAGCATACTGCGCAAAGACCACGAGATTGGTTTTTTCAAAAGCGAGGAATAGTCGATTTCACTTCTGAGGAAGTACGGAACCTCGAATCTGATTTGGACTATCTCGAAGGCCATTTGATAAATTTGTCTGACTCAGAACAATTACTGCCTAATCTTGATGATGAGGAAATACAGGCATTGACGGCAATAATGCTTGATGCAAAGGTTCGGTTTAAGTACGAAGATTCCGACCTACTCGATTACATGATGAACGCATTCGGTCGCCAAAAGGGATACACACCGCCGACCGAATTGGCAAAAGAAGTCGAAGAGGAGTAGTTACAATGTCCGACGTAGTAGCCAAGCTTTGGGGATTCTGCCACACGCTGCGACACGACGGCGTGGATTATGGCGATTACATCGAACAGATTACGTATCTGCTCTTTCTCAAGATGGCCGATGAACGCGGGGTGAGCATCCCCAAGGGTTGCGGCTGGCCCGCGCTGCGTGAAAAGTCCGGCACCGAGTTGACCGACCACTACGCCGACGCGCTGCGCACGCTGGGCAAGCAGACCGGCATCTTGGGCGACATCTACGCTTCGGCGCAATCGCGCTTCAACAACCCGGTGAACCTCAAGCAGCTTATCAATCTGATTGATGAAACCGAATGGACCTCGCTGGGCGTGGACGTGAAGGCCGCCGCCTACGAAGGGCTATTGGAAAAGGCCGCGAGCGAAGGCAAGAAGGGCGCGGGGCAATACTTCACGCCGCGTGTGCTCATTCAATCCATCGTGCGTTGCATGAAGCCCGACCCGCGAGCGTCCAAGGACTTCACCGTTTCCGATCCAGGTTGCGGCACCGGCGGATTTCTCGTGTGTGCGTATGAATGGCTCATGGAACAGACCAAAGGCGGGGCGCTGGACCGCGACACCGCCAAGCGCCTTAAAAAGGGCACGTACTTCGGTCAAGACCTCGTGGCCCGCCCGCGCCGTCTGGCCTTGATGAATCTGTACCTGCACGGCATCGAACCGGAGATCACGCTAGGTGACACCGTGGCCGACCCGCCCGCGCCCCGGCGCTTCGATTGCATCCTGCACAACCCGCCCTTTGGCACCAAGGGCGCGAATCAGGCCCCGGCTCGCGACGATTTCACAGTCTCCACGTCGAACAAGCAGTTGAACTTCATTCAGCACATCTTGACTGTCTTGAAACCCGGCGGGCGCGCCGCCGTGGTATTGCCGGATAACTGCCTCTTTGCCGACCAAGCGGGCGAAGTCTTCAAGATTCTCACGCAGGATTGCGACCTGCACACGGTCTTGAGGCTCCCGCGTGGCACGTTTACCCCGTACTCGCAGGGCGTGAAGGCCAACGTGGTCTTTTTTACCAAGGGACGGCCCACGGAAACGGTCTGGATATACGACGCCCGAACGAACGTTCCCGGTATTACCAAGAAGGACCGGCCCTTGTCGCCCGAACACTTTGCCGAGTTCGATAAGTGCTACGGCAAGGACGCCAACGGGCGCGCCAAGCGCAGCGAGAAGGACAGCAAGGAAGACCGCTGGCGCAGCTTTTCGATCAAGGAAGTGCAGGAGAAAGACTTCAAACTGGACGGCTTCAAGTGGCTCAAGGAAGAATCGCTGGAAGACGCGGACGACCTGCCCGAACCGGAAGAACTGGTCGCGGACGCCGTGGCCGAACTGGAAGGCGCGGTGGAAGATCTCAACGCGGTCTTGGCGCTACTCGAAAATGGAAACGGCAATGGCAAGAAGTAGCGCGCTTGCGAAGCCTGAACCGAGAATACTGCCCGCCCTTGCGGACGAAAACGGCGACCTGCCGGAGGGCTGGGCATATTGCGCCATTGCCGACATTTTCGATTCTTGGGGCGGCCTGACGCCTTCAACCAGTAACGCGGCCTATTGGGGCGGAAAAATTCCGTGGGTTTCATCGAAGGACGTAAAGCAATGGCGCATTACGGCTGGTACTGAGTTTCTCAAGCCGTCTGCACTGGAAGCAGCCCGCCTTCGCCTTTGTCCCAAGAGTTCAGTTCTGGTTGTCATGCGTAGCGGAATCCTTCGGCACACACTTCCCGTGGCAGTATTGGACGCAGAAGTAACGATCAATCAGGATATCAAAGCCTTTTATTGCGCTGAACACCGCTTGAACGAATGGCTTGCCCTTGCCTTGCGAGCGCTGGAACAACAAATCCTAAATACCAACAGGAAGGACGGAACGACTGTCCAGAGTATTGAATACGATCAGTTGAAAGCCTTGGAAGTCAAATTTCCACCAATCGCCGAACAAAAGCGCATCGTGGCGAAGGTGGAGGCGCTGCTGGCGCGGGTGAACGCGGCGCGTGAACGGCTGGCGAAGGTGCCGCCGATCCTCAAACGCTTCCGCCAAGCCGTCCTCGCCGCCGCCTGTTCCGGCAGACTTACCGAAGACTGGCGGGCAACGGCAACAGTAGAGGAAGTGGCTGCCGCCAAACCTGCGAATCCAAAGATTGCCGTTCAAGTCGAAGAGATCATTGAAACACCTGGATACTGGAAATGGCAGCCCCTTGAAGCTGTTTGTAATCCAACGCGTGCGATTTGTTACGGAGTCATAAAATTAGGCGCACCACATGTAGGAGGCATTCCTTGTCTCCGAACCAGCGATGTTAAACCTTTGCATATCGACACAGTAGACGTGAAACAAATTTCACCCGAGATTTCGTCAGAATTTAAGAGAACGTTGCTAAGTGGTGGAGAGATTCTAGTAAGCGTTCGAGGAACGCTTGGTGGTGTCGCCGTGGTCCCAAGCGAGCTAAGGGGCTGGAACATCTCGCGTGAAGTGGCGATGGTTCCTATTACTGGCGTCGAACCAAAGTTTGTCGCCTTCTGGATAGCGTCCATCACCTGCCAGAACTGGCTCACAGACGTTGTAAAGGGAGTCGCGTACTCTGGTATCAATATCGAAGACCTTCGATTGCTTCCGGTTGCCCTGCCTTCACTTGCCGAACAACGCGAGATCGTCCGCCGCGTCGAGAAACTCTTCAAACTGGCCGACGCGATAGAAAAGCGCGTCGCCGCCGCCACGCTCCGCGCCGACCGACTCACCCAAGCGATCCTCGCCAAAGCCTTCCGTGGCGAACTCGTCCCCACCGAAGCCGCCCTCGCCCGCCGCGAAAACCGCCCCTACGAACCCGCCTCCGAACTCCTAAAGCGCATCCAATCCGCCCGCGCCGCGCCCCAGGAACCCAAGCCCAAACGCGCCCGCCAGAAAAACGCCTAGCTCCCTATTGCCGAAAATCATTTCACAAATTATGTTCTATCCCGTGAAGGGTTTCACGCTGTGCTATCTAAGCTTTCAGGAACTTCAATTTCCGGAGATTCCGACAAAAAAGTGACAATAATAGCGGAAACTAAAAAACCGTTACGAAAGCGCCTAAATACTCAAATGCCCGCAAATCGTAGAATCCCGCGACCAAAACGAATGCGGAGAAATTCTGACAATAATAAGCGCCTTGTTGGATACCTACAAAAATAAGGAATTCACGAAGCATGACGCCCGACGAAGTGAACCGGCTTTCCGATCTTGTGTATGATACCGCTCCCCTTCCCGGTCCCGATGGCGTGCAGCAACCCGATTTCCGGCACTTCATGGTTTGTGCTGCTAACGATCCGCTCAATAAATCGAATTGGGAAGAAGACTGGTTGAATTACAGGATTGAACGAAGCCGAAGCGCCGTAATCCATGCCGCCCGTGAATTGCATAAGAATGGCATG
>JACQFI010000081.1 GCA_016200135.1 Planctomycetota bacterium
CCGCCTGCCGCGAAGACCGAGAAGACGCCCGCCGCCGCCAAAACCGAGAGCAAGAGCGGCGATCCCGAGAAGCCGGACCCCGACGAAGAGGTCGAGCCCGAGAAGCCCAAGGAACCGTTCTACGACTTGCAGCTCGAGAAGGCGGTCGAGGTGTTGACGAAGCAGTTGAAGGGTGGCTGATGCGCTTGAAGGGAGTTGCACGTAAAACGTAAAACGTAAAACGTAAAACGTAACGGATACACCGGTTTCAATTCGGAGTTGTGTTTATTACGCTTTACGTTTTACGTTTTAATTTCTTCCAACACCTCCTAGATTACCCGTCCCTTACCACCCGGACGCTTGCCCATGCTGGTCCTCGGCATCGAAACTTCCTGCGACGAGACGGCGGCGGCGGTCGTCGAAGACGGGCACACGGTCCGCTCGAACGTCATTGCCAGCCAGCACGATCTGCACCGGCCCTTTGGCGGCGTGGTGCCTGAAGTCGCCGCGCGCGCGCACGCCGAACGCATCACGGCGCTGATCGACGAGGCGCTGGTTAAAGCGCACTGCAAGCCTCGGGAGATCGGCGGGATCGCGGTCGTCAACCGCCCGGGGCTCGTCGGCGCGCTGCTGGTGGGCATCTCGGCGGCGAAGGGCCTGGCGCTCGCTTGGGATCTGCCGCTGGTCGGCGTCGATCACATCGTCGCGCACGTCTACGCCGCGTATCTGGCCGGGTTTCACGTCTACCCGCACATCGCGCTGATCGTCTCAGGCGGGCACACCTGCCTCTACCGCGTGAGCGGCCCCGGCGCCATGGACGTCCTCGGCCAGACCGCCGACGACGCCGCGGGCGAGGCGTTCGACAAGGTCGCTCAGATGCTGGGGCTCGGGTTTCCCGGCGGCCCGGCGCTCGCGCGGTGCGCTGAACAGGGCAATCCGCGCGCGCACGCCTTCCCCCGCGCGAACCCGAACGAGAAGCCGGGCGACTCGCTCGTCTTCAGTTTCTCGGGGCTCAAGACGGCGGTCTACTATCATCTGCGCGAACCGGGCAAGGGCGCGCGCGCATTGAGGAAACTCGGCGACGCCGAACGCGCCGACGTGGCGGCGAGCTTTCAGGAGACGGCGTGCGAGATCCTGGTGGAGAAGACGCTCGCCGCGTGCCGCCAGACCGGCATCCGCGACGTGGCCGTCGGCGGCGGCGTGGCCTGCAACCGCAGGTTACGGGCGCTCTTTGCCGCACGCGCCGCGCAGGAACTTCCGGGCGGCCGCGTCTTCTTCCCGCCGCCGGACCTCTGCGCCGACAACGCGGCCATGACCGCGGGCCTGGGCTGGCACCGCCTGAGCCAAGGCGAACGCGACGCGCTGGACCTCGAAGCCGACCCTACACCCAAGCGGCAGGGGTAGCTGAATTCGTGGCACCGGCGCCCCGCCTGTTGAAAAGATCGGCGCAGCCGATCCTGCTTGCTTTTTAAATAAGAATCGGGCGCTTCGCGGTCCGTCTAGCGCTGTTGAAATCCCGCGGCTGCGACGGAAATTCCCCCCTTAAGTAAGGGGGGATACAGGGGGGTTAACTCCTTCGCGGCCTTAACCTCCCCTTACCCCTCCTTACATAAAGGAGGGGATTTCAACAGAGTAGGTCCATCTATGACAGGCGTGACGCCTGTGCCACGCTTTTACGGCGCGGCCGATCGAACCTTTTTACTTTCAGCTTGGGGCCGCCAGCGCTTCCAGGATCTTCTTCGCGCACGCGCTGTCCGGGCCGTCGGCGCCGGAGGCGAGTTTTTCGAGCGGGGTCTTGGCCTTCTGCTCGGCGCAGGCCGCGAGCGCCGCCGTCACGCGGGCCAGGACCTGCGGCTCCAGCTTGGCGAGCTCGTCGTCGAGCGTCGAGCGCTGCCGCAGCGTGAGGGCCTTCGGGTCGCCGAGGAAGACCGAGGCGAGCGCCTCGACGTTGGCTTCCTTCCACACGCGCGAGCGCGCCGCGCAGGCGTATTCGCGCTGAAAAAAGTTGAGCGCGCTGAAGTTCCAGCGCAGCGAGCCGTCGCGCAGCTTGTAACCGTTCTCGTCGAACCAGGCGAGTTCGCCCGGCAGCTTCACGCGCACCAGGAACATGTATTCGACCGACGCGAAATTGCCTTCGATATGCGCGCCCAGCATCTGGGCCAGGCGCTTCTCGGTCTCGGCCTTCTTCTCCGGCGGGGCTTTCAAGAAGGCGTCTTCGGTCTCCTTGGCGAGGCGCTGGATGACGGCGTCGCGCTTCGCGTCCAGCGCCGCCCGGATCGCCTTGGCGGTCTCTTCGAGCCGCGTCGCGGCGCCGCTGCCGGCCGCGGCGGTTTTCAACGCCTTGTCCAGGCGCCCGAGCACGCACGGGCCCAGGGCCTCCAGCTTCTTGCGTGCGGCGGCCTGCTCGTCCACGGCGCCCTTCGTCAGCGCGTCCACCAGCGCCGCGTGCGCCTTCTCTTCGTCGTCGTTGGCCGCGTCCGGCTTGAGCTGCGCCTTGTTCAGGCAGTGCGCGAGCAGCGCCTTCAGCACTTCGCGCGGGTCGGCCTGCATGAGCTGGTCGACCTTCTTGAACGGAAAACCGCCGAACGCAAGCCGCAGCACGGCTCCGCCCACGGCCGCCCACAGCCCGCTGCGCGCGACACCCGTCGAGGTGTCCTCGAAGAGTTTGCGCAGGTCCTTCGTGACGTACTTCCGCGCGGGCGCCAGGTCGTGGGACTCGCTGAACTCCTTCTCGAACGCCTCCAGCATCCGGTTCGTCTCGGTATCGAACGACTCCATCATGACTTTCTTGAACTCGTCTTCCTTCACCGTGTCGGCGAAGCGTTCCTCGAAGACGTACTCCGTGCAGAGGAAGTGGTCGCGCAGTTCCAGCTTGACGCGATTGCCGGCCTTGCGGTCCACCGCCGCCACCTGGCGCTCGTACCCGCCCGGGATAGGCTGGCCGGGCTTGATCTCCGCCTTGGCCGAGAGTTTCACGTCGCTGCTCTCTTCGACCTTCCAGGCCGGATCCGCGGGCAGGACGTAGCGCTTAACCGGAAACGTCTCGGCCTCTTTCCGCTTGTCCATATCCTTCGCCTGAATGACGATGGTGCGCACGGCCGAGCCGTCTTCGGCGACCTCCGTAAAGGTTTCCGTATCCAGTTCGCAACCGCCAAGGAGCGCAAGAAGCGCGACGGAAATACCTGCTGCCGCCGCCGATCGGATTCTCAATTTCGGCCCTCTTCTTGACATAGCGGACGGTCCGGCCCTTGTTCCATTCAACCGCGTGGGGCAGTCGTCTGGGTAACTCTATAACATAGACGTAACAGGGCGACAAAACCGCAAATGAAAATAGCAGGCGCGATTTAGCGGGAGCGCATCCTTGGGTGCACGGGATAGGAAACGTGGCTCCGCCGTCCCGGCGGAGGTCGCAACGGCGTCCCCCCCGCCGTTCGATCTCACACCGGCGCGGACGCCGATGTGGCCAGCGGTGGGACGCCGCCGCCACGAATAGGCTCAATCGTCTTTGATAAACGCGTCGTCGTCGCCGACCGTGCCCGAGTCGTCGGCGAAGATATCGTCGGGACCCTGCGAGATCGCGCGCTTGGTCGTGTCGAGGAACTCCACGGAGCCGGATACGATCAGAAAATTCTGGCCCGCGCCCTCTGTGCCGGACTTGCCGTGGTTGGTCGAGTTATTGCCGGGCGGGCCGCTGCCGAAATCGGCCGCCAAGCCGGCCACGGCGCGCGTCGGCACCTGGGCTTTCTGAAAACCGTACTTGGTCATCGTATTGTTCAGATTGGTCCCAGCCGTGGAGGTGGCCACGCCGGACGAACTCAGCAGCACATCCAGAGAGGGATTGGATGGGCACGAGAAGACGCGCGCGTCCTTCACATACACATCGTACAGCAGATTGAGGGCCTTCAACGAGGTGGCTTCGTCGGGGAACTTGCCGTAGTTCGAAGGTTGGTCGGCGTACATCGCGCAGGACTTGCCGAATTGCGCGAGGTTGCTGGCGCAGTTGGTCCGCCGGGCGGCTTCGCGCGCCCGCGCGAGCACCGGCAGGAGCAACCCCGCCAGAATCGCGATGATGGCGATCACCACAAGCAGTTCAATCAGCGTGAACCCCGTACGCGCCGGCGACTTCGACATCCGATCCAAGTAAATGTCTCCAAAGAGGTTGCAGCGGCGTTCCGCGCGGAAGATTCGCGCCAAAGACGGTACGCTGATAGATATACGAACGAAATACGAGCGGAGTTCGGTCAAAAAAAATCCCCTCCCAAGCGGGAGGGGATTCAAATTGCACAGTAACAAGGCTCACGTCAGATCAGTCGTTCTTGATGGCCGCGTCGTCATCGCCGTTTGCAGCTTCTACGGCAAAGATGTCGTCGTTGCCCGCGCTGATCTTGCGGGTCTTGTTGTCAAGGAACTCCACCGAACCGCCAACCACCAGGAAGTTCTGGCCCTGGCCCACCGTGCCGCTGCGGCCGTGGTTATCGGAATTATTGGCCACAGGGCCGGAGCCAAAATCCGAAGCCAGACCGCCCACGGCTCGCGTAGGCAACTGATTCGCCTGGAATCCGTAGTTGGACATAGCACTGGTCATGTTCGGCGTACCCGCATTGGCACAGTTCGCGATCCCGCCCGAAGTGGCCAGAATCTTATCCAACGTGGGTGACGAAGGACACGAGAAGCAGCGTGGGTCCTTGACATACGCATCGTACAGCAGGTTCATCGACCTCAGGGCCGAGTTGCTGGTTTCCGTCGGCATCTTCCCTAAGTTCGATGAAACATCGCTGTACATCGCACAGGCTTTCCCGATCTGCGACAGATTGCTGGCACATGACGTGCGCCGTGCGGACTCGCGTGCGCGAGCCAACACGGGAAGAATGAGACCTGCGAGGATTGCGATAATGGCGATCACAACCAGCAGCTCGATCAGGGTAAAGCCGTCCTTCCTCGTCTTGTTCATGTTTTCACCTCCCTCCGGTGCGAGGACATCTCTTAAGTTCTCGAAAAACAGCACAATCCTTATTACAACACCCTTTTTCAAATGTGTCAACGGCCTATCTAACTGTTTGTTCCTTAAGAAAATATATCTTTGGCCCTGCGCTGCGACGATCCCATGTAGTGACTTTACGGACGGGGTAGACTAAAGGTTCGGTGAATTCTTTGGCGCTTGGAAAGTCCTGCAAAAGATTTACAAGCATAGCCGGATCTTGAGGTAACGATTTCAGCCGTGGTCTCGGCCTTAGCGGGAGTTCGGCCTTTGGACTGGTTCTCCTTCCTCGAACAACTGCTCGGAAACGGCGCCTTCTCCTACGTGGCCGTTTTCGTGGTCCTTGTGCTCTGCGGAATCGGCCTGCCCATTCCCGAAGAGATGACCTTTCTCGTTGCTGGATATATAGTTAAGAGAGTCGACGGGCACCTGGGGCTGATGATCGCGGTCTCGCTGGCGGGCATTCTGGCCGGAGATAGCCTGACGTACTACCTAGGAAGGCGCTATGGGCAGCAATTGCTGTCGCGCTGGCCCTTCAGTAAACTGATCACGCCTAAAGGGTTGGAGCGTTCACGGAGCTTCTTCCGCAAGCACGGTTCAAAGGCCATCTTCATCTGCGGGTGTCTCGCGGGCGTGCGTGCGCCCACGTTCTTCCTGAGCGCCACCATGGGCTACCGCTATACGAAGTTCCTGCTGTGGGACGCCGCGCGTGCGGCCATCACGTGTCCGGTCTCTATCTTGTTCGGTTATCTATTTGGTGAAGCCGCGGAGAAAAATCTGGGGCCCTACAAACATTACTTCTTGGGAGCCATCGCGTTGGCGGCCGTCCTCATCATTGTGTACGAGGTCCGGAAACACCGGCGGGAGAATGCGGAATGAGCGAGCACGCCCGAAACCCCGGCCCTTAATGCTTCCGCCGCGGCAAACGAGGCCCCCAAGGTCGAGTCCAAGTCCGAGGTGTCTTAAGGACCATTGAATACGCGCAACTTTTGAGGTTTAATTAAGTTATGGGGTCGCTGCAGGCGGCGAGCCCGGCTTGGAAAGGATGCCCATGAATCGCGGAATCGTAGCGCTGGCGGTTATCGTAGCCGTGGTCGTTGCGGTCATCGCCCTTGGCGGCGGGCATTCGACCAACGGCCAGACCCAACCGCCGGCCAAGCCCGATCCGAGTCGCCCCGCGCCGCCTCCGGGCCCTAACATTGTGGTCCCGGTCAAGATCGTCCTGGAATGCGAGAAGCCGACGAAGCTTGAAGACAAGGCCGCGGACGGCTCGGTCATCATGCGCATCGGTTCGGCGCACATGGGTAAGACGATCGGCTATCTGGAGATACCCGATGGCTGGATCAAGACCTGCGGCCTCGAGAACGTAAAGGGCGAAGACACGGGCGGGAAACTTCCCGGCAAGGCATTCTACGAATTCGATGCGCCGCGCGAAGACGAGTATTACATCTGCTTGCGCGCCAAATGGATGGACTCGTGCGGGAACTCGGTGTGGGTGCGCATCGACGACAGACCGTACGTCGGCGTGGAAGACGAGATCGGCAAGATCGACGACTCGAATTTTAAGTGGATGTGGCATCCGGTCACGGAGATGGCGAAGATCAAGGTGTTTAAACTCAGCGCGGGCAAGCACGTGCTCGAACTGAACACCAAGGAAGACGGCCCCATGTTCGATAAGGTGCTGATCGCGACCGATGCCAACGTGCCCGGCGAGAGCGAAGTGGATCCGTAATTCAGGCAGATGTAAAAGGTTACATTGAGGGGCAAGGCAAGGAAGAGACGATGAAGGCCGGCAAGAAGCGCCAGAAGAAGAATAAGCAGGCCGTGCTGCTGGGCTTAGGGCTCGACGGCAAGGACGGGCACGTCCGCCTGACGCGCGGGGAGAACTTCCAACTCGTGGGCGGCTCGAAGGAAACGCATGAAGTGATGCAGGAGACGGCAGTCAAGATCAACGAGGAGTTGAACCGGCGCGGCAAACGGCTTGAGGAAGTCACCAAGAAGGAATTCATGGACATCGCCGGCAAGGCGATGGGCAAGTAGCCTCATTTCGGCCCCACCCTACGTGCAATTACATGTTTCTGCACCTCGTTTTGAGTCGTCTAAGTGCTATAGAGCTCTATAGCACTTTCACCACTCCGTCGAGGATGGAGAGCAGGTTTGAAAAGATTTTTTGGCGACGCTTTGGGCGTGCGACCGTGTCGTTTTTAGGCGCCGATGGAGCAAGGGCGAGCATTCGGCGTGTTTCCGTAGCACCACGAATTGCGATAGGAAGCATGGAACAAGGAAGGTTCTAGAAATTTGTAGAGCGTTCTGTCACCAAAATTAGCCGTTCTTTTTCTAGCACAGAAAATATTTATTGTCCGGAGGCTTGCTTTCTCCGGGACGCCGATAACCTTGGCCGGCGTATACGAAGATGGATGAAACCGCGGTTGCAGCACATGTGATTCAAGCACCCGTGCAGAGGACTGAAACTATGTGCTCCAACTCGCTCCCGCGAATCCTCCTCGCCTGCGGATTTGTATCGGCATTCTCCGCCACCGGAGCGGAGCCGGACACGAGCTCCGACTGGCCGCAGGTGGGCGGGCCGAACCGTAATGGCATAGTGCTGAATAGCCCTAAACTGCTGGATGCCTGGCCCAAGGAAGGGCCGCCCTTGGTGTGGAAGAGCGGATTCGTTCCTAGTTATCGCGACGGCGGTTGCGGGAGTGCGATTGTGGCCGACGGCAAAGTCTTTGTGTATTCCAATAAACAGCCCGTGGATGGCGGGGATGGGTTCAAACTCATCACCGAGGCCACTCTCGCCCTGCTGAAGAACAAGGGGCTCTCAGCCGAAGAACTGGCGATCGCCGAAAAGCAGAAAAATGTGGCGCACACCACGCTGGCCGAATGGGCCGCGGCGCTCCGCGGCATCAAGGACGTTCAGATCAGCCACCACGTTTTCGCCTCTCCGCTCCTGCGGGAACTCTGGGAGCCATCCTTTGTCTGGTCGGACACCGTGTACTGCCTGGACGCGGCCACGGGCAAGGAGCTTTGGAAAAAGTCGTTCCCGGTGGACAAGCCGACTCTGGTCAGCCCGCTTATTGGAGGGCACCCCGTCCAGTGGTGGATCTTCGGCGGTCCGTGGGGCGGCAATCTGGGAGCTTCCGGCACACCAACGGCGTGGGGCGGCAAAGTGTACGTGGTGGGTTCCGCGGGGCTCTATAGCCTCTCGGCCAAGGACGGCACGCTTTTGTGGCAGGTGAAAAGCGGGCCTGAACACGGTTTTCCACTGGTTGCCGACGGCATCGTCTATCACCTCGGCGTGGCTTATGACGCCGAGACCGGCAAGGTGCGCTGGAAGAATCCGTTGTGGGCGCTCACCGACGGCAAGCATTCGAGGAATGAATGGGTGGCGCGGTACTTTGGTTCCGGTCTGTGGATGTCCGGCGGCAAAAAATATATTGTGACCACGGACGGGCACGAGGAGAACGACGTTTCGTGCGTGTGCCTTGAATTGGAGACGGGCAAAGTCATGTGGACGTTCAAGGGCCCCCAAAGTTCCGGCTTTTACAGCATCCGCGGCGAGTTACTGCTTGCAGACGGACCCGCAAACGTGCCAGTCGCTCTCGCGTTCAAGGCGACGCCCGCCGGTGTGGAAAAAGAACCGTTTTGGAAAGGGCGCTTCAGTTCCCCTGCGATTTCGTATCAGGATCATGTGTATGGTGGAAACGGCGTGTTGTATTGCGCCAGTTTGAAGACGGGCGAGACGACCTGGAAGAAGACTAAATTCGCGTGTTGCGCGCAGATCGTGGCGGATGGAAAGATCCTCGGAAGTCTGGACTCCGGCGGCGTTACGGAAACCGTTCCGGTCGGCATGATCAGGGCCACCCCCGACACGTACGAGCCCTTGGGTAGTTTCAATCCGGAAGCTATCCCATTGTGTCCCGTGGCTCTTTCGAACGGCAAGTTGTTTGTCCGCGCAAAGGATCGGGTCGCCTGTTACGACGTGCAGGATCACAACCTTTATTTTGAGGGCGTGACCGCCACCAAAGAAACGCTGGCGTTCCGCTTCAAACAGACCGGCGGCGGGTTGGGCGGCGACCCAGCGAAGTTGCTCATCACCGCGGCGGGCGGCGCGCCGACGCCGGCCAGAGTGAACATGGACGGCGACAACGTCATCGTGGACATCAAAGACATTCCTTTGCCATTCAGCTTATCCTGTGGGGCAAACGTGTTCGTGGGCAAGAACGGCAAGCCCGCGCCTGCGTTCGGCTGGAGCGAGGCGCGCCGGCTGAAGTTCAAGAAGGCGTTCGACAACGTCATCGTGCTGACGTCCAGTGAACAGCCGCTGCAGCAGCACGGAGGCTGGAGGGAGGCACCTGCCTACATGGTCGGCGGTGCGAAGGTGACGAAAGCAGAGATTGACCAGACCGGCAGGAATCTGCATCTGACGACGGACAAGACGTGGAGGCCCGGCGATCCTGTCAAGGTGACGTACCCTTGTTTCCGAGTCGATCAGGGCGAGCCACGGCGCGAGACCGTCAGCGCGACGGTCGCCGAATTGCAGGGCGCGGCGGCGAAGTTCGTCAAGGCCGACTCGGCCACTTCCGGAGACTGGAAAGGCAAGTACGGCAAGGAAGGCGCGATGGTGGCCGGCGACAGCAAAACGTCGGAAGTGCCGATATGCTCAACGATCGAGATGCGGAATTGCACGGTGAAACAGCGATGGGCGCAGAGCGAAAAGGATTCGGCGCATCTGCTCCGTACCGGCAAGGACCAGGGACGGTCCGTCGAAGAGTGGCATTCCAGCGACGAGTTGTTCATCGATATTGAATGTTTGGACGGCAAGGAGCATCAAGTGGCCATTTATGTCGGAAGCAGGAACCCGGCCGCCGTGGAGGTTCTGGATCCCGACACCAAGAAAATCATGGATACTCAGGAAGTTCCTGCAGGAAACGCGGTCAAGTATCTGGCCTGGAACATCAAAGGCAACGTAACACTTCATGCGGTGAACCTGGGGAGCGCCGAGGCCGCCGGGGTTTACGTAGGTGGGATCTTCATCGACCCGCCGGAGGCAAAATGAAGGACGCATGAGAATTCCGGTCGTTCTGGACAGCGATATCTCCGGAGACATCGATGATACTTGGGCTCTGGCGCTTTTGCTCAAGGAAATCGGGGGACAGAGCACCGTAAGGAGCGAAGCGCAGTCTCCGTTCTTCGCCACCGGACCTTCATCATCCGCCTTACCTCTCCTACCCCCCCGCGCCGTTCGCTCGTAGAAGTGGCGGGCGGGTGGCAGGTTTCTAGAAGACTTACAATGACACTTTCTTCCGGTCTGAATCCAGGGGTCTCAGCGTTTTGGCCGTGCCGCGCCACCCGCCCGTACAAAGTCTTTGTTCACTCATTCCCTTTAATTTACGCTTTAAAGCGTGGCTAATAATCCACCCGCTGGATTGCTATTGGATGCGCGGGTTTCTATACTTTGCCGCGGGTGAGGGTATCGGCATGAAGTTCTATTTCTGCGAGACCTGCGGAAAGCGGGTGACCGAAGATGACATGGCCGCCGGGGAAGCCCGCGACAAGAAACTCAAGGGGGTGTTTTGCAAAAACTGCTCCGTGGGCGTCATGACGATGGAGATGGCGGCGCTCACGGACCTTCCAAAAACCGATTTACCTGCCCCGCCGCCCGTTCGAGTTTCGACCGCTTCGGGCTCAAAGCTCTCGCCACCTCACCTTGCGGCGGCAAAGTCCTCATCCCGATCGCATCCGAAGCCGGCCGATGGCAGCTTGGCGCGCGGCCCGCAGGCCGACCGCCCCGGCGAAAAGCGGAATCCGTACGTGCTGGCGCTTTTTGGCGGAGCGGCGGCTTTGCTCGTGGCCGTCGCCGCCCTATTGCTTTCCGGTTCCGCTCCAAAAAAGGATGTGGCGCGCAACGAGCCGAAGACCGAGCCGGCGCCGAAGCCTCCCGAGGCCGCGCCAGCGCTTCCCCCTGCTGCAACCACGGAGCAGAAGCCTGAGCAGAAGACCGAGGCCGCCGATCCCAAACCGAGCGCGGAGAAGACGGCGGCCCACGAGTTGTCGCCGAAGGAGGCCTACGAGCAGCGGGTCAAGGCGGGCCTGCTCAAGCCGGAGGCGCCGCCGGACGCCCATCCACCTCCACCACCCGCCGAAGCGAGGCCGCCGGCAGACGCCGGCGACGCGGGGCCGAGCATCACCGCGGACTTTGAGGGCGCGTTCGATGCCCGCTGGAAGATCGAAGGCGCCGAGGTCAGCGAAGAACAGGCACATGGCGGCAAGAAGAGCCTGAAGTTGGCCGAAGGGCAGTCGGCGGCACTGAGTCTCGGCGCAAAGAACGACCAGCCGGTGAGAGTCACGATGTGGATCTACGACAACGGCAAGAAGCTGGGCGCGGGTGTGAGCGCGACGGGCCCGGGTTGGGGCGTGAAGACCGGCGCCGGCGACACGTTCTGCCTACGGACATGCTGGCGCCCGTATCTGGGGGGCGACGCGGGGTACGTGTGGTTCAACACCGGCGAGAACAAGTGGTTCACGCCGCACTTGGCGAAAGTGCCGCGCAAAGAGGGCTGGAACGAGTGGGTCTTCGACTTCACCGACCCGAAGGCGCCGAAGATCGCCTGCGGCGGGATAAAGGTGTCCAATTTGACGGAGAAATTCGTGCCCGCGGGCGCGGTGGCGGTCTGCCTGATCGGCGGCCAAACCTCGACCGGGCCGCTCTACGTGGACGACATCCGCGTGGAGTATCCGAAGAAGTAGGAACTATAGGAAGAGAACAGGAAATCGCACCGGGCGCTTTGGTCATGCGGGACGCCGGTGCTCCGAAGTTCGTGGCTCCGCCGTTCGTGGCTCCGCCGTCCCGGCGGAGGTCGCGGCGGCGTCCCGCCGACGCCGAGAAAACCATCGGCGAGACGCCGATGGGACCACCGCCGGGACGGCGGTGCCACGGGTGCCACGGATTTTGCTCGCGACGAATTCAACGCGCCAGATGAACGTCCGGCACGCGGTTGAATTTTCCGGGCTGGGCGGCCCCCGTGTAAAACGGGATCAGGGGTTTGACCTGATTGCCGGCAGCGCCGGGCCACCAGAGCGGCAGCTCGGCCGGCTGCTTGCGCGCCATCGCGGCCTGGGCCGGCTCGGAGAGCGCTTCGAAATCCGGCGCGTACCAGAGCGTCAGGCAGGTGCGGCGCTGCGCGGTGCGGTTGGGATGGGCCGCGTGCAGCACGCGCGCGTCGCCCACCACGAGATCCCCCGCGGCGACGCAGAGATCGCGCGCATCCGGATGGTCGCAGAAGGCGGGGGAGTCCGGCGCCGCCTTGTACGCAGCTTCGCCGTGCGCGACCGGCAATTGATCGTGCAACGCGATGCGCTTGCGGTGCGAACCGGGGAGCACGCGCAGGCAGCCGTTCTCGCGCGTGGTAGCGGTGAGGTAGTACATGAGAAAGACCTGCGGCGGCGCGGCGGCCGCGCTGCACGCGTCGTCCCAGAGCCACCAATCCTGGTGCCAATAGAGCGCCGGGGCCTGCGGCGGCTTGCTGAGCAGGAAGGAGCTCAGCCATTTGGGCCGCGCGAATCCCAGCGCACGGAGCGCGGCCAGCGCCTGCGGCCACGCGATCAGGCGCGCGAAGACTTCGTGCTGGTATGCGACGAAAATGTTGCTGCCCTGGTAACGGAAGTATTCCCGGTCCTGCTGCGGCACCGCGTCGAGCAGGCCGTCCGTGACGAGCCGCAGTTCGTCGAGCATCGCGCGGTCGAGCACGTTCTTGAAGACGCAGCAGCCGGCGTCCAGCAGTTCTTCCCGCCGGGCGTCCGTTGACGCCTGTTGAGCTGCATGCGCGAGAGCCATCGACATGGGCAAGCCTCCGGGATAAGCGATCGTGGCTCCGCCGTTCCGGCGGAGGTCTCGGCGGCGTCACGCCGCCGCAAGATACTCATCGGCGAGACGCCGATGGGACCACCGCCGGAACGGCGGTGCTACGCTCGGCGTTTGAATTCACGCCTCGACGGTGGAAGAATACGCGAGAGGCGGCGGCCGGCGCGTTCAAGTTTCTTCGATCGGCGTCAGCTTTTCTTCGGTTCGGCGGCGGAGACGCAGCGTGGCGCGGCGATACGGCTCGTTTCCCCAGTGGCATATCAAGCACTTTCATGCGCACGACCGGCCGCTGCCCGCTTTTCCGGCGCTGAGCCTCGTGCACGAAAGCATCTGTCTCGCCGGGCACGACATTCCGGCGCACGCGCATGCGCACAAACACTTCGAGATCTGCTACATCCATTCCGGAAAGGCGAATTGGTTCGCGGAAGGGCGCACGTACCGGCTCAAGGCGGGCGACATTTACATCACCAGGCCCGGCGAGATCCACGGCGGGGGCACCGATCCGCAGGATCCGTACCACATCTTCGCGGTGGCGCTGGATGTCTCGGCGCTGCCGCTGCAGCCGTTCGCGCGCAGCAGGCCGCCGCGGCAACTGGAAGCGCGGCGCGGGCACGATGCCGGAGGCCGCGACGTGGCGCAGGCGATGCAGGAGGCCGAGCTCATGCAGGGCGATTTCGGCGTGCCGCACGCGCGGGTGATCCCCGGCGGCGAGGGGCTCGAGCAGATCTTCCGGCGCCTGCTGGAGGAACTCGACGCGCCGGTGCAGTCCAACGCCAAGGCGCGCGCGTTGAAAGTGATGATGGTGCAGGCGCTGCTGGTGGAACTGCTCGTCTTCGTCGCGCGCTGCGGGGCGGCGCAGGCGGAGAAGCGCATGCCGGAGGGCGCGCTGCAACTCCCCAGCCGCCCGCGCTTCCGGGCGCTGCTCGAGAAGATCCGTTCCGAGGCCGCCGAGCCGATGACGCTGCCGCAGATGGCCGAGTACGTGGGGCTCTCGCCGTCGCACTTCGCGGTCGCGTTCAAGCGCGAGACGGGCCGCACGCCGCTGGAAGCGGTGACGCGCATCCGCATCGACGAGGCCGCGCGGCGGCTCGCGCTGCCCGGGCGGATCGCGGTGACTGACGTGGCGCTGGACCTGGGCTTCAGTTCCGCGCAGTACTTCAGCATGGTGTTCCGGAAGTGGAAGGGGTGTTCGCCGACGGAATGGAGGAGGAAGAACTTCGGAACGACAAATTCGAAATCCGAAGCACGAAATCCGAAATAAAGATCTAAAATGAGAAGAATCAAGAACCAAGCTGCAGACAGAATAACCTGGTGAATTTTCCGACGGCGTTGGTGCTTGTAGATTCGATGAGTCGTGGGTGCCACGCCGCATAGCGGGGTGCGTTGGATTTACGGAATGCGAAAACTCGCACCCCGCTCCGCGGCGTGGCGCCCACTTCCGGTCAGAATATAGGAAGTGTGGGGTCTTGGTGATGCCGGGCCACCCGCCTCATGAATTTCTAATTTCCTCGTGTATTCTGTGGTTTAATGCGCACAAATGTTATGGAGAATTAGAGTATGACTATCGGGCTAATTTTGGAGATCCTTATTACCCCAATTGGCATTGGCCTCTTCTGTCTCGGATTTTTCTTCGCAGACAAATTGGGCATCGGTTCCAGTTTGGTTTCAGGAATTGTTTGTACTTGGATGGCCGCCCTTGTTTATGGCGCACCAAAGATTCATCGCATTTTTGCTATCAAGAAGGCCAATTTGAAAGGTTTCATTGAATCGTCGTGGCCTTCATGGCTAATTCTGATTCTGGTTGCTGGCATCGGATCTTGGCTGATAAGAATGGATGGAATCATCCCAAAATCCGCAGGCTTCGCCTTGTTGATTATTTGGCTGGCGCTGAACACAGGAGCACCTTTGGTGTTTCGAGAAACCATTAGAATCCTGTGGCAGCGAACCCGCCCATTGGGGCTTCTAAGCGTATTGGGATTAATTGTCTCCACTACAGGAAGTGCAAATGTGGGATGGTTGATAGCCTTTGCCGCAGGCATCCTGTTAACTTTAATTGCTACCTTTCTTGGATTTCATGGGCTCCTAGAAACTTGGTGGAGCTTTCCTGAAACTGTGGAGAAGGATTCTTCGCAGCAAAATGTAAGTGTGCCATAAATCGAGATGCAATGGCGGTTAGCCCTCGCACTGGTGGGGAACGGCTCCCACCAGTGGCACAAAAAAACGGTCCAAACTTTTACGACAGTCGGATTACTTCTGCGCGTCCAGGCCGCAAAGTTCGCCGTTTTGTAGGGCGAGGAAGATCTTGCCACCGGCGATGGCGAGGCCGTCGTAGACGGGCGGCGAGGGCAGCGCGGCTTCACCCGTGATTGCGCCGTCTTTCAGCGAGAGCACCCACACGTGGCCGCCGGGCTGGCCGTTGAGCGTGCCTGCGACGACGGCGCGGTCGGTGCCGAGGCCCACGGCCGTGAGGTTCACGCCGCCGGCGAACTTGACCGACCAGAGGGCCACAGGAGCGGGCGCGGGCTTGCCGGGTTCGGCCTTGGGCGCGGGGGCCGAGGGCGGCGGGAAGGCGGAGCAGCCGCCGCCGGCCTGGAGTTTGAGCGTCGCGTTCCACGCGTGCAGGTCGCGCTTATCGAGCCGGAAGCCCATACCCATCAGGTTCTCGTCGAGGATCGGGTCCATGTAGGCGCCCTTGGACTTCTCGGCGCCCGCGGCGGGGCCGCCGGTCTTCGGGTCGAGCTTGCTGTCGTTCCAGACCACCGCGTTGGCTTCCACGCGCAGCAGGTCGTTGCGGTGCTGCGGGCCCGGGGCGATGCATTTGCTCCAGATAGCCTTGCCCGTCGCCGGCTCGAGCGCCATCACGGCCACGCCGCCGTCGGCTTCGGAGCCGCGGCCCGCATCGACGAAGAGGACGCCATCCTGCACGGCGACGGTTCCGACGGCGGGCCAGATCGATTCCACTTGGCCCTGCACGACCATGCGGCGTTCGAGCGGGGCTACACGCGTGCGCCAGGCCAACTGGCCGTCCTTGGCGCGCAGCGCGTAGACCCAGCCGTCGTGGCAGCCGGCGAAGCAGTAACCTTTATATAAGGTGGGCGCGGAGTCGATGCGCACGCCGAGCAGCACGCGCCAGGCGGCCTTGCCGCTCGCGGCGTCGCAGGCGAACACTTCGCCGCTCTCGCACGCGGCCGTGACCACGATGCCGCCGGAGGCCACGGGCGGCGTGAGCAACTGTTCGAGCCGCGCTTTCCAGGCCTGGGCCAGGGGCGCGTCGGAGTCCTTCGCGAGCGGCGTGTGCCACGTCAATGCGATCTTTTCCGGGACCGCGGCGGCGGTCGCGGAGGCGCGCGCAGCGTCGGCGCGGTACATCGGCCAGCCGGGCTCTGCGGTGGCAGCGCTTTCCACCTTGCCGAAGGCAGGGCCTTGTTCGATGGGGCGGGCTTGCTCGAAATCGGCCGGCGTAAGTTCCGGACCGTTGGGCCCGAAGGCGAGGAAGCCGAGCAACTGGCCAGGCGCGCACTGGCAGTTGTTCTGCGCCGTGTAGAGCATGCCGTTGGCGGGCACCATGCCTTCCATGCAGGCGCCGCGCGCGGCGCGGAAGGCGAAGGTCTTGGCCTTCGCGTTGGGATCGTCCTTCTCGGGAAATTCGATGTACGTGCAGCCGCGGCTTTGGGTCACGATGTTGCCGACGAGCACCGAGGGCGTGCAGCCCTGGTTGGGAATCCAGGTGGGCGCGCGGCCCTTCACTTCACCCGTGAGCGGGTCGCGCTTCTGGTTCTTGTACCAGAGCAGGCCGTCGACGATGGGCGTCCAGAGCCAGGGCGTCTGGCCCGGCTTGGCGTCGGCCTTCACTTCGATCTTGTCTTCCCACGTCACGTGGCCGTCTTTTTCGGAGAGGATCGCGACCGATTCGCTGCGGCGCTTGGTGACGATCACGAAGCCCGCGCCGGCGACGCTCAGTTGCAGGTCCGGGTCGGAGCCGAACTTCGTGTGGTCCATGCGCCAGCGCTCCTTGCCGGTCTGGATATCGACGGCGATGACTTCCTGCGCGGTGGGCGGGTTGCCGGTCTGCGCGAGCACGTAAACGGTGTCGCCCGCGGCCTGCGCGCACTGCGCCGTGACGGGCAGCGACCACTTGGGCGCGCCGGTCTTGGTGTCGAAGGCTTCGACGCTGCCGTTGGTGGACTTGTTCACCCAGGTGGCCCAGAGGCTGCCGTTGACGAGCGGCGACTTCGAGGCCTCCTTGCCGTCCCAGCAGACCGCGACGAAGACCTCCTTGTGGACGAGGATGCGGACGGGCGGGTACTTGGTGGGGAACGTGAAGGCGATCTGGCCGGTCGCGGCGTCGACGGAGACGGGCTTGTCCTTCTTCACGGCATAGACGTGCTTGCCGTCGGCGGCGAGGGGGCCCGCGTTGAGCCAGAAGAGCGCCGCGCCGTCGTCGGTGGTCTCGCAGTTCAGCTTCCAGAGCGGGAGGCCGTTGAAGGCGTCGCGCGCGACGAGGTAGTGGTCCTTCTTTTTGCCGCCGAGGTTTTCGACTTCCGAAGAGCTGAGCGCGAAGCAGCGCCCGCCCGAGATGATCCAGCCGCGCACGGAGGCCCAGCGGTTGATGTTCTTGGGCAGGCCGTCGATCCAGCGCAGGCCGATGGGGAAGCGCAGCACTTTATCGTTGGAGACCATGGTGTCGCCGGCGTCGTGGTGGACGTGGGCCCATTCGTCCATGCCCGTGGGCCGCGGCTTGATGTCGGCGGTCCATTTGCCGTTCTTCAACGAGACGACCGCGCCTTCGGGCGCGACGACGCGCAGCACGTCGTCCATCGTCACGCCCTTGCTGGTGAGCGCCGAGGGGTCCTCGAGCACCACGATATTGGCGAGATCGTTCACGTACGGGAGCGGCTTGAGTTCGACGCATTCGGCCACCGCGCGGCCGGGGACATCCTTGGCCTGGATGGCCGCCTTGGCGCGGGCGAGCGACGCGGCGTCGAACGCGAGGCCGTGGACGAGCATGCGGCTCTGAGAGGCAAGTTCGGCCAGCAGCGCGGGCGACTGTTCGCGCCCGCAGCCCAGGACCACGCAGAGGCCCTGGTCGCGGCCGGCGGCTTTGAGGATCTCGCGGGCGGAGCCGGGGTCGTCGGTGGCGGAAGCCAAGGCGGCTGCTATTCCCACGAACGCCAAGCCGAGCAGGATCGTTGCAGACATGCGCATGGTCGAAAACCCTTTTTTGTAAAGCAAATAGTGCAGGAGAAGCTCCTTAAATGATGTACACCTTAATGGCTAATACAAGCGGCGGCGGATGCAAAGAAATCCACCTTTTTGGGGTGTGAAAGGGCTTAGCCACCTTGCGGTTACAAGGCTTTGGGGAAGAATACGGGCAAGCATGGAAATTACAGCGTCCCCAGGCCAGGACGTGCAGGACTCCGGCGCGAAGCCGGCGGCCCCGCCGTCGGTGGTCGTCGAGGGCGCGAAGAAGTTCTATTACATGGGCGGCGAGACCGTGCGCGCGGTGGACGGCATCGACCTGCGCATCGAGCGCGGCGAGTACGTCTCGATCATGGGGCCGTCGGGGTCGGGGAAGACCACGCTCTTCAACATCGTGGGCGGGTTGACCAAGCCGACTGAAGGCACGGTCTACATCGACCGCACGGACATCAGCAAGCTGGACGCGGGCGAGCTGGCGTGGCTGCGCTGCCGCAAGATCGGGTACATCTTCCAGACCTTCAACCTCGTGCCGATCATGTCGGCGCTGCAGAACGTGATGCTGCCGCTGATCTTCGCGGGCATCGAACGAACAGAGCGCGAAGACCGCGCGTTCGCGATGCTCAAGCTGGTCGGATTAGGCGACCGCGCGACGCATAAGCCGACGGAACTCTCCGGCGGCCAGCAGCAGCGCGTGGCCATCGCGCGGGCGTTCGTGAACAACCCGGCGATCGTGCTGGCCGACGAGCCCACCGGCAACCTGGACCTGAAGACCGGCCTGCACATCATCGACATGATGATCGAGATGAACAAGACCCGCGGCGTGACGATGCTCTGCAACACCCACGACCAGAAGATCATCAAGGCCTCCGACCGCATCGTGTGGGTCTGCGACGGCAAGGTGGAACGCATCGAACGGCCCGCCGAGGCGCAGGCGGCGTTCCAGGACGGAGCGGCGAAAACATGAGCGCCGCGCCGCCGCCGCCCGAGCCCGAGGACCACGGGCGCTCGCAGCTTCCTTTGCGCGAGGCGCTGACGTTCTTCGTCTTTCAGTCGCTGCGCTTGCGGCTCGGGCGGCTGGTCGTGGTGCTGCTCGGCATCGCGTTCGCCATCGCGTTTCTCACGGTGCTGCTGGGCACCGAGACGATCATGAGCGGCATCGACAAGCTCTCCGCGCAGCCGGGCAACGAGGCGGCCGATGCGGGCCGGTCGTTCCAGCGCTGGTGGATCGTGGTGGCGCTGCTGATCGCGACCGCGGGCATCACCAACGCGGTGTTGATGTCGGTGACCGAGCGCGTGAAGGAGATCGGGACGCTGAAGTGCCTGGGCGCGCGGGCGCTGCATATCGTCCAGATCTTTCTCTTCGAGACGATCCTGCTCGGCACGCTGGGCGGTTTAGCGGGCGGCATCCTGGGCGTCGCGGCGCTGGCGGTGCTCTTTGGCGCGCAACTGGGCGGAGACCTCGCGCTGGTCTTCGGCTGGAGCGACGTCTTCCGGCTGATCGGGATCTCGGTGCTGATCGCACAGGCGCTCTCGCTGGTCGCGGCGGTGATCCCGGTGGTCTTCGCCGCGCGCATCGATCCCGCCGAAGCCATGCGGTACGAGGTGTAGCGCCGTGCCTTACGCTTCGTGACGTTCCTCCCTCCCCCCTTGAGGGGGAGGGTTGGGGAGGGGGGAAACCCCAGGGTAAACCACCCCCCACCCTGGCCCTCCCCCTCAAGGGGGGAGGGGAAACAGCAGCCGCGTGAGGCCCTGCCCTGTGCATTCATTCGGAGAGGAGTGCGGGACGAGGTGAGCGTTCAGCCGCATGAACCAAGTGTCGCATCCCTCGCCCACGGCTGCGGCGAACGTCCCGCGCTCACCCGCAAGAGCCTGGCGCTTGGGCTGCCAAGCCTGCTCTTCTGGATCGTACTCATCGGCTGGTCGCTGCCGAACGAGAGCCTCAACCAGCAACATCTGATCCTGATCGCGGGGTTCGGCGCGATCTTCAGCCTTTTCGCGCTCAAGTACGCGGCGGACTTCCTGCCCGAGCGCCTGCGCCCGAATCCCGCCGAGATGACGTTCGTCTTCGCGCTGCTGCTCGCGGGCATTCCAGCGGCGGTGCTGGGACGGATGACGCTCGAGTCCGCGATCGCCAACCATTTTCTGGAGAGCGTGGAAGGCGGGCGGCGCGGCATCGTGCCGGATCTGTGGGCGCCCAATCCGCATCTGGGCCTGGTGCTCAAGCTCAACCCGCCGGACGCGCGCTGTCCGTACGTGGAACTGCCGCCCGACGACGAGGGCCAGGCGCGCCGCCCGGCGCTCGAGCCGCCGCCTGCTAAGGAGAGCCGGAAGCGCATCGAGGCCAGCGCCGAGCAGGGCCGCGTTGCCCTCGAAGCGACGCGCGCGGCGGCGCAGAACTTCGACCGCAGCCGCGAGGTGACGGACACGCTGAAGGAGGCCGAGGAGGCGCAGGACCTCATTTTGGCCGCGCAAAAGGAAGCGGTTGCGGCCGGGGAGAAACTCGAGCCCCGCCGCGCGGCATATCTGGCTTGGGCGGCGGAGACGCTCGCGAAGGCCGCGGAGCGCGGGCCGAACTGCGTGACGAACGCCGACGCGGTGCGCGGCTTCCGCAAAGGCAAGGAAGCGGTGCCGTGGGCGGTTTGGCTCACGCCGCTGGGCTACTGGTTTCTGGCGATGCTCGCGTTTCTGTTCATCCAACTGTTCGGGCTGACGGCGCTGCGCGAGGCCTGGATCGAGCAGGAGCGCCTGCCCTTCCCCATGGCCAAGCTCGCGGAGGGCGTCCTGCGGCCGGAGCCCGCGAAACCGTGGGGCGACAGCGGCCAGGAGTCGTTCCCGCGCGCGGCGATCGGCGCGGCGTTCTTCGTAGGGCTGCTCTTTGCCGTGCGCGGGATGCTCTCCATCAGCGAGACGACCGGCGCGCCGGTGCCGCCGACAAACGCGCTGTTGGACCTGGACCTCACGGGCCTGGACCTGATCCACGGCGTGACCATGCGCCTGCAACTCTTGCCGTTCGCGCTGCTGATGATGATGTTCTTCCCGCTCGATCTCCTCTTTACGGTAATCGCGGCGTTTCTGGTGGCGGAGTTCGGCGTGCCGTTCGTGCTGGACCTGCTGGGCATCACCGACCGCATCGGCGTGCGCGGGCTGATCCTGCGTTCGGGCGGCATGCTGGGCGTCACGGTCTTTACGCTGATTTTTCAGCGCAGCGAACTCAAGCGGCTCGTGAGCGGCCTGTGGTCGCGCGCGTCCGGAAGCTCTTCCTCGGCACCCTTGAGCGCGCGCGAACTCTCGGCGGGCTTCGTGCTGGCGCTGGGCGGATTCGGCGCGCTCACCCTTTATGGCGAACGGCACACGGGCCACTCGATCATTTCGCAGGGCCTGATGCTGCTCTACGTGCTGCTGCTGATCATGATCTACAACCTGCCGCTCATGCGCATGCGCGGCGTGGGGGGCTTCAGCTACTTCGAGTTCAACCACATCCTGCATGTGGGGGGATGGTTCAACTGGCACTGGTGGAAGCAGGTCCACACGGTGCCGCTGGCGCAGGGCTCGCAGATCGTCGCGCCGGACCTGCCGCTGAATTACATCAGCCTGTACCAGATGGAATCGTTCGGCGCGTACGGGCAGGCGGTGGGGCCGGGCATGCAGTTCCTCGACGCGTACGCGCTGGCCGAAGCGACGCGCGCGCGGGCGCGGGACATCTTTAAGGGCCTCGCGCTCGGCGTGCTGCTCGCGCTGCTGATCGTGATGCCGCTTTACTTGATCGCCGCGTATCACATCGGCTACGACAACACGCCCTCGGCCGGATCGTGGAACAGCATGTATCTGACCAGCGACAAGGCCTCGCGCTACTACACCAAACTGAATCCGGGCATCTTCACGTACAACTCGATCTGGTGGGTCGTGGCCGGCGCGGGCCTGATGGGCGCATGCATGTACCTGCGCCGCGAGTACTCGCGCTTTCCCATCGAGCCGCTCGGCCTGCTGATCGCGGGCTGCGACGGCGGACGCACGATCCTCGGCACGGACACGCTCTGGTTCACGTTCGGCGCGGCGTGGCTGCTCAAGTGGGTGCTCTTCCGCTGGTACGGCGTGCGCTTCTTTCAGGAAAAGATCATGCCGCTGGCCGTGTACGGGCTCATGGGCATGTGCCTGGGCATCCTGCTGTACCTGTTTCTCTCGGCGGTCCTGCTTTCGCGAGGAGTGGCGTTTTAGGCATGAACGAGACGGACTTCAATCCCCGGCCCGGCAAGCGGTACTTCCATACCGCCATGGCGCCGCTGTACCTGGCCCTGTTGGTGACCGCCGCGGCGATGCTCGGCGGCGTCTCGCCCGCCGGCGCGGGACTCGCAGGGCTGGCGGCGCTGGGGCTCGCCCTGCTGCCGGTGGGCGTGATCCTGGCGGGATGGAAATGGCAGAGCCCCCGGCTGGTTCGCGCGGCGCTGCTGGTGCTGGTGGCCGAGGTCGTGGTGCTCGGCTGGTCGGTCTCGCCCGGGCGCACGCAGGACTTCGGCGTGCTGAAGCTCGACGAGGCGGCGACGAAAGAGCGCCTGAAGCACGGTTCGGAGCAGGCGTACGCGGAGACACTGCGCTGCGCGAAGCAGATCGCGGAGTTGGGGCCGCGCGCGACGGGCTCGGAGGGTCTCGAACGCACGCTCGCATTCGTACAGGCGGAACTCGCGAAGCACGGCTGGGACAAAACATCCAAAGGAAATCCGGAGGATCTGGGCGAACCGCCGGCGGAGAAGACGGTGCGGCGCACGGAGTTCAGCGTGCTCGCGCCGCGCGACGCGGGCAGCAGCCTGGAACTGCTTCCGAATTTGCCCGGCGAAATCGACCGGAAATTCACTGCGTACGCGCTGATGCCTAATGGGGTGCAGCCGTGCGCGACGCCGGCGGAGGGCCTCACGGGCGAGCTGGTCTACTTGGGCCTTGGCGAAGACGCGGATTGGGAGAAGAAGGAGCTCTCCGGTCGTATCGCGGTCTTCGAGTTCGCGTCCAACGACGCGTGGCGCAGGGCGTACGAGCTCGGCGCGGCGGGCGCGGTGATCCTGGAAGGAACGGAGGCGGACGGCGAGACGGTGCGCCAGGCGGACCAGAAATACGTCGCACTTTTGCCACTGAATTTTTCGAGGCTCTACGTTCACGACGAGCGGCCGGGGACCGTGGAGGCGGTGCGCGCGGCGGCAAAGAAGGGCGCGCGCGCGATCCTGAACTGCGGCATGCGGCTGGAGAACGCGCCTGCCCCGGTGCTGGAAGCGCTGATTAAAGGCACGCAGACCGAGCGCGAGTTGCTCGTGATGTGCCACGCCGACGCGCGCGCCGTCGCGCCTTCGTTAAGCTACGGCGGGCAGGAGAGCTTTGCGCTCGGCGCGTGGCTGGCGCTCTTCGATTACTTTTCGGCGCACCGGCCCGCGTTCTCGCTGCGCTTTGCGCTCACGACGGGGCACTGGCAGTCGCAGGCTGCGGGCCGCGCGTATGCGTACGCGCTGAAGGACGCCGTGGGCCCGCGCATCGCGATGAGCGTGGGCGTGGCGCTCGATCCCGAGTCCGACGCGCTGATCCTCACCGACGAGACGGTCGCGGACTCGGTGCATCCATCGCAGTACTGGTGGCTGAAGAAGCTCCTCTTTACCGTGGACCGGCGCGAGCACGGCTGGATCGACCAGATCGAGGCGCTCTCCGAGCGGCCGGTGCTCGACCGCGGCGACACGCCCTCGAAGTATGCGTTCTACGGCGGGCGGCCGACGATTCCCGGATCCAACTGGAGCCTGTGGCTCGCGCCCGTGGACCAGTGGCCGCCGCTCTCGCACAGCATCGGCTTCCCGACCGCGAACCAGATGTTGAGCCAGATCGGCGGCATGTCCGTCGCGCTGGTGACGTGCGGCGGCTACCGGCAGCGGCATTTTACGTGCCAGGACCGCATCGAGCCCTATCTGGCGAAGGCGGAGAATCTCAAGCCGCAACTGGAACTGACCTTCGCGCTGCTCGGCGCGCTGGCGGACCTCGACCCCAAACGCTTTCCCGAATATCCGGCGCAGCCGCACCGCGAGTACGGCGGGTACAACGTGGCGGATGTGCAGGTGCTGCGCTGGAACCCCGGCATCCTCTGGTACGACAAGGGCCGGCCCAAGAACGCGCGCACGTTCGTGATGCTCGTGCCGGCCGACGCGCGTTTCTTGCGCGGACGCAACAACGCGTACTGGCCGCGCCCGTTGGCGCCGACGCGCTACACGCACCGGCAACTGCAGTGCCTGGAGACGGTCTACTTCGCCGAGGCGGGCGAAGACGGGCGCGCGCATTTCCCGAACGTGTACTGTCCGTTCCCGCAGATCAGCTACAACGCGCTCGCGTTCAGCATGGACGCGCAGGGGCGCATCACGCACGCCTTCGACCAGGGTTTTCACGGCGACATGGAGTTCCATTTCCTCGAGCGCAGCTTCCACGCGCCGCGCGTGCTCTTCCAGACGCCGGTCTTCGAGTGCGGCGCGCTGGTGATTCCTGGATTGATGGACCACAACCGCTTCAACATCGGGAGCCAGGTCGAGAACGAGTACTGCATGCAGTGGGGCCTCGGCAACGATCAGGACGACGCGGAGATTCCGTGGCTGCCCGTGCGCGCGGTGAACGAAGTGACGACTCACACGACGGCCGACGCGTACGCGTGGATCCAGTTCCGCGATCTCGCGATGGTCTTCCTGAAGCCGGGGCAGCGCTGCGAGATTCGCGCGGGCCATCTCGCGCGCAAGCAGGCGCTCTTCAACGACGACCCGCGCCTGCGCGCGCGGCTTACCGAGGACGCGCAGCGCGACCACATCCCGCTGGGCGACGCGCTCGCCAAGCTGGATAATTCCGCGCCGGGCGCGCGCGCGCCGAGCCTTGCCGCGGGCCACGCGCCGGCGCCGGACTACCTGGGCTTTCGCGTCGACCAGGGCGAGGAGCGGCGGCTGGAGGAAACGGCGCGGCTCAGCTACGAACAACTGGCCAACATCACGCGCAAGCGCCTGGACGAGTACGCCGCGCTGAACGTCCGCAGTCCCTCGGCCGATCTCTTTCAGGCGCGCGCGGAGCGGCAGAGCCAGCGCGCCGAAGAGGAACGCGCCGCGGGACACGCGGCCGCGGCCCGCGCCGCCGAGACCCTCGCCTGGGCCGACGCGTCGCAGGCGTATACGGGCGCGTACCGGCTGCTCGTCGACGTGGTGACCACGACGATCTTTTACTTTCTGCTGCTGCTGCCGTTCGGGTTCCTGGCGGAGCGCCTGCTCTTCCCGCAGCCGACGCTCGCGCGCACCTGCCTGACGGCGGCAGCGCTCTTCCTGCTGTTCAGCGTGCTGCTCTACTTCTTCCATCCGGGCTTCCACCTCGCAAGCAACATCTTCGTGACGATGGTCACGTTCGTCATCGTGATCCTGACGCTGCCGGCGCTCCTTATTATCGCCGGCCGCGGGCTGGCGCTGCTGCTGGAGCCGGGCGCGCGCTTCAAGCGGAAACATTCCGCCGAGGCCGA
This sequence comes from Planctomycetota bacterium, assembly GCA_016200135.1. Taxonomy (GTDB): domain Bacteria; phylum Planctomycetota; class SZUA-567; order H5-PLA8; family H5-PLA8; genus JACQFI01. Next base: position 25,531 of record JACQFI010000081.1, read on the forward strand.
GACGTGGGGCGTGCTCTCGGCGGCGCTCTCGCTCGCGGTGAGCAACATGCGGCGGCGCAAGCTGCGCACCGGGCTGACGCTCGCGACGATCACGCTGCTGGTGATGTCGCTGGTGCTCTTAACGAGCACGGCGGCGGGAACGCAGTTCTACCGCGAGCGGCAGGCGTTCCCCAGCGTGCCGTACCGCGGGATTCAGGTGCTCAACACGCACGACCACACGCACGGCATGAACGAAGCGACGGCCGCGATCATCCAAGCCACCTATGAGAAAAAAGCGCATGTCGTCCTGCGCCGTTGCCTCAATCCGGGCTTCGAGTCGAATATCTCATGCTACGCCGTCGCGGCGCATGAGGGCGAGACATCGGTTTCGCGTCGGTTCACCGTGCGCGGCGCGATCACGCTGGAGCCGGAAGAGACGGAGATCTCGGGGCTGCACCGCGCCCTTAGCCAGGGCCGGTTCTTCGAGGCCGGCGACGAGGCGGCCTGCCTGCTCACGGAAGATCTGGCCGCGCGGCAGAAACTTTCCGTCGGCGATACGGTGCGGATGTTCGGCGAGGACCTGCAGCTCGTCGGGCTGCTGAAGTCCACGCAGGTGGACGCGGAGATCGTGGACGTCTGCGGAAAGCCGGTGACGCCGGAGGCGTTCTACCGGCAGGCGCTCAGCGTCGATTCGCCCGACCACCTGCTGGCCAACGAGACGATCTTCGTGCCCGGCGCGCTGATCCGGCGGCGCTGCCCCGAGCCGTTCCCGGTGTATTCGGTGGTGGTGGCGCCGAAGCCGCCCGAGAAGGAGCAGATCGCCGCGCGCACCGGCGAACTGCGCGCGCTCCGCGAGCGCGCCGAGGCCGAGCGCGTGGGGACGCTCGAACAGCGCGTGCTGCGCGTGGCCAAGGGCGAACTGAATCTCGCCGAAACGGAGCGTTTGATCGGCAGCGGCCATGCGGATGAGATGGAAACATTGGCGGCGTACAACCTCCAGCGCCGAACGATCAAGAGCATCGCGGAGGAGATCGCGGCGAGCTGCGCGAACGTGGACGTGTACCTCACCGATCCCGCGCCGCCGTGGATGGAAGGCGCGCGCGACCGCGTGGACCTGCTCTCGGCCTTCGCGCGCGTCTCCCTGCAGTCGGGCGCGTTCCTGATCCTGCCGTTCACGATCTCGTTCTTCATGCTGCTGGCGATCATGATCGGCAACGTGTACGAGCGGCGGCAGGAGATTCACGTCTTCTCGTCGGTGGGCCTCGCGCCGCGGCACGTCGCGGGGATGTTCCTGGCGGAAGCGCTGGTGTACGCGGGCATCGCGTCGGTGCTCGGCTATTTTCTCGGCATCATCCTGCTGGATATCTTCCGGCGCGCGGGCTGGCTGCCGCCGGACTTCCACGCGAACTACTTCGGCAAAGTGGTGATCTGGTCGGCGGCGCTCGCGACGGCGTCCTCGCTGCTCTCGGTGCTGTACCCGATGCGCATCGCGGCGCTGATGGTGAACCCGTCGCTGGAACGCATCTGGCGCATCGAGACCGAGCCGCAGGGCGACGCGTGGACGATCGCGCTGCCGTTCGTGGCGAACGACCGGCGCGAGGCGCTGGGGATGCTGGAGTTCGCGCGCGAGTTCCTCGGCCACCACCGCGGCGAACGGACCGGCGCGTTCGCGACCGAGGACGAGCCGGTGCTGAGGGCGGGTACGGACGCGCCGGTGCTCACGGCGTCGATCTGGCTCTCCCCCTTCGAGCGCAACCTGGTGCAGTCGATCGCGTTCGCGCCGCGGCACGAGCCGCAGAAGGAGCGCTACCATTTCGATCTGCAGATCAAGAAAGTCTCGGGGCCGGATTACCTCTGGCGTAAATCCAACCACGCCTTCGTGGACGGGTTGCGCAAGCAGATGCTGGTCTGGCGCTCGCTCGACGATGCGCAGATTCAGGAGTACGTCCGCAACGGCGAGGAAGCGCTGCGCACAGCCGCTGGCGAAGGAGGCACGGCATGAGCGAATCCGTGAACGTCTCCGTCGCGCTGAGCGACGCGCCGCTCGAAGAGGGCCTGAATGCGCGCACGTTCTGGGTGATCCTGTACGGCGCGTTCATCCTGATGCCCGCGAACCTGTACCTGATGCTCGTCGCGGGCACGTCGCTCACCGGGGCCGTCTCGTTCGTGGCGCTGATTCTCTGGGTCGAGTTGGCGCGGCTCGGGCGCAGGCCGCTCACGCCGGCCGAGGCATTCATCGTGTACTCGATCTCCGGCATGTCCGCGGGGCAGATGCTCTTTTACAACTACGCAGTCCATCCGGCGTACTTCCGCGTCTCCGAGATCGCGCACACCTTTAAAGACGGGAACGGCGTGCCGTTCGCGGACCTCGCGCCGACGTGGTGGGCGCCGCCGGCGGATGTCGCGGCGGGGCGCTCGTTCCTGCATACGGCGTGGCTCGCGCCGATCCTGGTCTCGGCGGCGGTGTGGATCTTCCACATCGTGGCCGATCTCTCACTGGGGATCGTCGGCCGCGAGATGTTCCTCAAAGTGGAGAAGCTCGATTTCCCGTTCGCCAAGCCCACCGCCGCCGCGTGCCAGGCTCTGACCGGCGGCAACGACGAGACGCGCCGCACCTTCACGGTGACGAGCATCATCGGGACGATCTGGGGCGCGCTGGTCTACTTTCCGGTGCTGCTCGGCAAGGGCATTCTCGATTGGCCGATTCCTTGGGCGGATTTCAACCTGATTGTTCATCAGTATCTGCCCGGCTCGGTGCTCGGCATCGGCACGGACCTGATGTCCTTCGCCGCGGGGTTCATCCTGCGCTTTCGCGTGGTGGTCTCGATGCTGCTCGGCGGCATTGCAATCCAGTTCTTCGGCAACGCGTGGGCGGCAAAATACCACCCGATCTTTGCCGAACGCTTTGCGGAAGGCATGTCGATCCGCACTACGCTCCTGCAGCAACTGTTCGTGTGGATGCCGGTGTTCATTGGCGGCATGGTGGCGGCGGCGATCCTGCCGCTGATTTTTCAGCCGCGCACGCTCTACCAGACGTTCGCGAACCTGGGCCGTTCGAGCAAAACGCTTGCCGGCGCGAGCCAGGAGAGCGAGCGGACGGTGCCGATTCGCTGGCTGCTCTTTCTCTTCTTCGGCTCAATCGTCTTTGCGGTGCTGCTCTTCCGGTTCCTGATCCCCGACTTCCCGTGGTACTTCATCGCGCCCTTCGCGATGCTCTGGTCGTTCGTCTTCTCGATGATCGACATCCGCGCGAAGGGCGACACGGGCTTCCGCGTCGAGCCGCCGTACGTGCGCGAGGGCCTGATCATCGGGACGAACAACATGGTCAAGGCCGAGGCCGGGCAGGCGCTCTCGACGGGCGTCTGGTTCGCGCCGTGGCCGATCTCGCTGGGGTCCGCGCAGTGGGTGGAGGACTTCAAAGTCTGCGAGCTCGTGCGCTGCAAGCCGCGCAGCTACATTAAGGCCGCGGTGCTCGGGATGCTGGTCGGCATGGCCGCGAACCTCTTCTTTATGTCCGTCTTCTGGTCCGTCGCACCGATCCCGTCATCCACGTACCCGTACGCGGCGACGATCCTGCCCGTCTGGACGACGCAGCTCTGCTTCTGGATGTCCACGACCGTCGAAGGCGCGCGCTTCGGCGACGCTTCGGGCGCGGCGATCGTCGCGCAGGTCTTCCGCTTCGACTGGATGCTCGCCGCGTTCCTGCTCTTCGGGCTGATCTACGTCGCGGGCCGCATGTTCAAGCGGCTGGAACTCTCGTTGATCGGCCTGGCCGTTGGCATGGCGGTGCCGCTGCCGTTCACGCCCTCGCTCTTCATCGGCGGGCTAATCGCGCGGGCGGTGAAGAAGTGGAAGGGCCCCGAGTGGTTCGAGAGCCATCGCTACGTGATCGTCGCGGGGCTGGGCATGGGCATGGGCGTGGTGCTGGGGCTCTTTGCGGCGATCGCGGCGCTGGTGAATTCGCTGGTGAGTCTGCCGTACTGACTTTTGCCGCAAAGACGCGGAGCACGCCAAGAAATACGATAGATTTAAGAGTTCGTTTTCTTGGAATACTTGGCGTCTCTGCGGCTCGATTACTTCGATGCGCTATGCGCCGCCGGAGAGCGCTTTGCGCTGGGCGCGCTGGAAGGCGCGCGGCGAGAGGCCGACTTGCGCTTTAAATTGCGCCGAGAAGGTGAACGGGTCGCCATAGCCGAGCGACGCGGCGACCTGCTTGACCGAGCCGGTGAGCAGGAGCTCCCTGGCGCGCGCGAGGCGGAAGCGGACGCGGTATGCGCCCGGCGCGCAGTGCGCGATACGGTGAAAGTTCTTGCGGAAGCTCGTGTACGAGACGCCGAGTTGCGCCGCGACCTTCTCCATGCTGAAGCGCGCTTCGATGTTGCGCTCCAGCAGCGAGCACGCGTCGGAGACGATGCGCTCCCAGTAACTTTGCAGCCGGTTCTGCCGCGCGCGCTCGTAGAGCCCGTGGATGAATTCGAGCGTGCGCACGAACGCAAGCGGCGTGGGAATCTCGCTGGTGGTGGACGCGAGCGTCTTCTGCAGCGCGAGGAATTCGTCCAGAATGCCGGGGTAGACGCCGACTGCCAGCACGGGCTCGGCGGAGACCAGCCCGATGCGGACCAGTTCCGCCGCGGTGCGCGGGTCCGTGGCGATGAAGAACTCGGCGTAGTCGCTGGCGGAGTCGAACCAGGTGGAGTGCAGGCGGCCCGGAAAGCGGTGAAAGAGCGTGCCCGGCTGGAGCGCGATGCTTGGATTCTTCTCGTCGGAGTACCTTCCTCTTCCGCGCAGCACGAAATTGATGCCGAGAAAATCCGAACGCATGTTCGGGTGCTGGTTCGGTTCCTTACCGTGCGCCTTGAACATGGCCAGGATGTGCCGCCAGTAACCTCCCGAACCGAAGCCGCGAATGGGCCCGAGCTTGTTCTCGAGGTCGATCTTGCGCAGGTCGAAGGCCGCGGGCATGCCCCCTAGGATAGCTTGCCAATTAACACATGCAATTGGTCATCCAGGCTATTCCTAAACAGAGCTATACGAGGCATATTGCATCGCGCCCCGAACAACCATTTCACGGACAAGAGCTACGGCAACTGCACCTACAAAGGCCCGCTTGAAAATCTGCCGGTGCCTGAGACGTTCGATCTCGAAGCGGCCATCGAAGGCATGTACACGGACGGCTACTGCATCGTGCCCGGCGTGCTGAACCGGGAGGAGGTCGCGGAGCTGCGCGCGTTCATGGACAGCATGGGCGGCGACGACGCGCAGTATCACGTCAAGAACTGGTGCTACAACAAACACATCTCGAGCGAGTTTCACAAAGATCCCCGGTACCTGAAGTACATCGACTTGCCCGGTGTCATCGACGTGCTCGAAGCGGTCCACGGGCCCGGCTGCCACGTCTCGGGCGGGACGTCGTGGATCACCGGCGCGGGCCGCGAGATGGGCATTCACGTCGACTGGCTGCCGTTCAACACGCTGCCGCAGGAATATCTTGAAGACCCGCGCGTGCGCATTCCCGTCTACAAGTCCACTGCTCACATTTACCTCAACGACATGCAGCCGAACCTCGGGCCGACGACGCTGATTCCCGGCAGCCACATGTCCGGCCGCGCGCCGAAGGACGAATGCACCTGGAACGGCGTCACGCCAAAAGCGGTGATGGTGAAGGCGGGCGACGTGGCGCTCTTCCGCACGGAAGTCTGGCACGGCGCGTGGCGCAACACGAACGAGCAGGAACGCCGCTACATGATGCAGGTCTTCTACGGCTTCGGCGTGGAAGGCCACGGCTACCCGCCCATGCGTTACGCATCGCTCTGGAATACGGAGTGCCTGCAGAAGGCCACGCCGCGGCAGCGGAAACTGCTGGGGGGATGAGGCAAGATGGGCGGACACATTATTTTGAACCGCCAAGACGCCAAACCGCCAAGAACGGATTAGGAAACGAATCCCCAAACTCTCTTGGCGGATTTACGATACTCGGGGTTGCTTATAGCCAGGTTGGAAAACGGAGGACGCATGATCGATCTGCGCAACAAGCACTTCTTCATCGTGGGCGGGAGCCGGGGCATCGGCGCGGGGGCGGCGAAACTGGCGGCGGCGCTGGGCGCGCGCGTGGGCCTCACTTTTCGCGGAGATCAAGCGGCGGCGGAGCAGGTCGTCGAGGAGATCAAGAAGAAGGAGGGCCGGGCGGCGGCGTTCAAGGCCGACGTTCAGAACGAGGGCGAGATTGGCGCGGCGGTAGACGCATCCGTGAAGCAGTTTGGGCCCCTGCACGGGATGGTCGTATCGGCGGGCGTCTTCGAGCACATGCCAATCGAGACGATGACGGTGGAGTTCTGGAACCGGACCATCGGCATCAACCTCACCGGCACGATGCTCGCGGTGAAGGCCGCCGCGCGCCACATGCGCGCCGCGAAGACGGGCGGTTCGATCGTAATCTACACGTCCACGGCAGGCCAGAGCGGCGGAGGCGGCGGGTCGTCCGCCTACTGCACGAGCAAGGCCGGACAGATCGTGTTCATGAAGTGCATGGCGCACGAGCTCGCCGCGGACAGGATTCGCGTCAACTGCATCGCGCCGGCTTGGACCGAGACGGAGATGGCCGCGGCGAGCCTGGAGCGGCTCGGCCGCGAGAAGGTCGCCAAGAGCTTTCCGCTGGGGCGCATCGGCCAGGTGAGCGACATCGCCAACGCGACCTGCTATCTGCTCAGCGATCTCGCGGAGTTCGTCACCGGGAGCACGCTCACCGTGGACGGCGGGCTCGCGATGCGCGGCTGAGCGCGCCTTGATCCGTATAAATCCCTTCCTTATGTAAGGAGGGGTTGGGGGAGGTTTAAAAAGTGCAGGGAATAACCCCCCCCCTTACTTAAAGGGGGAATTCATTGCGCGATCAAGCGTCTCCACAGAGCAAGCGGTAGTCAGGGCCAGCACAGGTCATTCTGCAAAGAAAGGGCGCGAAGATGAACTACCGCACGCTCGGCCGCAGCGACCTGAAAGTCTCCGAGATCGCGTTGGGCTCGTGGCTGACGTTTGGCGTCGGCGTCGAGCGCGACCGCGCCACGGCGTGTCTGCGCAAAGCCCTGGACTTAGGCATCAACTTCATCGACACGGCGAACATCTACGGCAAAGGCGCGGCGGAGACGTTCCTCGGCGAGGCGCTGAAGGACGTCCCGCGCAAATCGTACATCATCGGGACGAAACTCTTCTGGCCGATGACGCCCACCGACCGCGGGCTTTCGGCCGCGCAGATCCGCAAACAGATCGACGCGTCGCTGCAGCGCCTGCGCATCGAATGCGTGGACTTGTACCAGTGCCACCGCTACGACCAGGAGGTCCCGCTCGAAGAGACGCTAGGCGCGATGGGCGCGGTCGTGCGGCAGGGCAAGGCCCGCTACATCGGCTTCAGCGAATGGACCGCGCCGCAGATCGCCGCGGCGCTCAAGCTGCCCGGCGTCGAACGCTTCGTCTCGAGCCAGCCACAGTACTCGATGCTCTGGCGCAAGCCCGAGAGGGACGTGATTCCGCTGTGCGAGCGCGAGCAGATCGGCCAGATCGTCTGGTCGCCGCTGGCGCAGGGGGTGCTCACTGGAAAGTACAAGCCCGGCCAGCCGCCGCCGAAAGATTCGCGCGCCGCGAATCCGGCCATGAACGTGCACATGAACGACCAGGGCGTGCCGCTGCAGAACGAGAAACTCTACGCGGCCGTGCAGGAACTGGAACCGGTCGCGAAAGCGCGCGGCTTGAGCCTGGCCGAGATGGCGCTGGCGTGGGTGTTGCGGCAGAAGAACGTCGCGTCCGCGATCGTCGGCGCGAGCCGGCCGGAGCAACTCGAGAGCAACGTACGGGCTTCCGGCGTCAAGCTGGACGCGGACGCGCTGGGAGCCATCGATCGGATTTTGAAGGGCTTTGCGCAGTTCGATTAACGGCTGTCACCGCAATTGCCAACTCCCAACCTCTCTCAATCCCTCTCCTCACTCGGTAGGTAAGGAGGGTGTCGCAGGCCGGTATATCGCTGGACTAAGATACCATAACTATATAAATTTAAATAACTTGTGAATATACAAGCGATTTTGATGGCCCCCTTCTTGCCTTTTCTAAGTAACGAAGATAGGATGTCAGACATCTTACTTGAGTAACGGGGCAAGGGCCTCGCGACACAGCATCCTAAAGGAGACATTCCATGCAGCTAACGCAAGAACAGAAGAACTTCTTCGAGACCTTCGGGTTCATCTCTTTTCCGGGCCTGCTGAAGGACCGCATCGGGCAGGTCATCGAGGACTTTGAGACCACGTGGAAGAAGGTCGGCGGCGGGCACAACGGCAAGCCGCACGACGGCAAGAAGCGGTCGTGCATCGGCATGTACCAGACCGAAGGCATCGTCTCGCTGCTCGACGACCCGCGCCTGGTGGGCATCGCCTCTTCGCTGCTGGGCGCGGACTACAACTTCATGGGCGGCGACGGGAACTATTACGTCGGCGACACGAGCTGGCACTCCGACGGCTGGCACGCGAAAGTGATGCATATCAAGATCGCGTTCTACCTGGACCCGCTCACGCGCGATACCGGCTGCCTGCGCGTGATCCCCGGAAGCCACAGGATCAACGACGGGTTCGCGAAGGACTTGCAGAGCCATCTCGGCAAGTCGCAGGAATACTACGGCAAGTCCGGCTGCGAGATTCCCGCGATCGCGCTCGAGACCACGCCCGGCGACGTGCTCGTCTTCAACCATAACACGAAGCATTCGGCGTTCGGCGGTGGCTCGTGGCGGCGCATGTTCACGATGAACCTCTGCGAGCAGTATCCGCAGGAGAACCTGCAGGAACTTAAGGACTACCTGAGCGGCGCGGCGCGCTTCTGGGCCATGGAACCGTACAACTCGGCGGTGTTAAAGAACGCCCCGGCCACGCGCATGCGGCACCTCCAGCAGGTGATCGATAACTTCGGTCACGTCCCGGCGCTCTCGCGCAAGATGATGGAGACGATGGCCGAGCCGGCAAGGGGCTGAGCCCCGCCTCGGCGGGCCAGGAGCATTCGGCATGCAAAAGCCGCTCAAGGTCGTCGTGACGGACTTCATCCAGGACGACCTGTGCCCCGAGCGCGGCGAACTGAGCGGCGTGGCGGACGTGGCGGCGCTCGGCGCTTCGAGCGAGGAACTCCTGCAGGGCCGCATCGAAGACGCCGACGCGATCATGCTCTACCACAGCCTCTCGATCACGCGGCGGACCCTCGAGCGGCTGCACCGCTGCAAGCTGATCGTGCGCTGCGGCGTCGGCTACGACAACGTGGACCACGCCTTCGCGCGCTCGCGCGGGATCGACGTGGCCAACGTGCCGGACTACGGCACCGAAGAGGTCGCGGACTCGGCCATAGGCATGGCGCTGGCCCTCACCCGCGGCTTCACGTTCTTGAATTCGCGGCTGCGGCAGAAGCAGGGCGCGTGGTCGTACACGCATGCGGCGCCACTGCGGCGCTTGCGCGGAAACGTCTTCGGGATCGTGGGCCTGGGGCGCATCGGCACGGCGGCGGCCCTGCGCGCGAAGGCACTCGGCATGGACGTCCTCTTCTACGATCCGTTCAAAGCCAACGGCTGCGACAAGGCGCTCGGCATTCGCCGCGCGCGCAGCGTGGAGGAACTCTTCCGCGCTTCCTACGTGCTGAGCCTGCACTGTCCTTTGACGCCCGAGACTCGGCATCTGGTGAACGCGCGGACGCTGGCATGGCTGCCGCAGGGCGCGGTGCTGATCAACACGGCGCGCGGGGCTATCGTGGATGTCGCGGCGATCCCCGATGCGATCGCCTCGGGACGGTTGCTCGGCGCGGGCATCGACGTGCTCGACGGCGAACCGCCGGCCGAGACGAATCCGTTGATCGCCGCGTGGCGGAACCCAGAGCATCCCGCGCACCACCGCGTGCTTGTGAATCCACACTCCGCGTTCTACTGCGAAGAGGGCCTGAATGAGATGCGCGTGAAAGGTTCGCGCGCCTGCCGCTGCGCTCTGCTCGGCGAGCCCGTGCCGAACGTCGTGAACTAACCGGGAGGTACTGCGCATGAAAGTGGACCTGAGCGGCAAAGTGGCGCTGGTGACTGGCGCCGCCGGGTTTCTCGGGCGCGCGACCGCGCGGTTGCTCGGCGAGAACGGCGCGACGGTCGTCTATACCGACCTGGACTCCCCCGGCCTGGTTGAGGTTTCTAAGGAGTCGCCGCTTTCGCGCGCCGTCGTAATGAACGTGACCGACGAGACGCAAGTTAACGCGGCGGTGGCGCAGGTGGTCCGTGAGTTCGGCCGGCTCGACATCTTGGTGAACAACGCGGGCACGAACACGCGCGATTACCGGGTCTCCATCGAGTCCTTTCCCAAGTTCGAGTGGGACCGCTTGATCGAGATCGACTTGACAGGCATGTTCGTCGTGAGCAAGGCGGTCGTGCCGCAAATGCTTAAGCAAGGCCACGGGCGCATCATCAACATTGCGTCCATCGCGGGATTGGTCCCGCTGCGCTCGCAGTGCGCCTACGTGGCGGCGAAGGCCGGCGTCGTGAACCTGACGAAGGCGATGGCGATCGAGTTGGGTTCGCGCGGCATCTTGAGCAACTGCATCGCGCCGGGCTCGATCCTCACCGACGGCACCAAGGGCCTCTTCTGGGGCGAGAAGAGCCGGAACACCGAGCAAGGCAAGAGCATGCTCGAACACGTCCCGCTCGGCCGGGCCGCGCATCCCGAAGAGATCGCGAACGCGATTCTTTTTCTGGCCGCGCCCGAGAGCAGCTACGTGAATGGCGCCGTGATCGCGGTCGACGGCGGCTGGACCGCGGGGTACGCGCGGGAGTTCTAGAGACAGATGGGCCTCCGGGAACCAAGCCCCCTCCCCCCTTGCGGGGGAGGGCCGGGGAGGGGGGAACGTCGCGGGTAATACTCCCCCCACCCTAACCCTCCCCCGCAAGAGGGGAGGGAATCGGGACGCGAAGTCCGAGGATAAATAAGGAGCGCAACGTGGCGAAGATCACACCATTCAAGGGCTATGCCGACGGCAAGCCACCGAAGATTCCGCGGCCGGAGCAGCCGCCGGACCCGATGATCGTTACGGTTCAGGACGGTGTGCCGGTCGCTTACCCCAACTGCCACGGCGTCGGCGTGCGCATTGTTCACCCGGTCAATCCCAACGCGCCCTCGAAGAACCTGGGCCTGGTCCATTTCTACGTCCCGCCGCACGCGGTGCTGGAGCCCGGCTGCCACGAGACCGAGGAGACGTACGTGATCCTCGAGGGCAAAGGCACGATGACCTTCGCGCGCTACAAGAAAGAAGTGAAGAAAGGCGACTTCGTCTACCTGCCGCCGTGGTGCGTGCACGGCATCGAGAATACGGGCACCGAGAATCTGTTGGTGCTCATCTGCACGTCGCCGCCGAATCCGTAAACCGAGCGTATGAATTTCGCGCAAAGACGCTAAGGCGCAAAGAACAGCACGATTGTGTAAAAACGACTACGGCACAGGGACCGCCTCGCCGGGTTTGTAGTTTTCTTCCACGGCTGCGATCGTCTCTTCGATGTCGGCGCGCTTGCGGTCGAGTTCGGTCAGCGATTGGCCGGCGAAGAGCGCGCGGTCGATCAGGCCGCCGATGGCGCCGCTCTTTTGGGCTTCGGCGGTCTGCCGGTCGAGTTCCGCCAGGTCCGCGCGCAGGTCGGAAAGCACTTCCTCGCGCTTGGGCGGACGCCCGGCCTTGAACTGCACCACTTCGTAAATCGTTTTCGTGCGCTCCATCTTATAGCGGATCATCTTGCCGTAGCGCCCCGTCGGCCCGGGAATCATCTCCGCGTGCCGCAGCACGTCCGCGGGCGGCTCGCGCTGGATGAGTTGGACAATGCGGTAATCGGTAGCCTTTGGATCTGACATACGTGGTCTCGAGGCCTGTTACAGCCGGTAGCCTTCCAACTCCAGCAGTTTCGCCTTCCACTCCAGCCCCGCGCCGAAGCCGCCGGGGCCGGTGCTCGCTACGACGCGGTGGCACGGGATAAAGAGCACGATCGGGTTCGCGCCGCAAGCCTGGCCCGCCGCGCGCACGGCCTTCGGCGAACGCGCCGCCTTGGCGATCTCGCCGTAGGTCCGCACTTCGCCGAAGGGAATCTCATAGAGCGCGCGCCAAGCCTTGGCGTGAAACGGCGGCCTGCCGCCGAGATCGAAGGCTTCCCACGGCAGATCGGTGCGCTCGCCGCGCAGGCGCGCTTCGAGGGCCTTGCGCACGCGGCGGCCCAGTTCGCCTTCGCGGCCGGCGAGCTCCGGCAGATCCTTCGTGGCGCGAGTCTTTAGCGGATGGCCCGGCAGCGTGAGCTCGCGCAGGCCCGCGTCGCTGAAGGCCACGCGCCAGTCGCCCCACTTCGATTCGATCCGGTAGGCGCGCACGGCCTCGGATGATGCCGCGTGGTTGGGCTTTGGCAGGCGGCTGGTCGGCGTAAGCAGAGCGGCTCTTGCGGACATGGCGTGATCTCTCTCTAAGGACGGAATTCTTTACGTTTAGGACATCACGGCCAACGACCGTAGCCGCTGTTCGCATCGCATGTCAATGGGTGAACAGAGTTTCAGGGCGCGGCTACTTCTTCTCTTCAGGATCTTTCGGCAGGTCTTTCGAGTCGCCTTCGATCATGGCCTTCTCCTGCCAGCCGTGCGTCGCATTCTCTTTGGTCTCGAAGTCGGCCTTGCGCGTCTCGCCCGAGGTGATCTCGACTTTGCGCAGGTCGATATGGTCGAACCACGCTTTACCTTCGGCGCAGTACGCGTAGAGCATTACGCGCACCCACTGCACGTTCGCGACGGGATGCCGCGGGACGAACGGCTCCGTCTGCCAGTGCTCCCACGCGCCGCCTTTTTCCGGATAGAAGCGCTTCTGGTACTTGTACGTGTTGCGCTTCTCGCCATTCATATCGGTGTAGCCTTTGGTCCAGATGATCACTGAGCAGCCCTTGGCCTTCAGGTCCATACTCAGGATGTACGCCGCGGCCTTTTCGACGGGGATGTAATCGCTGTACCAGATAAGCCCGTAGCTCTCGGCCATCTCCTTGTCGGGATGCAATTCGAGGCACTTCGCGTCGCCGGGTTTGGCGTCGCCGTCGCGGGCAATCCAAGCGGACTGCTTCTTGACGGACGCGTCGGTCCAGCGCGCGGGCCGGTTGGCGTCGTCCTTGTCGGCTTCTTCGAAGGAAGGATTCGGCACCAGATTGTCGGTGACGATCTTGTAGGTAATGGGCAGCGCCTTGTCGCGGCGCAGTGGCGAGGGCCGGCCGGCCAGGTCGGCGAGGATTGCGTCGGCCACGACGGGCAGCGTGTACTTGTTCTCGGCTTCGTAGGTTTTCTTGAGCTTCTCCACGGGCACGCCTTCAGGCGGCACGTCGAGCACGCGCACGGTCACTTTCAGCGCGTCGCCCTTGCCCTTCTCGATCTCGCCGTAGAGCACGCGCCCGGCCTTGTAGAATTCGCGCGCGTGCGCCGCGATGTCCTTCTCGGGCGTGTCGAGCTTCGGCGTCAGCGGGTGCGCCTCGGCGAGGTCTTCGCGGTCGATATCCACCATCAGGCTGTACTCGCCGCCGCGCCGCGCGTGCCCGCGCAGGATCTCGGCGGTCTTCTTGCCGAGCTCGTTCTTGTCGAAGGCGGAGGCGAGGTCGTAGACGCAGAGAACCGGCTTCTCGTCCGCGGCGCGAAGCGCGGAGACGGCGGCCAGCGCGCAGCATGACGCGGCCGCCAGGACCGAAGGCCGCAGGGCCTTATTTGAAGAAGATGGAGTCCACATACATGGTGAAGCCGCGCTGCGTGTAGATCATGAAGATGATCTTCTTGATGTTGTCGCGGCCCGCCACCGGGTTCGAGTACGCCGCCCAGTTGTCCTTGGCGCATTTAAAATCGGGGCCGTCGATCTTGATCGTCTGCGTGGACCAGGCGTTGGGCGGCACGCCGACCTGTTTGCTCTCGTAGAATTCGTTGTTCTGGTTGACCAGCGCGACCGAGACGCGGGCGTTCTCCGGCGCGTCGTGGAAGATCTTGAAGATGATCTCCTTCGACTGCGAGAGGTCGAGCGGCGTGCCGGAGCCGCTGAACGCGATCTTGTCCTGTTTGCCCGCCTGAGCCTGCATGACGATCATCTTGTTGCCGGAGTCTTTGTCGGCGGTGATGTTGACGGTGCAGTTGTTGGCGTTGGCCCACTTTTCCGGGACCCACGTGTACTCCACTTCGTGGCCTTCGCGGATCTGATTCTTGTTCGCCGGCGTGTTACCGCCGATGCCGAGCTTCTTGGCGAGGTCATCGGACTTCTTCTTCACCTCGGCGTCGTCGGGATTGCCCAGCAGGTATTCCTTGTAGGTCTCGTAAGCCTTGTCGAACTGCTGGCGGTGCTCGTAGGCGTCGGCGAGCAGCTTGAGCGTGTCTTTGCCCGCGCCTTCTTTACCCTTCACTTTCTCGAACTGAGTAATCGCTTCCGCGTACATGCCCTTGGACGCGGCCCAGACGCCCAGGTCGTACTGGCCCTTGATGTCGTCGTCCTTGATCGCCGCGGCCTTGGTGGCGAAGTCGTAATCGATGTGATCGATCGTGCTGCGGGGAATCTTAACGCGCCCGCTCTCATTGTAGACGAGCAGGATCACGTACTCGGCGGTCTCGAGGTGGACCTTGCCGTCGATGCGCAGGCCGTTCTTCATATAGATGGTGTCGGCGAGCGCGCAGCCCGACGCCAGCATGGCGAGCGCGACCAACGCAGCTAGGAAACGCAGCATAGGGAAACCTCCCTTTGGGACGCCTGGAATTATAACACCTGTATCGGCAGGGAGTCACGCACGATTGCAGGCTATTCGGCGGCCAACTTCGTGGCTCCGCAGTCTCGGCGGAGGTCGCAGCGGCGTCCCGCCGCAGGTGGGACTATCGGCGGGACGCCGATGCTACGATAACGAAATGACCCTGGCAGGCTATTCGGCGGGGCCCGTGGAGAGCACCCGGACGGATTCGCCCGCGTGTTGCAGGCGTTCGAGCACCGGTTTGCTGGCACGGCCGGTATAGGTGATCCACTCGCCGTCGACTTCGCGCTGTTTCTCGAAGAAGTGGGTGGCGATGAAGGCCAGGGTCTTGCCGTCGCCGGCATGCACGCTGACGGTGACCGGCAGCGCATGCGCTTCGGCGCGCGCGCGGATCTCGTTCTTGAGCTGTTCGATGCCCGCGCCTTTCAATGCGGAGATCGAGACCGAGCCGGGGTACTCGCAGCGCAGCAGGCGGTTCTCGAGTTCCAGGTCCGGTGGCACCGCGTCGGCCTTGTTCAGGACCATCAGCACTTCTTTCTCCGCGCAGCCGATCTCCTTCAGGACGCTGTTCACGGCCGCGACCTGCCCGCGCGCGTGCGCCGAGGACGAATCGACGACATGCAGGAGCAGATCGGCGGAGCGCGTCTCCTCCAATGTCGCATGGAAGCTGCCGACGAGATCGTGCGGCAGGCGGCGGATGAACCCGACGGTGTCGCTTAAGAGCACTTCCATCCCGCCGCCCAGGCGCAGGCGCGAGGTCTTCGTATCGAGCGTGGCGAAGAGCTTGTCCTCGATGAGGACGTCCTCGCCCGTGAGCGCCTTCATCAGGGTGCTCTTGCCGGCGTTGGTGTAGCCCACGAGGCAGATCAGGAAGTGATCGTGACCGCGCGCCAGGACGGTGCGTTCCTTGCGCGCCTCGATCTCTCGCAGTTCCTCTTTCAGGTCGTAGATCTGTTTGAGCAGCCTGCGGCGGTCGGTCTCGATCTGTTTTTCACCCGGGCCGCCGCGCAGACCGATGCCGCCCTTCTGGCCTTCAAGGTGGGTCCACAGGCGTTTCAGCCGGGGCAGGCGGTATTCATAAAGCGCCAGGCCGACCTGGACTTTGGCCATGCGCGAGCGCGCGTGCGTCGCAAAGATATCGAGAATCAAGTCGGTGCGGTCGAGGACCTTCATGCCGATGAGCTTATCGAGATTGCGGCCCTGCGCGGGGGCGAGGTCGTGGTCGAAGATGACGCCCTTCGCGCCGGTCCGCAGCGCGAGCTGCCGGATTTCTTCGCACTTGCCCTTGCCGATGTACGTCGCGCCGTTGATCTCCTTCAGGTTCTGGACCACGCGGCCGACGATCCGCGCGCCGGCGGTCTCGGCGAGTTGCTCCAACTCCCCGAGCGGTTCCTCACCCGGAAGCAGGTCGCCTTGACGATAGCCACCCACCAGCACCGTGGGCTCGCGCTCGACGGTGAGTTGACGTTGGTCGGAGATCTTGCGGTTCTTGGTGTTGAGATTCGACATGCCAGGCAGGACGAGCTGCGCCTCCATTCATTCCGGCTGCGGAGTGCTCCGCGAACGATAGGATTCTACGCGCGGGCAAGGGCCCCGGCAACCTTTTACTGTCCGGCGTGACACAGCCGTCTCCGCTGCAAAATGGAACCGCGCAGCGCCCCTTTCTTCCCTTTTCTTTAGAAACAACAACATGGAGCCGCTTCGCCGAACTCATTGAACAGACGCGACGCCTGTGCCTCGCCGATTTTCGCACGTGACGCCGCGGCCCGTAAGCCGATAAGATCGGAAACGGCGCTCTGCTCCAGGTCCGGAAGGCTCCGCGTGCTCCTCGATGCTCCCGTCTACCTCTCCATCACCACCAGCGAACCCGCGGGCGAGGGCGAGATCGTGCGCATCCTCGCCGAACGGGTTGAACGCGAGGGCGAAAAAGAACACGTTCGCACGCTGGAGCGTTTCGCGAAGCCTTCGCACCGCTTGACGGTCTCCCAGGCGCGCGCCACCGGACTGACCAACGCGCAGCTCGACGACGCCCCGGAACTGGATGAGACGCTGCAGGATCTCGTGGAGTTCTCCGACGGCGCGGAGGCGTGGATCGTGCCGGACGGCGCGGCCGCGCGGACGTGCCTGGGCCGCGCCGCCGCGAGCGCCGGCTTCCCGCGCGGCTTCGGTCCGCCGGTGCTCGGCGCGGACGAGCTTGGGGCGATCGTGCTGCCCACCGTCTGCCGCCGCGGCGTGGCGGATCTGAGCGCGCACTACGGGCTGGAACCCGGCCAAACGGACTCGCGGCGTGAACCCCCGATTCGTAGCGCCGCCGTCCCGGCGGTGGTCGCGGGGGCGTCCCGCCCCCGCAACCCGGAGGTTCGAGTACGATACGGATCTTCACTCCCGCATTGGGAAGCGGAAGGGGCCACCTATTTTGTGACTTTTCGACTCGCAGATTCCTTGCCCCAAGAACGATTGAAAGAGTGGATGGAAGAAAATAACGTCACTTCCAAGCTTATAAAAAATAGAGAGAAAGAAACAAAACCGTCAAATTTGGAAAATAAAACAGAGGCGTTTCTTGATCAAGGCGCCGGGGCATGCTGGTTGAAAGATAAAGTGGCCGCAAAATGTATTATCGGCGCACTTCATCATTTCGACTCAATTCGATATCGGCTGTTTGCCTGGGTAATCATGCCAAATCACGTACATGTCCTATTCAAGCCATTGGACAATCACGGCCTTGAAGAAATCATGCATAGCTGGAAATCGTTCTCAGCCCATGAAATGGTCAAGACGCTGTCTCTGAAAGAGCATGTATGGCAAAAAGAGTACTATGATCGGCTTGTGAGGGACGAAGATGAGTTTCGTAGGATTCTGAATTACATTATCGAGAATCCACTCCGCGCAAACCTTCACCATTGGCCGTGGGTCTGGGTTGCAGGCGCCAAAGCGCTTGATTCCGCCGGCGAGGACGCCGGCGAGGACGCCGGCGAGGACGCCGGCGAGGACGCCGGCGAGACCTCCGCCGGGACGGCGGAGCCACGAAATCAGGCCGCCGCAAGTTCGGAAGGCCGCACTCCGCTCCGCACCCTTTGGTCAAAGCTGGAAGATGACCTGCTCAAGCTCCCTTTGCCAGTGTTGGCGGAGATGAATTGGCTGCTCTCGAGAAGCGCGAACGCGCTCAAGGGGTTGCTAAAGAAGGCCGAGTCGCGCGCGGTGGAAGCGCAGTTCGCGCAGACGTTCTCCAGCGGCAAGCTCTCCATCGCGAGCTTGTACAAGGATTATTCGGAGCTCATCAAGAGGCTGCAGCCCAAGGGCGAAGAGGAGCAGGAAGCGCCTGCCAAGTCCGCCGCGATCGCAGCGGGCGAGGCGGAGAAGATCCTGGGCACGGGCGGGCCCCTGGCGCAGGCGCTGCCGGCGTACGAGAACCGGCGCGAGCAGATCGAGATGGCCGAGCGCGTCGCCGCGGCGCTGACCGAGGGTCGGCATATCCTGGCCGAGGCCGGGACGGGCGTGGGCAAGTCGATCGCGTACATGGTGCCCGCGATCCTCTTCGCCAAGCGCAACGGGCGGCCCGTGGTGATCTCCACGCACACCAAGAACCTGCAGTCGCAGCTCTTCCACAAAGACATCCCGATGCTCAAGAAGGCGCTGCCGGTCGAGTTCAACGCGGCGCTGCTGAAAGGCCGCCCCAATTATCTGTGCCTGCGCAAGCTGACGTACACGCTGCAGGAATCGGCGCACGAACTCGAAGACGAAGAACGCGACGCGCTGTTGCCGGTGATGACCTGGTCGACGCAGACCCAAGACGGCGACGTAGCGGAACTCGCCGCGTTCAGCCCGGAGGAACACCCGGCGCTCTGGGACCGCCTGCATACCGTGGGCGAGGACTGCCTGAGCCGCGCGTGCCCATTCTACCACCGCTGCTTCGTCTACAAGGCGCGCGCGACGGCCCGCGAGGCCGACGTGGTGATCTGCAACCACGCGCTGGTCTTCGCGGACCTCAATAAGGAGAATGGTTCGCTGCCGGAGTATCACGAGGTGATCTTCGACGAAGGGCACACCTTGGAGGATGTCGCGACAGAACACCTTGCTTGCGAGATCACGCCGCGGCGGCTGTACCGCATCCTGGGGAAGCTCTTCCGCGCGCCGCAGGGTTCCACGGCGGGCAAGGGGCTGCTGCCGAGCCTGCTCTTTCAGTTGGAGTCGGCGCGCGGCGAGTTTCCCGAGCCGTTGTTCGAGTCCATCCGCGAGCACGTGCTGAACGCGATCCAGGCGATCTCGCCGGCGAATGCGGGGGGCGATCTCTTCTTCGATGCCGTGCGCGGCTGGTTCGAGCGCGCGCAGACCGCGCCTGAAGAGGAGACGCCTGCGCCGATGTTCGTCCCGCGCGAGCGCGGCCGACGCGCATTGGCGGCCGGCGGCAACGCTGCGGGCGGCGGTTCGTCCGGTATGGAATCCTCACAGCGCAGCGGTGGCGTTGGCCGCGCGCGCGCTGGCGCCAGAAGTGCCGATGACCGCAAGCGCTACTCGAGTTCTACGCTGCGCCCCGACGAGACGGAGCTTTTTCAGGAAGGTAAAGGCTCCGCGATCGCGGGGCTCGGCCGGCTGCGCCAGGTGCTCGATCTGATCGAAGAAGATTTTAAAGAGATCAAGAAGCGGCCGGTGGCGCGGGCGCGCGAGCTCCACAAGGAAATCTCGGCGCAGAATATGTTTCTGCAGGAATTGATCTCGGACCTTGAGTTCATCGTCAAGGGCGACGAACCCAATTACGTGTACTGGATGGAGAAGTTCGGCAAGCGCGCGATGCGCGTAGTGGCCGCGCCGCTGGACCTCGCTGCGATCCTGCACGGGCAGCTCTATGAGAAGAAGCGCTCGGTTGTGCTGACCAGCGCCACGCTGAGCGTCCGCGACGCGAGCGCGGATGAGGGGACGGGACTCGCGCCAATTCGGTTCAAAGTGGGCAATGAACCTGTGCGCACGGAAACGGAAGAAAGAAGCGAAGATCTCTCGCCGCCAGCGAGCCTGGTGGAGAAGGAAGAGATTGCTGGAGCCACGCCCAACAAGAAGGCTTTCGAGTTCCTGAAAAATCGGCTCGGGCTATCACTCTGCGAGACCGGCCGGGTGGACGAGTTGCTTGAAGGCAGCCCGTTCGACTACGCGCAGCAGTGCCGTCTGTACCTGCCAGTCTTTCTGCCGCCGCCGGAGAGCCGCGACTTCAATGCGGCGCTGAGCGCGCTGGTCGCGAAGCTGGCCGTGGCGAGCCAGGGCCGCGCGCTGGTGCTCTACACTTCGTACGCAGCGTTAAACGCCGGAGCGGTCTTTCTGCGCAAGGCGCTAGCGCCGGAAGGCATCGAGGTGCTCGCGCAGGGCGAGGACGGCTCCCGCGAGGCGCTGCTCGCCAAGCTGAAGAGCGGCGGCCGCTCGGTGCTGCTCGGCACCGCGAGCTTCTGGGAAGGCGTGGACGTGCCGGGCGATGCGCTCTCGCTGCTGATGATCGCCAAGCTGCCGTTTCAGGTCTTCACCGACCCGATCATTCAAGGGCGCTGCGAATTGTTGGAAGCCCAAGGCAAGGACCCGTTCCTGCATTTCAGCGTGCCGAACGCCATTCTGAAATTGCGGCAGGGCTTCGGGCGGCTGATCCGCACGCGCACCGACCGCGGCATTGTCGTTCTGTGCGACAAACGCGTGCTCACCAAACGCTACGGCCCCGCGTTCCTGCGCGCGCTGCCGTCCCAAGCCCGGCAGGCGCACGACGCCGACCGCTTGGCGCAAGAAATCCACGAATTCCTGGCCGCGAAGGACGTCGTATAGGTATGCGCAGCCGCCTTCTTGCCTCGGTTCGATGGACCCTCCGGGCCTTGGTTCCCGCATTGCTATGCGTCTGTTCCACGGTGTTCGCCGGCGCGGCGGCTGAACCCCAGGCCGTAGTTAAGCCCGCGAGTGCCGCCGACGATCCGATGGCCGAACTGGTGCGCAAGGTCCGCGAGAAACCAGACGCTTACAGCTATGCGAAGATCTCGATCCTGATCGCACGCGAGATCTATCCCGATCTGAACGAAGAGAAAGCGAACGCACTCCAGAAAGAATGGACCGCGGCCGCCGCCAAACTCAAAGAGAAGACCCAGGACCTGGCCGCCCCGGAGCGCGTCGCGCGCCTGAGCGATCTGATCTACAAGGACCGCGGTGTGAAGACGCCCACCGAGATGACGCCCGAGAAAGAGAATCCGGACCACTACTTTCCGCATGCGGTGTGGGAGAAAAAACAGGGCGTCTGCCTCGGGTTCACCACGCTTTATCTGGTGTTGGGCGAGAACGCCGGATACGCCCTGCGTCCCGTTCACGCGCCGCAGCATATTTACCTGCAATACGGCGAAGGAAAGGATGCGCTGAGCATCGAGACCACTAACGGGGGCCGCGCCTTCACGCTTGAGGCGTACATGGCGCGCATGCAATTCCCGGAAGAGACCATGGAACGGCTGAAGCAGATGTACTTCAAGCCGCTGGGCAAACTGGAAGTCCTCGGCGATCTGCTCAACGCCGCGTCCTGGTGCTCGGCGATTCACACCGCGGCCAAGCCCCTGCCGCCGGCGCGCGCGCTCCTCGCGGCGGAACTCTGCGTGGAACTCGGCCCCGGCGATTACAGCAATCTAGATACGCTGGCCGAAGCGCAGCTCTACGCCGGCCAGCCGAAGAAGGCCCTGGAGACGCTCAACCAAGCCCTCAAGCTGCGCCCGCCCACCATCGGCCCCTACGATCAAAAATATTGGGAGAGCCGCCTGAAACGCACGACGGAGGCCGCGGAGCACTCCGATAAGTAGCCGAATTTATATGCGCAAACCCCTTACAAAAGCCGCAATAAATCCAAATGCAGTCCTGAACCGGCCTGCAACCGTTCGTTATATGGTTGAAGTATTACCGTCTAGACGTAACCTTAATAAACATAGGATGTAACAGGAGTGCGAGACCCGTTTGGCGAGCGGCCTCTATCGAGTGCGGGGATTGAGCGGTGAGTAACGAATCGATTCTCAAATCACTGAGCCGCGAGACCAAGGCGCTTATTGTGGTCAGCGAGTTCGAAGCGCGCCGCATGCCCATGTTCCAGATGCGCGCGGTGCTCAATGAGATCGTCGCGAACGAAGAAGAGAAGAAGCTGATCATCGACTTGGTCGAGAACGATCTCAAAGCTACGGGCTATCACCCCAACCAGATCTCCGCGTTTCTCCAGGACCTTTTGAACGACGCGCAGGCAGGCGGCGACGCCAGTTTGCGAACTACCCGCCGCTTACGCTCTCCGTTTGCCCAGGGCTTCGAAGTGTCCGTGACGCCGCCGCCGGACCAACCGGCGGCTCCCCTCGTCCCGCCGGCCTCGATGCGGCCTGCGCCCGCGCCGCATGCCGAAGCGCCTCCGGCGCCCGCGTCCCCCGGCGGCCGCGTCTCGCCGTTCGCCGGGCTCACGTCGAGTTCGGTGCCGCAAGGGCATGGACCTACTCCGCATCCGCCGGCCGGCGTGCCCGGACTCCGCCCCGCCGGCGTGCCCGGACTGAGTCCCGCGCCGGTGCCCGGCCTTGGCCCCCCGCCGGCTCAAGGGATAAAGCTCGGAACGCCGATCCAAGGGCAGCGCGTCTCGCAGACGGCGGCGCCCGCCAGCGTGTCCAAGCCCAAAGTTCCGGTCACCACGCCGACGCCGATCCCGGGCAAAAGCCCCACGCCGCTCCCCCAGGGAACGCGCACCGGCATCGGCAAGACCGGCGTGCCGATGGACGCGGCGTTCTTCGGCAGCGGCGTCGCGGCGATGCACATGGAATCGAAGCCGACGATCCTGCTGGCCGACGACGACAAGCGCATCCGCATCGTCTTCCGCCTGTGCATGGAACGCATGGGCTTCCGCGTGCTCGAAGCGGAAGACGGCAACGAGGCCTGGAAGAAGATCCAGGCCGGCGGCCTGGCGCTCGTCTGCCTGGACATGAAGATGCCGGGCCTGCACGGGCTGGAAGTGCTCCAGCGCATGACCAATTCCCAGATCGACACGCCCGTGATTATCTGTTCGGCCTACGACCAGTTGAAGGACGAGTTCATCATCGCGACGCATCCGCGGTTGCGCTACCTGGTGAAGCCCGTCGCGTCCGAAGCGCTCGAGAAGGCCATCAAGGAATTGATCGGCGAGCCCGCCAAGGGCGCCTGACGTTTCGGAATACGTGGCACAGACGTCCCGCCTGTTCAAGAAGCACGGCGAAACCACTTCTTATATTTTCCACAGATAAAATGGAGCGCTTCGCGTTCCGCCTTGGACCGCCGAGACGGCTGTGCCACGCTTTACCGCCTGCGCGTCACGTAACGCACGCCGATGCTGAAGATCAGCACGCTGAAGACGAGCACCAGCATGCCGGCCCAGGCTTGATTGATCCAGGCCTGCTCGGCTGAAGTGGCATACTGGAAGATCTTCAGCGTAAGCGCTGGCATGGGCTTGTTGGGATTCCAGACGTCGCTGTCGTTGCCGAGCGCCGTGAAGATCAGCGGCGCGGTCTCGCCGGCCACGCGGGCGATGGAGAGCAGGATGCCGGTGATGATCCCGGCGCTTGCCGCGGGCAGCACGACCCGCAGCAGCGTGTGGTAGCGCGACGCGCCGAGCCCCAGCGAGCCTTCGCGATAGGAACCGGGGACCAGTTTGAGCATCTCCTCCGTGGTCTTCGCGATCACCGGGCACATCAGGAAGCCCAGCGCCACGCCGCCGGCCCATCCGGACGGATGGCCCAGCGGCTTGACCACGATCTCGTAGGCCATCACGCCCACGATGATCGACGGCGTGCCGGCCAGCACGTCCACGACGAGCCGCACGCCGTTGTTGAAGTGGTTCTTCTTCGCGTACTCGGCGAGATAGATGCCCGTCAGCACGCCCACCGGGATGCCCACCAGGCTGCCGATGCCCACCAGGATCACC
>JACQFI010000082.1 GCA_016200135.1 Planctomycetota bacterium
CGGCGGCGTTGCGCTGATCAAGGTCGGTGCCGCCACCGAAATGGAAATGAAGGAGAAGAAGGCCCGCGTCGAAGACGCACTGCACGCGACCCGCGCTGCGGTGGAAGAGGGCATCGTCCCCGGCGGCGGCGTTGCGCTGCTGCGTGCCCGCGCTTCGGTCAAGGTCAAGGGCGACAACCACGAACAGGAAGCGGGCATCAAGATCGTGCTGCGCGCCCTCGAACAGCCGATGCGCGAGATCGTCGCCAACGCCGGCGACGAGCCTTCCGTAGTCGTCAACAAGGTGCTCGAAGGCAAGGGCAACTTCGGCTACAACGCCGCCACCGGCGAGTACGGCGACATGGTGGCGATGGGCGTGCTCGATCCGACCAAGGTCACGCGCTACGCCTTGCAGAACGCCTCGTCCGTTGCCGGCCTGATGCTCACCACCGACTGCATGGTGGCCGAGCTGGTCGAAGACAAGCCGGCCGGCGGCATGCCCGGCGGCATGGGCGGCATGGGTGGCATGGGCGGTATGGACATGGGCATGTAATTCGGCGTTCGCCGAATTCCAACCCAGTCCATAGGGAAGGAACAGGAGGAACCCCAGGTTTCCTCCCGTTACCCACCTTCCTTCAAGACCAACGCCTCGCACAGGAAACTGCGCGGGGCGTTTTCCATTGTGCGCCCGGCACGGGCGCACTCTTGTAGGTGAAAGTCCTACCGTAAGTTGATCACGACGAACGAAGCGAAGCGCAACTGCATGAGGGCGACCGAGTGTGGGGAGGAAGCGTGGAGCGAAGCTGCGAGCCGATGGACAAGAACCGGATAGAAGGCGCTGCCGAGCAGGGCGAGCGGGCAATGAACCGCGAAGCTCTCGTGATCAAGGCGAGGTGGCGTAAATCCGGCGGTTGTGCAGCGAAGGAGTGCGTTCTTACCCGGGGAGACCTCGCCTGATGGCTGAAAGGCCGACGTGGAAGCACGGCGCGAGGAGTCAGCAAAGGCCGTAGTAGCTGCCGGCAAGGGGCGAAGGGCCGAACGAGGAGAAGTGTTCGAGGCCATGTCGATGTTGCACGCAATGCGTCAGAAGTCCGCGCAAGCGGAGCGGGTAGGCGTAACGCACGGTGAAGCCGGGCGCGATCCTGTCAGCGACGAAGCGGGCAACCCGCGACACGATACCGAGAGCACAGGGTCGGCGCTGCTGGCTGCGGCGCTGACGAGGGAGAACCTGCGGCAAGCGTTCAGGCGCGTGCGGGCCAACAAGGGAGCGGCGGGTGTGGACGGACTGGACATTGACCAGACCGCCCGTCGACTCGTCACCACTTGGCCGACGCTACGAGAGCAACTGTTGCGGGGGACGTACCGGCCCAGTCCGGTACGACGGGTGACGATCCCGAAACCGGACGGAGGCGAGCGCGAGCTCGGCAT
Organism: Planctomycetota bacterium; assembly: GCA_016200135.1. Classification (GTDB taxonomy): domain Bacteria; phylum Planctomycetota; class SZUA-567; order H5-PLA8; family H5-PLA8; genus JACQFI01. The sequence goes on from JACQFI010000082.1 coordinate 1,408, forward strand.
CCCGACGGTGACGGATCGGTTGATTCAGCAAGCCCTGCTGCAAGTGCTGCAACCGATGCTCGACCCCACCTTCAGCGAGTACAGCTACGGCTTCCGGCCGGGACGACGGGCGCACGATGCGGTCTTGGCCGCGCAGTCGTACGTACAGTCAGGACGGCGGGTCGTGGTGGACGTTGATCTGGAGAAGTTCTTCGACCGGGTCAACCACGACATCCTCATTGACCGTCTGCGCAAACGCATCGATGATGCCGGCGTCATCCGGCTGATTCGGGCGTACTTGAACAGCGGCATCATGAGCGATGGCATCGTGCAGGAGCGGTATCAGGGGACGCCGCAAGGCGGCCCGCTGTCGCCGCTCTTGGCCAACGTGCTGCTCGACGAGGTGGATAAGAAATTGGAACGGCGCGGCCACTGCTTTGCGCGCTATGCCGACGACTGCAATGTGTATGTGCGCAGTCGCAAGGCTGGCGAGCGGGTGATGGCATTGCTGCGGCGGTGCTACGCCAAGCTACGGCTCAAGGTCAACGAGACCAAGAGCGCGGTGGCGAGCGTCACGGGACGCAAGTTTCTCGGTTACAGCTTCTGGTTTGCCACCAAGGGCGAGGTCAAACGCAAAGTGGCCGCCAAGCCGCTGGCGACGTTCAAGCAACGGGTGCGGCAACTGACCCGGCGCTCGGGCGGGCGCAGCATGGCGGAGGTCATTGAGCGCCTGCGACCCTACCTCTTGGGTTGGAAAGCCTACTATGGGCTGGCGCAAACGCCGGGCATCTGGCGCTCGCTGGATGAATGGCTGCGGCATCGGCTCAGGGCGATCCAACTCAAGCACTGGAAGCGGGGTAGCACGATCTACCGGGAACTCATCAACCTGGGCGCTTGCGACCACGTGGCAAGGCGTGTGGCAGGTAACTCTCGCTGCTGGTGGCGGAATAGCGACGGCGACATCAAACGAGTGCTGACCATTGCCTATTTCGACAAACTCGGCACGCCCAGACTCTCATGACCTCAACTTCTCGAACCGCCCGGTGCGGACCCGCATGCCGGGTGGTGTGGCAGGGGCGCGGCCTCATGGCCGCCCCCTATGCCGATTCAGTCCTGGTTCAAAATTCGTCCGATAAAGGGGAGTGCCATGTCTGCCGCAAAACGTTTCCTCGAAGCCCGCGATTTCCTGCTCGCCCATCGCAGCGACTACGCCACGGCGTACCGCGATTTCAGTTGGCCCGAGCTGAGCGAGTTCAACTGGGCGCTCGACTACTTCGACGTC
>JACQFI010000053.1 GCA_016200135.1 Planctomycetota bacterium
CTACGCACGCTCTTCTGGGCACTCGAGATCCTGGGCCTGCCCGACCAGGGCTTCGAGGAACTCGATGCCGGCTTTAAGCACCGGCTTGAGGACGGCGAATTGATGCTCTTCGCGGCGGAAGTGCACGCGCGCTACGGGCACTTCGAGCGCGCGGAACAGTTCCTGCGCGCGGCCAAAGGCAAGACGCGGCGCGCCGCCTGGCTGCGCGCGGCGGCGGAACTCGAAGGCCTGCGCAGCGATCCCGCCGCAGCGCTCGAACTCTGGAAGCTCGTCGCCGACGCCGCGCCGCTCGACCTTGGCGCCCAGCGCGCCTTGGCGCAATGCCTTGCGGAGACGCTGGGACGTGCGGCAGCGCTCGAACACCTGCGCGCGCTCGCAGAACGCTTCCCGCATCATCTCGGCATCCTGGCGCTGCGCATCGAATGGCTGCGTCAGGAACCCGCCGCGGAGGCGGAAGCCTGCATCCGCCGCATGGTGGAACTCGACCCGCAGAATGCGTGGGCGCGGCGCCAGCTTGCCTGGAACTTGCACGAGCAGCACCGCCTTGATGAAGCCTTCGCCGAAGCCGCGGCCGCGCGCACCTTGCACCCGTCGGAGCCCGCGTGCGCCATCCTTTTCGGAAGCCTCTGCCAGCGCGCGGGCCGCATCCCCGAAGCGCGCGCGGCCTTTCAAGAAACGCTGCGGCTCTCCGTGGAGGAGACCTTCGCGCTCGCCCGGCTGATGGACCTCAGCGACTCGCCCGAGGAACGCCGCGCGGCCATCCTCTACTTTCACGGCGAACTCGTGCGGCAGGTCACGCACGGCGACGGGCTGCTCGCCTTTCGCCAGCATGCGCGCGGAATCCTGAGCGACGAGGAGATTCTCGCCAAGCTCCACGAGGCCCACGCGGCGCGCCCGGACCTTTGGCACTCCTGGTCGGCGCTCGTGCGCCAGTTCCTCGATATGAACCGCGCGGGCGAGGCCCTGGAGACGGCCCGCGCGGCCACCGAGCGCTTCCCGCTCATGGCGCGCGTGTGGCTCGACCGCGCCAACGCCTGCCGCGCGACAAAGGACGAGCCCGGCGAGATTGACGCCTTGCAACAGGCGTACCAGACCGGCGCGCGCTGGGGCCCGGCGGCGCGGCAGCTCGCAGACGCGTATTCACGCAAGAACGAGGTTGCCAAGGCTCGCGAGATCCTCGAGGCCGCCGCCACCCGCGACCCGCTCGACCCCGCCAACCACGGCCTGCTCGCCGAGGCGCTCTGGCATCTGGGCGAGAAGGACGCCGCGCTGGCGCGCATCGAGCGCGCGGTGCTGATCGAGCCCGGGTATGAGTGGGCCTGGAACAGCCTGCGCCAGTGGGCGGAGGAGACCGGGCAGCCCCAACGCGCGGCCGAGGGCGCGCGCGCCTTGGCGCAACGCCGGCCCGGCGAGGCGCGCTCGTGGCTAGTGCTCGCCAAGATGCTCACGCCGGACGCGCATGCCGAGGAGCGGCTCACCGCGCTCGACCAGGCCCTCAAGCTCAACCCGCGCATCGGCGAGGCCCACGACCTGCGCGCGGAGACGCTCGCCGCGCTCCAACGTTGGGAAGACGCGCTGGCCGCCTGCCGGCCGGCGGTCTACGGCGAACGCCCGCCGCTGGAACTCCGCGGGCGCGCGGCGTGGATCAAAGCCGAGGCGGGTAGGCTTCCGGAAGCCATCGCCGCTCTTCGCACGCTGCTCGCGGAAGCTCCCGAGTACGCCTGGGGCTGGTATCATCTCGTGCGCTGGCTCTACCGCGGCGATGACCCCAAGAGCTTTCTCGACGCGGCCGAGACGTTCGCGCGGCTGGACTCCGCCAGCGCGCTCGCGCAAGGCTACTTGGGCGATGCGCGCCTGCGCGCCAAGGATCGCACCGGCGCGCAAGCGGCCTTCGAACGCGCCCTTGCCCTCGATCCCAACTACTCGTTCTCCTTCGCCTCGCTCTTCGACATGAAGCTAGAGGACAACGACCTCGACGGCGCGCGGGCGATCCTAGCGCAGATGCCTGGGCCCGATGAGAACCCTTCGGCGCTTGCGCGCGCGGTTCGCTTGGCCGCGCGCATCAAGGATGAATCCGCCGCCATTGCCGCGCTGCGAAAGCTAGCGCTTCGTTCCGCGCCGAACCGCGGCTACCTGGACGATGCGCTCAAAGCGCTGGAGGAACCGGGCTGGGCGCGGCAGGCCAACCAGGTGCTCGAAGAGATCTCAGAGAACAAGGACGCGCCGCCGTTTGTGGCGGAGATCGTGGTTGAACGCCTCGCCAAGCGCAGGTTGTGGGACGAAGCCGCGCGGCTCGCCGGCCGGCTGCTCGACCAGGGCGACGCAGGCGTACGGGCGGCTTCGGAGTTACTCTCCGCCATGGCCGAAGCGAACGAGAAGAGCGCGCTGCTGCACTTCATCGAGCAGCACCGCCATCCGCTGCATTTAAACACGCGGACGTGGGGCTACGCCGGATACGCGCTGGCCACCGTGCGCGAGTACGGAAGCTGCATCCACTGGCTCAACGACTGGAACAAACGCGCGGGCGTCGAGCCGTGGATGCTCAGCAACCTTACCTTATCTTTGGAATACCGTGGCCAGGAACGGGAGGCCCTGGAGGTCAGCCGCGGCGCGTTGAAGCTGCCCGCCGACCACACCGTCGCCACGCATCGCATCTGGGCCGCGCTGCACGAAGCTTTCGGCGGAGACGCCGCCGCGGCTCAAGCGCTCCTGAAAGAGGTGAACGCGCACGGCCTGAAACCGTTCAACCGTTTCCTACACACGCTGGCGGAAGCAGCGGCGGTGGCGGGCAAAGGCATGGGAAGCTCCGGCGCGGAAACCTTCGCGATCCTGCGCAACAACCTTGCTTCCGCCCGGAAAATCGATCCCAACTTCCGGAAAGATGCCATTGAACGCCGCTATTACCTGCGCTGCGCCGCGCGCATCGCCGCCGCACGCGGCTCGGTCTTCGCTTACCTGTGGCTCGGATATCAACGGCTCGCGACGATTCGGTTCTGACCGGATCCGGCGAAGGCCGTAAGCGCAGATAAAAAAAAGGCCCGGGTTGCCCCAGGCCCCTTCGGTTTTATGTACCCGGCATCCAAGCCGACTTTGAATTAACCGCGGAAGCCCCCGGCGATGAGCAGGGACTGCCCCGAGATCCAGCTTGCATCCGGCGAGGCCAGGAAAACCACCGCCGAAGCGATGTCCTTCGGCTGGCCGATGCGCCCGAGCGGCGTCTTGGCTTCGACTTGCTCGCGGAACTCGCCCTCCGCGATGCCCGCCGCATGGATGCCTTCCGTCTCCACCATTCCGGGACTGACTGCGTTGACGCGGATCTTGCGCGGGCCCAGTTCGGCGGCGAGCGTCCGCGTGATCGAATCCACCGCAGCCTTCGTCGCACTGTACACCGAAGAGTTCGGCAGGGAGCCGGTCGCGGCCACCGAGCTGATGTTCACGATGCTGCCGCCTTCCGGCCCGAACCGCTGCGCCGCTTCCTGCGAGGCCAGCAGCAGGCCCAGCACGTTCAGGTCGAACATCTTGTGGTAATTCTGCGGTGTCACTTGTTCGAGCGGCAAGAACTCGTACACGCCGGCGTTGTTCACCAGGATGTCGAGCCGTCCGAAGGCCGCGTGCGCCTTCTCAAAGAGGCGCCGGATATCCGCTTCCTTGGACAGATTGGCCTGCACGGCCAGCGCCTTCCCGCCGTTGCCGTTGATCTCTCCGGCCACGCGCTCCGCGCCTTCCTTGCTCGACGAGTAGTTCACGACCACCGCCGCGCCTTCTTCCGCCAGGTGCAAAGCCACAGACGCGCCAATCCCCTTGGATGCGCCGGTGACCAGGGCTACCTTTCCTTCCAGTTTCTTCGACATGGTCTTTTCTCCTTTTTCCATGTTCATTTTGTACCACACAGTACAAATGTATCCCGCGCTCTTGAATAATCAAGAAAATATTGTATCATTCAGTACAGAAATGGAGGAGGCGCGATGGCGATGGGCAGGCCGCGTAACTTCGATCCGGACAAAGCCCTTGACCAGGCGCTTAAGGTCTTCTGGCGCAAAGGGTATGAAGGCGCGTCGTTGCCGGACTTGACCAAGGCGATGGGCATCAATCGCCCGAGCCTTTACGCCGCGTTCGGCAATAAGGAAGAGCTTTTTCGCAAAGCGGTCGATCGTTACTTGGAAGGTCCGGCGTCCTTCGTGCGCAGGGCGCTGCTCGAACCAACCGCGCGAGCCGTCGCGGAACGCCTGCTGTACGGCGCCATCGAGATGCAATGCGACCGCCGCCATCCCGCGGGTTGCCTGATGGTGCACGGCGCGCTCGCCTGCGGAGACGAGGCGCAAGCGATCCGGAAGGAACTCTGCGCGCGCCGCGCCGCGGGAGAGGCGGCCATCCACGAACGCTTTGCACGCGCCGCGGCGGAAGGCGACCTGCCGGCCGCTTGCGATCCCGCGGCCTTGGCCCGATTTTTCAGCACCGTGATCCAGGGCATGGCGGTGCAGGCCGCGGGCGGCGCGACTCGCGAGGACCTGCTTGGCATCGTGGCTCTGACGCTGCGCGCCTGGCCGGGCGGCCCTGATTCTGCGCCGCGTTCCGCAACTTGAGCTGGGCTGAAAATCTTTTCGCGTTGACTTGGCATACTCGTGCGCCAAATATCCGCCCGAGCGTGTAGGGCGCTTCCCGTCCGCGGAAAGGGACCGAGTCCCTCCTACGCAGTAGCCGTAAAACCTGTGAACCTTCTTTCGGCCCGGCCAGCGGACTTCGGGCGCTTACGAAAGGAGGCCCGTTATGCCGTTGCGCACTCTGCCGTCCCGCCCCCACCTCACGCAGCTCAAACTTCAGGCCCAGGAACTCGCGCGCGCGTTTCGCGCAGGCAAGCGCTCCGCCGCTTCCCGCGCGCTCGCGCAGCTTCCCCGGCCGAAGCGGCCCAAACCGGATGCGGTCCAGCGGTTGAGCGTCTCCCAATCCCAGCAGGTCATCGCGCGCGAGTACGGCTTCCGCGACTGGGCGCGCCTGAAGCATCACGTTGAACTCACGGAGCGCGTAGCCAAGCTCAAGCCGCACCCGCGTTTTGCTCAAGCCGTCGCGGCGTTGGACGCGGGGGATCTTCCAAAACTTAAGCGCATGCTCGAAGCCGATCCCGTGCTGGTGCAGGCGCGCGGGAACCTGGAACCGCCCTATGGCTATTTCACGGCTGCGACGCTGCTCCATCACGTGGCCGGGAACCCGAATCGTGGACCGCTGCCCAAGAACATCGTCGCCATCGCGCAATTACTCCTGGAAACCGGCGCCGATCCCGAGGCCGCGACGCTCGGACCGAATGGCGGCTCGACCATGGGACTGCTCGTCACCAGCAAACAGGCGAGCGACATGGGCGTTACCGGACCGTTGATGGACTTGCTTGTTAAGCATGGAGCCAGCCTGAAGGTCAGCGGACCCGAGGTGCTCCGGCAGGCGCTGGCCAATCATGCGCCGCGTGCGGCGGAGAGGATGCTCGAACTCGGCGCGCAGGCGGACCTCATCGCTGCCGCCGCGTTGGGCCGCATGGAACTCCTGCGCGACTGCTTCGACGACGAGGGACGCCTCAAACAATGCCCGCTACATCAGGGCAAGCCTTTAAGCGCGCGCGACGCGATCGGGCTGGCGCTGCTCTTCGCCTATGTGCGCGGCCAGAAGGCGGCGGTGGACTTCCTGCTCGAGAAGGACGGCAACTGGGAGATGATCGGCGTCAACAACGGCGCGGCCATGCACCGGGCCGCGGTCGAGGGCGACCTCGCGATGGTCCAGCGCCTCGCGGCCAGGGGCGCGAGCGTGACCAACCGCGAGAATCCCTTCCGGGCCACGCCGTACTCGTGGGCCAACCACGGCAAGCAGGAAGCGGTGAGCGCCTGGATGCGCGAGCACTGCTCAATCGATCTACACGACGCCGCGGGCTTCGATCTTCTGGAGATCGCGAAGGCCCGGCTGCGCGAGGACCCGGCGCGCGTGAATCTCCGCATCGACCAGTGGGACCTGCCGCAGGGCGCCCCGCTACACTACGCCGTGAAGTACAAACACACGCACATGGCCGAACTGCTCCTCGAGAACGGAGCAGACCCGAACCTGCTGGCCGGCGACGGCCAATCGCCCCTGGACCTGGCGGAAGCCGACGACGCAAAGGACGCCGCAGCCTTGTTAATGCAG
>JACQFI010000054.1 GCA_016200135.1 Planctomycetota bacterium
GTCGCTGTTCCAGGCCGATTCCAGCACCTGCCGGAGCAAGCCCGTAATACGCACGCTGTTCGGAACCTTATTATCCTCCAGCGTGAGGTTGCCCATGCAGACGCTGCCGTTCCCGGACTCGTAGATATTGGGCATCGGAAGGCAGAAGAGCGGCGTGGCATGGCCTTCTTCATGGATCGAGGAGCGCGTTGCGGTCACCCATAAGTCCTGGATCGACGCGAACTCCGAGATGGGGGCTTGGCTCGTCCTGCAAAACCAAACCGTTCGGGGCCAGGAGAGCACCAATTCTTTGAACTCATGCCCGCCGCGCAGCGTGTTGTATTGAATTCGCTGCATACCGGCCGGACGCTCGATGACATAGATCATACGGGTGCGTTTTCCTTCGTCGCAGACCCGCGAGAGCATGACGCAACCTTCCGGCAGCAGGCCCGTCTCCATCGGCTGCGTGCGCGCGATCTCGGCCATAAAATCCGCCGCCATGGCCGTGCGTTCGATGACGGTCCGTTCCAGGCACACCAGGTCGCCCACAATCGTGATGCGTCTGGCCTCTTTCACAGCGTTTCCCATGTGTGGAGTCTCCAAAACGGGCGCGCCCTGGCCAATCTTCGACCAGGGCGCGCCACCGGTTGCCGTTCGAGAGGGAGCGCCTACGCGGCGCCTTTTTCGCCCGCCGTTTTCACGAATTCGACGCTCGCGCCGTCGGGGACGACGCTTTCTTCTCCGGCCGGAGTGCCGTTGATGCGCGCCTGCGCGGACTCCGGCACGTTCAGCAGGTCCCCGACCTCATCGCGGACCTCGCGGATGGTCTTGCCGGACAGGCTGTCCAGGCTCATGTTGTGGACTCCGTGACGAATGCTTACGGCCATGGTGTGACCCTCCAAAAATGGAATTGAAACGAAAAACCGCCGATGCCCGTTGCACCGAGCGGTCACGAAAGGAATGGCAAATGAGGAACGCTTCAACGCTTCTTGCGCGGCTTCCCGTGTGCACGCTGCAAACGCCGCAGCAGCGCCTGGGTCGGCGCCCCAAGGGGATGCGCGCATGAATCGCAGAGCAGAAGCAACGGCACCAACGGCTCGAACTTCTTCGGCGTCGGCCGCTGGATGGTCCAACGTCCCGCGCCCACCTGAGTCATCGGTCGAACGTGGACGGTCGCCGATAAGACCAGAAAGTGCGCGCAATTCCCGCAGATTGGACAGCGCGCCACGCCGCGGGAATCCACCATAGAAGGTTTTAGCATGTGAAGATGCTCCGCTTTGAATGACCAAACGTGTCAGGCTTCGTATCGGGCTTTGCGCTTCAAACGCTTGCCAGGGTCTTGCGGCTACGCCGCCGGGCGCGTGACACTTCCGTGGTCAGCAGTTCCGTGATCGATTCGAGCGCCTCGTCAACCGCGATGCCTTCACCGATCCCTTCGAGCGAGCGGTCGACCGCCGCGACCTCTTCGACGATCTTTTGGATCTCGCAGTAGAGTTGGTCGCGGCGGCGCGGCGGGATGCACTGAACGGCGTTCGTAAACATGTTCATTCCTCCATCAGGGGCCTGGGGACGAATCCCCCGAGGCCACACGCCTCGGGGGCACCTACCGAGCGCGTGCTTGGCCTGCCGTTGAATGGCAACGGGCGGCGGCAGAAGAAAGGGCGATGGAAGGAACTACCGTGTGAACCAGCCGGCGAGCGCCGACAGCAGCGCCGAGACTTTCGATTGAGATTTTTCGTCCGTACGGTCTTGAGGTGAACGAGCTTTGAATCCAGATCCCTGCGGCACCTGAATGCCTTCGGAGGTATCCCGCAGGCAGCGATCACGGTAGGGACAGGCCGTACAGGCCCAACCCGGCTTCGTGGGAAACGCGCCGCAAGACGCGGCGGCCTCAAGCAAGCGCCACGTATCGCTCAACATCCGCTTGGCCCGTTCCAGGCTGGCCGCGCCGATGTTCACCTCGAACGCCTCAAGCTTGGGTTGCTTGAGCTTGCGCAACACCAACAGCTTCGCACGCGACGGGATCAACCACCGCGCGCCCTCGGCCCGCAGCGCCGCCGTGTACAGCGCCAGTTGCGCGCCGCCCTGGGCGAGTTGATCCGCGGCAAGCGCATTGCGCGACGTCTTGAGGTCGATCAGCCAGATGATCCCGTCGATTTCCAGGATCAGGTCCGCGCGGCCGACCACCACGACCGACAAACCGGGCAACTTCAGGCGCACCGGCCGCTCGACGGCCAGAATTCGCGCCTGCCCCGGCGGCGCCTCCAACAGCAGTTTGAAGAGTTCCCGGGCGATACGGGAAAGCTCCTCCTTGGATTCGGTCTTCCCGTAGCAGACCTCGGCTTCGGCTGCGCTCTTTTGCCAATGCGCCGCGAAGACCGACTCCAGCGTGGCCAAGTCGGCTTTCCGTCCCTTCTGCCTGCAAATGTGCAGATGCGCCAAGGCCTCGTGGAGCGACGCGCCAAACAGCAGCGCACTGGGTTGGCGTTCCCGTGGGGCTTTGGCGAGATAGCCGTAGAACCATTTTCTCGGACACATCTGGAATTGTTGCATGGAACTGAATGAGAAATGGTCGGGAAGCGCGGGTATTTTGCCGGTCTTCGCGGGGGATTTCGGCAAGGTGCTGGGCGAGTCGCGAATCATGCTGGAATCTCCTGTATATGGGGATCGGACTGGAGGACGCCGGGCGCCCGGATGCGCCCACGGCCCGAGAACAGCGGCAGCGGATAAGACCTTTCTACATCTAATACTAACGCAAAGCGTATGTTAATTTAGATACGCAGGCCCTTTCGCGCCGATGAAACCCTCGGGAGGCTTGGTTTCGCTTGGTATCCGGCGACGACCTGTCTCGAAAGCCCCTCACCGGCAGAGAGAAAGCTTCGTTCGAATCGGCATAGGCGGGAAGGGCGACGCGGCCGAATCAGGAATTCAGCCCATTCAGGCCTTTCTCTTCCGGCTAGCCTTCTTGTGGGCCGCTTCGGCCTTTGGAACCGGCGGGGTTGCGTTTTTACCGCGTTGCAGCCATGCCAAGGCGAGTGCCTTGCCAACTTCTTCCGCCAACTCCTGGAATAGCGGCATATTCTTGATTCCTAACTTGGTCTTACTCATGCGGGCACCTCCGGAAAATGCGCGTTGAACCTGCTCCAGGCATGGTCAGCCGGTCGATTTCGAATGTACGGAATTGCGGGTTTGCGAGGGCGGCCTGTCAGGCGGGATCTGCGCTCGAAAACGCCGCTTCGAGACTCTGCTTTAGGATGCAATAATGCGCGACGACTTCATGGACCCTTCCGTCGATCACGACGTTGAACGCCAGCATGAGGATGCCTTCGCGGATCCGGTTGGTTGCCAACCAGCCCTTTTCGCCTTCGAGGAACAGGACGCAGCGATCCATGGGGCCCCAGGCTGCGAGCTGGCACGCCGCGCCTCGAACCTGCATGAATTCCAAGTGCCGGGCTACAGGATGGTCTTGGCCTTCGTCCGCAGGGGAGGGGACCTCAAAACGCAGCCCGAGCGACTCCATCCTGAACTGGCCGCATTCCAGCGCACAGGCATGGTCGGATACGTTCAAAAAAATCAGCGCGTGCGCGTCGCTTGGATCCACCGCCACGATCACCTGAATCGGCGCATCGAGCTGGCCCCGTTCGTAAAGCGTTCTGAGATTCGAAGCGAGAACGGCCGGCGGAACGTGGCTCTCGGCCAGCAGGTCCGGGCAGCCTTCAGGGAAATGAATCTCAACGACCTTGCCAAACTCAGGTGCCCTTGGCAGGGCGGGATCCCGTCTGCGTCCACACAATGGAGGCGCCGGACGGCAGCGCCTCTTTGGCCCCAGGTCCCTTGAAGAACGCGTTCTCTTTGCCGACATGAGTGCTTCTCCTTTCTTAGAGACCGCGGCAAGCCTCGGTGGCTATTGCCGTCAAAGGATGTCTCAGGGTGAAAACAAAAAGGCCCAGCACACGCTGGGCCTTGATTGCGTTCACGACCTGTTCACTATTGCCGACGTTTATGCCGGCTTCGTATCCCCGTCCCGTTGCGCCTGGTGCCAACGCTTGTGCGCCGTGCACGCGGCGCCAAGCCCAAGACCGGTGATCCGGCAGATTTCCAGCCAGCCGGTGCCCTGCCTACGCATCTCATGGATCTTGGGTGCCCATTGGTCCATGCGCGTCGGCCCGCCCAAGTCGACCTGGAACTCCGGGCTGCTGCACGCTTCGCGGTGCCCGGCCTGGATGACGCAATGGGGGAGCTTCCCGTCCAGGAGTTCTTCCAGGATCGCCCAACCGTCTATCTGGAAGCGCAACTGGCCATAGCCCTTCTTCTTCCCGGGCATCCGCATCTCGTGGACTACGACCCTCCCGAGGATCTTCCGCAGCAACAAGGGCACCTTGCGGTTGTTCGCGCGTACGAGCCCGGCCAGATCGTTCAACTGCGCCATCACCAATGTCTCGTCCGGCATCTCCACCGGTCCCTTCAACGCCTCTTCGGACTCAGTAATTTCTGCTTCCAGGTGCCTCTCTTCCTGTTCCAGTTCGTGAAGCCGGTCCACGACGACCTTGACCTGCAACGTGCCCTGCTCGATCGCGCCCAGCAGGTTCTTCTTCATGCGCCGGACTTCTTCCAGACGCCGCCGCCTGGCCGCGACCTCCTCCGGCACCCGCCGGGCCAAGTCGGTCAGCGACGTACGCATGGACCCGAGCGCGGTCTCCAGCCACTCCGGCCAGGAGCACAAGATTTCACCCAGAAAGCCGAGCAGCGCCTTTTCGGCGACTTCCATCGGGGGGCGGTAGGTCATCGCGCAGGTACCGTTCCGGTGGTTCGGGCAACCCAGGTACTTGGCCCCAGTGGAACACTGGACCACCAGGCGCGCGCCACACAGCTCGCAGAACAAAAGCCCGCCGCACAGGCTCGCTGGGTAGACCTCGGTGTGGTGGACCCGGGGTCCACGACGCTTTTGTCCTTCCTTCATGCCGTAAATCTCATGCAACTCGTTCAGCCGCGCCTGGGCCTTGTCCCACAGCGCTTGAGGCACGATCCTCAAGTTCGGGCGAATGACCTTGATCACTTCGTCGTCCTCGGCGGGGATCTGTTTTTTCTTGCCCGTGGAACTGCGGATCGTGGTCGTCGCGCCCCAGCCCCAGATGCCCACATATTTCGTATGCTGAAGGATCCGCTGTACCAGCTCGGCCCGCCATTGGGGCTTCGTGGCCTTGCGGCCCTTGTCGACCTTGAGCCGGTTCAGTTCGCGCGCGATCGCCCCGATGGACCACCGGTCCACGCCGAAGCGCTCGAAGATCCAGACCACCCACTTGGCTTCAACTTCGTAGACGACGATTTCCTTCTTCGGCTTGGGGCCCCGCCGAGACTGTTCGGCATGATTCGGATCCAGGAAGCGGGACAAGTAACCGAAGCGGATGTCGCCGGCCGAGCCGTGCCCATCCAGGACACGGCCCGCCTGCCCGCGCCGGACCCGGTGGCCCAGTTCGGTAACGGTCGTGCTGTTATGGAACTCCATGACCTTGACCTTCAGCTCCCACCCCTTTTGAGTGGTATCGATGTGGTCCTGGATCGAGATGAAGCGTCCGCCATGATAGATCAGGTCTCGGATGATCGGCATGACCGTGTCGCCGCGGCTCAAACGAGCTTGGTCGTCGACAACGAGCAAGCGCACCTGACCACATCGGATCATCTCGTAGATTTCCGCATACAGCGCGCGCTCTGCCTTGGTGCCGGACTCGGCCATGTCGTGGAGTATCAGGGGATTCGGGTACTCGATCCCCAACTTCTTGAGCCCGTTGTGAATGTTGCGCTCCTGATCTTTACAGGATTCTTCGCGCTGCATCGGGGTGCTGAAGCGGGTATATAGGACGTCAAACTGCATCTTGCCCGAGCCCATCGGCACGCTGCGGAAATCGATCCGGAGCGGATCGTTTGGGAGGGACGTGTGCTGAGTTTGTGCTAAGAACGATGCGCTCTGACCGGAAATGATCGGAAAGGACGGGTCGCGATAAGACGACTTAAGTTCTGCGTCCGTCGAGGGAAAACTTGGAACAGCGTCTTCTGGCGAAGGTTGCGGATTCGGGGCCGAACGAATCCCTCCCTCTCCGCCACTATGGCCGCAAGTGGCTTTTGCTTTGAAAACGAATCCGGTATTCTCTCAAACGCCAAGCGTTCGAACGGCCTTTCGCCCAGTAGCGAAAGGCCGTATCGGTAGCTGCCGATAAGTGGAGAATCGCCATGCGCATCCTGTCGTTGAGCGTCTTGCTGAGTTTCATCTTAAACGCAGCGTTCCTATGTGGTGCGGAGAACTATCATTTAGCGCCTGCTCCGTACACGAGCGATCAGGATACGGTCGTTCTACTGCACTGGGATGGTACACACGCGGATGCCTCAGTATCCGCGCTCGCGTTCGAAACTCAGGGAGGCGGGTTCGATTCCGGCGTGATCGGCAAGGCTTGGCGCACCGACGGGAAGGCTCCGCTGACCTGCGCCCTCGCCAAGGAGATCGATCTGTCCAAGGGCTTTACGCTCGAAGCGTGGATCTGGCTGGACTACGGCGCAAGCGGCGACGAGCGCACAGTCTTCGAGTGCCCCGGTGTGGTGTCCTGTTTTGTGCTGGGGAGTGCGCGAACGGCAGCCCGGATCGGATTCCAGATCAGCACCGATAAGGGGACCTTCGAGGCCAAGACGGACGATGTGATTCCTTATGAGCGCTGGGCCCATGTCGCATGGACGTACGATCCGCACGCGCCCGCGGAGCAGGCGCTGTCCGTTCACGTTCACGGGATGGCCGTGGAGTCCGAGTGGGGGTTCGACAAACGCTCTGCGGTGCAAGGCACGCTGAAACCCTGCGTGAAGTCCCTGAAGATCGGCGGCGGCTTCAGCGGCGCGTTGGATGAACTGCGCCTCTCCGCAAAGCCGCAGGCTCTCAAAGACTGCCACAACGGTTGGCTGAGCGGGCGCTGGGGCGATTTTCAACCCTTTGTGCCCGATGCCATCGCCCAAGCGGACGCGGCGGCGGTGCCGCCCAACGAGGCCCGGCTGACGGCGGCCGAAGCGGTTCCGACCTTTCAAGCGCTGGGGTTGTACGTCCGGTATTCCGGCGACGAGAACGGCGACGCGGCCTGCAAAGTAGCGTATCGCCGTAAGGGCGATGCGGAATGGCGTCCGGGCCTGGATCTGATTCCGGACAGGAAAGACCATGAGTTCCGGGGGAGCTTGTTCTATTTGGAGCCGGGGACGGCGTACGAACTGCAACTCGCGCTGGCCGATCCCGACATCAAGCGGCCCGTGCCGGCGCTGACGCTGGAGAAATCCACGTGGACCGATGCCATTCCCGTCGGCGAGGTGAAGGAACTCCCGGCGGGCGAGCGCAAGGCAGGAACACTGGTCATCGAGGCGCATGGAAAACCGGACGCCTGGGTCGTTTACCGGCCCGCGGCGGGGCAGAGCGTGACGATCGACGGCGGCGCCGAGGCGGCGGACGCCGTGCTGATTCGGGATTCGAGTTACGTCGTCCTAGAGGGCGTGAACGTGATCGGCGGGGCAGAGAATGCCGTGCGCGTGCTGCGCAGCCGCCATGTCTGCATCCGCCATTGCGAGATGAGCGGCTGGGGCTCGCTCGGCACGCCTGGCCCAGGGACCGACAAGCGCGCCGTGGATGCCAAGAGCCGGCACATCAACTACCACGCGGGCATCAGGATCGACTTGGGCAGCGAGGCCGTCGTGGCCGAGCACAATTTCATTCATAGCCCCCGGGGGCACGCCAACAACTGGTCGCTGGGGCATCCCATGGGCCCGCAGGCCTTCGTTATCGCCAATACCGCGGGCCATCACGTGATCCGCTACAACGACTGCATCGGCTGCGAAGGCCACCGCTTCAACGACGTCATCGAAAGCATCGAGAATGGGTCGGCGTTTGGCGGGCCGTACCGCGACACCGACATTCACGACAATTTCCTCGCCTACAGCAACGACGACGGCGTGGAACTCGACGGCGGCCAGATCAATGTGCGCTTCTGGAACAACCGCCAGGCATACAGCCTGTGCGGCATCAGTTGCGCGCCCTGCCGCAAAGGTCCTGCCTACATCGTACGCAACGTCTTCGGTCCGCTCGGCGACGACCGCGGCTCCTGCGGTTCGACCTACAAGATGGGCGGCGGCATACGCTGGTCGCTGGGCCGCGACGTGATCCTGCACAACACGATCTACGGGCCGGGGCGGGGGCTCTCGAGCGTGGGGTACGGCTCCGGAGAAGAGCGCGGCCGGTATCGCGCCTACGCCCGGAACAACCTATTTGCGGGCGGCGGCGGGCTGGACGTCTTCGATAAGTTGAAGGACGCCGAGAACGACTTCGACTTCGATCTCCTCGGACGCGGCGGCGTGGAAGCGGTGGAGGGCGCGGAGGCTCACGCCGTGAAGGCCAAGCCCACCTTCGCGGACGAGCCGGCCGGGAACTGGCAGCTCGCGGAAGGGTCTCCAGGCATCGACGCCGGACAACCGCTGCCCAATATCAACGATGGCTTTTTCGGTAAAGCGCCGGACATGGGGGCCTTCGAGACCGGCGGTGCACAGCGGGCCATCCCCTCGCGGCCCTTTGGCTTGGCCGCAAGTCCGCAATGGGTGCGGATCGATTCACGAGAGGCTGGCGGGGCCAAACTGAAGCTCACGGTTCCTGCTCCGGTCGGAAAACGCTGGAGCGTTCGCCCCAGTGAGGATTGGCTGAAGGCCGAACCCAAGGAAGGCGATTGCGGGCCGGATAGCCAGACCCTGTCCCTGACCGCGGCGACGAAGGAACTCGGTGATCGCCACGGAGCGCTCACGCTCCGCACCGACGCGGGGTACCAGGTTTCCGTGCTGGTATCCGCAAGGACCTATCCCCAAAAGCCTTGGGAGCACGATGTCGAGGCTGAGGCCGGAGAGCTATCCGGCGGAATGCAAAAAGCCGAGTCAAAGGATGCCTCGGGCGGTTTCTATGTCTACACGCCGATTCCCGCTAACGGCGCCGACGGCAAACCCGGTCCCGTAGTGAAGGGTGAAGCCGTGTACAAATTCGAAGTGCCCGAAGACGGAACCTACTACCTGCGCGCCCGCTGCCTGTGCCCCGAGCCCAGCGGCAGCCACGACTCCTTTACCTTCTCAATGGATGGCGAATCCCGCAAGACCTGGGACGTGAAAGCGGGGGCCACGCGCTGGTCCTGGTGCTTCCTCATAGATCCGGAGGATAAATCCGAAGGCATGTGCCTGCTCAAACTGAAAAAAGGAAGCCATACGCTGAAGCTGATCACGCGAGAGGCAGGCACCAGCATTGACCGCCTGGTATTCGCCAATCATCCATTTCCAACGCAGGCAGAAGCCCCATAGCGTGAGCCTCACGCGGCTGTCGCACTATGTGTGCAAGTCGCGATCCTCCGCTGAAAAGCGTTCCATGGCGAATTCCCAACATCTTATTGGATATCTAGATGCGATCCCGATGAGGATGTCCGGCGGAGTTGACTTTGCCGGCTGTATGGCTATCATTCCTGCGATGAATTCACAGGTGCAACTTAGGCTATTGGCCGGGAACGGCATGCTCCGTCAGGTTAGCGATGGCGCGGCACGGATGGTATCAAGAACGAACGGGACGGTTTATTTAACGCACTGATCGGACCGAATGGGAGGCTGGCGCCGGCCGATGGACACCCCGTTTATCAATGCAAAGGAATTCGGCTACGCCCCCTCTACGCGGCGGGGCCAGAGTTTCGAGCCACACGGGCCTTCCGATCTTGCAGAGTACCTGAACGAGAACATCGCGCGCATCGAGTCCCTGAAGCTGAAGGTGCTTGAGATCGCCATGCTGAGCCCCGCGGACCGGGACATCTTCTTCCAGAACCTCGACCTGCTGCGCAGCGCGTTCATCGACTTCGCCAGCCGCCAGTACCGCAGCAGCGAAGAACCGCGCCCGCGGACACAGAGCAAACAGTCATTCTCATGGAAGTCGGACCTGATCATCGAAGGCATCATCGGCAGCAGCGCGGTCATCACGGAGATCCTCAAGACCATCGGCAGCGTGGCGCCGAGCAGTCTGACGGTGCTGCTGGAAGGCGAGACCGGCACCGGCAAGGAACTCTTTGCCCGCATCATCCACCTCAATAGCAAGCGCCAGAAGTTCGTGGCCGTGAACTGCGGTGCGTTTCCACCGGGCGTGATCGAGTCCGAACTCTTCGGCCACGTGAAAGGCTCGTTTACGGGTGCTTCGGCCGACCGCAAGGGTAAGTTCGAGGAGGCGGACGAGGGCACGATCTTTCTCGATGAGATCGGCGAACTGGAACCGCTCGCGCAGGTGAAACTGCTGCGCGTGCTCGAGACCGGCGAACTTCAGCGCGTGGGTTCGGACAAGTTCAAACAGGTGGATGTCCGGGTGATCGCGGCGACCAACCGGAACCTGGAAGCCATGGTCCGGGAAGGGCGCTTCCGCGAGGACCTCTACTACCGCCTTAACATGTGCCCCATCCACCTCCCGTCGCTGCGTGAACGCCGGGACGAGATCGGCATCCTGCTCGAATACTTCCTCGAAGAAGCCTGCGCGAAGCAGAACAAGAGCGTGCCTAAGATCGACGCGGAGTTGCGCCATTATCTTTGCGCCATTTACGACTACCGCGGCAATATCCGCGAGCTGAAAAACATCGCCCAGTTCATGGCCTGCATCGCCGGCGAAGGGCCCATCGCGCTCGCGCACCTCCCGGAACGGTATCGCGCGAGCACCGCCGGGGTGGGAGACTCCAACGGCAACGGTTCCTCGACGGAACACCGGCGTTCGCTCCTGCGGGACACCGAGCGCGCCTATTGGGTCAGCATGCTTCAGAAGCACCGCGGGGATGTTCGAAAAGTGTGCAGCGAAACCAAGCTTAGCCGGTCGCGCGTTTACCAGCTTCTCGAACAGTGCCAATTGAAACCTAACGCGTTCCGGTAACCTTTAAAGGACCTAGGCATGGAACTTCAAGATGCGCTGATCCACGTCAACGGTTCGCGTGTGACCGTGGCGGACGTGCTGCTGCAGTTGAAGGTAACGGGTGTTTTTCGGGATGAGGTCTGCCGGCTGGTCGAGAACCAGGTGATCCTGGAGAAGGCCAAGGAACTGGGCCTCGAAGTCAGCGACGCGGAGTTTTACGACTTCGCCCAGGCTAAGCGGCACCATTGGGGCCTAACGCGCGCCGAAGAGATGAACGAATACTGCCGCGCCAACGGCGTGACGATGGAGCAGTGGGAAGAGGTCACGCGCAGCGAACTCCTGCGGGCTAAAATACGGAGTAAAGTAGTTGAGGAGCGGGCGATTAACGATTATTTTGAGTCTCACCGCGATTTGATGAAGACCGTCTCGGTGTCCCGCATCGTGTGCGCGGACAGCCGCAAGGCCGACGAGATCAAACGAGCGGCCCTCGAGGGCAACGACAGCTTCTCGGAGTTGGCCCGGAAGAACTCCAAGGAGGAAAGCACGCGCATCGCCGGCGGTTTTCTGGGCTCGGTAAAGCGCGGCATGCTCCCGAAGAAGGCGGACGAGGCGATCTTTGCGGCCAAGGTCGGCGATATTGCGGGGCCGTTTGTCGAGAACGGTTGCTGTACGCTGTATAAGATCGATGCGATTCGCGATGCCGAGCTGACGGATACCATGCGCCGGGAAGTCGCGGACCGGATTTTCTCGGCGTGGCTGCATAAGGCCATCGACGAAACGAGTTTTGAGCGACCCAAGTAAGTAAGCTTCGCCGGACGGTTGGAATCATGGCGGGCGGCAGGGCGGGGGCGTGCGAAGTTTGCATGCGCTTCCGCAGGAAGAGACTGTTCCCGGGCCGGCCGGCAACGGGTGAGGCGGGCGGAAAGCGTCCGCAAGCGCGCAGCGAGGTGGTGGACATATGGCGGAAGGCGAACAGAGCGCAGTAAACGTCATTGGTTCGGGCGTGCAGGAAGCCAAACACACGATGAAGGCGGCGCGCCTGCTTTATTCGGCGCCGCCGATCGTTCTGCGCGGCCCGATCTACATGGTCTTCCTGGTGGCTATTGGCGCGGTGGTGTACGCCTGCGTCAGCAAGGTGGGCAGCTATGTCACCTGTCCGCTGGAACTGGTGAAGAACGAGACCAAGATCCAGGCGCCCGCGGGCGGCATCGTGGCGCGCATCAATGTCATTCCGGGCAGCAAGTTCGAGACCCTGACGAACCTGATCGACATCCAATTCAAGACCATGGCGACGGCGGGCTCCGAGAAGGAGAACCTGCAGGACCAACTCGACCGCTTGATGGAAAAGCGCGCCCGCATCATGGAAGGCGGCGAGAAGATCCAGTCGCGCATCAAGGATTTGAAGAACACCCTGAAGGCGATCGAGGCCAAGTTCCCTGCGCTTGAGAAGGAGATCGAGAAGGAAGACGTTGAGTTCAAGGCGCAATTGGACGAGCAGGAATCCCGGTACAAGATCGTCGAAAAGCAGCTCGAACAGGCCGCGAACGAAGCCCAGAAATGGGCCACGCTCGAGAAGACTCGCAAAGATGCGGTCAAGGACGCGCAGAAGGCGCTCGACGACGAAGAAGCACTCCTGAAGAAGCAACAGTCCACCGTCCTGCAGGTGCAGGCCATGAAAGACCAGTTGCGGGGGGCCACTGAGGCCCTAGTGACGACCCAGTCGGCCATGGACCAGGCGCTGAAGGAGAAGTCCAAGCTCGAATTGACGTTGATCGACGAGAAGGCCAAGCCGGACCGCCTGCGCAACCAGCAGGCCCGCGCCAAGCTGGACCGCGACGCGCGCAAAGCACAGCTCGAAGAGCAACGCTCGCAGACGCGCTTCCAGATCGAAGAGATGAACCTGGCGCTGGGACAGGACCTGGACACGATCAACAAAGAAATCGACCGCATGCAAGGCCAGATCAAGGAATCCGGCACGCTGACCACCAACTACAAGTTCGAAGGCGAATACTGCCGCGTATACAGTCCGTATGGCGGGACCGTGACGCAGGTATACGTGAAGCCGGGCCAGCAGATCAATGCGGGCGACGTGGTCATGTCGGTGATCAAGGACACCGAGCCGATGGAAGCACGGCTCCTGATCCAGAACCGCGATATCGGCCGGCTGAAGGACCGTGCGGAAGTGATGATTAAATACGACGCTTACCCGTACCAGGAATTCAAGATACAGAAGGGCCACATCAAACGGATCTCCAAGACGCCGAGCGACAAACCAGGCGAAGAATCCTTTTACGATGTTCGTGTCAGCCTGGACAAGGACTACGTCAACGTGAGTTCCGAAGAAGATCCGAAGTATCAGAAGCTTGCGATCGGGTTGCGCGGCTACGCGGACATCGAGACCGGCAAGCGCCGTTTGATCGAGATTATTTTCACGCCCATTTCGAAGTTCTTTGGTTCAGACGACTAAGCGCGTTGCGGGAGACGAGCCGGAATGGCTACGAAGCAAGAAGAAGTTCGCAAGATTCTCGACACGCATTTCATCTTCAGCCCCTTGTCCGCTACGGACAAGCGGGCCATCGAAGACTTGTTCGAGATCGAGAAGTATGCCGCGGGCGCCGTGGTTGCCGAGGCCGGCCGTCCAATGACCGGCATGTACTCGATCTACAGCGGCGCCGTGCGGATGAAGGGTTTCAACGATAACGGGAAGCGCATCAGCCTGGGCGAGCAGTCCGAAGACAGCACCTTTGGCGAGATCTCGCTGCTGACGGACGCCAACTGGGACCAGCAGGTGATGGCCACCGGCGACGCCATCCTGCTCAAGCTTCCTTCCAGCAAACTGCGCCAGTTCCTGCGGCTCAATCCGCACCTCGAACAGCATTTCCGCCAGCAGATCGGCACCATCGAGATGCGCAAGCGCCTGCGCGGCATTTTGGGCACGGCGCAATATTCGCCGGAACTGGCCACCGAGATCCTCAACAACATCGGCGTAAAGAAGATCAAGCGCGGCACCTACGTCTTCAAGCAGGCCGACGAAGACCCGCGCCTTTACTACATCGAAGGCGGCTCCTGCGAACTCGTCCGCAGCATGATCGAAGGCACGGTGGTGCTCGAAAAGGTGGGCCGGGGTGGGCTGATCGGAGAGACCGGCGCGGTCTCGCTGCAGCCGCAGAACTACTCGGCGCTCGCGGTTACGGACCTCACGGTGCTCGTCATCCGGCAGCCCGAAGTCAAAAAGATCCTCGATACGAACTTCGAACTGAAGGAGAAGCTCGAACAGCGCATCCGCCAGCTTAAGGAACGCGAGAAGGAAAATGCCTCGGCGCTGAAGCGCCAGGAAGGCATGGATCAGCGCATCCACGTGGAGGCGATCGGCGAGGCCGAGTTCCGCCGGCTGAGCAAGAAGACCGACGTTGGCAAGTTCAAGCTGATCAAGCAGCAGACGCCGGCCGAGAACGTGGCCGCCTGCCTGGCGATGCTCTCCGAACACTACGGCAAGAGTTTCACGGTCGGCCAGGTCCAGGAACTCGCCAACATCAACACCGAGACGGCCATGCTCCCGCAGGTCTGCTCGGCCGCCGAACAGCTCGGGTTCCGAGCCAAGTATTACCAGGTCCGCTACGACCAGATCCGCCAACTCGAACTGCCTTCCATCATCCTGTGGGAGAATTACCACTACGTGGTGGTCTACCGCGTGACCGATTCCGCGGTGTATATCGCCGATCCGCTCACGGGCCTGAAGACGGTGGGCCGGAAAGAGTTCGAGTCCGGCTGGGACGGCGTGGTGGTGGTCACCGAGCCCACGCAGAAATTCAAGACCCTCGACGCCCCGGAACATCCATACGCGCGGTTCATCGGCTACATGCTGCCGTACAAGTTCTACTTCTTCGAGGCCTTTCTGGCCGTGCTGGTCATGAACATCCTGGGCCTGGCCTCGCCGCTCTTCGTCCAGAACATCGTGGACAAAGTCGTCGTCCATAAGGACGAGATCCTGCTGAACATGATGCTCGCGGGCATGGTGATGATTACCGTCTTCACGCTCATGACCAGCGGCGCCCAGAGCCTGCTGCTGGCGCACGTGATCGCGCGCATCGACATGAAGATGATGTCGGAGTTCTACCGGCACGTGCTGAGCATGCCCATGCGCTTTTTCCAGAGCCGCCAGATCGGCGATATTCTCTCCCGCTTCGGCGAAAACCAGAAAATCCGCGGCATCCTGGCCGGCACCACCATTACCGTCGTCCTCGACGCCCTTATGATTGTCCTCTACATCCTGATGATGCTGATCTACAACAAGTGGCTGACGCTGATGGTGCTCTGCTTCATTCCGATCTACATCGGCAACACGCTCTTCTTCACGCCGCGGTTGAACAATATCTACAACCAGCTCTTCTTGAGCAGCGCCGCGTCGCAGTCCTCGCTCATTGAATCGCTGCACGGCATCGAAGCGATCAAGTCGACGGCGAACGAGTATTGGGCGCGCGCGCGCTGGGAAGACGCGTTCGTCGAGAACGTCAACCTGGGCTACAAGTCGGCGAAGATCGAACTGGTCTTCAACAGCGTCAGCCAACTCATCAACCTCACGGCCAACATCTCGATCCTGTGGGTCGGCGCGACCCAGGTAATCTTGGACAAGATGTCGATTGGCGAACTGATGGGCTTCAACATCCTCATGGGCGAAGTGATGGGACCGATCATGAACATGGTCCGCCTGTGGGGCAACCTCCAGGAAATCCGCATCGCCATGGACCGCGTGAACGACGTCGCGATCCTCAAGCCCGAGCAGGTGGCGATCACCAGCGTTGGCGCAGCCCCGGCTGTATTGCCGCGGCTGGAAGGCCGCATCGAGTTCCGCAACACCTGCTTCCGTTATGGTGGCGAAGACACGCCCCTGATCCTGAACAACTTCAATCTGGTGATCGAGCCGGGACAGAGCGTCGCGTTTGTCGGGCCGTCGGGCTGCGGAAAGAGCACCGCGATCAAGATGATCATGGGCTTCAACATGCCCACCGGCGGCGAGTGCCTGGTGGACGGCAAGGATATTACGGTCGTTGACCTGACCAGCTACCGCCGGCAGATCGGCGTGGTGCTGCAGGACAGCTTCCTCTTCAGCGATACGGTGGCGGGCAACATCGCGCTTGGCGACACGGAACCCGACATGAACGCGGTGCGCGAAGCCGCGCGGCTTTCCAGCGCCGACGACTTTATCGCCCGCCTGCAGCAGGGCTACCAGACTCCGCTGGGCGAGAAGGGCATCCAGGTGTCCGGCGGACAACGCCAGCGCATCTGCATCGCCCGTGCGCTTTATCGCCGGCCGAAGATTCTCATCTTCGACGAGGCCACGAGCGCCCTGGACAACGAATCCGAGGCGCGCATCCAGCAGAACATGAAGCAGATTCTCACCGGCAAGACCTCGATCGCCATCGCGCACCGGCTGAGCACCGTGCGCGACTGCGATTTTATCTGCTTCATGGAGAACGGCGTCGTGCAGGAAAAGGGCACGCACGACGAACTCGTGGCCATGAAGGGCCGGTATTACGAATTGGCGAAGAAGCAGTTCGACCTGGAGTAACCGCCGCGGATGTGCTCTTGCCGCAGGCGTAGGCATCCGGCAATCTAGGCCGGTCGGCGGGTGGAGCGTCGCGCGGCAAGGCGTGGGAGCAACTCATGTCCAGTGCAGTGGCAAAGCTCATTGGTCAAAAAGAACCGGTAAAAGACCAGGAGATACTCTGTTCCGGTCCGATCACCTTTGGACGCGATCCGACGGCGAATTCGTTTCCGATCAATCATCCGTCCATTTCCCGCAAGCATGGGCGCATTTTTCAGGATGGCAGCGCATGGTCCGTTGAGGACCTGGGCAGCAGCAACGGGACGTATCTGAACGAGGTCCGGATCCAGAAGGTGCGCCTGAAAGACGGCGATGTAGTGCGCTTCGGAGACGTGCCGTTTAAGTTCAACATGGCCAGGCCCGAACCTCCTCCGCAACAGCTAAAGGCCACGGCGCCGGGATTTGAGCCGACGCTGATGATGGCCGCGGCCGAAAAGCCGAGGGTAGACGCTTCGCCGCCCTCCGATTTTGAAGGCACGGTCTTCGGCGGCCAGGCCCCGGTCTTCTTTGCCAATCAGATGCAGCGCGACCAGGCCCAACAGGCCGCGGGCGCGCCGCGGGTCGCGCAAGCGGATTCACCCGCGCCGGTCTATGCGCCGCCGCCGCCGCCGCAAGTTCCGAACGTTTTCCTGCTGAAGATCAAGGCCTTCGCCGTTATCGCCTTCCTCTTTTCGCTACTGGCCATCGGCGTCATCTGGCTCATTTACTCCTCCGGCAAGGAACGCGAGGTGAAGGAAGCGATCCGGAGTTCACGGGCGGGCGTGGAGGATTTCGTTTCTAACAACGAGACGCGCGTGCTCCAGGCGGATGTGCGGATCGCCACCTTCCAGAATGAAGTGGGCATTCTAGAAAAGATGCTTGGCGAAGTGAAAGAGAAGATAGAGAAATTCAACGCCTCGCGAAAAGAGGAGGTGGACCAGCTAAAGACCCTGAAAGAGCGCGTCGAGTTCCTGATTTTCGAGCGCAAGCTGGTCCTCAAAGTGGATGAAGACGACCGCGAGGGCGCAGACCGCCTGGTGCAGGAAATGGCCGTCAACGGTACCGAAGATCAGAAAACGATCGCACCACTCGCCAAAGAGCTCCTCCGTTTTCAGCAGTTCCGAAAGAATTTCCCGCTGAAGCCCAGCCAGAGCCAGAAGACCCCCGAGCGCAAGGAAATCGATGCGCTGACCGCGTCCCTGCCTGTGCTCAAGAGCCAGTACGAGAAATGCGTGAACAACCAACTGGTCTTCAATACGCATTTCGCGCTTATGGCGCAGGACTCAATCGACAACGACGAAGCGCTGATCCGGTTGTGGAAGAAGTACTACGAAAACCTGGACGAGATCGCCAAGACCACCGATGCGGACCAACGGAAGGCCCTGGTCGAGAAGCTCAAGAAGGATTACCCGAATTTGGATTCCATCAAGAACTTCAAATAACGGCCAAGCCGCGAGCGGTGAGAGGG
The DNA here is from genome assembly GCA_016200135.1 of Planctomycetota bacterium. Taxonomy (GTDB): domain Bacteria; phylum Planctomycetota; class SZUA-567; order H5-PLA8; family H5-PLA8; genus JACQFI01. The sequence goes on from JACQFI010000054.1 coordinate 17,953, forward strand.
GATTCGCCGCAGCGGATCCCCTTTTTTGTTGGCGGAGCGCCGGAACGGACGGCAGGCGGCATGGCCAAACACCCTATCGGTCTTTTCGGCCGGAAGGAAGACGCCCAGATTCACGCGCTCCGGGACGCTGTCGCCGAGGCCGGCGGCGAGCCGCTTCTTTTTCAGATGCAGTTGGACGACGCCGGCGCGCCTCCGATTTCCATCGGCGCGGGGGCCATGAGTTGGGAAGGTGTCGATTTCGGGCCCATGCGCGGACTGTACATTCGCGGCATGGCGCCCAACGCGTTGCCATCGCTTCCTCCAGTTCTGAACGCTGCCATGCACGCCGAATGGCGCCATCGTTACGTTCGCGATCAGCAATACCAGGCCGCCGCGTACAGCTTCTTCTCGGCCTTGCAGGCGCAAGGAAAGCTGGTGGTCAATCCCCTGGAGACCTACGCGCACCACAATTCGAAGGCGCAGTTTTACGAGCGCATGCGTGCCGAAGGGTTCGATGTTCCCTCCACGCTCACGACCAACGATCCCGAGCAGGCCCGGGCCTTCGCGCGCCGCTGGGGCAAGGTCGTCGTGAAGCCCGGCATCGGCGTGGGCTCGACGCGCATCCTGCGCGACGACCAGATGGAGCTGTTGAATGAGATTGTCCTAAGCCCCACGACGATGCAGGAATATATAGCGGGCAAGACGCACCGCGTGCACGTCGTCGGCGATACGGTGGTATTGGCGCTGAAAATTCTCAACGACGAGATCGACTCACGCACCGAGACGCGCGGATTCGAATTCGCCAAGCTGCCCGCCGAGGAAGAGCGGAAGCTCGTCCGTGCGAACCGGTCTCTGGGACTCCACTTTGCGGCTTGGGACGTGCTCGTCAGCGCGTCCGGCAGGTATTCCTATCTCGATTGCAACCCGGGGCCATACCTGATGTGGATCGGCCCAGAGAACGTGCGCGCCGTGTTTGGCGGGCTGGCGCGTTACTTGATCGCCTTCGCGGAGACCGGCTCGGTGGCGGAAGCGTCCAAGCGTGTCGAACCGTTTACGCCCTCCGCAGGTTCGTAGTCGGCGCTACGAGTACTTGCTCTCTTCAAACTCGAACAGAATCCGCAGCATGCGGCGCAGAAACATCGTCTGGCGCTCGCGGGGCGGCTCGCCCAAAACGGGTGCTTCGGCAGGCATTCCCAGCAGGCTTGCCGCAAGCCGGTTCGCGAGGCGCTCCTGGAGGACCGCAGGCAGCGCTTCCGTGGCCGGGTCGGCATCCACGTCGTAAATCCAAACCTTTCCCTCTGCAAAAATAAATTGAACTTCCAGCCAGCGTCCTGCAACGAGTTCGGCCAGACGAGCCAAAGCGGGGCGCGCCTCCTCGATCTCGATCTCCCAGAAAGATTCCAGCCGCTCCGGCGGTCCATCGTGGGGGTAATCGAACGCAAGGAACATCAGCGCCTGACCGTTCAGCACGTACGCGCGAACCAGGGGACCGGCCTTTACGTCCGCGATCATGATGGGGGGCCGGTTGAACGCAATAAGGGCCTCTCGTTGGGCGTCGCGGAAGAGCTGCCAGATGGATCGTCCGGTGGCGGGCCGCCAGACCACGGTCTGCCTGCCGGCGGTAAAAGCGCGGACGGATTCCATTCGATTCGTACAGAGTGTTTCCGGCAAATCGAGACCGGCGATGCGCAGCCGCTCGAAGAGCGCGGGGCGGGCGAAGCAGGACATGTGAACGTCCGGCGCGTTCAGTACGCGCACGCCCCGGCGCTCCAAGTCCTGAAAGAGGCTGTGGAAGTAGCTGTAGGTCTGCTGTTCGGCCAGGTAGTCGTAGCGCCAGACGCCCCAGTCCTGGTGCAGGCTGGGGGAGGGTATCACGGGATCGCAGTACGCGAAGCCCATCAAGAGAACGGCGTCCAGTTGCGCGAGATCGACGCCGTTCCAGTGCGTTTGGGTTGCGTCCAGGGCGGTGCGGTCGTCTTCCGAGAAATCGAGGTTCAGGCGTATCGCACAGCCGGGAGCGCGCGCTTCCAACGCCTTCTGCAGGCGCGCGGCCTCTCGATGGCGTGAAGGGGCGATCAATCCGATTTTCACACGGGTGCCCTCCCCGATGAACGGCATGGATACCGCCGAACGTTAACGGGGCGGGCGGAGGTTACTTCTTCGGAGCGGGTGCTTCCTGAGCCTTGTTGCCGCCGCCATCCGTCTTGGCGCCGCTAGGGCCGAAGAAGCGCAGGGCGTTCGCGGAGTCCAGCACGCCAATGCGCCGCTTTTCGAGCGAGTTCGGCGCAGTCATGTTCGCGTACAGGTACGGCAGGATGCCCTCGGCGAACAGCAACTGCGTCTCGGCCTTCTTATATTCGACGGCGGCCGCAACGTGGGCGAAGTCCGCGAACAGCACGTCGCGGTTCTTGGTGACCATTTCAAACTCGGTCAACCGGCCGGCGTCGAAGAACTCCCGCGCCTGCTTCAGAGACTCCTGGGCGAGTTTCAGATTGTCGTCCGCCAGTTCGAGCTGTTTCTTCCGGGCCATGAGCAGGACCAGGGCGTTGCCCACGTCCTCTTCGATTGTATTGACCGTCTGCTCGACGACCACGCTCTGCTTCGAGGCTTCGGCCTTCGCGCCGTCGTACTGCCCGCGCAGCGTGCGCTGTTGGATCGCCCGCGTATACACCAAGCTGTAGTTCTCGACGCGCGCGTCCTGGTGCTGGAGGTTGCGGATCGTATCCCACCAGTCCTGATACCCGAACACGATGCCCAACTGCTTGTGGTTGTACTCACCCTTGAAGCGGATGTCCGGGCGCTTCAGCTGATGGCGATTGAATTGAACGAGCAGGTCAGAAGACTTCTGGCTGATCTTTTCAGCCTTCAGTTCGGGCCGGTTATCCAGCGCGATCTCGTTCGCATCCTTCGAATTCAGAGGAATGTTCTCGTAAAGCAGCTTGCCGTAGCCCAAGGGGAAGAACACCAGGCTCTTATCCTGATCGAGCAGGTTGTTCAGGCGGTTGGAGGCTTTGAGGAACCCCTCCCAAGCCGCTTCCTCGGACTCCTTTACGTTCGCCAGCTCGGCGACGACCTGCTGCCGGCCGTAATCGGTCGTGCGGCCCGCTTGCACCATTTGCTCAACATTGCTCAGAATCTTTTCCAGCGACTTGCGGTTGTCCACGGCGGCGCGCAGGTTTTCCACGGCGCCCGCGAGGTCCCAATACGCATGATCGATGTCGACCATCGTCGAGTTGATGATGGTCTTGGTGTCCCAGAACGCGCGCTCTTTATCGTAGCCCGCTACCTTCAGATTGACGTCCGCGAGTGCGTACCGGCCGAAGTCTTTGGTGCCTGGGAGGGGCAGGTCCATGCTTACGCTCAAGGAGGTCGTCCACGGCGCGCCGAACTCGCCGCCCAATTCGTCGAACGACTGCCGCCGGACCGAGACCGCGGAGATGCTTACCGACGGGCCCCAAGGTAACTGCTGGTCGATCTCGGCCGAGAAAGTGTGCGCCCCCTGCGGATCCTGAGGAGAGCGCACGCTGGCATCGACGCGTTCATGCGTGAAAAAATTCGGGCGCGGGTTGGCGAAGATCAGGTATTGTATCTGCGTCGCTTCCACGGCATCGGGCGAGAAGACCAGGCGGTTCTCGCCGTTAATCAGTTGCGTGGCCTTATGGAAGACGCGGCCGATGCGATGGCGCGTCATGGTCTGGGAGTAGTCTTTCTCCACGGCGGCCGTCAAGACCGGATCGAAGACGGCGCGCGCTTCCTCGCGCGCGGCCTTGATGACATCTTCCTGCTTTTCCGCGCGGGCCATTTCCAGGTTGCGCAGCAGCCCCGCCAGCGCGGCCTGTTGGACGGTGACGGAAGCCGGCTTGCGGTTGGTCAGGGAGGTACGTCCGCCCGGCGCGCCTTCCTTGGGGAACGCGCCCTCGACGAAACTCTTCAGGTTCGCCTCGGATTCGGTCAGCGCGGGCGCGATGGCCACGGGGACCTTGACGGGGTCGTCTTTCTTTTCAGGCGCCACGGGCGCGGCCGGCGCGGGCTGTTCGGCCGCGCGCAAGCACGGGGCCGCAAACGCGGTAACTACCGCGGCGGCGATCAGGGGGAGTGCCAAGCCTCGGCGCATAGTGCTATTTCGCTCCCTTCTTACCGGCATCCGGGGCGTTGTTGAAGAACTGCAATGCCTGCGACGCCTTCAGGACTCTTAAACGATACTTATCGAACTCGTTCTGTGCTGTCATCATGGGGTACAGATCCGGAAGCAGCCCCTGCGAGAAGAGAAGCTGGGATTCCGCCACCTTCAGGCTCACTTGCGCCAGGACATGCGCCGTATCGGCGTTGAGCCACTCCTGGCTCTTGGAGATCACCTCGAACTCCGTGAGCCGTCCGCGATTCTTCTGCTCCAGCGCCAATTCGTAAGCCTTCCTGGACGCTTCCATACGTTCGGTGGACGCCTTCAGCCGACCCTGCGCCGATTCCACCGCGGCCAAGGCATCGTTGACTTCTTCGGTGACCTGGTTCTCCGTGATGCGCAGCGTGAACTGTTCCGCGTCCCGCAGGCTGAGCGCTTCGTGATATTTCGCGTGGAACGCACGGTTGAAAAGCGGGTAGCGGTAATTCAGCCCGAAGGACATCGTCTCGGCGTCCGGCACGAAGACGTTCTTTAAGGACTGGTAGAACGTCCGGAACCCGATCTCCGAGTTGGTCTGGTTGAGCGAGATCGTCTGGTTGTACGTCAGGTCCGGCCGCAACTGATGGCGGGCGAACTTGACGGTGACTTCCGTGGAACGTACGGCCAGTTTTTCGCTCTTCAATTCGGCGCGCGTCTGCAGGGCCAGCTTGAGCGGATCGCCCGCGCCCTCGTTCAGGTGCTGGTCCACGAGCTGCGAATACGCGTAGGGGACCAGCACGCTGGTCTTGTCGATGTTCAACAGTTCGACCAGCGCGTCCGAGGCTTCCAGGTAGGCGTTCCATGCCTGTTCCTCGAGATCTTTGACCCGCAGGACCTCGGCTTCCACCTGGTCCTTGCCGTAGGCGGTCGCCTGACCCTGCGCGAGTTGGTCGTTCATGAATTTGAGCAGCTTTTCGACCGATTCGCGGTTCTTGATCGTCACGTCGAGGTTCTTCAGCGCGCCCACCAGGTTCCAGTAGAAGACATCGGTGAAGAGCAGCGTCGAATTCACCTCGGCCTTCAAATCCCACATGGAGCGTTCGGCGTCGATCTTCGCCAAGCGGACGGCCACGTCCTGCGGCGCTTCCGGACCGAAGTCCTTTGTAAAGGGGAAGGGCACGGTCAGGGTGCCGTTCAGCGAGGTCGTCCAAGGCGCTTCGTAGGAGTGTCCCCGCGCCGAGAAGGTGGTCTTGTAGATCGTCGTGGTGGTCAGGTTCACCTGCGCGCCCCACGGCAGCAGTTGCGTGATGCTGGCCACGAATTGGCCCGAGTGCTGCTGGCCGTTCGAGAGCGAGCGGTTGGCCTTAAGAAAATCGGGGTACTTGCCCGGCGCCCGGAAGTCAGCAAAGACGATGCCGATGATCTTGGACGGCGGGGGAATCACGACCGGCGGCCGGGGAGGAATGAAGCCCTTGAAGACCAGCGAACCGCGCTGGCGCTGGTAGGACGCCTGGTAGTTCTCCTGAATGCCGACGTCGAAGACCGGCAAGAAGGCGGCCTTCTGTTCCATCTTGATCGCTTCGCGCAGCGCGTTTTCGTGCGCCGCGATCTGAATGTCGAGGTTCTTGTCCAGCGCGGCGGATGCGGCGAAGCGCGCTGTCAACTGGAATGGCTTGCGGCCCTTGAGGAACTCCCGGTCCTGCGACTTTAATTCGGACAGGATCCGATTGTACATATCCTTTTCGGATTCGGGCAGCGGCGTGGACAACATCGCTTCCAGCGGCACATCCGCGCCAAACTGAGCCGGCTTGTCGTTTTTGGCTTCCTTCGCTACAGGCTTGGCCGTCTTGCTTGTGGCGGTTTCGGCGGCGAGGCCGGCGGAGCCGCCAAGCCCGAGGACGGCTACTAGGGCTGCCAAGGGGAGGAGGGTCTTCCATCGTCCCATCACGTTCATCGTGTACCGCTCCCGGAGTCCTTCCTGCCGTTCATGCGTGAATTCGGGCGAGCTCATTTAGCGCCCCCTTCCTTCTTCGGGGCGGGTGCAGGAACTGGCGCTGGCGGAGCATTGTCCGCGGGTTTGACTTTCACGTCCATGCCGCTCGAATAGTGCGCGTTCAACGTTCCTTCCGCGAACAGCAGCGCGATCTCCGCTTTCTTGTAGTCCGCCACGGCGTCGATATAGCCAAATTGCGCGTTCAGGCGGTCGGTGTTCTTTTGCAGGAGCTCGAAAGCGGGATAGCTCTTGCCCTGCTCCAGCGCCGGAACCCGTCCATTATTCCACAGATCGACCACGGTCTGATAGACGCGCTCCGCCGTCTCCTTATTCTTCAGCGCAATCGCGACCCGCTTCTTACCTGTATCTAGCGCGGCCAAGGCGTCGTTGAGCCGCTTGTCCACCAGGTTGACAACCTTACCGGCATTCTTTTCGGACTGCATGTAAAGCGCGCTGGCCTCGTTCAGCCGTTCTTCCGCGGGGCGGTTGCCCCAAGGCATGCTGAAGTTGAGGCCGATAAAGTTGTTTTTCGAGTCCGGATGAACCAAGCGCCCAATCGCTTGCTTTTGATTGCCGAAGCCGTAGACCGCGTTGTTTTCCTGGTACGACATGCCGGCCACGAGCTTCACATTCGGGCGGCTCTGGTTCTCCGCGAACTTCAGGTTGATCTTCGAGAACTCAAGGTCGTTCTGGGTCACCTTGATGTCGGGGTTGTTTCCCATCGCCGTATCGTACGCTTCCGCGGGCTTGTATGGCAGATTGGCGCCCAGGCGCGGTGTGTAGTGCGAGGGAAGCAGGACGACTTCTTTTTCGTAATCGAGCAAATTGCGCATGGAGTTGGATGCCACTAGGTAATCGGCCCAAGCGCCTTCTTCGATTCCCTTGATTTTGGCGATCTCGGTCTGAACTTGGTTCTTTTCATACGCCGTCGCGCGCCCAGCCTGAATCATCTTTTCCGTGTTGCCCAGGATCTCTTCCAGATTGGCCCTCGTCTTGGACACCATCTCAAGACGCCTGACCGTCCGGACCAGTTCCCAATAGGTCTGACCCACGGCCGAAAGGTTCGCATTGATGGCGCTGTTGAGGTCCCAGAACGCCCGTTCACGCGCAATCTTGGCCAGTTTGATGGAGGCGTCGGGGAAGCCGTACCGGCCCCAGTCTTTACACATGGGCACCGGGACGGAGAGGTTCACATTAAGGTTGCTCGTCCAGGGCCTGGAGTTCGCATCGGAGACCGGGTTTCGGTCGTTCACGTGGATCGAGTCGAGGCTGATGTTGTAGCTCGCGCCCCACGGGATCTGCTGCGAGAGGGTAAGCACGGAAGACTGCACCACGCTGATGCTGCGGAAGCTGGCGAAGTCGAATCCGCCCAGCGGATGGATCGGTGGCGGCCCCAGGAGGCCCGAGACGTTGACGCCGTCGATGATGATCTGCGGTTGAATGACGCCCGTAGAGGTGCCGTCCTCGAAAGCCTTCTGGAAGATCTGGAACTCCGATGAGAGCAGGTCCCCGTCGAAGCGATTCCGGAAGATGAAGTGCTTGCGAATATAGGAGTGCGAATACGTCAGTCCCAGGTTCATCGAGATCACCGGGTCGTAGACGCCCTTGGCGGCCATGACATCGGAGCCCGCTTTTTCAAGGCCGTGCTGCGCGAAGCGAATGGTCAGGTTCTTGACCAGCGTCCGCGCGGCGGCTTCTTCCACCGTCATATCCACGACTTTCTTTCCCACTAAGTATTGCTGAGCGCCAGACGGGCTCGCCGCCTTGAAGGCATTGAGGATCAGATCGTAGGAGGACTTTTCTTCTTCCAGAGGCGGTCCGCCGACTTCCGGAGCCGCTTGTGGCGCCGCAACCGGTTGCCCTTGAGGTGCCGCAACGGGAACGGCTTCAGACGTCTTGACGTGTGCCGCTGCTTTTTCGACGGGCGCAACCGCGGTGGGCACCGCGTTCTCCGCTGCGGAAACTCCGAGCGCAGCGAGCAGAAAAAGAGGAATCAAGAAGGGGAGTCGTATGCGAGTTGGATTTGGCAGCACGGTTTTCCCTTTTCCTGCCCATAATGCACAAGGGCAGTTGTTTCAAACAGATTGCAAGGGTGAACATATTCCCTTGCACCGGCAGCAGCTATCCTGATTTGAGGCCGCTATTTCTAGTCCCTTTCTTTCTCCTGTCAAATGAATATGGGATTAGCTTCAAAATCTAATACGTATTTTATTAGGCATCGCATTCCGGTCTGCCTATGAGGTACAACCTTTTATTTTAACTATAGTTAAGTGATTTTTTTGTGTCTCTACTGCTTATTCGTCGGAAGAATCCGCGATTTGATGCGATGCAAATCGCGCATACATTTGGGCATAAGTTCCTTTAAGAGCAACAAGTTCCGAGTGCGTCCCACGCTCAATAATCTTGCCGTGCTCCAGCACGATGATGCAGTCGGCCTTGGTGATCGTCGAAAGCCGATGGGCCACGATCACGGTTGTGCGCTCTTTGACCAGTTTTTCCAGCGCGGTCTGAATCTTGTTCTCGGTCACGGTGTCGATGGAAGAGGTGGCTTCATCGAGCAGGAAGATACTGGGATTGGCGATCAGGACGCGGGTAAAACAGATGAGTTGCCGCAAGCCCAGCGAGATGCTGGCACCGCGCTCGCCGACCTGGGTCAGGTAGCCATCGGGGAGCGCCCGGAAGGTTTCGTGAATCCCCAGATCTTGGGCCGCTTTATGAATCTCGTCCTGCGTGGCTTCGGGACGGGGATAGCGGATATTGTCGAGAATGGTGCCTTCAAAGAGGTAGTTCACCTGCAGGACCAGCCCCATCTGCTTATGCAGGCTCCGCAAGGTGGCGTCGCGAATGTCCATGCCATCGACGGTGATCTTCCCGGCCTGGAATTCGTAGAACCGCGCCAAAAGCGATAGCATGCTCGATTTGCCCGAACCCGTGGCGCCGACCAGAGCGAACGTCTTGCCGGCGGGAATCTCGAGCTGGACGCCATGCAAGACTGGCCGCGCGGGATCGTAGCCAAAGGTGACGTTGTCGAAGACGATATGGCCTTTCAGCCGGGGGACCTCCAGGGCCTTGGGCTTATCTTCAACGCCCGGTTTGCGGTCGAGAAAGTCGAAGATGCGTTCGGCCGAGGCCATGGTCTGCATCAAGGTATTGTAGAAGTTGCCCATAGTTATGGTGGGGCGCATGAAGTACCCCCAATAAAAGTAGACCTGAATCACCTGTCCCGCGGTCAGCGCGTCGGCTTCCGCCAGGGTTCCCTGGACCACTTGCTGGCGATCGTACAAGACGAGCACGCTGCCATACGCGAGCACGATCACTTGGCCGGCAAAGCCGAGGAACTCGATCAGCGGCTGATAGAGTCCGTTGATGTTCGCGGCCTTGAGGTTGTTGATCGTGTTGGCGTCCTGCAGTTCGTTGTACCGGCTCAAGTTCTCGTCCTGCCGGTTAAAGGCCGAGACCACGCGCACGCCCGTGATGTTCTCGGCCAGGTTGGCGGTCATCTTCGAGAAGTGGACGCGGATCGTCTGCCAGGCCTTGCCGATGCGGTTGCGATAGAGCTGGTTGCAGAACGCCAGCACGGGAATCAGCCACGCCAGCGCCACGAAGAGATGCCAGTCGGTGTAGAGAATCAACGCGCCGGAGCCGCACATAAGGAGCAGATTGAGGACCAGCGTGTTGATGCCGTTGATCACGGAGCCGCGCAGCGCGTCCATGTCGCTGGTGCCGCGGGTCAGGATGCGGCCTAGCTTCGTCTTGTCGAAGAAGGACATGGAGAGGCGCTGCAGGTGGTCGAAGAGCGCCATGCGCAGGTCCACGATCACGCGCTCGCCGCATCGGTTCGCCGTCCAGATTTGCAGGGCGTCGAAGAGCAGCGCCAAGGCCATCGCGCCCATCCAAAAGGCCGCCATCATCAGGATGTGGTCCGCCGACTTGGCCTTGATCTCCACGTCGATGATCTGCCGGACGATGCGCGGGGAGACCAGTTCGAAGGCCACCGAGAGCACCCCGCAGACGACGCCCCAGGTGTACAGAGTTCGGTAGGGCCGCAGCCAGCTTAACAGCCGCAGGATGAGCTTAAACGAGATGGGCCGGTAGCGCGGTTCGTCCTCGGGGCGCTCGGGCGCCTCCGCGGAATGTTCCAGCGGCGGACGGCGCTCGCGGCTCGAAGTCTGCGCGGCGGATACGCGCGCGGACTTGCCCACCTCCGGTTTTCCGGGCGCGAATTCCGGCTGCGCCGCGGTGGCGTCATTCTTCATCGTCTTTAAACCTTCCGCTGCGCCGTTCGCTGGCGCGCGTGATGCGATCCATGTGGGAGTAGGTCGAGCCCCAGTCGCCTTCCACGGCGGCGAACTGGCTCGAGGCCACGTCCCGGTAGTACCCCGGCGCCCCCATCAATTCGTCGTGCGTGCCGCTCTGTACGATGCGGCCCTGTTCGAGCACCAGAATCAGATCGGCCTGGCGGGCGGTGGAGATGCGGCTCGTAATCAAAAAGACCGTGCGTCCGGCCATCAGTTTTTCGAGTTCCTGGCGGATCTGCGCCTCGGTCTCGGGGTCCACCGCCGAGAGCGCGTCGTCAAGCACGAGGATGCGCGGGTTGTGCAGGAGCGCCCGGGCGATGGCCAGGCGCTGCCGCTGCCCGCCGGAGAGGCTCGCGCCGTACTCGCCGATCACCGAATTGTACTTGTTGGGCAGGCGGTCGATGAACTCGTGCGCATGCGCGATCCGCGCGGCTTCCATGATCTGTTCGAGCGGGGCGTTGAGATCCGAGTACGCGATGTTGCGCGCGATCGAGTCGCTGAAGAGGTAATTCTCCTGGAAGACGTAGCCCACGCCGGAACGCACGCTGCGGATCGTCGCATCCCGCAGGTCCACGCCGTCGATCTCCACGCGTCCCAGGTCCGGGTCGTAGAAACGCCCCAGCAGCGCGGAGAGCGTCGTCTTGCCCGAACCGGTTCGGCCGACGAGCGCCACCTTGGAACCGGCCGGCACCGTAAAGGAGACATCGTTCACCACCGCTTTGCCGGGTTCGTAGCCGAACGTCACGCGGACGAACTTCACCGCGCCGCCGCCTGGGCGCAGCGGCACGGCCTCGGGGCTCTCCGGCGTGGTGTCGGGACAATCGAGCAGTTCGAACAGGCGCGCGCTCGAGACCACCGCGCGCTGATAGGCGTCGGTGATCCCGTTGATCTGCTGCACGCGCGCCAGCAGCAGACCCATGGCCGAGCCGAAGACGATCAGGTCGCCCAATTCCAGGATATGCTGCTGCACCAGGACCGCGCCCAGCGTAAAGAGACAGACATGGGAAGCCGTCGCGATGCCCCGGATCAGCGGCGTCATGCGCACCTGCAGCCCGACGCCTTCGAGCATGCGCTTCAGGAGCGTCTCGCAGCGGCCTTTGAACTTATTGCGCTCAATGTCTTCGGTGGCGAACGCGCGGACCACGTGCACGCCCGCGATGTTCTCGGTGAGCACCTGCACGACTTCGTCGGACGCATCCATCTGGCGTTCGTAAATCGGCTGCGAGAGCAGCGCATAGCGCCGGATCGCCCAGAACCACAGCGGCAGCGACGCGACGGCCGCAAGGGCCATCATGGCCGAGCCCTGCAGCATAAGGACGAAGCAGCCGGCCATGGTGAACAGGATGTCGATCCCGCCGAAGAGGCCCTGGTTGATGAAGAGCCGCACGTTCTGCAGGTCGCCCAGCGAGCGGTTGATCATCTCGCCCGTGGAAAACTGGTCGTGAAAGGAGAAGCCCACGCGCTGCAGCCGGTCGTAGACCGCCGCGCGCATGTAGTAGACCATCGACATGCTTTGCCAGGTTTGGGTGACCGTCTTGGCCCAGGCAAAGATACCCAGGACGATGCGTGCGAGTCCGAGCCAGAGCAGCGCGTGCCAGAGTGCTTCGCCGCGGCCGCCCGGCGTATGCAGCCACGCCCACACGCCACCATCGGCCCGCTCGGCATTCTCGGCCTTGGCCAGTTGTTCGACGATGTTGACGGGCGTTTTTAGGAGGTACAGCGTCGCGACTTCCGTAATGCTGTACGCAATGTAGAAGAACGCGTTGACCGACACGTGCAGCTTGACCGGCGACATGAAGGCATACATGCGCCGGATCAGCCGCCATTGCGCTCGCAAGCCGCCGGCGGCTTTAACATCGTTCGTACTCACTACAAAAGAGCGCTCCCGCGCGAAGAGTCTAGGTAAGCCTGCCGCAGTACAGTGTGGAACAGGCCTCGAAAGGGTGCAGGAAATCTTTCTAACGCAACGCGCCCGCAAGACAAACGAAGAAGATTCGGAATCGTCACGGCGGCGTGCTGGGAGGCAAGGTGGCCAGCATTTTCAGCGCCGCCGCGTGCGCCTTGCTCGTGTCCGGGATGCTTCGCAAGCCCTGCGCCGCCGTCGCGCGAATGCTGCGCGCTTTCTCTCTGTTGCCTTCTCTCTCGAACACTGCCGCCAACTCCAGCGCGGTCCCGGCCCAGAGCACCACGATTTCGTCCCGGGTCTCGCCTTCCGCGTGCGCCATCGCGCGCTCGAAATGCGCCGTAGCCTGCGGGAGATTTCCCATTCGATACACGGCCATGCCGTGCAGGCGTTCGGCGCGCGCCCACTGGCCGGGAAGAACGGGGATCCACGGCGGCGGCAGCAGCGCCGCATCGGCCTGCGTGATGGCGTCCTGGAAGCGCCCGCGCCGGAGATACAGATATCCCAAGTCCAGATGCGCGTCGGGCTGGTGCAGGTAGCGTTCGAAATCCGGCGCGGCCAGTCCCGCTTCAAAGGCCGCGATGGCGTGCCCGGCAAAGAGATTCGCGGCCTGCGGGTCCTCCAGCGCCCGCATTTTGACCTGCAATTCCTGCGCATAAAAGATCTGCGCATAACAGGATTGAGGCTCCTTCTCCGCCGCATCCGCGAAGAGTTGCATCGAATCATTAAAGGCCGCGCTGCGCACGAAACTGCTCGCCGTCCACGCCGCCGCCAGCCCCAGCACGCCGAGCGCCGCCAAACGGCTCACGCGCACCTTGGCGGCGCCCAACCGAGAAACGCCGCCTTGCGCCGCCAGGCCCACCGCCAGCCACAGGCCGGGCGCCGATAGGTACGCGTAGCGGTCCTGCATCAGGAAGGTGATGGTGAGGAAATTCAGGCAGGGCCCCAGCGCGGAGGCGAACCAGGCCCAGCCAAAAAGCGTGGCGCGCCGGTTCCGCGGTTCGCTCAAGAAGACCGTCGCCGCCACGAAGCCAACCAGCGCGAGCAGATTGATCCAGAAGCGGCCCGCAAAGACCGACGTGATAGGTGCGCCGCCGTAGAAGAAACTCAGGGAGACCGGCCAGATGAAATTCTGGACGTAGCGCCGGAGCACTTCCACATCGGTGAGCGCCACCGCCCAGATCGAACCGCCCAGCGTGGGGAGAAACGATTTGGCGCACCAGATCAGATTCGCGGCCGTAAAGGCCGCCGTGAGCAGGACCCACGGCGCGACGCGCCCCAGCGCGCCTTTCCATCCGGCCAAACCCGTGCTTGCGCTTGCAGAGGTGCCGGCGTCTGAGTTGATGCGCGGCCGGCCGAGCACTTCCCACATGATTACGACCGGGAAAAGCCCCAGCGCGGAGGGCTTCGCCAAAAGTGCGGCGCCATAGGCCAGCAACGCGAGCGCATGCAGCTTGAACGAGCGCGCGTCCAGGTAGATACAGAACGCCAGGAAACAGAAGAAGCCCGTGAGCACGTTCTTGCGCTCGATGGCCCAGCAGACCGATTCGCAGGCGCTGGGATGCAGCGCGAAGGCGGCCAGCACGAAGGCCGCCAAGCGCGCCCCCGCGCCCAGCCGCCGCGCCACCATCCAGACCATGGCGGAGGCCGCCGCGTGCCAGAGCAGATTGACCATGCGCGCGAGCGTTACCCAGGCTTCCGGATTCGACGCGCTCTGCGCGGGGAAGAGGGACTCGAAGATGACGCGGTCGAGCCGCAGCGAGACCAGGGTGAGCGGGAAGAAGAACTGGTGGTCCGGATGGTAGCGCAGCGCGTCCGACCAGGACCCCGTGCCGCTCCAAGCGAAGATCATCGGATCGTCGAAGCGTAAGAAAGGTCCGTTCCAGCAGCCCCAGAGCAGGGCGGGGGTGAGCAGCAGAAGGAGCAGCCAGCGCTTGGCCGGAGGTTGCAAAGTCTCGGCCGGCCCGGAGGCGGATTCCATGGCGGGGATTATACGCGTGTTGGCCGGGAATCCAGGAGCGCCGGAACAGACGCGCCACCATCAGGGCGCGACGCGCCGCAACTCGATGTCCTTCTCGACGGTCTCGGACGCCTTGATCTCGTAATGCAGCACGGCGTCCTCGTAGCCGAAGCGTTCGACCTTCAATTCGTGCGCGCCCGGTTCAAGCGCCGTGTCGAAGACAAAACTCCCGTCGGCCTCGGGCATCACGGCCTGCTTCAGGCCGTTGGGCATCGTCAGGACCATCAGCGTGCGGGCCGTCTGCGGGCCGTAGGGGTCCGCGCCGGCAGGTTCGGGGAGCGGCGCGTGCGTCTGGGCATCGAGTATGCGTCCGCGAATCGCCGCCGACGGCGCCAACTTGACCGAGATGACCGAGGAGACGATCGCATCGGCGGGAATCGTGATTGCTTTAGGCGGCTTCCCGCTTTCAACGACGCAGCCCTTGGCGCGGATCAGGAGCGTGTACGCGCCCGTGCCTTCGAACGTCGCCGCCCGGAACTCGGTGACGGGATACTGGAAATTGAACGAGTACGGCACCGCCAAGCCATCGCTTCCCTGCGGCAGCGCGAAGACCTCGTGGTCCGGCACCGCCTTGCCGTGCTCGTCGAAGAGGAAACCCATCACCAGAGAAACCTTGTTGAGCGAGACGTCCGCGTGCGCGTCCTCGCCGGGGCTCAGGCTCAGGCGCGTCAGTCCGGAGAGGCTCTTGATCACCCGCCCGCCTTCCGGGGTCTTGGCGAAGAGCACCACCGGTCCGGCGGGCAGCGCATCGAAGTGATAGCGCCCCTCGGCGTCGCAGAGGGTCTCAGGACCGAGTTCCTTGTGGATGTCGCTGCGCCGGCGCACGAGTGGGACCGCGCGGACTTTCGTGTTTGGCTCCGGCTTGCCCGTCTGCGGATTGACCGCCTTGCCCGAGACGCGCGCCGAGAGCAGGCGCAACGCGTACGGTTCGCGCGGAGCTTCTTTTGCGGCGGCCACGCATCCAAACGAGGCCTCCACCGTGCGGGCGACGCTCCCGCTGGTGAACCGGACCTTGCCCTCGTCCACGAGCAGGATCACCTTGGCCGCGTTGGCATCGACGGTGACGCGGAAGGCCGTTCCCACGACCGCAGCCTCGGGACCGAGGCGCGTGCGGATCGTCAGCGCCCGGCCCTGCGGCTGCGGCTTGGCGTTCACGTACACCGCGCCGGACTCGAGCACCGGGCACAACTGCCGGTCCTCTTCCTGGAAGGTCATCGCGGATCCGGCGTTCAGCTTGACCTTGCTGCCGTCGCGCAGCTCCACCGTGACGGCCGCATCCGCAGCGCCCTTGGGCGAGGGCGTATTCTTAATCTCCAGCCGGTCGCGCGCGAACGCCTCATCCCCGGCGCGTGCGAGCTTCGGCGAGGCTTCACCGGAGGAAGGCGTCCACTCGGCATCGAGCCCGCCGAGATCGTCGATCTTCGCGAGGAACGCGCCGCGATTTAAGTTGGGCGCGACGGGCGCAGGCGTGGAGCTCAGCCAGTCGAACTTCCACGCGGCCGTCACGGCTACGCCAACCAGTGCGGCGCAGGCCGCCGCGATCCACGGTCCTGACCGGGATGCCACGCGCGCGTGCTTGCGCGTGCGGGGCCGCCCGCGCACGAGGTCCACGATCACCCCCGCGAACCGCCGCGTCTCGTCTTCGTTCTTCGTGAGCGCGATGCCGCGCTTCACCGCGGCGACAAAGGCCTGTTTGTCCGCGCGCGGCCGGCCGGCCA
Organism: Planctomycetota bacterium; assembly: GCA_016200135.1. Taxonomy (GTDB): domain Bacteria; phylum Planctomycetota; class SZUA-567; order H5-PLA8; family H5-PLA8; genus JACQFI01. Next base: position 33,963 of record JACQFI010000054.1, read on the forward strand.
GCCCCGCGACCATGGATTCCATGCGGACGTGCTCGAGAAACCGCCGCTGCAAGTCCGGGCGTTCGCCCAGCAGCGCCACGAACGCGTGTTCATCGGCTTCGAGCAGTTCGCCGTCGAAGAAGAGGCCCAGCAGCTCTTCGAAGCGGCGTTCGGGGGCGGCGGCGGTTTCGGTCGTCACGCGTGCGGCCCCTGCTCGGCGAGCTTACGCTCGACGCAGAGCCGCAGTTTTTCGCGCATGGCGACCAGCGCCTGCCGCACCGCGTCCGAAGACCGCTCGAGCTCCGCGCCGATCTCTTTGGATGTCCGCTTCTCTTCGTAATAGAGCTTGATCAGCTTCTTGAAGTGCTCGGGCAGCGCGTCGATGCAGCCGCGCAGGCTCTCCATGCGCGTAACCAGCAGTTCCGGGGCATCGTCCGCTTCCACGCTTTCTAAGGTGCGCTCGGCGAGCCAGTTCACCGCGTAGCGCTGCTTGAACGCGCGCTCGCGGCTGACGCGCCGCCAGTCGTTCTGAAGGTGATTGCGCGCGATGGACTTCAGCCAGGCCCAGAAGTGCATGTCGTCCTGGAGCGTCGGCAGGCGGTTCCAGGCCGTGAGGAAGACCTGCTGCGCGATGTCGTCCGCGCCGCCGGGATCGGACGAGTGCATCAGGCAGAGCGCGCGCACGGCGGGGCTGAAGCGCTCCACCAGCGTCCCGAAGGCCTCGGCGTCGCCCTTGCGCGCCTTCTCGATGCTGGCTTTCAGATCGTCCATGCGTTGGTCCCGCTGCGTCCGCCAAAAAGAGATTTCACCAGCGTATCCGCCCGGGCGTGCCACCGTCCACCGGCGTTCGCGCGCTTACTTCTCCTTATAGGAGCCCACCGGGCTGCCTTCGGGCGACCAGCCGAACTTGCCGGCCCACTTCAGCAGGTCGGCCTCGGCGGTCTTCAGATCGGCGGGCGCGGGCTTCGTCTGCTTCAGGATCCAGTCGCAGAGCTTGTCCATCTCTTCGCCATAGCGCGGGACGTCGTGGCCGACCCCGGGCATCTCGACGTAGACGTAGTTCGTGTTCCCCGCCTGCTTGAGTTCCTTGTCGGCCATGCGGCTGAGTTGTACCGGGACGTTATGGTCCTGGTCGCCGTGAATGAAGTACGCGGGCATGTCCTTATATAATGCAGGGTCCGGCGCGGGTGTCGGCTTGTACCAGCCGGACATCGGCCCGATCGCGGCCCAGACGTTGCGCAGAACCGCGCCATTCAGCCACGTCCCGCCGCCGCCCATCGAATGCCCGATCAGGTATACGCGCTTGGGGTCGATGCGGTACGTCTTGGCCACCTGCTTGACGATGTCCAGCAGATACATGCCTTCGTGCGGATAGTTCCATTCCAGCAGTACGTCCCGGAGCGACTGCGGAAAGACCGCGATCGCGCCGCGCTTGGAGAGCCGCCCGCCGAAGACGCCCAGCAGGTTGTCCGCGCGGCCCGGCCCGCCGTGAAGCACCAGCACCAGCGGCCAGGCTTTCTCGGGCGAGTAATCCGCCGGCACGACCATGTGGTAGAGCGGAGTCGGGGCCTTGCCGTCCGGACTCGGCAGCTTCATCCCGCCGGCCTTCTCGATCGTCTTCAACACGTCCTCGGTGATGCCTTCCACCGGCACCGCCTTGACGAGGCCCTTCTTGGCATCCGCCGGCCAGCCCGTCTTGGGCGCTTCAAAGCCTGGCGGAACCACAGCCGCGGACGCGCCGGCGGGCTTCGCCGAACTTCCCGCCGCTTTCGTATCGTCTGCCGGCAACCCGGCGGCCAACCGCGCCTTGCGGCGCGTCTCTTCGCGCTCGGCGTCGGCGGTCTGTTTGGCTTCCTGGCCGGACGCAGGCGCTTCCGCGGACTTGGCAAGGTGGGCCCAACCAAACGCCAGCAAGGCATAGAGCAGAACGAAAGGAGGGCAAGTATTTCGAATCTGCATGCTTTTCGCGCTCCTAAATAGGTCTGTATGCTTCACCTTAAAGGTGTGCATACAAAGCGGGTTGTGAGGGCGTAATGGTGGCGGGCATGCTCTATGCTTCACCACATAACCTTCTGAAGATTAATATGTTATGGATTTGGGCGAAGTAAACCTCGAACACCAATCCATCAAGCGCTCGAAGGCCCTGAATTCACTTTTCGGAATCCGTGCTATTGGTCGCGATGGTGGTCTTCTTGAGGCGGATCTTGTGCGTCTTCCCTTCGCGGTCGATGCTGAACTCGCCGCCCCATTCTTTCTCGTATGGCCCATCCTTCCAGACCACCGTTTTCTTCTCGCTGTCGTAGCTGTAATGGCCTTCCCCCGCCGCTTTGTCGCCGGGCAGGTAGGCCTTGTAGGCGCCGTCCTTTTCGAGCACAAAATAGCCCAGCACAAGCGGCGGCCGATTGGTCGCGCCGTAGGAATAAATGGTGTACTTGCCCGGGCGCGGGCCGGCGCTTTCCTTGGCGTCGGTTTTCGGAGCTTCGGATTTCGCCTCTTCGGCCCGCAAAGGAGTCAGACCGTTAATCCAGGCGGTCAGGAACAGTGCGAGGACGGTGATGGTGGGCTTCATCTGAATGGCCTCCGCATTTCGTTGCGCGCCAGGATGCACGGCGACTTACCCTTATACCGGTCCGCCTCGTGATGACAACTCGCGCATTCAGGATGTGGGCAGACCGCCTTTGACCGGATCGAGGGATGGGCTATAAGCCCCCTCAAACCAGAATCCTGGAGAGATACTCATGAAACGCGCCGCATTCCTCCTCGTGGCAACCATCACTTGGGTCGGCCTCGTCTCGGCCAGCGACGAGCACTCGCATGCCGAGGAAGGCGTCGCACCGGCGGAAGCCTGGAAGAAACTCGAGGAAGGCAATGCGCGCTACGCCGCGAACAAGCCCGAGCACGCGCATCAGGACGCCGCGCGGCGCACCGAGACGGCCAAGGGCCAGAAGCCCTTCGCGGCGGTGCTCGCCTGCGCCGATTCCCGCGTCGGCCCCGAACTTGTGTTCGACCAGGGCCTGGGCGACCTCTTTGTCGTGCGCGTCGCGGGCAACGTGGTGGACGACACGGCCCTGGCCAGCCTCGAATACGCGGTCAAGCACTTGGGAGTGAAGCTCATCGTCGTGCTGGGGCATTCCAAGTGCGGGGCCGTGGATGCCGCCGTGAAGCAGGTTAAGGAGGATAGCCACCTCGGGAAGCTCACCGGATTGATCAAGGAGGCCGTCGAGCAATCCAAAAAGTGGTCCGGCGACGCCGTGCAAAACGCCGTGAGCGCCAACGCGCTTTTGACCGCGCAACGCCTGAAAAAGTCCGGCCCCGTACTGAAGAAGTCCGTGAAAGACGGCCAGCTCCAGATCGTCCCCGCCGTCTACGACATCGAATCTGGCGCGGTGAAGAAGGCCGAGGAACCGAAGCAGCCGGCGGAGAAGAAGTAACACTCTTCACTGGACTCAAGCATCGGCGATGTATTGGCTCCCCATTCCCTGCAAAGTGCGAACCTAATCATTTCGTACCCTGACGCTACAGAAATGCTTCGTAAGTCGCGTACAGCCTAGCCTTCAAGCGCAGTCGCTTGGGGCTGGCGTCCGCGTCTTTACCACTGCGAAGTTTCGTGAGCAACAAAAAGCTCACGACGGAGGCAAGAACAGAGAGCGGAACAGAAATCAGCCCCCTGTTCCCTCTCCTTGCTTCCGTTGCTCATTAGGGGCTACACGTGTCCAAGATCAAGCTCAAAAAATTTGCCGAGAGCAATACTCGGAATCGTTCCTACACCGAGGACTTTGCTGCCCTTACTCGGACCAGTGCTGGCAGCCCACGCAGCCGTTGTGGTCATTGCCGCCATACCGACAAAGCATCGAAGCAGTTGCGACGCATCAAAGGAAAGCTCAAACAGCCCCTTCCCGAGGATTTCCGCCTGTACGAATTGAGAGGATTCCCTCCTGGCGAGGGTACTGCGTACTGGTCAGTGGTCGCTGACATTATCGCAGGCAAAGTCAAAATTCTTGTTATCGAAGACGTTAGCCGCCTGACGCATTCACTAAACCGGCTCTGTGAACTCTGGCTCTAGCCGTCCGCAGCGATGACAAACGCGAATTGTTCGACACACCGTACCACACGAAGGCCGAGGCAGTCACGGCAGCAGGCCATTGGTTCCAGCACTTCCGGCAAGAAGTCCAGTTTGAAATCCTGCACGTTGAGTTTTCCGATCACGGCGAGGCGCTCCCGCTTGGGATGCCTTTGGGTGAAATGGCCCTTGGCTTAACTCCCGGCCACCAAAAACAGACCCGGCACTCACCGATCACGCCCTCGCGCGCGCGCGCGAACCACCAAATCAACCTGTTCCACGGAGACAACCGATGAACGAACCAGCAACTCAAACTATGCTTCATGTGCTCCCGCTGGATGACGCACTCGCCGTGGGCATCGTCGAAGCCGCGAGGCTGTTGCGCCTGCACCCTGAAACTCTGCGCCGCGAAGTCGCCCGTGGGAATCTGCGTGCGTGTCGCGTCGGTCGCGTGCTGCGCATCAGGACGGCGGAACTCCATGCGTACCTGAAACGGCTGGAAGTAAGAAATCCACGCGAGGCCGTTTGATTTTCTGATATCACTCGTGTATGCTGTGCCCATGAGCAAGAAAGAACGGCGCGGTGGAGTGCGAGAAGGCGCAGGCAGGCCGACTAAGGCCGCAAGCGAAATGCACTCCAAGGCTTTGCTCGTGCGGTTCACGGCAGAGGAATTCAAGCAGTTAAAGGCGCGGGCGAATGGGCAGGGCGTTTCCATGGCGGAATACCTGCGGCAGTCTGGAGGGTTCACCAAATGAAAACCCAGCGCGTGAAGTCCAAAAAGACGGGCGAAACCGGCTGGCGTTTTCGCTACGTCCATCCGGTAAGCGGCCAGAAAATCCGAAAGGTCTTCTGGTACGTTCTTCGCGCCGACGCCGATGAAGCATTCGGCGAGCACATGAAGAACCTGCGCCGCCGCAAGGATGGCCTGCCCGATCACACCGGCTGGCACGTGACCTATACCGCTTTGATTGCCCGGTTCCTGCGCGAGGCCCCGATTAGTTCCCCGCGCCGCCGCGAGATACTCAAGCGCTACCTGGAACTGAACCCGCTCAAGTTGACCTGTGCCTCCGATTTTCTCACCAAGGGCAAACTCACGGGGGATTGCCGGGGCCTGCTCGAAAAGCGCACCGAGCCATGGGTCGTCAAAGTTGTGCAGCAGCCCTTGAAGCAAGTCACGGCATGGGCGGCAGGTGACGACGTGCTGCCATTCGACCCGCTTTCCGCCTGGAAGAAACTCAAGCGCACGAACGAGGCCCCCGAGCGCCGGGCGTTCCTGCCCACTGAGATTGCCGCGATCCTGAAAGCGGCCTTCGAATACGACAATCTGTTGAAGCGAAAGCCTTACACCGCGCTGGTCTTCAAGGCGCTGTTACTGGCGGGTAATCGCCCGACTGTCGTACTCAATGCCAAGGTTGGTGACCTCCTCAAGGACCGGATTCGGCTGCCCAAGGCCCGAGGCTGCAAGCGCAACGGCACGTGTACGCTGCCGCCTGAATTCATGGCGGAATTGCGGGAGTACCTCGCCGCGCGCGAAAACCCGGACGCAGGCGAGCCGCTCTTTTCATCTTGGACGGATACCCACATGGACACGCGCAACCTGAGCCACTTGTTCACACGCTGCATGTGTCTCGCCTTCACCCGGCTTGCGTGGCCTGCCGACGCCGAATTGACTCAAGGCGTGGATGCCGTAAACGTGGCGCACCGGCTGCTCACGGGCGCACACATGGGGAACGACGGGCGCAAGCCGACTGACCCCGAGAAGATCGCGGAGCGCGTAAAGACCTACGGCGCGACCGAAGCGGTTGCTTTGAAGATCAAACAGAGAGTCGAAGCCTTGATGCAGGGATGCGACATGTACGCGCTGCGCAAAACGCACATTTCGTGGGCGCGCAGACTGGTCAATCCTGACTCTGTTCGCGTTCAGGTTGGGCACGCGGGGCGCGACACAGAGGAACGGCACTACCTGGACCTTGTTGACGCGCGCGAATCGTCGCAAGCCGTTTGGAACGTCTTGGCAGGCAAGGCCAGCTTGAACCGTGAAAGCAAAGTCCTGCGTATCGCGGCGGGTGCCGAGGGCATGACTCAAGAGCCGGAAATGCCGATTAGGGGGCAAACTGAGGCCAAAAACCGCACAGGCTGCTCAAAAGCCGCAGTGAAGAATGATGCTAAGTCGTTGCCTGATATTGGCTCCCCGGGATGGATTCGAACCATCAACCCTGTGATTAACAGTCACATGCTCTACCGTTGAGCTACCGGGGAGTAGAGAGCGTGCCTAAATTTCGGCACGTTCGGCAAGCGGTAGGAAGGAAGCATCTAAACCCATACCCGCGCGCTGTCAAGTTGAACGGAAACATGGCTACGGTTTCTTGCCGCCTGTTTCGAGCCTTTTCGCCAGGCGCACGCAATACCCGAGCGGAAGCGCGCCTAACACGCCGAACGAGCAATCGAGCAGGCGCCAGCCCCATGGTATCCCGCGCAACTCGCCGCAGATGAGCGCCAACGGCACCACCAAGACGCAGGCGCTCAAGCCCGCCTTCAGCACCCAGATGTTACGAACTGGATCGCGATAGGGGCCGATGAAGAAAATGGCGATGACCAGGTGCGCGAAGGCGAGCCAATCCGTTCCATAGGCCACCCACGGGTAACGTGCGTACGTTGCGCGCAAGCCGTCGCGGACCGTCAGAATCCAGTAGTCCAGCGCGTGCTGCGCCGCCTCCGCATGCGCGGTCGCCTGGCCGCGTGCGGCCGCCAGTTGTTCCAGTTCATAAAGGAGCGGAAACGCGGTGAGGCCGCTCAGGACCAGACCGAGCATGAACAGGCCAAGTACCAGCCGGAAACGCTTAAGCGTGGAGACGGCTCCGGCCACGCCCGGAACGTTCGCCGGCATCCGCACTCCATTGCGCCGAAGTTACTTCTTGTGGCACACCACTGCTTGCAGGCCGAAGGCGCCTGCGCCGGCCAGTTCGATCTTTTCAAAACCGCCCAGCTTGCAGAGATCGGGCAGGCCCATTTCAATTTGATCGCGAATGCCCAGTTCGTGCGCGGCCAGCCGGCGCACGAGCCAGCCCTTCAGGCCGCCGCAGGCAACGCCAAAATCGATCAGCAGCAGCCGGCCGCCGGGCTTGAGGACGCGGGTGAATTCGGTGAAGGCGTCGCCGCGGTCTTCGCCGCGCAGCCGGTAGAGGAACAGCGCGCAGACCACGACGTCGTGCCGCTCGGCGGCGGAAGGTAGGTCCTGCAAATAGCCCTTCTGAAAGAGTATCCGGAAGCCGGCTTCTCCGGCGCGCTCGACGGCGTTCGTGAGCGCATCCATATCGGGGTCGACGCCCTCGACGTCCGCATCCGGCCAGCGCCGCTTGAAGCTGATGGCCATGGCGCCGTCGCCGCAACCGGCGATCAGGATGCTCTCCTTGCCCGCGAGCGCAAGGCTTGCCAGCGCCAGGCGCGCGGCTTCCTTGCGCACGCCGAACTTGTTCAAGAGGTCGCGGTAGAGTTCCACGCGGTAGGGCGCGGGCGGCGGCGGAAGAAAGATGCGCCGCGAGCTGAACTCGGTGTCGTGTCCGGGCTGCGTCTGGGCCGAACTCATGCCGTCGTGAACTCCTCATAAAACGACGCCGTGCTTCAAAGCGGCAGCCTAGTCGCACGGCGCGGCAAACTCCAGCGGAGCGGCGCCACTTCCATATATCGTAGCTCCGCCGTCTCGGCGGAGGTCGCAGCGGCGTCTCGCCGCTGCACTAACCCCATGCAGCTGTGACGGCGGTGGGACCAGGGGCGGGACGCCGCTGCTACGAGCATGGAACGGTTCGCGCACCGGAATGAAGTTGTTAAATGCAGGCGAATAGGGGAAGCGCAGCGCGCGTGCCGTGCCGTGCGGTTCTATATGGATAATCGTCAAGCGCGGGCGCCGTTGGATGAAGGATATTGGAATACACGGCGCCTTCCGCCTGCCGAATTCCTCGCGCTGCGCCTCCCCTAAGCGGGTGAAGATTCAGGCCACGGAATTTAGTGAGAGCTCCTTCTCCGCCGCGTCGCGGGCGCGCTTGACCAGCGTCTCCGCGATGGCCTGGAACTCTTCGACTTCCAGGCGCTTCTCCGTTGGCGGGAAGATCGTCATGGCCAGCACGCGTTCGCCGTCCCAGACGTAGTCGAGCAGACTGGCGGCGCCGTTCATCTCGTTGAGGCGGTCGAGCAGCTTGTCGAGTTGCGCACGGGAGATCGTGAGCGGCTCGTTCTTGTTGCGGCCCATGAGCTTGGTCAGGACGCCCCAGCGCTCCGACGATTGCGTGGTCTCGTGCATGCTGCCTGGGATGGACCAGCCCCGCAGCACGCCGCCGGCCACACTGAGCCACACCGATGCCTCGGGCGTGACGCGTTCGCTCCCGAAGTAGAGCCGGTCGCCCTTGACCAGCGTCTGATACCCCGCGGCTTCGGCCAGCGCCTTGAGCTGCGGGAGGCTGACCACCGACGCGACGCTCGCGGCGAGCGGCGCCCGGCAGGCCTTCTCGATCGCTTCCGGCTTCGAGAGCCCCGTGCGCAGCCACTCTTCCTGCAAGAAAGGATTCGCGACGATGCGGTCGTAATTGATCTGCCGCAGCGCGCGCAGGACGCCGTCGCTGCTGATGCCGGTCTCTAGCGCCATGCGCGGAACCAGGCGATACCGCGCGACGATGCCGCACGTCCGCAGGACGAAGGTCGAGCCGCCCGAGCACATATTCAGCCGGTTCACCGCGTCGCGCAGGTTCGTCAGCGGCGGGCGGGGCAGGGGCGCGGCGACGGTCTCTAAGATCAGCATGCCGTCCATGGCCGCGGCTGTGACGTTGAGCGCTTCCTGCGCCAGTGTCTTGGGATGCTGCAAGGTCACCTGCGTGCTGAAGGCCCTGCGTCCGTCCCAATCCTGGCAGGTCGCGCCTTTGGAGGTCACCGCGGTGCGCGCCTGTTCGAACATCGCGTTCTCAAGATACGCTTCGTAATCGGTCTCGGGATCGATGGCCGGCTTAGGTCTGGGCGCATGTTCTGGCCGCACGCCTTTCCAAGCGCCTGAAGCGATGGCAGGCATGAGGTCGGCGGCGTCTTCAACGCGCACAGCGGGCAGACGCGCCGAACTATGGGAAATGATGCGCACCGACTCACCGCAGCCAGGACAAGCGGCCGTGCCGAATTGAAGGTAATTCGAAGCCTCGAAGACGTTGCCGCAACGCGGGCATGCGGCTTGAAAACTATTGGCCATGGGCGGGCTCCGGTATTGCCGGACCAAGCTTTGCTTTCCCCAACCGTGTTGCCCCACGGTCCGTTAAGAAAGGTCCGCCAGATCCCCATTTTTCGTAAGGCGCATGCTGACTCTACCACATGAAAGAGCCCAGGTGCTATCTTGTTGGCCTAATTCAAACCAAACCGTAAATTCACGAGAGCATAGACGGAAAATCTCCGGCGCTTGCTTCCAAGTTGCACGTGCAACTTGCACACGCATTGCAGTTGTTTCAGACCGCTTGCCGGATGGCCGGGGTCTCCACTTCACCCAGGTCGGCGAATTCCATCAGCTTCTCCGCGATCTGCCGGAACTCGTCGGCGTCCATATGCCGGTCGGCGTGAGGATAAACCGCTTCCGCCAGGACGCGCTCGCCGTTCCACACGTAGCTCAGGATCCGTGGCAACTCGTTGGCCGCATTCAATCTCTCCAGCAGGTGGTCCACCTGCGCACGTGTGAGTTTCACGGGCGCGGACCGGAAGAGCCCCGCCATCTTGCGGAAGAAGTTCCAGTGTTCGCCCGGGTGCTGGATCTCGAGGTCCTTGCCCGGAATCGCCCAGCCGCGCAGCACGCCTCCCGACAGGTTCATCCAGACCTTGCACTCAATGAGGTCGCAGGGCTCGCGGCTGATGTACAGCAGTCCGCTCTTTGCCAGCGTGTTGTATTCGGCTTCTTCGGCCAGGTCGGCCAGGTGCTTTAAAGAGAGCGAGGCAAGACCGGGCACCACTGCCGGTTTGAGCGCTCCAAGGTCCGCACCGGCGGCGCTCTCCATGGCGGCGAGGGCGTCCGGGTCGATGAACGGCGCGGCGGCTTTGCGGTCCAAGTTGAGCTGCCTTACGGAGCGCATGACGTGGTCGGGTGCAAGCACATTGAACGGGGGATTGCGCTGCAGCATCTTGTAGCGCGCGACGACGCCGCATTCGCGAATCAGGAAGATGGAGCCACCGGAGCGCGAGTTGAGCCGGTTCAGCGCTTCGCGCAAGGGCATCCAGGGCGGTTCGGGCAGCGGACCGACGACGGTCTCGAACCCCAACACGCCTTTATGCGCGAAGACCGTTACGTTGATGCATTCGGGGCGCTCGCGTCCGGCTCCATCGAGCGTTACCAGCGCCGCGAAAGCCTTGCGCCCTTCCCAGTCGCGGCTGGGCCAGCCCCATTTTTCAAAGAGCCCGCGGGCCTCGCTCAACATCGCTTCGTCCACGCCTTCCGCTCTGCGGCGCATAGGCATGGGCGTCGTCTTGGGCGGCTCCAGGCGCGCGGAGCCCGGCCGGGTATCGGCGGCCGGTACGGCGTAACGCCCGGAGTCCGGCTTGGGCTCGCCTGCGTTCGCAAAGCGGCCTGAACCCGGCCGGACCTGGGCCGTGTTCGTTGAAAACCGGCCCGTAGGCGGCCGGCCTATGGGCTCGGCGGGCAGTGCCTTCAAGCGCCCCGATTTGTGCGCCAGAATGCTGACGGTGCGTCCGCACGAAGGACAGGCCAGGCTGTCGGACGACTCGCCGAACGGAATGTTGAAATCCAGCCCGCAATACGGACAGGCCGCGTGCCCCGCGGTAATCATGGCAGGCTCCCGATCGAACCGGGATGCGCTCGGCGTTTCCCCAGAACCGTGCTACCAAC
>JACQFI010000001.1 GCA_016200135.1 Planctomycetota bacterium
TGTGGCGCGTCCTCTCGCATCAGGGTCAGGTAAGGTGCCACAAAGGCCCATTCGTCGTCGCTTGCATCGGAAGGGTAGGGTTTCCTTTTCATTTACCCTGCATCGGCTATTTTCGCTCAAAAGTGCATAACACGCTCTAGAATGGCACATAGTTAAGCCGCGCCGGAAATCGTCTTTAGATTTTGTTGTGACAGCGCTCTTGCTCATTTGCACGACCTACTTCTTCTGCTCCGTCCCTTCCGGCACATACTCGATCAGTTCGCTCAGACTCTTCACCTCAAAATACCGGCACAGCCGCTCCAGCGTGGAAAGATGCACGCGCTCAAAGTTGCCGTTCTTCAGCCGCAGGATCGCGCCCTGCGAGAGCCCGGTCTCATGCGAAATAACGCGAATCGGCAGGTCGCGTTTTTCCTCGAAGGCCTTCTGGCGTCTCAAATCATCGAAAAAAGAACGGACCATGAGTTCCTCCCGTAATGCTATCAATATTAATAGCACACGATTCCGCAAGTCAATGCAAAATAATCCGTTAATAAAAGCATTTGCTTCTGTTGACAAAAGCATCCGCGTGGAGTACCGTTACATTGCCTGCAATAGGTACGTTCGCAGGTCCTCAAGGTGCCGCCGGAATGGCGCGCTCGCCAAAGGGCGACTTTCGCCCTCTTGGGATTCTTACCCTGCGCAAGGCAAGCTCAGTGGAATAGGTGGACCGCGCCCCTCGCGCGATCCATCCGCGAGAGGAGTCGCTCCAATGTGGTACTTGGTATTCTGGATCGTGGTGGGCCTCGCCGCCGGACTGCTCTCGAAATCGGCGCCTCCGGGCGTGCGCATCGGCGGCATGTCGGGCGATCTGATCTCCGGCACCGCGGGCGCCGTCTTCGGCGGCTGGCTGAGCAGCCACATGATGGGAGAAGGTTATATCGCCTGGATGGGCAGCATGGTGGGCGCCGTCGTGGGCGCATTCGCGCTGCTGTTCCTGTTACGCCTCAGTTTCTCCAAGGCCTAGAGGACCGCGCAGCCCTTTGATTGAGGGTCCGCGTCCCACCCACAAAGAGAGCGCCGATGGAAACGACCGCCGTTCAGGATGAAGCAGGTTCCATTCGCGCCGCGAAGATGACGGACGCGCAGGAACTGGCGTCCATTAATTTGACGGCCTGGCGCGGCGCGCACAAAGGCCTCCTGTCGGATAAGGTGCTGGCCGACCGCTCGACCTTCGGGTTTGAAGACACCTGGCGCAAGTCGCTCGCCAACCCCAGCCACATCAATTTGGTCTGCAAGCGCTTCGGCCAGATCACGGGCTTCGTCTCGATCGGCCCCAGCCGCGATGCGGACCGCGAACCGCAGCGCTCCGCCGAAATTTACGGGATCTTTCTGCTGCCCGAATTCTGGGGCCAGGGCCGCGGCTGGGCCATGTGGCGTTCCGCGCGGGAAGCGCTTTCCAAAAGCGCCTTCAAAGAAGTCGGGCTCTGGATCGCGGAGAAGAATTCCCGCGCCGTGGCCTTCTTCGAACGCATGGGCTTCGTCCGTGATCCTGCCGCGACCCGGACGGCGACGAACGAAGGGGTCGCCAGCCCCGAAATCCGGTTCAGTTTGGCGCTGGGCTAGCGTTGCCGCGCAACGAGCGCGAGCGCGTGCCGTGCGCAGAAGCGTAGGACTCGGGAGAAAAGCAGCGATGTCCAATACCAGCCGGCTCTCGATTCGTATCCTCGGCACGGAAAAACCCGCCGACTTTGAGATCGCGCCGGCCGACGTCCCCGCCATTCTGGAAGCCATCGGCACGAACAAAAAGCTGGACCTGATCAAACCCAGGGGCGACAAGGTCACGATCAATCTCTTCTACGTCACCCTCGTCGACATCAACGACGCCTCCAACCGGCAGGCGCCCGGCCAAGCCCTGAACGTGCGCATCTATTAGTTACGCCGTAGCCGGTTTCCGCTTACGCGTGCAAAGCAGCCTATCGTCGAGCCAAGCCGGGCGCATCCACCGTACGTCCGGGTGCGAACGAGCCGCCCATCGGATTCCGCGGAGACCGACCCATGCCCAGCGTCATATACTTCTGCCCCTGCAACGCCCCCATGTTCGGCTGGCCCAAAGAAGGAAAGAATTGGACCTGCACCAACAACCACGCGTTCCTGGGCGTGAAAGATCCCCATCTCGCCGGCGTGGCATGCGTCTGCACCCACACCGGCGACGGCTTCGTATCCGGGCAGACCTATAAAATAAGATCCGAATTCCCCGTGCAGGTTCCCAGCAATTGAGCGCCGCAAGGCCCTGTCGAACGGAAGCATGCCGCCATCCATACCGAATCGGAAATCCAAAATCGAAAATGAGTTCCCCTTGACACCCGCCTCCTTATAGGTTACTGTCCCTGCAGCGAACGCGTGATTCCCTATGGGCGATCCTAACCACGCCGCCGCAACCCGGGGCCATTCCCAACCCAAAATCAGAATAAATGAACCCGGCGCAGCCGCGTCGTGCGTTCCCCTCTCCCTTGAACCCTTGAAGGGAGAGGGGGCAGGGGGTGAGGGTGCCCTGGTGCTCCCCCCGCGCACCGCGACGCCAAGCCACGCCAAGTAGCTGCCGCCAGATCTGTGGGGCGGGCCACCGTACCCGCCCACAGTGGTCCGGCGCAGCCGCTCCATTTATTGCCGTTCAGTCCCGATGAAGTCGGGACTTCACCGAGTCCCGCGCGAGCGGGACGAGCATAGCCCCCACCTTCAGGTGGGGGTGCGGTGGCGTATTATTGTTTTGAATTTAACCCTCGTTCACGAGGGTTAATACGTTGGAGTGAACTCCTTGGCGACAGGGATAACCGCCGTAAACGGCGGTCATAATCATTGTGGTGAACCAGCCCACCCCCGGCTGAAGCCGGGGGCTATGCTCGGCTCGGCAAGCCGGGTCTCGGCAAAGCCCCGTTTCACGGGGCTAACGGCTTTGCATGTGCAGGCGCGACGAAATCCACAAGATCGTGCGCATCATGTGCATCTTTTTTCAAAAAATCAGCACCGTATTGCCGCTCTTCGTGTTCCTTCGTGCCCTTCGTGGACAATCCATCGCCGTACTTTCGGATTTCGTGCTTCGCATTTCGGATTTGCAGTTCAAGATGTGCATCTTTTTTCAAGAAATCGAATCCGCCTTTGCCTTTCTTCGTGTTCCTTCGTGGACAATCCGTCGCAGTTATTTCGGATTTCGAGTTTCGATATTCGAATTTTCCGTTCACGATGTGCTCTTTTTTATGCGAAGAATGCCCCCGAAATTCGCCGGCGCTTGGCGAGCACTCGCGACAGGAAGGACCTCTCGCACCCGAATCTTGGACTCGGGCTGCGGGAGCTACCGTGCGTCGTGCACATAATGTGCAGACTTTTTTCAATAATTGCGGCGCTTTGTGCCGTTCCTCAGCACTAAGCACTCAGGACTCTGCACTATAAAGGAGAGCTGCCACCCAGAAACCAACCCTGAACCCCCAACTGAATATCGCAAGGCGAAGCGAGCCTGAACGCGTGCCGTTCTCCGTGCCTCCGCGTCTCTGCGGTGAACGTACGCAGGGCCGTTAGAGTTGGACTGGCAATCCGGGCGGGAGTCCATACGCTTGCCGTGGGTGGAGGAAGAACCGCGTGAAGACGCGTGAGATCACCATCGGCGAGGTGCGCCTGGGCGGCGGCAACGGCTTCGTGCTGATCGCGGGGCCGTGCGTCATCGAGAGCCCCGAGAAGTGCATGGAGGCCGCGCGGCTGGTGAAGGAAGTCGCGGCAGCCGCGCGCGTGCCGGTGATCTTTAAAGCCTCGTTCGACAAGGCCAACCGGTCCTCGGGCACGTCGTACCGCGGCGTGAGCATGAAAGCCGGCCTCCAGGTCTTCAAGGCGATCAAGAAAGAGCTCGGCCTGCCGGTGCTCACGGACATCCACGAGCCCGCGCAGTGCGAGCCCGTCGCGGACGTGGTGGACGTGCTCCAGATCCCGGCGCTGCTCTGCCGCCAGACCGACTTGCTCATCGCGGCGGGCCAGACCGGCAAGCCGGTGAACGTGAAGAAGGGCCAGTTTATGGCGCCGGGCGACATGCGCAACGTCGTGGACAAGATCAAGTCCACCGACAACGAGGACATCATCCTCACCGAGCGCGGCACGACCTTCGGCTACCATTACCTGGTCAACGACATGCGCGCGCTGCCCTCGATGCGCAAGCTCGGCTACCCGGTCGTCTACGATGCCACGCATTCGGTGCAGTTGCCCGGCGGCGCGGGGAACCGTTCCGCGGGCGAGCGCCACTTCGTCGCGCCGCTGGCGCGCGCCGCGATGGCCGCCGGCGTGGATGGGCTCTTTCTGGAAGTCCACCCGGATCCCGACCAGGCGCTCTCCGACGGCCCCAACATGCTGCGCATCGCCGACCTCCCGCCGCTGCTGCACGTCCTCAAGCGCATCGACGAGGAAGTCCGCGCGTACGTGCAGGCGGAAGACTTCGAGTTCCGGCCGCCGAAGCCGGGAGCGGGCAACACGCTCCTGGGCGCCGTGCCCCGCGTGGAAGGCTGATTCGAAGGATTTCTCGCGCCCCTGGCGGCTTGTCCGCCGATGCAGGCGTGCGGGTGAACGCACGGGCGGACAAGCCGCCCGTGGCACGACATGCGGGTTTCTAGACCACTCATGCCGATAACGTACGAAGAAGCGCTCGCGTACCTGGACGGCTTCGTCAACTACGAACGCCAGCCCGCCGGCGCATCCAAGCGCGGCGCGCTGGACCTCTCGCGCGTGCGCCAGCTCGCCCGCGCTCTCGGCGACCCGCAGCTCAAGTATCCCACGCTCCACATTGCCGGCACGAAAGGGAAGGGCAGCGCCTGCGCCTTCGCGGCCTCGATCTTAAGCGCCGCCGGGCTCAAGGTCGGCCTTTACACCTCGCCGCATCTGGAAGACGTCCGCGAGCGCATCGTCGAAGGCGGCGCGAAGATCTCGCGCCAGGCCTTCGCCATGCTCCTCGATCTCTGCATGCCCTATCTCGAAGAGCTGCGCACGCGCCCCGAAGGCACGCGGCGGCCGACCTACTTCGAGATCATGACCCACATGGCCTTCCTCTACTTTGCCGCGCGCAAGGTGGACGTGGCCGTGATCGAGGTCGGCATGGGCGGGCGGCTCGACGCGACGAACCTGGTCGAACCCGATGTCTGCGGCATCACCAACATCAGCTTCGACCACCAGGCCGTGCTCGGGAGCACGCTGGAACTCATCGCCACCGAGAAGGCCGGCATCCTCAAGCGCGACGTCCCCTGCGTCGTTGCGCCGCAGATTCAGGCGGTCACCGAGACCCTCGAAGGCCGCGCGCGCTGGGCGGGGGCCAAGCTCGAGTTCGTCGGCCGCGACCTCAACCTCGCCGTCGTCCCGCGCAAGGCCGAAGACGACGACGCGCCGCTGAAAGGCTGCATCGCGGCGCTGCGCGCGCCCGACGGCTGGGAAGCCCGCGCCGAACTGGGCCTCGTCGGCCGGCACCAGGCGGAAAACTGGGCCGTCGCCGTGCGCATGGCCGAGCTCTTCCACGTCAAACGCAAGGGCGGGCCGCTGCCCGAAGCCGCCATCGCGAAGGGCTCGAAAGACGTCGTCTGGCCAGGGCGGCTCGAAGAGGTCAAGCGCGTCAGCAAGCCCAAGGAGAGCCCGCGCGTCTTCCTCGATGGCGCCCACAACGACTACTCCATCGACACCGTCCTCACCGAACTCCACGGCCTCCTGCCCGGCCGCAAGCGCATCGTGGTCCTCTTTGCCTGCGCGAAGGACAAGGACGCCGCCGCGATCCTCAAGAAGCTCGCCGCGCACACCGACGCCGTGGTCTTCACGCACTCCGGCAACAAGCGCAGCCACGAACCGGAGGAACTTGCCAAGCTCTGGAAGAAGCAGACCGGCAACGACGCGCCCGTCCGCAAGGACCTCGCCGACGCCCTGGGCAAGGCCGACCGCGAGGCCGGCCCCGGCGGCATCGTCCTCGCCACCGGTTCGCTGTATCTCGTCGGCGCGCTCAAGAGTCTCGTATCGAAACGCCCCGCGCCTAAGTGACACATGGCTCCGCCGTCGTGGTCCGCCGTCCCAGAATTCGTGGCTCCGCTGTCCCGGAACACGTGGCTCCGCCGTCCCGGAACACGTGGCTCCGCCGTCCCGGCGGAGGTCGCAGCGGCGTCCCGCCGCTGCCGGGTCACACCGGCGGGACGCCGGCGCCATGAGATAGTCCCAAAGCCGCCAAAAGCCGTGAAGCTACAAAGCCCTTTGGACATCCAGTTGCTAGTAATAACGGCCCACGAAGGTTATCCTTAACACGCTTCGAGGCTGGAGTGCGATCCTCGGTTTGGGATGGAGCCGCTCGGGACTATGCTGCGCAAGCTCTTCGAGGTCTTCGCGTCGCTCAAGCTGGCCGTGTGCCTGCTGGCCGTGCTGATCGTCGCCAGCGCCACGGGCACCTGGTACGAGTCCAAGTTCAACGCCGACGTGGCCCGCGAGTACATCTACAACGCGTGGTGGTTCAACGTCTGGATGGTGCTCCTCGGCGTCAACCTCTTCTGCGCCGCGGCCATCCGCTATCCGTGGAAGCCGCACCAGACCGGCTTCGTGATCACCCACGCGGGCCTCATCACGCTGCTCATCGGCGGCCTCATCGACCGCAAGTGGGGCGTCGAGGGCACCATCGAACTCAACCGCGGCGACGCGCCCGCGTCCCGCCTCGAACTCTACGACCAGCAGTTCGCGGTCTTCACGCCGGACCAGCCCGAACCGAGCGTCACGGTCTTCCGCGCCCGCGGTTCGATGGAGGACATCCTCGGCTCGTCGTACCTCGGCGAGCGCGACGTCACAGCTTGGCCGAAGCTCCTGGGCAGCCTGCTCGAAGACGGCCCGATGACCGCGCCCTGCCCGGCGCGCCGCGTCTGGCGCTCGCTACCGGAGCCGCTCCAGAAGGAACTCAAGGCGCTCAAAGTCGCCGCCACTAGCGAGCTCCCCGTCTCCGCCGCGCTCCGGAGCGCGGTCCTCTCGGGGCTCAACGACATCCTCGAGATGCGCGACTTCCATTCCGAGACCGACTTCGCCGGCGTCGCCATCTCAGACGAATGCAAGCGCCTGCTCGCCGAACCCCGCGAGCTGCTCTCGTCGCGGCAGCTCCAGCGCCTCAACCGGCTGCTGCTCGAGGCCGGCTTTCCCGACGCGCTGCGCCCGGGCCGCTTGAAGGCCAAGCCGCTCGCGCTGCGCGCGCCTTCGGACGAGATCCAGGTCCGCGTCGTCGATATGCAGGCGGCCAAGCGCGAGATCGCCGGCATCCGCGCCGATCCCAGCGGCTTCCCCGCGCTCAAGCTGGTCCTCACCATGGCCGGCCGCGACAATCCGTTCTTCCTCGCCTTGGGCGAAGAAGAGACGCCCATGCCGCTTGCGACGCTGGGCTTCAAGCGCGGGATGCCGCCGGCGTCCCGCGCCCAGCCCGGACCTCAGCCCGGTCCCAAGCCCAGCGGGAAAGTCCCGCAGAGCGAGCGGCACTACACGTACGCGAAGCCGCTCGACAACCCCGACATGGTCACGCCTATCGCCGGGCCGCCGGCCAACGTCCGCGCGCAGCTCTTGCTCGACGAGAAGGGCGCGAACCCGAAGCTCACGTTCAACCTCCAGGGCAAGACCTTCGCCTTCGAAGTCCTCCCCAACGCCGGCAAGGAACTGGACCTCGACGGCGCGCCGGGCTGGAAGATTGCCATCACGGGCTACTACCCCAACTTCAAGATCGCCGGCGGCAAGCCGTTCAGCGACGGCGAGAAGCCCGAGAACCCCTGCGCCGTCTTCGAGCTCCACGGACCGCTCGTGGACGCCGTCGCCTCGGCCAAGCCGCCCTCGGCGCACGGTGGCGGCGAGCCGGCCGACGAAGGCGCGGAAGCCACGCCCAACGGCATCACGGTCTACCTCGGCGACGACGGCAAGCTGCGCTACTTCATCCGCTCCAAGAAGAACGGGGACCAGCGCGGCGAAGTGGCGCTCGGCGCGCCGCTCGAACTGGGCTGGGGGAACTCCGGCGCGAAGGCCGCCGTCCAGGCGTTCGAGCCCAAGGGCCTGCCGGCATTCCAGTGGCTGCCCATCAAGTCGGGCGGCGCGATGGACGGGCAGCACATCGCGCTGAAGTGCGAGGTCACCGCGGGCGGCGCGACGCAAAGCGTATGGGTGGGCCCCAGCCCTTCCGGCAGCCTGACGCGCTTTCCCCTGGACGTGGGCGGCAAGAAGGTCGAACTCGCGTTCGCGAACATGGAAGTCCAGCTCCCGTTCTCGGTCGAGCTCCTCAAGTTCCGCTCGCCGAACCAGGAGGGCCTCGAGGGCTCCGACCAGTTCGCTGCTTTCGAGAGCACGCTCAGCTTCGACGGCAAGCTGGACAAGATCGTGCTCAAGCCCGACTCCGCCCTGATGAAGTCGGCCGAGGTCCAGAAGCGCGCGGGCGTGCTCGAAGGCGCGATCACGAACCTCAACGACACGAACCTGACCTTCGCCATCGGCGGCAACGAGGCGAACATCGAGCGCGGCCAGGTCGAAGCCTTCTTCCGCCAGACCCACAAGATCCACATGAACCACCCGACGACCTACCCCGTCACGTGGTACGGCCCGTGGCTCGGCACCAGCTACAAGTTCTCGCAGGCTAGCTTCAAGCAGGGCTCGGCGGAGACGTCCATCGTCCAGGTCCTGCGCGACCCGGGCTGGATGCCGAAGTGGGTGGGCAGCCTGATGATCTGCTTCGGGATCTTCACCATGTTTTATCTGAAGCCGTACTTCCGGCGCGCGGTCGAGACCGCCAAGGAGCCGCCGCCCGTCGCGGAGCAGCCCGCCGCGAAGGGGCAGGAAGAGAAGTCCAAGGCCCGCAAGGAAGTGGCCGTCAAAGGAACGTGAGACGATGCAACCGCACGATAGATGTACGTTAGAGAGCGGAGCTTGTAGGTCGCCCGGCCTGTGGCACCCGATCGGCGCTACCAACAAGCACCGTGGTCTCGATGGGCCGCAAAAGGCCGTTGCCTTGGCTGCGCTGGTGCTGTTGGCGTGCTCGGCTTGGATCGTTCCGGCAGCCGAAGCTCCCAAGCCCGACGCCGCCGACCAGGCCCGCTACAAGGACGTGAAGCTCGACGGCGAGCTGGACTTCACCGAGCTTGCACTGCTGGCCGTCCAGCACGGCGGGCGCAAGAAGCCGCTGCATACGCTGGCTGTCGAGAGCATCGAGCAGCTCACCGGGCGCCGCTTCTTCCTCGCCACGCCGTACTGGAAAGACCCCGCGACCGGCAACTACGTCTCGGCGCTCGATGCCTACCTCTCGCTGTGGATCGATACGCGCGACTGGACGCGCCAGCCGGTGGTGCTCGTCGCCAACGGCCTGCTGCGCCGCGAGACCGGCCTCTCCGAAGAAGAGAAGCGCTTCACGTTCGACGACCTTGTCGGCAACGCCAAGTTCCAGGCGCTCTACGAGTCCGGCAAGAAGAAGCGCCAGGAGAAGAAGTCCGCCGAGATGACGGACCTCGAAAAAGAGGCCGAGGTCGTCGCCGACCGGCTCTACCTGATGCGCGACATCATGCACGGCGCGACGGTCAACTGCATCCCGCACCCGAGCGATCCCAACGGGACCTGGATCTCGCCCCAAGCGCTCGCCGCGATCTTCTCCAGCCCCAAGGCCGCGGTGGAACTGGTCGCCGAGGACTACACCCACGGCGACCGCGAACGCGCCGAGAAGATCGTCGCCGAGTACGCCGGGCACTACAGCGCCGACCAGGTGGACGGCGCCCTGCTGAAGCTCCAGGCGGTGCTGAAGGCCTACAAGCACCGCGACGCCGCCGCCTTCTCGCAGGCCTCGCTGGACCTGCGCCGCACGCTGCTGGAACTCAGCCCCGGCGTCTATCCAGCGCTCGAGCAGCTCGACCGCGAAGTCTCCTACAACAATCTGCGGCCCTTCGGCAAGGCCTGGATCTTCTACCTGGCCGCGCTGGTCTTCGGCGCGCTCACGTTCAAGGTTAAGCACCAGGCCGCGTACGCGGCGCTGTTCATGCTCTTCCTGGGCGGCGTCGCGATCCACGTCTACGGCTTCGCGCTGCGCTGCCTCATCGCGGGCCGGCCGCCGGTCTCCAACATGTTCGAGAGCGTGATCTGGGTCGGCTTCGGCGTCGTGGCCTTCGGGCTCATCTTCGAACTGATCTACCGGCCGAAGTACTTCCTGCTCTGCGGCGCCGCGGGCGGCTTCTTCTGCCTCGTGCTGATGGACCTGATGCCCGTCGTCCTGGGCAACTCGATGCTGCCGGGCTTCGAGTCCCACATCAATCCGCTGGTTCCGGTGCTGCGCGACAACTTCTGGCTCACCGTCCACGTCCTCACGATCACGCTCAGCTACGCGGCCTACGCGCTCGCGTGGGTGCTGGCGCACGTGACGCTCTATAAGCATCTCGTGCACCCCGAAGCCAAGCACGAGCACCACCTGCTGCATCAGTTCATCTACCGCGTGATCCAGGTCGGCGTGCTGCTGCTCGCCACCGGCACCATCCTCGGCGGCGTCTGGGCGTATTACTCGTGGGGCAGATTCTGGGGCTGGGACCCGAAGGAGACGTGGGCTTTCATCACGCTGCTCTGCTACCTCGTGGTCCTGCACGGCCGCTTCACGGGCCTGTGGGGCAACTTCGGTCTCTGCGTGGGCGCGGTGGTCTGCTTCCAGTCGGTCGCGATGGCATGGTACGGCGTGAACTTCGTCCTCGGCAACGGCCTGCACGCGTACGCCTCCGGCGCGGGCGGCGAAGAGTACGTCTTCCCGTTCCTCGCCGTCGATGCGCTTTTCACCGCCGCCGCCGTCTACCGCTACACCAGCTACAAGCGCGACAACGCCGAGTCCAAGCTCGCGCAGGCCGTCAACGACGCGGACCCGGAGGAAGGCGACGCGCCCGTCTCCGCCGCAGCCGAGCCCGCGCCTGTGGGGAAGTAGAGGAACAGCGGTAATCAGTGATCAGTAACGGAAGTGATCAGTAACGGAAGTGATCGGTAACGGAAGTGATCGGTAACGGAAGTGATCGGTAACGGAAGTGATCGGTAACAGAAGTGATCGGTAACAGAAGTGATCGGTAACAGAAGTGATCAGTAACAGAAGTGATCAGTAAACAAGTCAGGTCCCGTTGCAATAAGACGCGCCCTCATTGGACAATGGCCTCCATTGCCGTTACTGATTACTGCCGTTACTGTTTACTGCAGTTACTGATTACTTCTGTTACTGTTACTGGTAACTTCCGTTCCTGTCTCTACCGTCAAACGCCGCCCGGAGGAAGCCGCTTGGAGGACCGCAGCTACGACCTTGTCGTGATCGGCTCCGGGCCCGCGGGCGAGAAGGGCGCGGCGCAGGCGGCGTACTTCGGCAAGAAGGTCGCGCTGATCGAGCGCGAGAACGTCCTCGGCGGCGCGGCGGCCAACACCGGCACGCTGCCCAGCAAGACCCTGCGCGAGACCGCGCTGATGCTCTCGGGCCTCAAGGCCCGCGGCTTCGGCGTGGACTTCGTGACCAAGCGCAAGACCACCGTGCGCGAGTTCCTCTATAAAGAAGAGCGCGTCAAAGAGACCGAGCGCGCCCGCGTGAAGGCCAACTTCGAGCGCCACAAGATCGACCTTGTCCGAGGCCACGCGAGTTTCACGGACCCGCACAAGATCCGCGTGGTGGCGGAACACGCGGAACCGGTCATTCTCCGCGGCGATGTGATCCTCATCGCGACGGGCTCCGCGCCGCTGCGCCCCGATATCTTCAAGGTCGCCAGCCCGCGCGTGTACGACTCGGACACGATCCTGGGCCTGCGCGAGATGCCCGGGTCCCTGATCGTCGTCGGTGGCGGCGTGATCGGCTGCGAGTACGCCTGCACCTTCGCGGCGCAGGGCGTGAAGGTGACGCTCGTCGACGGCCGCGACACGCTGCTCGGCTTCCTCGACCGCGAGATCTCGCTCTCGCTCATGGACCGCATGCGCCGGCTTGGCATCGAGCTGGCCGCGCCGGAGCGCGTATCGGCCTGCCAGCCCGGCGGCGACGCGGTGAAGATTCTGCTGGAGTCCGGCAAGACGCTGGAATCCGACGCGGTGCTCGTCGCGGCCGGCCGCCAGAGCAACACCGCGACGTTGAACCTGGACCTCGCGGGCATCGCGCCGGGCGAGCGCGGGCTCATTAAGGTGGACGCGCACTACCGCACGAGCGTCCCGCACATCTACGCCGCGGGCGACGTGATCGGCTTCCCCGCGCTGGCGTCCACCAGCATGGAGCAGGCGCGGCTGGCGGTCGTGAACGCATTCGACCTCAAGTACAAGACGGCCGTCGCGCCCGTGTTGCCGTACGGCATCTACACGATCCCCGAAGTAAGCATGGTCGGCGAGACCGAGGAGACGCTCAAGGCCAAGGGCGTGGACTACGTCGTGGGCCGCGCGTCCTACGCCCAGAACGCGCGCGGCGAGATCATCGGCGACATGGACGGCTTCCTGAAGCTGCTCTTCAAGCGCGACGACCTGAAACTGCTGGGCGTGCACGTCATCGGCGAGAGCGCCAGCGAGATCATCCACGTCGGCCTCACCGCGCTGATGGTGGGGGAGGGCGCCGACCTCTTTATCCGCACCTGCTACAACTACCCGACGCTCGGCGAACTCTACAAGTACGCCACCTACGACGCGATGGGCCGTAAGCAGCGCGGGGAAAAATAGCGCACGACAGTCCAAAAGTCTTAAAGTCCAAAAGTCGAACAGCTCTGGAACACGCTGTTGACCTTCGGACTTTTAGACCTTTGGACCTTCGACGTTACTTCCGCCTTTTTCCCTTTGCGTCGGGCTCGCCGCGCTCGCTCTTGAGGCGTCCGCGCCAGTCTTCGATGGCGTTCAGGACGAACTTGGGGTTCGCGGAACCTTCCGACGCATACGCCTGTACCACGCCTTTGCCGCCGAGCACCGTCCGGACTTCCTCGCCCAGCAGCGCGTGCACGCCCTGGATCTCGCCGATCTCGAGTTCCGCGAGCTTCACGTGCTTCTGCGCCGCGAGGTTGACCAGTTTGCCCGCGACGTGGTGCGCCTGCCGGAACGGAATGCCGCGCCGCACGAGGTACTCCGCGAGGGCCGTCGCGTCCATGTACCCGACCTCGCAGGCTTCGGCCATGCGGTCGCGCCGGAAGCGGACGTTGCGCAGCAGCGCCTCGATGATCTGCAGGCAGCCCTTGTATTGGAGGACGGTCTCGAAGAGCAGTTCCTTGTCTTCCTGGAAGTCGCGGTTGTAGGTGAGCGGCAGGCCCTTGAGCAGGATCAGGTAGTGTGTCAGCAGTCCGATCGAGCGGCCCGTCTTGCCGCGCACAAGTTCCAGCAGGTCCGGGTTGCGCTTCTGCGGCATGATCGAACTGCCCGTGCAGAAGGCGTCGTCGATCTCGAGCAGCCCGAACTCGGTGGTCGAATAGAGGATCAGGTCTTCCGAGAGGCGCGAGAGGTGCAGCGAACAGACGGACATCGAGTACGCGAAGTCCAGCAGGTAGTCGCGGTCGGCGGTGGTGTCCATGCTGTTGCGCGTGACGCCGTCGAAACCGAGGATCGCGGCGACGTACTGGCGGTCGATGGGCAGCGAGGTGCCCGCGAGCGCGCACGCGCCGAGTGGCAGCACGTTGGCGCGGCGGCGCGTGTCGCCGAAGCGGTCCTTGTCGCGCCCGAACATCTCCACGTACGCGAGCAGGTAGTGCCCGCAGGTGACTGGTTGCGCGCGCTGAAGATGGGTATAGCCGGGCATCACATCGGACGCGTACTCGCTGGCCAGATCCAGCAGGGCTTCCTGAAGGGCGGAGAGCAGCCGGTTGATCTCATCGACCTCGTCGCGCAGCCAGAGCCGTTCGTCGAGCGCGATCTGGTCGTTGCGCGAGCGCGCCGTGTGGAGCTTCCCGGCGGTCTCGCCGATCTTCTCCTCCAGCGCCTTCTCGACGTTCATGTGGATGTCTTCGTACTCTGGGCTGAAGTTGATCTTGCCCTCGTCGTAGTCGCGCTGGATCTCGGCCAGCCCGCGCAGGATCGACTCCTCTTCGGAGCGCTTGATCAGCCCGACCTTGCCCAGCATCTTGGCGTGCGCGATGGACCCGGCGATGTCGTACTTGCAGAGCACCCGATCGAACGAGATCGACTGCGTGAACGCCTCGGTGAGCGGGTCCACCGGCTTGTTGAAGACCCCGCTGCGCGAAGGGGAACCGCCCTTTTTACCGCCGGCCATGCCCTGCTCCTTAAAAGAGAACGCCGCGGGCGCACGGTGAGCCCCGCGGCAAAGCGCTGCCTTCTGAAAGACGCAAGGGCCGGCCGCAACCTTGCGCAACGGACCGCGGCTCGCGGCTCTTGGCTCGCGGAAGGAAAGGCCGCCGCGAGCCAGGAGCCGCCGTGCGCTACTTCTTCTTCGAGCGCAGCTTCCGCATGCGGCGCTTCTTGCTTCCGATCTTGCGGCGGCGGCGGGGCTTGAACGCCATGTAGGACCTCCATGCTTCCGGTTGTGGGCCGCGCGCTAACGAGACCCACTCGGGTCTCCACGTGCGCGCCCTGTGTCTTTAACGCGTAGGGCCTATTATGCACCCACTTTAAGGTCTCGCAAGGGGCGTGAAAATCCTCCGGCCTCTCAGGCGCAGTTCCGCCGCCTATTCGTAGCTCCGCCGTCCCGGTGGGGGTCGCGGCGGCGTCCCGCCGCCATTCGTAGCTCCGCCGTCCCGGCGGAGGTCGGAGCGGCGTCCCGCCGCTGCTAGAGCAGTCGCCGCCGGTAAGCCCAGCGGCAGGACGCCGCGGCCACGAAATTCCGGCGGCCGGTTGCGCCGCTTGCTCGGCATGAGGTAGGCTTAGCCCATGGCCAGCAGCATCTGCGTCTCCTGCCACAGGCCCGCTGTGGCCCACTGCTACACCTGCCACAAGCCGGTCTGCAAGAACTGCGCTGTAAAGTCCGGCGAGGGCAGTTTCTGTTCCAGCGCCTGCGCCGAGAACTACGCCAAGTTCAACGCGCGCTATAAAGGAGAGGGCCGTTCGAGCTTCCTGCTCAAGCTGGTCAAACTAACCCTCCTCCTCGCAATCCTCGCCGGAGCGGGCGTTTTTGTGGCCGCCAAGGTCCTCCAAATCCCGTACTTTGTGGAACTGCTTAAGAAACTGGGGTTCTAGTCCAGCTCTATTGCATCGAATATACTTCAGGCATCCAGATACATCTTACCGTGAGAATCCAAGGACAGCCGCTATAGTCGGGCCGCCTCGAAGGAAAGGTCCTTCTCGGGTTTCAGGAGAGCGGCTGATGAAGCGCGTACACTTCCTGGGGCAAGCGAAGGTCGAGCTGCGGGACGTGCCTGCGCCGAACTTGGCGGAAGGGCGGGTGCTGGTCCGCATTCGCTGCTCGGCCTTGTGCGGAAGCGAACTGGGCGCCTACCGCAACGCCGGCATGAACGGGAACCCCGGTCACGAGGCCGTGGGCCTCGTCGAAGAGGGCGGCGAGAAGTTCGGCTTCGCCAAGGGAACGCGCGTGGGGCTACACGCGGTGTGGGGCTGCGGCAAGTGCCAGGCGTGCGCCGAAGGCAAATACACCTGGTGCGAGTCGCGCATCGGCATCGGCCAGGACTTCCACTCCGAATTGGCTCTCGTGCCGGCGCAAGCCCTCTTCAGGCCGCCGGAAAACCTGACCGACGCCGAGGCGGTGCTCGTTTCGGGCGATGGCCTGGGCGTCTGCTACCACATGGCCAAGCGCTTGCAGGTTAAGCCCAACGCTTTCGTGGTGGTGCTGGGGCTGGGTCCCGTGGGCCTCGGGCACGTGATGCTGCAGGCGTTCCTGGGCGCGCGCGTGATCGGCTTGGATGTCTCGCCCGAACGCCTGGCCTTTGCGAAAGACTTGGGCGCCCAGAGCGTCTTGGACGTGCGAACGGTGGATGTGGTGAAAGCCGTGAAGGACCTAACGGGCGGCCAGATGGCGCAGGTGGTCGTCGAGGCCACCGGGCGGCCGGAGTGCGTCAAGCAGGCGTTCTCGATGGTCGCGCACGGCGGCACGATCGCGCAGTCGGGCGAGTGCGGCTCCGTGACGGTCTCGCCTTCCGAAGATCTGATCCGCCGCGACGTAGGGTGGGTGGGCGGGTGGTACTTCTTCTTCAACGAGTCCACCGAGATGGTGGACCTGGTTCGCAAGGGCTTGCAGCCCGGACGCCTCGTGACGCATGCGCTCCCATTCAAGGACGCCGCTCAGGCGTTCGCGCTCTTTGCAGGCGGCAAGACCGGAAAAGTGCTTCTTACTAACGCCTAGTACATCGCCAGCGCCTTTAAACAAAAACAGCAGACGCCATCTAAGCCATGGCCGTCTGCTGTTCTCTGCTGTTCGGTTCCAGGTTCTTGCCGCTAGATGCTTTCGTCTTACTGAGAAACGTGCCCGTCGCCGTAGAGCTTCGTCTGATTCGGGTCTTTGGCACGCGGGAAGATGTAGACCTGCGCCTTTTCGCCGAAGGGCGCGCCCTTCGAGTAGAGCAGCTTCTGCTGCGTCTCGGGGCAGATCAGCACGCCGTTCTCGTCCAGGCAGGCCTCGACTTGTTTGAGATAGCCCGTGGAGACCAACTCGCTGAGGGACTCCGGGTTCGCCTTCTTGTCCTTCACGTAGCGCGTGAGGGCCTCGTAGTAGACGCGGTAGAGATCGGCGCGCGTCTTGACGACACTCGCGATGCGCGGCTCTGGGTTCTTGGGCGCGGTGTCCGCTACCGTCTTGCCTTCGTTCGCGGGCTCGCGTTCGGTCTTCACCGCCGGCTCCGGCGTCTTGGGACCTTCAGGCGGCCGCTGCACGGGCGTGGCCGCGATGCTGGCCGCGCCCGCGCGCTTCTCGATCTCAGCCAGAGCCTTGGCGATGTTCTCGCGGAGCGGCGCCGCGGGCGTGGGCTGAATGCCCGCCTTCTGTTCGGAGAGTTCGCGCGCCTTCACGGCCTTGGCGATCGCGTCCAGGCTCTCGTCGCTCCAGCCGTTCAGCGTATCCAGCCGCGCGATCTCCGCCTGCACGGCCGCCTCGGCCTCGCTCGGTTTGGTGGGATCCTTGCGCTGCTTGACCAAGTCGTCGAGCTTCGCGCGCTTGCCGTCCACGTCCTGCTTCTTGATCAGCTTGTTGGCGGTCTCGAAACAGGCTTTGGCCACCTCGAGCTCCCGGCCGTCGCGGCGGTAGAGTTCCGCGGCCCAGTAGACGCTCGTCGCCAAGTCCTTGTTGTTGGGGTTCTCGTTGAAGAAGAGCGCCTGCATGAGGTGTTCGGCGGAGTGGAAGAGGTACTCGCGCTCCATCTTCAGGCATTCGGAACGCACGTCGACGGCGTGTTGCAGCATCTGCAGGTTCATGTCGATGCTCTTGAGTACGAAATCGTCCTTGATGCCCTTGGCGGCGAGTTCCGGCTTGAGCTCTTCGAGCACCTGCTTGACCTCGTCCACCATGGGGATCACGGCGCGGGCCTTCTCGAGCGTCTCCGCGGCCTCGTTGATCTTGCCGCAGCGGTCGAGGAAGCCGGCCTGGCGGAGCCGCAGCACGAAGATGTCGCCGACCTGGAAGCGCGCCTGGTCCTGGGGCGGCGGCGGCTGGCCCGCCTTGGCCTTCTGCTCCTCATCATGCACGACCATCTCGCCGTATTTGATGATGTTCGCGCAGGCCTCGGCGAGCACCGCCGGGTCGGTCTCCGGCTTGCCCGGGTCGACGAAGCCTTCGCGGCGGCGCTGGCGGATGTTGAGGCACTCCGAATTGATGTAGCGGTTCATCAGCCGGATCGACTTGCCGAGCAGCACCTGGAACTGCGGCACAAGTCCGGTGATCCCGATCTCCGAGCAGACCTCGCGGCGGCACGCCCAGCCGGCCTCGAGATACAGCCGTGCCCGCAGCGCGTGCGGCAGAACGATGCCGTTGTTCTCCATCAGGAAGAGCGCGTTCTTGTACTTCACCCAGTCCGGGATCTGGGTCTGTTCGAGGTAGTCGCCGAACTTGCGGAACTTCTCGGCCTCTGGCGTGCCGGCCAGCACGGCTTCCTTGCGCAGCCCGGCGAACTCGATCATCTTGTCGAACGTGAACGCCTTCAGGCGCGTGTTCACGAGTTCCAGCGTCTTGGGCGTGAGCTCCGAGCCGTCCAGTTCCTTGCCCCACAACGGAACGACCTGACCCTTCTCGTTCAGCCGGTCGGCGAAGCCCGCGTAACCGCATTCGGGACAGAGCCAGACCGACGCATTCACCGCGTAATCCGCGCCCACGCTGTGGCGGCAGAAATCGCGGTCCATGCCCGCCAGCGAATTGATGTTGCCCTGGTACGCGGCGACGAACTTGGCCTTGCAGACCGGGCAGTGCGTCTCCACTTTATGAACTTCCAGCGGCTGGGCGTAGCGGGCATCGGGCCCGGGCAGCCGCGGGCCTTGCGGCACGCATTTGAAGCCGGGATCGGAATGCAGATAGAGCGGCTGGTGGCAGGCCGGGCAGAGCGCGACCTTGTTGACGTCGCCGATCATGTTGCCCTGCTTGTCGAACTTGGTCACGCCCTTCTGCGAGTCGCGCTGGTATTTCTCGAAGAACTTGCCGTCCCTGAGCGCATCCTCCGCGGACATTTCATCCAGCGGAGAAGGCGGCAACTCGGGCTTGGCCGCGCCGGCAAATAGCGGCCCGGCGGAACCGAGCATCAGGAAGGCGCACGTCAGAAACCTGCGGAACGACATGGAGATCTCTCCTTATACCCCCCACGGGTAAAGCCAAGCCGTCCTCGAAATGGGGAACTACGGTCGCCCAATTAGACGTTGCGGACCGCCGAGGTTGACGCGGCTTATTCTAAGCAACTTGCGTTTCCAAGCAATGCCGAAGCCCTGAACTTGAGCCTTGTTACGCACGATGTGGCGCGGCGGATCCAGCCTTCTACGCGTTGCCGAACGGCCGGCCTGGACCTATTATGCCGCTATGGGCGAGCTCTCCCTGATCCGGCAATTCCGCCGGGACCCGCCAGGACACCCGTGGCTGAAGGTCGGCCCGGGGCAGGACTGCGCCATCCTGCGTTGGGGCGAGGGCCGCGACCTGGCCTTTAAGATCGACCAGGTGGTTGAGGGCACGCACTTTCTGCTCGATGGACCGGAGGCCAGTTCACCCCGGCGCATCGGCTGGAAGGCCATGGCCAAGGCTTGTAGCGACATCGCCGCCGCCGGTTGCTGGCCCGTGGCCGCGGCCGTCGCGGTGAACCTGAACCGCCGCCTCGACGACGCCTGGGCGGAGGAACTTCACGCCGGCTTGGCGGCCTGCTGCGCGCGCTTCAACTTCGCGCTGGCCGGCGGAGATATCACGACCAGCAACGGCGCGGTGACGGTCTGCGTGAGCCTGCTCGGCGAGGGCCCGGCGGACGGCGCGTGGCTGCGCAACGGCGCCAAGCCCGGCGACTGGCTGCTGGTCACCGGCGAACTCGGCGGCTCCCGCGGCGGCAAACACCTCGACTTCATCCCCAGATTGGAAGAGGCGCGGCGCATCCGCGCGTTGCTGAGCGGCCAGAAGCCGGGAGCCGCGAGCCCGGAGCCACGGGTCCATGCCTGCATCGACATCACCGACGGCCTGGCGCGCGACGCGGGGCATTTGTGCGAAGAGAGCCGCTGCGGCGTGGAGATCGACGAGGCGGCGTTGCCGGTCTCCGCCGCGGCCAACGAAGCCGCGCAGCGCGACGGGCGCGGCGTGCTGGCGCATGTGCTTGGCGACGGCGAGGACTTCGAATTGCTGCTTGCCGTGGAACCCCAGGCCGCCGCAGCGCTCTTGAAGGACTGGCAGGAAGCGACGCCGCTGCGGCGCGTCGGGACGGTTCTGCCGGAGGGCGCTGGCCGGCGTCTCAAGCACGCGGACGGCACAGTGGAGCCGCTGCCGGACGTGGGGTACGAGCACCGCACGGGCGGAAGTTCCTGAACCAAGCGGGACCGTTTTCTTGCGACAGCCTTTGGGAGGGATGCCTATCGTGGACACACAGGGAGAAGTTGCCGGGCGGAACAAGACGCGCCCGGTCTTCATGGCCGCGTTTATCGCGCTGGTCGCGATCGTCGTCATCTCGTCGGCGACCAAAAAGACCACCTGGAATTCCAAGGAGATGCTGCAAGCCCAAGGCGAAGGCAAGAGCATCGCCGGTACGATGACGGGGACGCTGGAATCCCAGGGCGCATCGGACCTGGTCGTCTTCGAGCAGGGCGGCGGCATGAAAAGCACGGGACTCTTCAAAATCAAAGACGACGCCGGCGGGATCACGTTCTACTACGTCCTGGGCGAATGCCCGCTGCCCGCGCAGACCGGCGGAAAGGTCCGCGTGAGTTTCGAGACCCGCGGCATCGTCCTGAGCCAGGGGGGCAAGCCAATGCTGTTCTTCTTTGGAAACAAAGTGGAACCGGCGAACGAGTAAATCCGCATCACGAAGGGGTAGCGATTTCATGAAGGGCATGTAGAATACGCCGCGTTGGGCGAATTCGAGGACGTGATCATGAGACAGCGAGCGAAAGAACGGGATGAAGCTGGCGCGGCAGAACATGCCGTAGCCACTCACGAGGCGGCCGCCGCTCAAGGCCGGCGGGTTAAGGATAAAAAAAACGCAACCGCAAGGAAGAACGCTGGGGCTGAGAACCTCAGAGGCCTGTTTGCGCGGTTTGCGGGCAAAGGCAGGGGGCTTCCGAAAGATCTGGCGCGAAATCACGATCACTATCTTCACGGTGCGCCCAAAAAGTGAATCCTGTTTTCGCGGACACCTGGTTTTTCCTGGCGCTCTATAATCCTCGCGATGAAGGTCATCAGGCCGCCTGGCGCTGGTCGCAGGAGTCCTCCCGCTATCTGTTGACCACCGACTGGATCATCCTCGAATTGGCGGATGCATTCTGCGAACCTCAAGACCGGCAAAGAGTGACGCCCTTCATTGAAGGTTTGCGCGCGAGCCCTCGCGTTACCATTGTGCCATCCTCGAAAGAGTTGTTTGAGAAAGGTTGGGCTCTGTTTCGCCAGCGCACGGACAAAGCCTGGTCGCTCACCGATTGCATCTCTTTCGTGGTTATGAAGGAACGGCGCATGAAGGAAGCGTTGACCGGCGACCGCCATTTCCAGCAGGCCGGATTCAAGGTGCACTTTTAATGTCCCAACCCCTCAAAGCCGGCTACATGCTCCAGACCGCTTCCGTTGAAGAGACGGAGACGCTCGGCGAGGTCGCAGGGCTTGCGGCGCAGCCGGGCCTGGTCTTCGCGCTGCGCGGGGAACTCGGCGCGGGCAAGACAGTCTTCGTCCGCGGCCTCGCCCGCGGGCTGCTGGGCAAGGACCAGGCGGCCGTCACCAGCCCCACGTACGTGCTGCTGCACGTCTACAAGAACGGCCTGCTCGCGCTCTACCACATCGACGCGTACCGCATGAAGGGCGGTGGCGACGAGTTCGCCGCGTCCGGCCTGGCGGAATGCTTGGCCGATCCTCGCGGCGTCGTCTGCATCGAATGGCCCGAGCGCGTCGAGAGCATCGTCCCGGCGGACCGCGTCGAGATCGAGCTCGAACATCGCGAACCCACGCAGCGGCGCATCCATGTGCTGGCCACCGGCCCGCGTTCGGCCGCCGTCGTGGAAGCCATGCTGAAAGTGGCCGGGTCGGAGTTGCAGCTTCGCGAACGCCTGCATATGGGAAACCCGCCGGATTTTTCGGGCCTGAGCGCCCCGCCATCGCTCTCCTAGCAATCGAACCCCGGCGCGCCTTTGCGTTCGCTGCTGCGGAAGCCCGCCGCCTCTGCCGCCTTTAAAAGTGAACCATTTGCCTCCTGAATCCAGCCGCGTCAAAAAGGCCTCGCGTGCCGGCGCGGGTATTCCGATTTACGTTTAAGCCCCGCAGAGTACATTTAAGGGTAGGGGACAGGGGGAGCATCCAACATGGTCAAGCCCGGAAAGAACCGCAAGGCTTCGGGGAGCAACGGCGGCAATGGGGGCGAGGCGGCGGCTAGCGTTCCGGCCACGCCGACGGTCGAACGCGCTTCGCAATCCGGATTTCCGCCCGTCGTTGCCTCGACCTCACCCACGATGTCCAGCGCGCGCCAGTCCGCCATCCTGCCGCGCCGGCACGACATGTGGGAGCAGTCCCTGCGGCAGCTCGACGCCACCGCCAAGGCCATCAACCTCGATCCCGCGGCCCATGAAGTACTGCGCCACTGCAAGCGCACGCTGGAAGTCGCCGTGCCGGTCCGCATGGACAGCGGCGAACTCCACGTCTTCCAGGGCTACCGCGTGCATCACAACCAGTTCCGCGGCCCGGCCAAAGGCGGCCTGCGCTACCACCATGAAGTGAGCATGGAGGAAGTGAAGGCCCTGGCGATGCTCATGACCTGGAAGTGCGCGCTGATGAACATCCCTTACGGCGGCGCGAAGGGCGGCGTCGTGGTCGATCCGCGCAAGCTCAGCATGGGCGAACTCGAACGCCTCACGCGCCGGTTCACCTCCGAGATCATGATCATCATCGGGCCGGACAAGGACATCCCCGCGCCCGACATGGGCACCGACGGGCAGATCATGGCCTGGATTTACGACACCTACAACATGACCACCGGCCACGCGGTGCCGCAGGTCGTCACCGGCAAGCCGGTCGCGCT
This sequence comes from Planctomycetota bacterium, assembly GCA_016200135.1. Lineage (GTDB taxonomy): Bacteria > Planctomycetota > SZUA-567 > H5-PLA8 > H5-PLA8 > JACQFI01. Next base: position 22,566 of record JACQFI010000001.1, read on the forward strand.
GGGCGGGTCGCTGGGGCGCATCGAGGCCACCGGGCGCGGCGTGAGCTACATCACCGCGGCCGTGGCGAAAGAGAAGGGCCTGGATATGAAGGGCCTGCGCGTCGCGATCCAGGGCGCGGGCAACGTGGGTTCGAACGCGGCCAAGGCGCTGCACGAGATGGGCGCGAAGATCGTGGCGCTCAGCGACGTGCAGGGCGCGATCTACTCTGAGTCCGGCATCGACCCGTTCAAGCTCTTCTCGCAGCTCGGCCCGAAGGAATCCATCGTGGGCTTCCAGGGCACGAAGACGCTCACCAACGAGGAACTGCTCGCGTGCGACGCGGATATTCTCATCCCGGCGGCGCTCGGCGGCGTGCTCACCGAGAAGACCGCGCCGGAGGTGAAGGCGAAGATCGTGGTCGAGGCCGCCAACGGTCCGACGACGCCGGAGGCCGACGAGATCCTGCGCGTCAAGGGCGTCACCGTGGTGCCGGACATCCTGGCCAACGCGGGCGGCGTGACGGTGAGCTACTTCGAGTGGGTGCAGGGCATCCAGTACTATTTCTGGGAACTCGACGAGATCAACACGCGCCTGCACAAGATCATGACCAAGGCCTTCTCGAACCTGTGGGCGCTGAGCAAGCGCGAGCGCATCTCCCTGCGCGACGCCGCCATGCGCATCGCCGTCACGCGCGTGGCTGAAGCGAACAAGATGCTGGGGCTGTTCCCGTAAATCGCGAAAGGACAGAATAACCTTGTGAGGAGCTAAAATAGTGCAGGGCATAATTCATTCGTCATTTTCATACATAGGAACGATTTCATTGAATGACAGCCACTCAGCGGTTAAGACTGCATATGAGTCAGAGTCTGAACTCGTAGATACATTTCTCTGCATTCTAAGTGATAGGCAAGAAGAATTTAACCTAACTGGATTAGCAACTGAATTCGAATATCAGCGAGGAAGGACCGACATTGTTTGTGTTACTCATGACGGTGACGTCGTAGCTTTTGAAGCTAAACTTTTTCGCTGGAAAGATGCATTAAATCAAGCCTACCGGAACACATGTTTCGCACATCTTTCATATGTTGTTTTACCTTATAAAGCTGCTATGCTTGCCTCTAACTATGAGAGGGAATTTTCACGGCGCAAGATAGGACTCTACACGATTGCCGAAGGACAACTAGTCCAAGTCATAGAATGCAAAAGGAATGTGCCGATATCAGCATGGCTGTCAGATCAAGCCAGAGAACAAAGTCTACAGGGTTTTGGAAATGGGCGACGACGAGCAGTTAGACAAGGTTGCGGAACAAGCTTGTAGAAAGCGCGGTTTTCGGTTGGAAGGATTTGTCGGTGGTGGTGCTTTTAAAAGAACATATCGCGTTACAGAGAAATCAACAGACTCCGCATTTGCCCTTAAAATCCTAAAATCAGGAATGTCTTTGGAAAGAACTTCACGTGAAGTTTCTGCTATGAAAAAATGCTGCCATCCAAACATCGCACGGTTGTTGTCGGTTGACACAAATACTCTGAATGGAATCGATTATCTTGTAATACTGGAGGAATTTTATCAAGAGGGAACATTGGGAAATCGGATTCTAAATGGACCGGTCTTTACTCGGAAAGAAGTGCTAGGCATAGGGGTAATGTTGATCGATGCAATAAAACATATTTCCGGCCATTCATTGGTTCACCGTGACATTAAGCCGGATAATATCCTCTTGAAGACTGACAAGACATCGCCGGTAATTAGCGACTTCGGATTAGTCAGAGATCTGACGGAAACATCAATCACTCAAAGTTGGCTAATTCGTGGCCCTGGAACGCCATACTATGCTTCTCCTGAGCAATTGAACAATGAAAAGTCCCTGATCGATTGGCGCACGGACCAGTTCGCACTGGGAGTTGTTCTAACGGAGGCATTGTTTCGGATTCATCCATTCTCAAGTTCAACTACTGATACTCCAATGCAAATTGTTGAGCGTGTCGCAACTAGGGGAGAACAAGGGAGCTTGTTCCTTCAAGAGACAATAGATCGAAATTTGCCTGTCCTTGCAAAAATGACACGTCCATGGCCGATACAAAGATACCGAACTCCGTCGGCATTGCTCGAAGCATGGAATGGATATTCCAAGGAGGATACGTGATGAGCGTTTATCATCAAATGGGACATGATTCACAGAACCTCTTGGAAGAAGTCGGTCTCAATGATTTTCGAGGCGCGGTTTTAAGCCCAGTCAATTATGGGAGGTCCAAAATTCTACAACAATTGGACATTTGTAAGAAAATCAGAGCTGATTTCGAAACAGTTTTTGATCCACAATTGTATGTACCGAATTCCCAGCGAGGCCAACTTTCAACATGGGCCTACTTCCCAAAAGACGTAGATACGGCTGATATGTCATCGAAGAAATGGTGGGAAGGTGTCCTTAGTGAACTGACAAAGACCTGTCAAGACATTAAGCCATCTTCTGTTTGTTCCCCTGCAATTCTTCCTAAGTTGTTCTCAAATGAGTATTACGACTTGTTAGTTGAGATAGCTCGAGTTCTGAAAGGAAAGCTTGCTTCGTCAAAAATACAGACAATTCAAACCGCTATTGTGGGATTGAAGGACGTTTCAGCGAAAAACCGAGCCTTGGAGATCTCGTCGCTCCTATCAAAGTCTGATTGCGAACGTCTTTTTGTTATTTTCGCTGGCGAAAAGGAGCCTAGAAGAGAGTTTGATGATCCAGAAGAGCTCAAAGGCGCACTAAGATTGATCAACGAATTAGAAAGTTCAGGAATGAGGGTTATTGTGGGCTATTGTTCCTCAGATATTTTGTTGTGGAAATCGGCGGGTGCAACAGATTGCGCTGCGGGAAAATTTTTCAACTTGCGTAGATTTACCCCTTCACGATTCGAAGATCCTACCGAGGCTGGTGGTGGACAATTGCCATATTGGTTTGAGGAATCCCTTGTTGCATACCTTCGCGAATCGGACCTTGGACGCATTGAAAAGGAAGGTTTAATCAGCGATGCAAGTCGAAGAAACCAATTTTGTAATGAAATAATCAAGAAAATTAAAGAAGAACCAGGTAAAGCCTGGGTCGCACTTAGTTGGCGGCAGTTCTTATATTGGTTCGCCGACGTAGAAAATCGCATCGGCAAGGCGAAGCTTGATGTTGGAGTGTTGCTTAAGACGGCAGAAAAGAATTGGCTTTTGTTAGAAGACAAAGACATCTTGATGGAAGAGCCGAGAAATGATGGGCACTGGATTCGCCAATGGCGTCGCGCATTAAATGAGTATAAGAAGTCCATTTAGGCGTCAGTATCTGTCATCGTATTCCCGAGTGCAAAAATCAGTGGCCAGAAGGCGTTGATGCGCGAGAATTCAATAGATGCAATCAATTCGAAAATAGATTCACTTCTTCTTATACAGCAGCCCGCCAAAGAACATCCAGTCCGGCTTGATCGGCGTCGCGTCGTCGTCGAAGGGGAAGGCGATGCGGCGGACGCTCTTGCCGCCGCCGTCCAGCGTCAGGGTGAAGCCTTCGAGCTTCCACGTGCCGGTGGTCGCGCCCGTCGCGCCGCCTTCGAGCTTCGACTGGCCGGTCTCGCCGCTTACGAACGAGACGCCCTCCCACGTGAAGGTCCCGTCGGCGCGCAGGTCCAGCTTCTTCGAGACCATCACCCGGTTTCCGGCGTGGCTGAGCGACTCGCCGCCCTCGAACGAGCCCGCCGCGTCCGCGGCCTTCTCGAACGGCTTTACCGGCGTGAAGCTGCCCATGTCCCACATGAAGCAGTCGGGGCTGGCCTTGTCGAGCTCCATCGGGCTCTTGCTTTTCTTGCCGTCGGACCAGGTGACCTCCATATCGTTGCCCGCGCGCTTGAACGTCCCGTGCGGGCCCGCGTGCGCCGCCAGGTCGGCCGCGCCGAAGCCAGCCTCCAGGTTCTGGTAGACCTTGCCGTCCGCCGTGAAGTACCACGCGGCCTTCTCGAGATTCCCCGACCAGTAGCGCGTCATGAAGTACACGCCCACCGGGTTCCCGTCCGTCAGCTTGGCCGTCGCGGGCTGCGCCGCGCCGATCCCACCCGCGGGCGCGGCGGGAGATGGAGTTGGAGATGGAGCGCCGGCTCCACCGCTTGAGTTCGTCGCTGGCGGCGTGGCCGCCGGAGCACCGCCGGGTCCGGGCGAACTATCTGGCGTACTACCTTCCACGCCCGCTTTCTGCGGCGCTTCCTTCTGCGAGCATCCCGGCAGCAAGAAGAGGGCGAAGCAGACCGGCAGCATGGACAGGCGTCGGGGCATAAAGGCGTTTCTCACGGCGATCGCTCCAGTTGTTTCAGGCCATGTTAGACGCCGCAGGGGAAGGGTCAATGAATGGCCGGGCGCAATGACTGCTGTGGCTGGCAGCCGGGGCACCGCGCTTTTTGTAATCGAAAATCGGAAATCCAAAATCGAAAATGGCCTTACATGCCCGTTAGCGCTACACTGTTCCGCATGCAGATTGTCTATTGCGAGAAGTGCGGCAAGCGCATCACCGACGCCACGCAGGCCCACCAGGACGGCGAGCACTGGATCTGCCTCAGTTGCCGCCCGGCCACGGCGTCCGCCGATCCGGTGAGCGACGACCCGGAACGCGGGCGTTCGACGGTAATGGCCGAGCGCGGAGTGGGCGCGGCGTCTTCCGGCGGGCAGACGAAGCGCCGCGCGCCCATGGCGCAAGGGTCCCGCGGACGCGCGGACGAAGCCCCCGCGCCGAGCGGCAAGAACAACCAGATCATCTGGGTCGCGGTGGGCGGCGGCGCGCTGGTGCTGGTACTCGCGTATGCCCTGCTGGGCGGCGGCGGCAAGAATCCTCCGGCCGAGAACGGCGGCAAAGAAGTCGCCACGTCGCCCAATTCCGGCGTGGGTTCGTCGGGCGGAATGGGGACCTCCACTTCACTCAAGACCACCCCGGCCACGCCGCAGCAGCCACCCACTACGCCATCCACTACGCCGGCCACCACGCCCACGCACACTCCAGGTCCAGGTCCCGCGCCTGTCGGCACGCCTGCGACGACGCCCGCGGTTCCCGATCCGGCGCCGGCCGTCACGCGCCCGCCGGCACCCAAGGAGACCGAGGCGCGCGAGAAGTTCGCGCCGCTTAAAGCCGACTTCGAGCGCGCCCGCGCCGCGGGCGACCTGAAGGCGCTCGCCAAGATCAGCGGCGACCTAGGCTTCGTCACGCGCGACTACGACGGCACTCCCGCGGCCGGCGAAGCGATGGCCCTGATCAAACAGTTCAACGAGCTCAAGGCCGTCGAGCGGCTTAAAGAGGCCGCGGCGGAGTTCCGCAAGGCCAAGAACGCCGCGCGCAGCTACAACGTCGAAGTCGCCGAGGCCATCGGCGCGCTGCGCCGGGTCGCCAAGGAGACTGCGGGCACCGCGGCGGCGGCGGACGCCGAGTCCGACATCAAGACGTATCTGGACAGCGAGGCCGGCCGCGTCTGGAACAAAGCCAAGCCGAACCTCGCCGAGACCGGACCGGCCGGACAGGAAGCGGTGGACGATATCGGCATCCTGATCCGCGATTTTCCGGGCACCGACGCGGAGAAGGAAGCGAGCAAGGCGCTGGCCGAGCAGGAGAAGAAGGCCGCCGAGGCGAGCGGCTCCAAGGCCTATCTCACGTTCCAGTCGCAGCTCCGGCACGCCAAAGATCCCAAGACGCTTCGCGAGCTCATCGGGCAGATCCGCAGCTTCATGGACGGCGGCCTGGAGGCCGATGCGAATTGGGGAGAACTTCTTCCTCGCGGGCTGCGGATGCTCGACCAGGCCCTCACGCCGGCCTCAAAGCAGAGAGTGGCGGCGTGGAAAGATGTCTGGTCCATGCTGCGCGATTTTACGCCGATCGAGGGCGCGAAGGGCGACGCGTCCAAGGACGGCGACAAGCCGGCCGCAAAGTTCACGTCCAAGGGCGGCGAAATTCGGATTCTGTATGCGCTGAACGCGGCCGAAGACGACACGCTCTTCAAACTGTCCTACAAAGCGTCGGGCTTGAAGAACCTTACGCTGCGATTCGTGAGCTCCACGCATCGCGAGACGTTCGAGTTCGCGCAGCCCAGCTTCAAGAACGACGCCGTGGAGAACCTCGCGCTGCCGCTGGCGACGGTGAAGAAAGAAAAGAAGAGCCTGCACAACGCCTGGATCGCGCTGCTGGAGATTCGCGCCGAGAAGGCCAAGCCCGACGACGCCGCGGCCGCGCTGCTGTTCCTGGGCGTCGAACTGACCGCCGGCCGCGGGAAATAACTCGCACCTTCAACGCAGGTCACGTTTTTCTGAAGAATTTACAATCAAAATACTTTTCTTTATCAAAGTGCATTCTTTGCTCTACGCGAATTACGGCAGGTATAATTTAATTGAGGTCCGCGTGCATGTGATGGTTGCCGACGCGGAAGGTAAGGGAAGTACTTCTATGCGCTGAGTACGAGCAGGGCGGGAGGGTCTCGTTCGGAGGTGCTCAATTATGCATCGCTTCATGCGCAGGAATTTATTTATCGTATGCAGTGCGTTATTTCTGTTGGGGTGTTGGGGGCATCCAAGCCTGGACGTTTACGGCGCGGAGGCCGTGGAAAAACCCGCGGTCAGGACCGCGCCGGCCGGCGCGCCCACCAAGGATGAGAAGCCCGCGCCGAGCGCGCCGCTCGAAAAGCCCACCGGACCCAAGTCCCTGCTGGCCTATTTCATCCAGTGCACCGCCGCGTATCGAAAAGGCACGGACAAGGAAGCCAACGAGGCCCGCCTTGCCGAATGCATGGACCTCGCCAGCGCCGGGCTGGACCCTTCGGCCGCGGGCGTTCGCGCGGAGCACGTGCTGGATGTCCTGGAGCGCTTCTGGGAGATCAAGCCCGAGGAGATTCCGGCCGACGCGCCGGGCTTCGATTATTCGCGCGCGTTTTCGCGGGAGAAGGCGACGTTCCGTCTAACCATGATCAAGAATCGCCAAGGTCAGTGGCGGGTCGAGGCCGGCACGATCCTGAGCGCGGAGCGGCTCTGGCCGGACGTCCGCGAGTGGGAGCCGCTCGCCCAGGTCAAGAAGGAAGAGGCCGTGCCTCCGGAGGCCTCGACGCCGCCGCCCACGATCGGCGAATGGGTCGAAGGCAAAGTGCCGGGGCGCTTGATGGGCGTGACGTTTCTTCTGAAAGACTGGCAATGGCTGGGCCTGTTCCTGCTCGTCGGCGCGGGCGTCGTCTGCGACCGGCTTCTGGCGTGGCTGTTCGTAAAAGTCTTCTCGCGCTGGCTGGCCGGGCGCGAGATCGAAGAGCCCGACGACGAGGCGCGGCGCATGGAGCGGCCGTTCGGCCTGGCCGTCATGGCGTTCTTATGGTGGGTGGGGCTGCCGCTGCTTAATCTTTCCGCAGCGGTGAACGAGTTCATGACCAAGATCTCGGTCTTCCTGCTGGCGTCGGCGGTGGTGTGGATCGTCTATCGGATGGTGGATGTCGTCTGCGCGTTCCTCTCCAAGTTGGCCGCGCGCACTTCCTTTAAGATGGACGACCTGCTCGTGCCGCTCGTCCGCAAGACGCTGAAGATCTTCGTCGTCGCCTTCGGGCTGATCTTCATCGCGGGCAACCTGGGCATCGATGTCCGCACCATGCTGACGGGGATGGGCATCGGCGGCGTGGCGGTTGCGCTCGCGTCTAAGGACACCGTCGAGAACCTCTTCGGTTCCTTCACGGTGCTGCTCGACCGCCCGTTTCAGATCGGCGACCGCGTGAAGATCAACGACGTGGAAGGGTGGGTTCAGGAGGTGGGCTTCCGCAGCACCCGCATCCGGACGGCGTCCAACTCGCTCGTCACGGTGCCCAACGCGAAACTGGTCGGCGCCTTCATCGACAACTACGGACCGCACACGCGGCGGCCGTTCCATTACGCGCTGGGCCTCAAGGAGAGCGTCACCGCCGACCGCGTCGAGTCGTTCCGCGACAGGCTCCGGACGTTTTTCGAGAAGATCTCGACCCAGACCCGAGACCGCTGGAACGTGTACGTCAGCGAGATCGGCGGGACGGGCACGAAGATCCAAGTGCAGGGCTACATCCGCGCGCCGGACAACGAGAACGAACTCTCGGAACGCGAGCGGCTGCTGCTTGAGTTCAAACGCATGGCCCAGGAGACCGGCGTGGAACTGGCCTGACCGCTTGAACGCGCAGGCCTACCGGTACAGCGGCATGTAGCGGTAGTAGACCTCCAGGCACATCGCGCCCAGCGCGGTCGTGTAGGCGCGGCCGGCCTTCTTCTCCCAGCTCGAGAGCGGGTCCCACGAGCCGTCGAAGTCGCCGTCCTTGCGCTGGTTGGTGACGAGCATCTTCTTCAGGCCCTCGTTCCACTGCTTCCACAGGTCGCCGCCCACTTGGAACATGGTCAGCGTCGTGTAGTAGCTGTAGTACATCGGCCAGCCGCCGCCGTTGGCGATGCCGAGATCGGCTTTCCATTCGGGCGGGTTGGTGCGCAGGAGCCACATCGCGGCGCCGCGGACTTCTTCGGGCTTGTGGCCCAAATACAGGCGGCAGAGGATGCCGATGCTGGTCGTGTTCACCATCGCGCCGCGCTCCGTGTAGCCGTAGCGGTGGTGGCCGTCGTCGTAAGCGTCGTCTTCCTTCTTGACCTTCGCGGCGTCCTGCTCACGGGTGTCGAGGAACTTGATCGCGCCCTGGAAGGCCGCGGGGTCCACGTGCAGGCCCGCGATCTTGGCGCTCTTGAGCTGCATGATGTACCAGCCGCTCACCGAGACGTCGCTGGTCGCCGCTTTCGGCGTGTAACGGAAGCCCAGGCGGTCGCTGCCTTCGCCGAACTGGTACTTGTCCACGGTGTAGTCGATGGCCTTCTGTGCCGCGGCCTTGGTCTCGGCCACGCGGCCCATGCCCGCGGCCTCGGCCAGCGCCATGCCGCAGATCGCGTGGTGGTAGCCGTACCCGCCGTGGTGTTCGGCGTACTTGGGGTTGGTGCCGATCGCCCCGTCGTCGCGCTGCTGGCTGATGATCCAGTAGACTCCGCGCTTCACGTTGTCGCGGTACTTGCCGACTTTCTCCGTGTGCCCCGCGCCCAAGAAGGCGAGCACCGCCAGGCCGGTGACGCCCGGGTCCCAGTCGCCGTCGCCCTCGGTCTTGCGCACCGACCAATGGCCGTCCGGTTCCTGGTGCCGGGCGAGCCATTCCAGCGCCTTGTCCACGGCGGATTCGGTGGCATGGCTGCCGCCGTGGCGCATCACCATCAGCTTGCGCCCGCCGCCAGTGCGGCTCCCGAAGCTGCCGTGCCCCGCGCCGTTGTCGACGCCGGTGCCCATGCCGTTTCCGCCGCCCCAGCCGCCGCCGGTGCCGGGGCTGGAAGGCCCGCCGACGCCGATCAGGTCGTCGAGCAGCCCCGCGCCGCCGTTGCCGCCGCCGCCGGGCGGCTCGTCGTTCCCGCTCTCGCTGTGAAACATGTGGGCGTCCGGATTGCCGAAGGCGCTGTGCGTGTCCGGCCGGTCGGGATTGACGGTCTCGAAGTGATCGCCGAGTTCCGCCTTGGCGAGAATATCCGGCGGGACGACGATGTCCGAGGCGGTCTGCGAGGTCGGATCGGTCGGGGGCGTCTCGTGCTTGCCTTCTAGGGCCTCGCGCAGCTCCGACTTCTTCTTCTGCTCGTCCATGGGCTGGATCTGCGGGGCGCGTTCGAGGCTCGTGACGACGATCACGCTGTCGTTATCGCCGATGCCGCTCACCGCCATCGTAATCAGGCCGAGCAGCGTGATCATCAGCAGGTGCAGCGCGACCGAGATAATCCACCACGGCGCGCCGCCCATCCGCGCGAGCATCCCCGCGGCTTCCGGCTCGTCTACATTCCCCGCGGCCTCGGCCTCGTCGGCACCCAGCGAGATCGCCGAGAGCGCCTGGGCGGAAGAGTCCAGGCCCTGCGTTACGCGCGCGGACTTGATCTGCTGCCGCGAGGCCAGGCGCTGCGAGGCCTTCTGCTCGAAATCGGGGCTGACCTGCAAGCCGCCGACGCTCTGCGCCATCACCGCCAGCACCTTGCGGCGGCGGTCGAAGGCGTCGCGCAGGGGTGGATTCGCGGCGAGCTGCCGCTCGACCTCCTGCATCTCGCCGGCGTTCAGGTCGCCGTCCGAGTACGCCCGGGCGAACTCCTGGACGTTCTGTGGCGTGACCACGAGGGCGGGGGAGACTGCCTTACCGATGCGGCTGCTGGGACGTTTGGCGTTCATGGCGTTTCCGGCTCCTTGGCTGCGCTGTTTGCCTTGGAGGGACCGGCTGGATCGACGTACTTGCGCAGGCGCTGTTCCAGGAGTCCGTCCGAGCGGAAGAGCTGGCTCTTGACCGTGCCTACCGGCAAGCCCAGCCGCGCGGCGATATCCTGGTACGAAAGATGCTCCCAATAGCGCAGGACGACGATCTCACGCAGTTCCGTGGGCAGCGCGTCGATGGCGCGCGCCACGATCTCCTTCAAGTCCACCCGCGAGAACCCGCCCGTGGCGGACGTATCGCGCATGGGGTCCTGGCCGGCGCGCTCGAGCTTGGCTCGGTCGCGCTTTCTGCGGCGCAGGAGGTCCACGGCGTTACGGCGGTTGATCTGGCGCAGCCAGTTCCCGAGCTGCTGCGGGTCTTTGAGGCTGTTCAAGCCCTCGAAGGCCTCGCACAGGGAAGCCTGCGCGACATCCTCGGCGTCCGGCACGTTGCTGAGGATCGCGAAGGCCTGGTTGACCAGATCGGCCTTGAAGCGCTCGACGAGCTGCCAGAAATAATCGGCGGGCATCGCACAGCCGGTCGGGTCTTTGGCCCGGTGCTGTACGAGCGCTTCGATCATCATGGCCGTCGTCGGCATTGCGTGTGGCCCCTCGTTACATGAGCCAAGGCGTTGGGAGCCGGTGAGGAGTTCTACAAAACCAAAGAAAATTCTATTGCACTAGGTGCGCAAAGGGAAGAAGAATGCTTGAGAGAATCAATGTAGCAGTCGAAAATAATATAAACTATTATGTCATTTAAGGTTAAATACGTCATCCCAGGTGAAGCTGGTCCATTCGCCTTTTGTCGCGGCAACGCCTTGTTTCGGTGAGAACGCCAGGTAGATACGGCGCTCTTTCAGCCAAGTGACGACTGAGAAGTGCGTGACCTCGCCCTTTTCATGCTTGGACACCGCATCCAAAATGGTTCGCGCGACTCTTTCATCCACGCATTGCTTTTCCTTGAGCAGATCGGCGAGGCAGGCGCGAATCGCGGCATCGCGCGTACAGGTGCTCGACGCGGCATCCGGTTTGGTGGATGCCTTGCGCGTGAGGAAATGATTGGTGCTGACCAAAAAAGGCTTCGCGCCAGGATCGTCGGGAGGCCGCAAGGTCGCGCCGTTCTCGTTGGCCCGGTCGCCGTCCCATTCGAACACCGCAGGCAAATGCCCAGCCGAAATCTCCGGAAAAGAAACGTGAAGAATGCCGCCGGTGCGAACCGGCTTCGCACGCAATACGCGCGTCACGTCATCTACCGCGCTCTGTGCGCGCGCTCCTTCGAGCGCCTCCTGGATCACCTGCAGCCGCGAAATCCAGCCTTCTTTGGTTGAAGGCGCGGAGCCGTTGCCCTCATTGAGTTCAATCGCCACGCCGTCCTCGTTGATCGCTGTGCTGACGCCAGCCAAGCCCATCATCCGAATGTCGAGGAAGGGCTTCAGGCCAGGCTCCGAAGGGACCGTCGCCACCACGCCGATACTGGCATTGTACATCGGCAACTCGTCCGAGCTGTCCATGTTGCGCGCGAAGAGCGTCTGGCCATCCTTCGTCATTGAACCCCAGACCGAGAACGAACTGCACCCGAACCGCCTGGCATCGTAGAGCCAATTGATCATGTAAAGGTCATCCAAGGCAACTTCGCGGTTGAGTTCCTTCAGTAGCCGGTCTTCCTTATGCGGCAGCGCGAGCCGTATGCCGTCAAGCATGCCTTGCAATTCCAGCTTGAACCGTTCGGGAAAGGCGAACTTGGTGTTGTTGGCGAGAAGCTTCTCCCAGGGGTTCTCGTTCTTTGAGACGGCCTTTACGATCGGCAACATGCATTCGTTCATAAAGCGCAGAATCTCATTGCCTGCCAGATAGCCGAGCGCCTCACCGCGTTCCCGATGGTTCCCGCGCAGAACCAGAAGCGGGTGTCCGCCGATATTGCCTCGAACGCTCTGGCCATGTCGCTCTACGACTTTGAAGGTCTCCGCGCGAACTGAAGTCGATGCCAGGATGCAATAGGCCAAGGCCGACAAGACCATCCTCATGAACTAAGCCCTCCCTGGCGTTACAATACCCATTAGATATGGGTTCGTTGCGCGTTGTTACGGATCTTCGCGAGTGGGAATAGTTCGCCGGGCTCGGGGCGGGGGAGAGCTCACAACCCTTTCAGGACTCTGAAGTTATTTGTATGGATAAGAAATACAGGTAATTGTGCTGAGAACCCATTGCGAAGTGTGTACGTAGACGTACTATCAAAGTCATTCCCAATCGTTTGGCTTAAGCGAGGACCCAGCGCATGGCGGATTCCATCGAAGCACCGGCACCGAAGCTCACCATGACCCAGTGGTTGGTCTGCCTTGTCGCGGCCATCGGGTTCGCGTTCGACATCTACGAACTGCTCATGGCCCCGCTGGTCTTTCCGCCGGCGATCACGGAACTGACCGGCTACGCACCGGGCAGCCCCGAGTTCCTCGGGATGGTAAAGAACCTCATCTTTATCCCGGCCATCGCGGGATCGATCTTCGGTCTGTTGGGCGGTTACCTGACCGACGTCCTGGGCCGCCGGCGCGTGCTGACGTTCTCGATTCTGCTGTACGCCTTCTCGGCCTTCTTTGCAGGGTTCTCGACCAGCATCGGCATGCTGATGGTGCTGCGCTGCACGACCTTCATCGGCGTATGCGTGGAGTTCGTTGCCGCGGTGGCGTGGCTCGCGGAACTCTTCCCGCATCCCAAGCAGCGCGAGAAGGTCCTGGGGTATACGCAGGCTTTTAGTTCGGTGGGCGGGCTCTTCATCGCCACGGTCTACGGATTGATGGTGAACCACGGGCAGAGCCTGCCCGGGATCGGCATTCCGGAATTCCTGAACCTCGGCTCCATCGACCCGGTCAACCAGCACGCCGCCTGGCGCTACACGCTGATGTCGGGCCTGGTGCCCGCGATCCCGTTGATCGTGATCCGGCCGTTCCTGCCCGAGAGCCCGCTGTGGAAGGCCAAGAAGGATGCGGGGACGCTCAAACGGCCCAGCTTCCTGGAACTCTTCAAGCCGCAGCTCTGCAAGACCACGATCATTACCACGATCATGTTCGCGTGCTCGTACGGCGCGGCCTTCGGCGCCATTCAGCAGATCCCGCAGATCGTGCCCGGCATGGCCGAGGTCAAGACGCGGGCTGCCGATGCCTCCGCCGAAGTGAAGGAAAAACTCAAGGACAAGCCCGAGAAGGAAGTCGAGAAGGCGGCCAAGATCGCCGGAATCAAGGCCGTCCAGAGCACCGCGGCGGACGTGACCAAGGTCCAGGAAGTCGGCGGGCTGGTGGGCCGGGTGATCCTGGCCGTTCTGGCCGTCTGGATCGTGAGTCGCCGCAAGCTGATCCGCGTCTTCCTGATCCCTGGGCTGCTGGTGATGCCGCTGGTCTTCGGCTATGCGGCCGTAAACGACCTGAACCTGCTGTATGTCGGGATGTTCCTGGCCGGCATGCTGACCGTGGGACAGCTCAGCTTCTGGGGCAATTATCTGCCGCGGGTCTATCCGCTGCATCTGCGCGGCACCGGCGAGAGCTTCGCCGCGAACATCGGCGGGCGGCTGATCGGGACCAGCTTCGCCTACGTGACGGCCACGCTTGCCGCCATGGATTGGGTGCCCGGAACCGGCCCAGCCAAGGTCGCGTATGTGGCCGCGGGCGTCGGTTTCACGGTCTACTTCGTCAACCTGATCTGCTCGTTCTTCCTACCCGAACCCGGAGCCGGCGAACCCGAAGACGCCTAAAAGCCTCCGCCGGTTTTAGGCCCCTCCCGGCCTGGGCTTCCCTCTAGACAACGATACATAACGTAGATTATCGGACGTTGCGAATAGGAGCATCCTGGGATGAAGGCGTGTCCGTAGGCGTGTCCAAGAATCAAAGCCAATCTGGGATATGTCGGGGTTGAATCACTTGGATTCGGCCGCAAGCTTAGTCAGTGCCTCGCCCGTAACCCGCATGACCGTCCAATCGTCCATGGGCTTGGCGCCGAGTTTCTTGTAGAAGCCGATGGCGGGTTCGTTCCAGTCCAGCACAGCCCACTCGAAACGCCCGTAGCCCCGTTCGACGCAGATCTGCGCCAGTCGGATCAGGAGCGCCTTGCCGATGCCACGCTTGCGGTGTTCGGGCTGCACGAATAGGTCTTCCAGGTACATGCCGGGACGGCCTTTCCAAGTCGAATAGTTCTGGAAGTACAGGGCGAACCCGGCGGGCTTTCCATCCCATTCGGCGAGCAGGCACTCGAATGGCGGCCTGGCACTTTCCATCTGGGCTTTCAGGATGGCTGGCGTCACTTCAACCGACTGAGGCTCTTTCTCGTACTCGGCTAGCCCAACAATGAGATCGAAAATAGCCTTCGCATCGTCAGGTGTAGCTATGCGTATCTCAAGTGTCATAAGCAAGTTCCGATCTTAAGTACCCAAGTCCCCCTCCCGGCTGACACGGGTTATGTGCTGGCTAAAGATTGGACGCAGCCTTGTTCGCGGCATGAGCCACATAGGCCACGTCGTCCTCGGTCATCTGCGGATAAATGGGCAGCGTCAGGATGTTAGCGGCGAGCTTGGTCGTCACCGGCAGGTCAAGCTTCCCGAAGCCCAGCTCGGCGTAGTACGGCTGGGTATGGACCGGCGGATCGAAGTGGACGGTCGCGCCGATGCCCTGTTCGCGGAGCTTGGCCAGGAACGTGGTCCGGTCGAAGCCTTTGGCCTTGACCGTATACATCTGGTAGACGTGCTGGAAGCCGGGCCGTTCCACGGGCAGATCGAACAAGTCTTTGTTGAGCAAGGCGTTGTACTGCTTGGCGTGCCTGCGTCGCGCGGCGTTCATGGGCTCAAGCTTCTTCATCTGCACCGCGCCTATGGCCGCATTCATATTCGACATGCGGAAGTTGAACCCGCCGAAAGTCGCCGCCCGAAGCCAGGGCTTTTCCTTCTTTTCTCGGGCCCATGTGCTGGACGCCACCCCATGCCCGGCGATGGCACGGACCTTATCAGCCAGAGCCTGGTCCTGAGTCGTGAACATCCCGCCTTCGCCCGTGCTGATGTTCTTGGTCGGATAGAACGAGAAGCACCCGATGCCCCACGCGCCGGTCTTCTTGCCGTTCTGGGTCGCGCCAATGGCCTCGGCAGAGTCCTCGATCAGGAGCAGCTTGTGCTTGGCGGCTATTCTTGCCAGGGCTTCCATGTCGGCCACCTGGCCCGCGTAGTGCACGGCCATGATCGCCTCGGTGCGCGGCGTGATGGCGGCCTCGACCGCGGCCGGATTGATGTTGCAAGTGTCGTAGTCCACGTCAACCAGTACGCACTTGGCTCCGCCCATCACCACCGCGTTGGCGCTCGCGACGAAGGTAAAGCTCGGCAGGATGACCTCGCCCTTGATCCCGGGCGCATGCACGGCCAGGAAGAGCGCCGAGGCACAGGAGTTCAGCGAGACCGCGTGCTTGACGCCCAGGGCTTTGCTGAAGGCTTCCTCGAACTCGTGGTTCTTGGGCCCGTGCGCCAGCCAGCCCGAACGGATGACCTCGGCGACGGCCTGGATCTCTTCCTCGCCCATGTCGGGGATGCAGAGCGGGACCTTGCGGGTTGCTGCGGCGGATGCGGTGGCCATACGAATCCTCGGGTTCCTTTCCAATGAGAGCGACAGTCTAAAGGACAACCGGACCGCCCGCTACCTTCAGCCGGGCGCGTAGTCCCGCCAAAAAAAATGGCGTCAGCATTAATTAACCTGTTGAAAACCATTGCGCTCGCAAGGAAATCCCCTCCTTGATGTTAAGGGGAGAGAAAGGGATTTAACGCCTTCGCTCCCGGAACCTCCCCTACCCCTCCTTACATAAGGAGGGGTTTCAGCAGAGCAACCTTATGTTAGATATCGGTTTAGCCGCGACCGAACTATCGTCAAAGCGGTTCAAATTATGGAGCAAATGGTAGAGTTTCAGTAGAAACCAATGCCACTGAAGGTAGACTGTCTGACTGCCGACAATTAAATGGACTGCTATTAGGCTCCGCATTTTGAGGGGACGCAAGCGTTATGCTTGGCGCGGTCACAGCGACTACACAAGAAAAAGCATCCACGCATCGCCGCGAGACGTATCGGCCGCGCAACGTCCGCCGCATTCTCTGTGTCTTCCCCCGCTATACGCGGTCCTTCGGGACCATGCATCACGCCTACCCGCTCATGCGCGGAGTCAAGGCGTTCATGCCGCCGCAGGGGCTCCTGGTGATCGCGGCGTATCTCCCCAAGGAATGGGAAGTCCGCTTCATCGACGAGAACAAGACCGAGGCCCGCGAGAGCGACTACCACTGGGCGGACGCGGTGTTCATCAGCGGCATGCACGTCCAGCGCCAGTTCATCGTGAAGATCAACGCGCAGGCCCACGCGCAGGGCAAAATCACGATCCTCGGCGGACCGTCAGTCTCCAGCAGCCCGGAATGGTACCGGGACATCGATATCCTGCACTGCGGCGAGCTGGGCGACGCGACGGACAAGATCGTGCGGCGGTTGGACGAGAGTGTCGCACGGCCGGAGACGCAGGAGATCCACATCACCTCGAACCGGCTGCCGCTGAACGACTTTCCCGTGCCCGAGTACCGCCAGATCAAGCTCACCGATTACTTCCTCGCCAGCGTGCAGTTTTCGAGCGGCTGCCCGTACAAGTGCGAGTTCTGCGATATTCCGGAACTCTACGGGCGCAACCCGCGGCTCAAGACGCCCCAGCAGGTCTCTGCGGAACTCGACGCGATGCTCGCCCGCGGCAACCCCGGCGCGGTCTACTTCGTGGACGACAATTTCATTGCCAACCAGAAGGCCGCGCTCGAACTGCTCGAACACCTGGGCGCGTGGCAGCGGGAACGCGGCTACCCGGTGCAGTTCGCCTGCGAGGCCACCCTGAACCTGGCGCAGAACCCGCGCATCATGGAACTCATGCGCGAGGCATACTTCTGCACGGTCTTCTGCGGCATCGAGACGCCCGAAGACGACGCGCTCGAAGCGATCCAGAAGACGCAGAACATGCGCGAACCGCTCCTCGAAAGCATCAAAAAGCTCAACGCGCACGGCATCGAGGTCGTCAGCGGAATCATCATGGGGCTCGACACCGATACGCCGGTGACGGGCGAACGCGTCTCGGCCTTCATCGAGGCATCGAACATCCCGATGCTCACGATCAACATGCTCCACGCGCTGCCCAAGACGCCGCTCTGGCGCCGCCTGGAGAAGGACAAACGCATCGTCAACATTCCGGGGCGCGAATCGAACGTCGAGTTCCTCCTGCCGTACGAGACGGTCTCGAACATGTGGCTGGAATCGGTGCGCAAGGCGTACACGCCCGACGCGATCTACGCGCGCTTCGACCACCAGATCCGCAACACCTACCCGAACCGCAAGCAGCTCCCGGCGACCAAGGCGCGCGTGAACCCGAGCAACATCCTGCGCGGGCTCTCGATCATGGGCCACATCGTCTGGCACGTGGGCCTGCGCAGCGATTACCGCAAGCGCTTCTGGAAGACCGCCTGGCCGAACCTGAAGAAGGGCAAGATCGAGGAAGTGATCCACAGCGCCGTGGTGAGCCACCACATGATCCTCTTCGCCCGCGACTGCCTCGATGGCACCGCCGAGAAGTGTTTCTACAGCGAGACGCCGAAGGCCGCGGAGACCGCGCCAAAGGCCGCTCACGCCGCGACGCGCCCCGCGCCCTCCCCCGCCCCGGAAGCCGTGGCGAGCGGAGAGTAAAGGCAGGCGCACCATGGCCCGGAAGAAGAAAACGCGCAGCACTCCGCATTCTCGCCGCGCGAAGCCATCCGATAGAACCAAGCGGCTCATTTGCCCCGACGAACTGAAGACGAACAAGCCTCTCTTCTGGTCGCCCGGCAGAGGCGCGGATGTTTGGGCCATGTTCCGCGCGGCGGCCAACGGCGACCTGCAGTCTCTCAAGCGGCTGCTGAAGAAGGACCCGGCGCTCGTCCGCGGCGCCTGGGATTACCGCACGCCAATCGCCTTCGCCGTGCGCGAGAACCAGCTCGAAGCTGCCGCGTTCCTGCTCGAACGGGGATCGGGCCCGGTGAACTCGGGGACGCCGGACACGCTGCTGCAGATCGCTCGGGACCGCGGCTAAGTCGCGATGCAGCGCCTGCTGGAAGGCGCGCTGGCCGGCCGCAATGGCGGCTCTCCCCAAGGCGCGGCCATCGCCGCGGCCATCCGCGAGCGCGACCTCGTCAAAGTTCGCGGCATGCTTGTGGCCTCGCCCGAACTCGTGCAGGCCGCCGACGAGCGCACTAACCAGCCGCTTCACTGGGCCGTGATGACGCGCAATCTCCCTATGATCGACGAAGTGCTCGCGCGCGGCGCGGACATCAATGCCAAGCGCGCCGACGGCGCGTGCCCGATCCAACTCACCAACGGCGATTACATGTACCGCGGCTGGCGCGACGTGCCGAAGGACGTCGCGACTACGCCGCGCGAGGTCCTCGATCATCTGCGCAGGCGTGGCGCGTTCTGCGATATCTGCACGGCCGCGTTCATCGGCGACCTCGACCAGGTGCGCAAGCTGCTTGACGAAGACCGCACGCTCGCAAACAAACCTTCGGAATACGTCACGTACTACGCGTGTTCAGGGACGCCGCTCAAGAACGCCGCCGCCAGCGGGAGCCTTGAAGTCGTGAAGCTGCTGATTGAACGCGGCGCCGATCCGAATCTGCCTGAAGAAGGCATTGCCCCGCGCGGCCATGCGCTGCACTCGGCGGTCTGCAACGGGCACATCGAGGTCGTGAAGCTGCTGCTCGCTCATGGCGCGTATCCTAATGTGCCGATCGAGAGCTCCGCCGATACGCTCAGCGCGGCCCTTGCACGCAACAGCCAACCGATGATCGAGCTGCTCTGTTCGCACGGCGCCGCGCGCTCGCTGAACCTCCTGGCGTACCACGGCGACCTCCAGACGGCTGCGGCGGTCCTTGCGGCCAATCCGAAACTGGCCAACGATCCGTATGCGCTGGAATGCGCCGCGGGCCAGGGCCACGAAGGCTTCGTGCGCTTGCTCCTGAAGTACCGGCCCGGCTTGGCCAAGCGCGTAGCCGTCGGCGTGCGCAGCAAGGGCCCGCAGGATCCGGTCAGGAGCCGCGCGCTGGCCGAACTGCTCTTCCAGCACGGCATGAACGCGAGCCTGCCCAACTGGCTCCGCATCACGCCGCTGCACCGCTTCGCCGAACGCGATGACGTGGAGAACGCCGCCATCTTCATCGAACACGGAGCCGACGTGAACGCGCGCGAGGAGGAGTTCCACTCGACGCCGCTCGGCTGGGCCGCCAAGTTCGGCAAGCTCCGCATGGCCGAGCTGCTACTAAGCCACGGCGCGAAGACCAACCTCCCCGGCGATCCGCCGTGGGCCACCCCGCTGGCCTGGGCCACGCGGCGCGGGCACGAGAACATGATTGTACTATTGAAGCGACATGAGGCGAAGTGAGCGATGTGCCGGCGAGTTTAATATTGTTACTGCTTAGGTAGCCAGCTTTCGCGCGCCGTGAAGCACGCCCGTAATCCAAACTTTATCTTCTTCGAGTCGATACATAATGCGATATGGCCTGACACTTAATTCGCGGCATCGCTTGTCTTTTAGTTCAGGAATAACGTGGCCAGATAGCGGATGCGATTTTAGCTTGTCGGTAGATTCAATCAAACGTGCTACGAATAGTGCCGCTCTGCAGGAGAGTCTTTTGAAATATAGGCCGCAATATCGTCGATATCTTGCAGCGCGGAGGGCGACCAGACTACCTGACCCATTTCTTGAGCCGCTTTTTCGCCTGCTCGTGGGAAATGCCCTTACCTTCCCTGATTTCCTGCTCACCTTTACGAAATTTGGCCTTCACATAAATCGCGTGCATAACGTCGTCTATCGTTGCCGGGTCTGGCAACGCCTCAATCACTTGCTTGGCTTCTTCTTTATCCGTCACTGCTCACGGGCCTCCCCTTCAACATCTTCAAGTATATCGTAATCAGAAGTGCTTTTGCTACCTGAAAATTATTCCGCACTACTTCCCGCCCGGCCCCACGCCTTCCGTCTGCGCCTTCGCCTCGGTCTTCTCGCTCGTCTTGGCTTCGGATCCGGCAGGGGTGAATTTGGAGAGTTCGATGGCGATCGCCTGGCCGTTCAGGTTCATCGTCTGCTTGACCATGCCCACGTTTTTGGCGAAGTACATCTTCTGGCTGATCTTGACGCCGCCAGCTTCGGTGTCGTCGGAAGCGATGGCCATGGTGTCGAACGTCCCGCCCTCGACCTTCACGCCCTTCTCTTCGCTGGTCTTGTAGTTTCCCGTCAGATTCTGGCCCAAGACGATGGAGTCGATCTTCCATTCGTCGCCGGCCTTGGCCGGCAGCGGCAGCACCTTGACCGCGGGCTTGACCACCTGGCCGTTGTACGCCAACCGGTAGATGCCGTCCTTGCGGACGCTGATGTTCTCGGCGGTGGCGGGGTTCCCGTTGAGGTACGTCACGACCTTCGCGCACAGCCGGTCGCCGACTTTCTCATGGGCTTCCACTTTGGCCGTAAGCGTCTGCGTGGCGGTCTTGTACTCCCATGTGGTGCCGACTTTCAGGGGGTAGTATTCGCTGGTATTGAGCAGGCCCTCTTCGTCGCTGTTCTCGATCCGGTCGATGATGACCGCAGCCCGTTTCTGCGTCTCCGGATCGCCGCCCTTGGTGGCTTCCTTGAGCGCAGCGAGCGCCTTCTCGCCCAGAGCGACCAGCTTTTTATCGGCGCTCTCGCGCGTCTCGAAGTCATCAGCGCTCAGCTTCTTGATCAGGCTGGTGATCTCCAGCTTCTCCGCTTCGCCCGCGCCTTCCGCGCACAGCGCCGGCGAGAGCGGGCCCAGCGCGGCCAAGACCACCAGGAAAAGCAGGCTCGAAACCGTCTTCATCGTTCGCGCTCCTTCGTTCAAGGGTTGATCTAAGAGTTGGACGTCCCACCCCACGTCATAAGGAGATTCTGAGGCGGGTTACAGGAAAGTTTCAGTCTACTTCGGCCCGCGCTCCTTCAAGAGCTGCACGTACTCCGCCACGCCCTGTTCGATGTCCACTTTGGGATTGTAACCGAGCAGTTTCTTGGCCTTCTCGATGCTTAGCGTGCCGCGTTCGGGACGCGTGGCGTCGGTGGGGCGGTTCTCCAGCACGGCCTTGGGGAAGTGCTTCTTCACGACCTCGGCGTACTCCTTGATCGAGCGCGCGTTGCCACGGGTGATGTTGAAGGTCTGGTTCGCGGCCTCGGGCGTCTCCAGGCAGCGCGCGAAGCCGTCCGCGGCGTCGGTGACGTAGGTAAAGTCGATCATCGAGTTCCCGCCGTCGTGAAGGATCAGCGGCTTCCCCGCCATGGCGTTCTCGAGCATGATCTGCGTCACGCGCCGGTTGCAGTCGCCGAAGCCGTAGACCGCGGACGGCCGCACGATCGTGTACTCGAAGCCGTGCCCGATGGCGTAGGCTTTGGTAAGGATCTCGCCGGTGAGCTTGGTGCCGCCGTAGACGTCGATGGGTTCGGTGGTGTGCTCTTCATCGGCGATGGGCTTCTTGAAGTGCCCGTAGACGAAGCTGGAACTGGTGAAGATGAAGCGCTTCACGCTGCCGCTGGCCTTCACGCCTTCCAGCAGCGAGAGCGTGCCGTCCACGTTGATCTGCAGGGCCTCGGTCGGATAGAGCGTCGATTCCTTGGCGCTGGGGATCGCGGCGAGGTGGATCACCGCGTCGGGCTTCCACTCGGTCATCACCTGATGCACGCGCTTCTGCACGCGGATGTCGCCGCGCTCCAGCCGCACCTGCTTGTGGTCGACGAGCCCTTTCATCCGTTCCTTCAGGAAGTGCTGATAATTGCTGATGAAGGGCGAGATGTAATTGAGGTACGCGTCGAAGAGCATCAGTTCGTAGCCGCGCTGCACCAGCAGCTTGCTCAGGTAGGAACCGATCAGCCCCGTGCCGCCCGAGATGAAGACCCGCTTGATACCGTTCGCCATGCCGTTCGCTCCTCGCTGAAACTCCGCTGCCGTCCCACGCGCGCTCAATCCGTGGTATCTTCCTCCTCCGCACCGCTCGCGCCCGAAAAAAGCTGCGGGTCCGGAGGGTGTTCGGGATCGGCCTGGACGAGGCGGAAATAGTCTCCCTTGAGTTCCAATCTTTTCAACTCAAGCACGGCCTTTTTCAGCAGCGGCGCGGCCTCGAGTTCCGGTTCGCGGATGATCAGCACGCAGCCGGGTATCTCGAAGAAACCGTCCTTGAGCCGCGCCGTCTGCCGCAAATTCGGCACATTTCGGTCCAGATACCAGACGGCCTCGCTGCTGCGCCCGCCCAGCCACGCGAGCGGGCGATTACCCGCCACGTGCTGGACCTCCGCATAGAACGCAAAGCGGTCGTCCTCGCGGTACTCCGCCTGCCGGATGGCGGCCTCGTAGCCGAGCCAGACGACGGCCAGCATGGCGAGGACCTGCAAGCTACCGCGCAGGTCCTCGCCGCGGCGGAGATCGCGAATCGCGAGCACCGCGCCCGCCACCATCACCGCAGCCAGGACCGCCACAATGACCGTCTCGCCAGCGCTCAACGGCGGAAGACGCCGGATCCAGTGCAGCGGCCCCGCGACCGTCAGCGCCACCGCCGCCAAGGCGGCCACGACCGCGATCGCGATCAACAGGCCCTTCCAGACCGCGCGAAATCCGCTGAGGCTTTCGCTGAGCACGCGCTCCCACACCAGCGCGATCCACAGCGCAAAGAGCGGATAGAGCGGCAGGAGGTAGAGCGAGCGCTTCGCCCCGGCAAGACCCATGATGAAAAAAGGAATCGCAAGCGCGCAGAGCAAGAGCTTCGCGGGGGCGCTCATGCCGGCGCGGTTCTTCCACGACCATGCGATCGCGACGGGAAAGAAAAGCGCCCATGGAACGAAATGCGCCGGGAGGTCGCGCAGATACCAGATCCAGGGGTAGATGCGAAGGTCTTTGTTCTTGTCGAGCTGCCCCGCGGCGCGCTGCAGGTTTTGTTCGAGGAAGAAACGTTTCACGTCGTCCTCATAGCCAGATGTCCAGAGCATCGCGTGCCAGCAGAATCCGAGCGCAAGTGCGAGCGGCAGGCCCCACCAGAGGCCCGTGCGGTGCACGAGCCAGACCACGCGTCCGCTCTCCGGCAGGTAGCGGCGGCGCTCCCAGACGAGGTACACGGTCATGGGCAGCACCGCGAAGACGGCGACCAGCGCCGGGCCTTTGCTCAGGCAGGCCAGGCCCAGCGAGGCGTAGAACCCCAGCAGCGCCGCGAACGGCGTGCGGGTCTTGTCGCGCTCGAGGCGCTGGATCCCGATCACGAAGCAGCACCACGCGGCGGTCAGGAAGCCCGTCAGCAGCGGATCGGTGAGGATCTCGCGCGCTTCGTCGTGGAAATAAAACGTAGTGAGCAGAATCAAGCCGGACAGGAGCCCTACCCGCGCATTAAACAGCCGCATACCCAGGCCGTAGATCGCAAGCACCGCGAGCCAGCCTGCCAAAAGCGGAACGACGCGCATCGGCGTGTCCATCTTGGAGCAGCCCAGCGCCTCCCCAGCTTTGCCTGCCGCGGCCAGGGACCAGTAGATCAGGATCGGCTTCACGGTGCGCTTGGCGCCGTTGAACATAGGCACGAGCCAGCCGCTCTCGCCGCGCGCCATCAGGCGCGCAGGCGCGGTGTAGCGCGGTTCATCTGGGTTCTCGATCTGCTGGACCCACAGGTTCCAGCCGGTGCTCAGCAGATACGCGGCGGAGAGGACCAGAATTGCGGACCAGGAAGAGGACGGGGACGCGCCGGATATAGGGGCTGCGCTCGCGGTCATGAAACCCTACGCGCCCCGGCCCGCGACCTGTTCTTTGCGGGACGTAGAAGCAACGCTCCCCTTCCCTTCCGCGCCGGCAGCGCCGGGTTGCAGGTCGTAGACGCCCTTCTTGAGCCGCGCACGGAAGCGGAAGAGTTCGGGGACGCCGGTGAGCGCCTTGCGCAAGACCTTGTACTTGCTCGCGCCGTGCTTGCGCGCGGTGTGGCGCGTCTCCACGTCGCCGATGCGCTTGGGATCGAGCCCGCGCCGGACGAAGATCGGGATCACGTAGCGGTGGTCGTTCTCGAGCAGCGTCAGATCTTTTGCGAACTTGGCCGGCAGCGCGGTGAAGTTGCTCGCCGCGTCGGAGACCGGGCAGGTCAGCAGGCTGTGGATCAGCAGGTTGCCGCCTTTGGAGATCAGGATCATGGCGAGACTGTGCTTGCGGCGCATGCGCACGGCGTTGGTCAGGTCAAGCCGCCCCTGTTCGATGGGTTCGAGCAGTTTGGGAATGTCCTCGGGAAAGTTCTGGAGATCGGCGTCCATCGTCACGATGTAATCGCCGGTGGCATGCCGGAAGCCGGTCTCGAAGCCGCCCGTCTGCCCCGAGCGCCGCGGATTCTGCACCGGCCGCAGGCGCGGGTTGGCCTCGGCGAGTTTCTTCAGCAGCGCCAGGCTCCCGTCGCTCGAATGATCGTCGCAAGCGAGGTGTTCCCACTCGCGCCCGGGTTCGCGCTGCCGCCATGCTTCCATGGTTTGCGTGATGCGTTCCACCAACTCGGGGATGGTCTCTTCCTCGTTGTGGATCGGCGTGACAATGGAGACTTTTCGGAGCATGCGCTTATCCACGGCCTGAGTTCAGGAAGATGACGCCGGCGAATGCGCGGTCTTCACGCAAAGGACAACGAACGTAAGCGCTAGGAGCCGCCGGCCGAGCTCTCGGTGATACCGGACGAAAGTTCGCCAGCGTCGGCGGCCTCGGCGGCGGTCGGTTTCGCCACGCCCGCCAGCAGGTAGACGACGCCGCCCACCAACCCGGAGACCATCACCACGCCCAGGTAGGCCATGGAGAGCGCCAGCGCGGACGCCTTGATGGTCTCCTCGTTCATGCCTTCCAGGTACAGCGCCGGCTGGCCCAGCAGCACGGCGCAGAAGATACCTTCCCGCACGCCGATGTTGTTGATGGAGATCGGCAGCAGGCCCGCCACGGCCTGGAAGAGCACCATCGCGCCGAAGACCCAGAACGGCAGATCGACGCCCAAGCCCCGCGCGATCACCCACACCAGCGCCGCTTCGCTGGCCTGATAGACCAGCGAAAGCAGGTAAGCCCAGACGTACTCCGCGAGCGGCTTGCGGTACGACTGGAGCGCGGTGTGGAGCTTCTCGATCTTGCCATGGAACTTCAACGGCAAACGCCGCAGGAACCAACCATCCACCACGGCATACAACCGCCCGCCGAAGAGCACCATATTGGCGAGCACATACCCGAGCGCCAGCAGCAGGAAGAGCGGCCAGAGCGGGACGACGATCGGATGCGGCGAGAGGCTCGAGATGGTGACCTGAATCGAAGAAGGCGCCAGCAGTGCGGATGCGAGCCCCAGCGTAAGCAGCGCGGCCATGCCCACGTTGCGGTCCATGAAGACCGAGGCCAGCGCGCGGGACTTGCTCTGCGTGTGCCGCGCCAGCCCGACGATGCGGATTACGTCGCCGCCGATGGAGGTCGGCAGGCACGTATTGAAGAACATCCCGGAAAAGTAGATCGACCAGGCGGTACTCATGCGGACCGGGTGCCCCGCGATCTCCGATAGCCGCGCCCAGCGGAAACTGCACAGCGTCTGGCCGCCCAGATCCAGGAGCAGCGCCGCCAGCAGCGCCCATGCCGGGACCTCGCCGATGCGCTTCGCCACGACGCCGAGCGGCACTTCGTGTTCGTAGAGCAGATAGGCGACCAGGAGCGCGCCGATACTAAGCCGGCCCAGGAACTTCAGGATCGACATGGTTTCGGCCTACTTTGGCAGCGCATGCGACACATGTAAATGCTTATCGGCATCCGAGCAGCTTACCTTCAAACATCCCCAATTCAAGGAGGATGAATCCGCCTACACATCGTGCATGCCTTGCGACGGGTTCAAAAGCGGATGATTCCAAAGCCTTCCGGCGTGGAGAGCCTGTAGATCATCCCGAGAAGCCCGCAGCCCAGCACCACCAGGAGCAGGTCCCATTTCCACTTGGTCATCCCGGCGAATGCGCCCACCGCGACGATAAGCGCGAAGAGGTCGAGCGTTCCAGTGGCCGGGAAGAGCGCGTGCAGCCCAAACCAGACGGCGAGATTTAGGATCACACCCACCACCGCGGCGGTGACGGCCGAGAGCGCGTGCGTGAGACGCGCGTTGCCGCGCCAGTGTTCGATGTACGGCGCGCCGAGAAAGATCCACAGGAAGCACGGGACGAAGGTCGTCCAGGTCGTCATCAGCGCGCCGAGCGTGGCGGAGCACAGGCGGTCCATACCCTCGGGATGGTTCCAGCCGCCCATGAAGCCCACGAACTGCAGCACCATGATGAGCGGTCCGGGCGTGGTCTCGGCCAGGCCGAGGCCGTCCATCATCTGCGCCGGCGTGAGCCAGTGGAAGTCGGCCACCGCGCGCTGCGCAACATAGGGCAGTACGGCGTACGCGCCGCCGAACGTCACCATGGCTGCTTCGCTGAAGAAGATCCCCTGCTGGAAGAGCGTGCTCTGCCAGGCTCCGCTCGCCCCGGCGGCCAGCACGGGCGTCCACCAAAGCGTCAGGCAGACCAACACGGTCCGGAGCGCTTTTCGCAGCGACGGCTTCGTGTGCTCCGGCGATTCGTGATGGTCGGCGATCACGGGCGCCGCGCGCGCACGACCCGCTCCGCCAGGACCGGCCGCGATCTCGAATTTGTCCTTCCACAGCATGCCGCCGAGCAACCCGATACACGCCGCGCCGAAAACTATGGCCGGAAACGGCGAGTCGAAGAAGAAGATCGCGACGAAGGCGCTGCCGGCCAAGCTCCACATGACGCCGTTTTTGAGCGCGCGCGTGCCGATGCGCAGCACCGCCGCGGCCACGATGGCCATCACCGCAGGCTTCAAGCCATAGAAGACCGCGGCGATCCACGGCACGGTGCCGAACGCCGCGTAGATGTAACTCAGGCCCCAGAGCAGGAAGATGGCAGGCAGGATAAAGAGCACGCCCGCGGCAAGTCCGCCCTTGGTCCCGTGCAGGAGCCAGCCGCAGTACGTCGCGAGCTGCGTGGCTTCCGGCCCCGGAAGCAGCATGCAGTAGTTGAGCGCATGCAGAAAGCGCTGCTCGCCGATCCAGCGTTTCTTGTCGACGAGTTCCGTATGCATGATCGCGATCTGCCCCGACGGCCCGCCGAAGCTGATGAAGCCGAGCTTGAGCCAGAAGCGGAAGGCCTCGCTGAAGGTGGGATGGGCGCTCGCGGCGATAGGAGCCGCTGGTGCATCCGGGCTGTTCTGATTCATGCGCGTCGAGGACTCGACAGGTTCACGAGCACAGCAGCATCGAATGTCGCCATGTAAGGTTTGACATTACTACGCACTGTGCCGATATTGCAAACGCCCAAAACTAAGGAGAAGACACGCATGAATTCCTGCTTCCCCATTTACGCCGCGGTAATTCTGGTCTGTTCGAACTTGAGCGCAGCCGACGCGCCCTTCGACACGGCCAAGCTTGAAGAGGCGACCGGTCTAAAGGGCGCCTGGAACGAGCAGGAAGGCGTCTTCAAAGTGATGGCGCCGCGCACGGATATCAAAGTGAACGTGGACCGCTGGGCCATGCCGCCCTTTATGGGGCTCACGTCCTGGGCCGCGTTCACTAAGGGCGGCAAAGTCGAGGCGATGGTCATGGGAGACCTAGTGCTCTTTCAAGACGAGGTCAATGCCGTCATGAGCGCCGCGCTGGATAACGGGCTTTCCGTCACCGCGCTGCACAATCACTTCTTCTACGACGAACCGCGCGTCTTCTTCATGCATATCGCCGGAGAAGGCGAAGCCATTACGTTAGCGCAAGGCTTGCGCAAGACGCTCGACGCGATCAAGCAGGTGCGCACGGACCACCCGGCGCTGGCCGCCCATTTCGAATCGCCTGCGCTTCCCGAAAAGAGCACCGTCACCGCGGCCACGCTGGAAGCCGCGCTGGGCGGGAAGGTGATGAGCAAGGACGGCATGGCCAAAGCCGTCTTCGGGCGCAAGGTCCGGATGGAATGCGGTTGCGAGGCCGGCAAAGAGATGGGCGTCAACACCTGGGCGGCCTTCGCCGGCAGCGACGACGACGCGGTGGTGGACGGCGACTTTGCGGTGCATGAGGACGAATTACAGCCGGTGCTGAAAGCCCTGCGCAAGGCGGGCGTGAACATCGTCGCGATTCACCACCACATGACCGGCGAGACGCCGCGCACGCTCTTCCTGCATTATTGGGGCCGCGGCAAAGCCGAGGACCTCGCGAAAGCCGTCAAGACCGCGCTCGATCTGCTGGCAAAGTGACCGGGCGTTTTTCAAACAAAGGGGAATTCCATGGCATCCAAGCATTGGCTCGTGTGTGTGGTGTTGCTTCTGCCGGGGATCGCCCGTGCGGAAACCGCGAACTTCGACAAAGACAAGACCGGCGCCGCGCCCGAAGGCTGGCAGGCCGGCGTAACCGGCAAAGGCGAGCCCAAATGGACCGTCGAGGCCGACGACTCGGCGCCCAGCAAGCCCAACGTGCTGAAACAGTCCGGCGAGGGTACCTATCCCTACTGCGTCAAGAAGGACACGGCGCTCGAAGACGGCTTTGTGGAGGTGAAATTCAAGTCCGTGGCCGGCAAGGAAGACCAGGCGGGCGGCCTGCTCTGGCGTTGGAAGGATGGCGACAACTACTACGTCGCGCGCGCCAACGCGCTCGAAGACAACGTGACGATCTACCACACGCTCAACGGCCGGCGCAGTTCGTTCAAGAACGCCGAGGTCAAAGTCGGCAAGAACGAATGGCACACGCTGCGGGTGGACTTCAAAGGCAAGGCGTTCACGGTCTCCTTCGACGGCAAGAAAGTGCTCGAGGCGGAGGACGACAAGATCAAGGGCGCGGGCGCGGTCGGCGTCTGGACCAAGGCCGACAGCGTGACCCTCTTCGATGAGTTCTCGTACGGCAAGGAATAGCCGGTAATCTCGCGTTGCCGTTTCCCGCTGCAACAGGCAAAATCTGCGAAGGTCCGGGCCGATTGGGCTTGGCGCCGGCAGAATCGTTGCAAAACAGGTGAAACATCCGGGTCTGTGGCACGTCGAACCTATATGGATAACATGCCGTGCCGGCCGGTGGGCGCCGCAAAAAGGTTCCGGAGGACGCGGCCTTGAAGTGGGTAACCCGGGAACACGTGAAGGTCGACCGCGTCGCCTGCCCGTGGCTGATCAAGCGTTTCGTCGATCCGCAAGCCGAATTCCTTTTTCTGCCCAAAGAGACCGACTGGTCCGCCCTCAAGGACGGCACCGTCTACGACGTGCCGGGCTGCGAACTCGGGCATCACGGCGAAGACGTCTCGTTCAACTCCATCCTGAAGAAATACCGGCTGACCGACCCCGCGCTGGTCCTGCTGGGCGAGCTTGTGCGCGCGGCCGATTCCCACCCTTCGGCTCCCCACCCCGCCGGCGAAGGACTGCGCTGGATCGCGCACGGTTTTTCGGCGCTGGGGCTGAACGACCACGAGATTCTGCGCCAGGAGTTCATCGTCTACGACGCCCTGTACGCCGAATGCACGCGGCGGGTGAAAGAAGGAGCGCGCGCGTGATGGCAACGGCAGGCGGAACGAGAACTCTGCTGCTCGGCGCAGCGTTCGCGAGCGCGCTCTGCGCCGGCGTCCTGGCCGACGAAGACGAGCCGGACGACCCGGCGGTTCCCATGGTCGACCCCGCTACGGCGCTGCCGGCCGGCGCCGAAGCGCGGCTCCTGCCGCCCAAGGGCGCGCCCAAGGCCATCGCGTTCTCGTACGATGGACGAATGGTGGCAGTAGCCTGCGCCGACAAGACCGTGCGCGTCTTTGGGGTGCCTTCCGCGAAACTACTGTCCGTGCTCGAAGGCCACGAAGCCGCCGTGCTGGACGTCGCCTTCTCCCCTGACGGCCGGTACGCGGCGAGTTCCGGCGAAGACAGCACCATCCGGCTGTGGGACCTGAAGACCTTCAAGCAAGTGCGCGCGTTTGAAGGCCACTCCGGGCCCGTGAAAGGCGTCTGTTTCTCGCCCGACGGCTCGTACCTTGTGAGCGCCTCTGCCGACACGACGCTGAAGGTCTGGGACGTCGATACCGGCCGCGCCCGCTACACGCTCGAAGGCCACAGCGCGCACGTGGACCGCGTCGCCTGGTCGCGCGACGGCTGCACCCTGCTCTCCGAGGCCGCCGATTCGACCGCACATCTCTGGGACGGCGCGCGCGGCCTAGATATCCGTTCCCTGCCCGATCGCGACGGCGAAGTGGCGGCCGTCGCCATTTCCCCCGACGGCCGCTTCGGCATCACCACGCGCGGCGACCACACCTGGCACGTCTTCGATACCTCCAGCGGCGAGGATGCGCTGATCCTGCGCGGGCAGAACGGCAACGGCGCCTGCGCGGCCTTTGCCGCCGACAGCCGTTCGGTCTTCACCGGAGGCCTCGACGGTTCGATCCGGCAGTGGGACCTCGCCAGCGGCCTCGAACTCCGCCGGCTCCTGGCGAACGGCACGCGTCTGACCGCGCTGGCGGTGGACCCCACCGGCCGCCGCCTGGTCACGGTCTCCCAGGACGGCAACATCCTGCTGTGGAAGGCCTCCGCGCCGCCTCCGAATCCCGCACCCGTCGAGCACAAGGCGGGCTACGCGACGCCCGAGTATTTTGCCCAATCCTGGCAACTGCTTGCCTCGCCCGATTACGATACCCGCACCGCGGCGCTCTGGCGGTTCATCGAGGGCGGCCCGGCGGCGGCGCGCTACATCTCCGAGAAACTGGTGCCCGTCCGGTCGCTCGAAGCTAAGCAGGAGAAAGACCTGATCCAGAAGCTGGACGATCCGTCCTACGGCGTCCGGGAAGCAACGATGAAGGAGATCGAGGCGCTCGGGCCTTCGGCGCAGTCCATGCTGCAGGAGGCGCTCGAGCACCCGTCCGCGGAAGTTCGGCTGCGCGCGCAGATTCTCCTGCGCAGCGCCGCGGCGCCGGCCGCCGTCCGCGAGACCCTGGCCGTCGAAGCGCTAAGCTGGATCAATATGCCGGAAGCGCGCGCGCACCTGGAGAAACTGGCCCAGGGCCCGTCCGGTTTCCCCACCACGGACTTGGCCAAGGCGATCCTCGAACGACCCGCCGAACCGAAGGACCCCAAGACCCCGCCGGTAACAAACGGCAACAAATAGAAACGGCCGGCATGCGCCGGCCGTTTTCATGGCAGAACTCGTTCACTCGCCGCATCAGCCTCCGTCGCGATCCGTCGCCACCTGCTGGTCGGGCGGAAGGTTGATCACGTCTTCGGGGAAGTGCTCGCAGAGGTAAATCAGGATATCGCGGACGGAGAGCATCCCGAAGGTCTTGCCCTCGTCGCAGATGATCGGGAGGTGGCGGTAGCCCTTCACCATCATCTTGTTGATCGCGTGCCCGATCTTGTCCTTGGGCGACATGTACTCGGGGCTCTTGGACATGACCTCGCGGATCAGATGCTGATGGAAATTCCAGCCGCGCCCCGCGACTCGCAGCAGCAGGTCGCGCTCGGTAAAGATGCCCAGGATCGAACGCGCTTGCTCTTCGCAGATCAGCACGGCGCCCGTGCGCTTCTCGCGCATCAGTTCAACGACTTGCTGCAGCGGCTGCTCCGGAGGCACGCAGATGGCCGCGGGGAGATGCAGATGCCGAATGGGCAGGCGCAGGACTTGATCGGTCAGATGACGCCGGTGCAGCACCGTCGTCTCGTGATACATCTCTTCATCCATTTCATGGTCTATGCTCGACATAACGGCACCTCGCGTGGGTTAGACGATTCCATACCTAGTATGGCTAATTCCATACTTAATCTCCCCTGCAACCTTCAATTATGCAAGGGGCGAGGTTAAAAATAATGATTAATTAACCGTCCAGGTCTCTTTACCTTTCAAAAGCTTGTCGAGGTCGCCCTTGCCATACTTCTTGATCGTCTCATCGACTTGGGCGTGTGCACGTTGTTCAAAACTGGGCCGCGTCACGTTCCGGAAGAGCCCCATGGGCACGGGGTTCTCGACCCGCGAGAGCAGGTACGCGAGCGTCTGGTTCTCGGCGTAGGCATCGTGCACGATCAGGTCTTTCTCCGTCACGCCATCTTTGCCAAGCTGGACGACTTCCACGTCCAGGCCGTTAAAGCGCAGGCCCTTGTCGTGGCCCTTGCCGAAGATCAGCGGGCGGCCGTGCTCGAGCAGCACCTGCTTGTCGTCGCGGATGGCGCGGTCGGTGACGTCCTTGAACGCGCCGTCGTTGAAGATGATGCAGTTCTGCAGGATCTCGATGAAGACCGAGCCCTTGTGCGCCGCCGCAGCCTTCAGCGTTTCCTGTAGGTGCTGCTGATAGATATCGGCGGTGCGCGCGACGAACGTCGCTTCGCAGGCCAGCGCCAGGCTGATCGGGTTCACCGGATGGTCCAGCGATCCGAAGGGGGTGGACTTGGTCACCTTGCCGACTTCGGACGTGGGCGAGTACTGGCCTTTGGTCAGGCCGTAGATACGGTTGTTAAAGAGGAGGATCTTCAGGTCCACGTTGCGGCGCAGGGCGTGCATCAGGTGGTTGCCGCCGATGGAGAGCGCGTCGCCGTCGCCGGTGATCAGCCAGACCTGCAGTTCCGGGTTGGCCATCTTGATGCCCGTCGCCACCGCCGGGGCCCGGCCGTGAATCGTGTGGAAGCCGTACGTATTGACGTAGTACGGGAAGCGGCTCGAACAGCCGATGCCCGAGACCATGACGAAGTTCTGCCGCGGAATCCCCAATCCGGCGAAGACCTGCTGCGCGGCCGAGAGGATCGCGTAATCGCCGCAGCCCGGGCACCAGCGGACGTCCTGGTCGGACTGGAAATCCGCCTTGGTCAGCTTGGCTTTGGGCGTTTCAGGCGCCGCTGTCGAACTCATGGTTGTCCTCTCCTTGCGCCCCGGAAGCTCCGGGCTGTTTTACGGGTTTGCCATCCAGCGCGTTCAAGATGCCGGCGGCGATCTCGCGGGCCTTGAACGGCTGGCCCTGGATCTTGTTCAGGCTGATCACGTCCACGAGGTGTTCGGCGCGCAGCAACACCGAGAGCTGGCCCAGGTTCATCTCCGGGCAGAGCACGCGCTTGTACTTTTTGACGAGCGCGCCGACGTTCTTGGGCATGGGATGCAGGTGGCGCAGATGGACCTGCGCGGCCTTGACGCCACGCGCGCGGACCAGTTCGCACCCGGCCCGGATCGCGCCGTAGGTGCTGCCCCAGCCGATGAGCAGAATCTCTGCGTCCTTGTCGCCTTCGACCTCCAGCAGCGGGATCTCCTCGGCGATGCGGTTGACCTTGTCGCGGCGCAGCACCGACATGCGCTCGTGGTTCTCGGGATCGTAGGAGACGTTGCCGGTGATCTCGCGCTTCTCGATGCCGCCCAGGCGGTGCTCCAGCCCCGGCGTGCCGGGAATGGCCCAGGGGCGCGAGAGCGTCTTGGGGTCGCGCTTGTACGGATGGAAGCCTTCGGGGTTGGTCTCGAACTTGACCGGGAACTGCGGCAGTTCCGCCGCCGCCGGAACGCGCCAGGGTTCGGCGCCGTTGGCGAGATAGCCGTCGGAGAGCAGGTAGACTGGCGTCATGTACTTGACCGCGATCCGGCAGGCTTCGAGCGCGTACTGGAAGCATTCGCCCGGCGTCGCCGGCGCCAGCAGGCAGACGGGGGCCTCGCCGTGCCGGCCGAAGAGCGTAAAGAGCAGGTCGGCCTGTTCGGTCTTGGTCGGCAGGCCCGTGGACGGACCGCCGCGTTGCACGTCGACAATCACGATCGGCAGTTCGGTCATCACGGCCAGACTCACGGCCTCGGACTTAAGCGCGATGCCGGGACCGGCGGAACTCGTGACGGCCAGCGAGCCCGCAAAGGCCGCGCCCACCGTGGCCGCCGCCGCCGCGATCTCGTCTTCGGCCTGGAACGTCACGACGCCGAAGTTCTTGTGCCGCGCGAGTTCGTGCAGGATGTCGCTGGCGGGCGTGATCGGGTACGCGCCGTAAAAGAGCGGCAGGCCCGAGCGCGCCGAGGCGGCCACGAGGCCCATGGCCAGGGCCTGGTTGCCCGAGAGGTTCCGGTACGTGCCCTTGGACGTCGGCGCGGGCGGAATCTCGTAAGCCACAGCCTGGAAGGTATCGGTCATCTCGCAGTACGCGTAGCCGCCCTTCAGCGCCAGGACGTTGGCCTCGGCGATGTCCGGTTCCTTCTTGAACTTGTCCTCGATCCAGCGCAGCGTGGTCTCGATGGGCCGGTTGAAGAGCCAGTAGGCCATGCCCAGCGCGTAAAAGTTCTTGCAGCGCTGCTTCTCGCGGGTGCTCAGGCTTTCCAGCGAGCGCAACGCGGCCAGCGTCTTCTCGGTAATGTTGATTGGGAAGAGGCGGAATTTGGTGAGCGAGCCGTCTTCGAGCGGGTTGGCGGTGTAGCCCGCCTTCGCGAGATGCGCTTTGTCGAACTGGCTGGTGTCGCAGATCAGGAGGCCGTTGGGGGCCAGATCACCGAGATGCACTTTCAACGCCGCGGGGTTGAATACGACGAGAACGTCCGGCTGGTCGCCGGGCGTGTGGATGTCGGCGGAACTGAACTGGATCTGGAAACCCGAGACGCCCGGCAGCGTGCCGGCCGGAGCGCGGATCTCCGCGGGGAAGTCCGGCAGCGTCGCCAGATCGTTGCCCGCGATGGCGGTGGTGTTTGTGAACTGGCCGCCGGTGATCTGGACGCCGTCGCCCGAGTCCCCGGCGAAGCGCACGGTCACGCTTTTAAGCACCTGGCGCTTGGCTGGCGCAGGAGAAAGTCGATCAAGTTGAGCAGTCATGGGCACCTGGTGGCGGTCATCACGCCAAAGGGGAAAGAGGGCACCGGCAGCAACGCCACCCTCAAGAAGGCATTCACATTATATTCTATCGAGTCTGTAATCCAAGAACTAGAGTAGACTTGGCGCGATTCTTGAAGCGAAAAACGAGCCTCGGCGCACGCGCCGTTGCACCATAAAAGTGGAGGTTTGGAAGCCCGTTGCGTTTCAACCCGAAACCACATATCCCCGAAAAAGCCATAAGTGGATGGTTGAAACGAAAACCCAAATCTTAGGATTTTGCAAATTTTCTGAGCCGGATACCGAAAATTAGCGGGCCGAAGGCGTGTTTCGCGGATCCACGTAGGCTTTGGGGGGAGGGAGCAACCTGCCCGACGGGTCCTGGGGCTCGGCCTGTTTGACCTCATCCTTCTTAGCAGAGGCGGTCTCGGGCGATTCGGTCTTGGCCGCGTGGTCCTTGCGCGGCAGCTCGGGAAGCTCCGACTTGGGATTGTCGTTCGAAACGTTTACGGGCATCGGCAGCGGCGCCGGCACCGCGTTGATTTTGGTCTCGGATTCCTTCCCGGACGGCAGCGTCAGGCGAATATCCGGTGAGCGCGCGGGCTCGATGGAGATGTTCGGAACCTTGACAACCTCGCGCGTGACCTCGTGAATCTGGGCCGGCGGGACCTCGTTGTTGATGCGGATCGAGCCCTGCGGAATCTCCGCCGTAATGCGCGGGCTCACCGCGGGCGCTTCCACGTTGATCGCAGGTGGAGGCACGATTTGGGTGTTTGTTTGGCCGTAATGCATGGAGACGATTACAATGGCCGTAGTCACCAAAGGCATCCCGAATAACACGATGAGCGGTTCTTTGCCTTCCATCTCTAAACGCATGAAAAAGCTTCTCCAGATAACTCCCCACCAAACAAGGGCCTGCCATCTACCTATAATCGGACTAGCGCACAATGACGGTCTCTTAGGCTCTCCTTCGAGACCTCTCGGGAACTTTTAGGCGGGCTTTATCCTAACTACTTTTTGACGGACTTGCTAACTTTTTCTCAGCGTGATAGGCAAATTTTATGAAATGGATCGCGGCGTTCGGTTGGGCGGGGCTGCTGGCGGTCGTGGCGGTCTATGCCCTGTTCGTGCTGCGCTATAAGAACGCGTCGCTGGCTGACGTGGTCTGCATCGGCGATAGCCTGACGGCATGCGGCGGCATGGAAGGGCGCTACACGGACTTTCTTTCCAAGGATCTGCCCGGCCTGCGCATCATCAATCGCGGCATCAACGGCGATACGCTGTTCGGCGGGCGCGAACGCTTCGAGCGCGACGTGCTCAGCCTGCACCCCAAGATCGTAGTGATCGAACTCGGCGCCAACGACTTCTTTCGCCATGACCGCTCGCCGCATGAACTCTACGTGGACCTGGCGACCATGGTCCGCAGCGCCCGCGAACAGAACATCGGCGTCGCCATCGCCGGCGTCTTCGGCGACCAGCTCGACGAGAAAGGCCAGCCGATCCCGAAGCTCTTCCACGAAGGCGACCCTGCGTTCGGCCAGACGATCCTGGAGATCGAACGCACCGTCGCCAAGCAGTACGGCGCGATCCATATCGAGAACATCCAGGCCGACCTCACCCAGCCCGAATACTGGGGCGACAACCGCCATCCCAACGCCGCCGGAAACCGCCTCGTGGCCGCGCGCATCCTGCCGGCGGTGAAGCAGCTTCTTGAAGCGCAGGCCGCGAGCGGCCGCAATTAGCCTACGAACCGCAAAGGCGCCAAGTTCGCCACGCACACATGGCTTGCAGTCCTTAGCGGTTTGGCGTCTGGGCGGTTAAAGCGGTTTTTCGCTCCGGCTATCTTTGTCCTGCAAAGGCCGCGCGACCCGCTATCATCCGCCCCATGGCTGCGCTCGACCACCTGCTCGCCACGCTGCAACTGCGCGTCGATGTTGCGCAGCGCGCCTCGCTGCACGCGGGCTGGACCGTCGCGGAGCACGTCCTGCCGTGCAACAAGTTCTACTATCCGTTCCACGGCGCGGGCTGGTACTCGCTCGACGGCGCGCGCTATGAACTCGGGCCGGGCAAGGTCGCGCTCCTGCCGGTGAACCACAAGAACGCCTGCGGCCAGGACCCCAAGAACCCGCTCGACAAGATCTGGATTCACTTCGAGGCCCGCGTCATGGGGCTGGTGGACCTCTTCGACGTCATCCCCTGCCCTCCTCCGCTGGACGCCAAGGGCGACGACGAGTTGCGGAAACTGCTCGAAGGCATTGTGGAAGAGATCCGTAACCCCGCGCCGTACCAGCCGCTGGCCTTGAACGGGCTACTGGCACAGGCGCTGGCCCGGACCCTGCGCAAGGCCGTCGCGTTGCCTTCCGCGAAGGCCGGCAAAGGCGCCGCGAAGGACGTCACCCTGCGCGGCCCCGGCGACCGCATCGGCACGGTGCTCCAACATATCGCCGTGAACCACGCGCAAGACCTGACTCTGGAAGACCTCGCGGGCGTCGTCCATCTGCATCCGACGTACTTCTCGAACACCTTCCGCAAGGCCACCGGCATGGCGCCGATGGCCTTCCTGCAGCGCTTCCGCGTCGAACGCGCCAAAGGCATGCTGGCATCGACCGATCTGCCGGTGATGGACGTGGCCGCAAAGGTCGGCTTTGCAGACCCGTACCACTTCAGCCGCGTCTTCAAGAAGACGACCGGAGCCTCGCCGTCGGCCTTTCAAGAATCCGTGCGGCGCACAAGTGGGCAGGTTGCGAAGTAATGCTCACCGCAGAGTACGCAGAGAACTTCATTTCCTTATGTAATGCCTACCGGGCCGTTCTCTGCGCGCTCTGCGCTCTCTGCGGTGAAAATGTACCGTGTCCAAGCCCCCGCTAATTCCATCCATCCCTGCACGTTAGGTCCTGTGAAAGTTCCATGCGCTTCACAAGCGGGTCCATTCCGGGCGGCTCACGCAGCGGGTATATCTCCCCTGTACGTTCAAGAAGCCCAGCGCAAAGGAGCCGCCCATGCCCGCCGCCGAGATTCAACAGCTTCCCAAAGTATCGATCGAACAGTTGGAAGTCTTCGCCGACGACCTGGACGTGGTGAAGGCCGCGCAGATTTACAAGGAGTACGGCGCGCTCGTCGTCCGCGGCTTGATGAAAGCCTACGTGGCCGAGATCGGCCGCGACATCGAAGCGGCCGTGCAGGAGTCGCTCGAGTTGCTCGACCAGGCCACGCAGATTCCCGAAGGCTGGACCACGCCCAACGGCACGCTCTTTCTGCCCGCGCCGAAGAACTTCAAGCGGGATAAGCAGATCATGGTGCTGGGCATACGGTACACGACCAGTGCGGCCTTCTTCCGCAGCGCGTTCGAACCCAAAACGGTCGATCTGGTCTCCGCGATCCTCGGGCCCAACGTCGAACTCTTCCTCGACGGGCAGTGCCTCTACAAAGAACCCGTCGGCGGGCACCCAAAGCATCTGCATCAGGACGCGGCGTACTTCGAGCACAAGTTCGAGGGCCCCGTGGGCAGCCTCAACTACGTCGTCGCGACCAACGTGAACAACGGCGCGCTTCATGTCGTCACGGGCTCGCACCGTCTGGGCGTGCTCAACCACGTGGACACCTTTTCGCACCTGGGCTTGGACGAACAGGCATGGCCGTGGGAATCCGCGCTGCCGATCTGCGGTCAGCCGGGCGACTCGATCTTCTTCAACGTGAAGACGATTCACGGCTCCAAAGAGAACCACTCCAACGGGCCGCGCCCCGTCTTCATCCACCGCTACCGCCGCGCCGACGACTACGTCGTGGTTGGCGCCACGCGCACCGACAACCGCGCCGAAGCCGAGAAGCAGCGCGAGAAAGCCAAGAAGGAGAACCAGCGCGGCCTGATGGTCCGCGGGTTCCGCAGCTTCGAGACGCGCGGGTGAGCTTTTGCAGGTGCGGCGAGGACCCCCAGGTCCGCGCTGCAAGGGTGCAGGTCTGGGGACCTGCATCTCCATCATAGCATCGAACGGCAGGACCTTTAAGGAGGGCAGAAGCATGGCGATGGATAAGCGCTTCAAGATGGCGGTGATCGGATGCGGCCCGCGCGGCAAAGATCACGTCAAGGCCGCGATCCGCAGCGAACAGTTCGACGCGGTCGGCGCGGCGGACATCGATGTGAAGCGTTTAAACGAACTCGCCGATGCCCACGGCATCAAGGGCCGCTACACGGACTACAAGGAGATGTTCGCCAAGGAGCAGCCCGACGCCGTCCACGTCTGCCTGCAGCCGTTCTTGCGCGTCCAGCCGGTGAAGGACGCCATTGCGGCCGGCGTAAAGGCGATCGTGGTCGAGAAGCCCATGGCCTTCGATTTCACCGAAGCCTCCAAGCTCGTGGCGATGTGTAAAGATGCGGGCGTGCTGCTGGTCGTGAACCACCAGAAGCGCAACATGATTGAATGGGTCAAGCTGCGCGAGGCCGTCACCGGCGGCAAGATCGGCAAGCCTGAGATGCTCCGTTGCAGTTGCTTCGGCAACGTGCTCAGCCAGGGCACGCACATGCTCGACATGGCCTGGAACATTCTCGGCGAACCGGAAGTAAAGTGGCTCGTCGCGGGCGCGGAGAACACCGTGAGTGAGACGCCCACCCACCCCGGGCCGCGCAACGCGCTGGCGCTGGTCGAGTACGCCAACGGCGTGCGCGGCTCGTTCGCCATCGGCAACGACTCGCCGCCGATCCCGAACTCGCAAGCCTGCTGGTTCTGGTGCAACATCGAAGTGCGCGGCACCGAGGGCAAGGTCGAAGCGATCCTCGACGAGGGCTACAAGCGCTGGGACAAGGAAGGCAACCTGGTCGAGACGCAGGTCTCGCGCTGGAACGACGAGTTCCAAGGCGCGGGCCAGGCCAAGCTTTCCGTCGACATCGCGTCCGCGCTGCGCGACCCGGCCTTCAAGCACCCGCAACGCGGCGAATCGGCGCTGGTGAGCTTCGGCTTGGTCGAGGCCATCTGCCGGTCCGCGCTCGGCGGCGGCAAGCGTATCGAGTTCCCCCTCAAGCCGGGCGAAGACGCCCTCGCCACATGGACGCGCTCGGAAGCGGCGAAGAAGAAGTAAGCTCGATCTAGAAACCAGCGCGCGATCAGCGGCGGCATGGGTCCCATGCCGCCGCTGTTTTTTTGCGTGGCCTACTCTGAAAATGGGCTCGACCAGGCATGCGGGGTCATTATCCTCTTCCTAAATCATCCGAGCCAGAAGGCCTCCTATTGGAAATGCGAAAGGAAAGGCATCAAATGGATAGTAAGCGTGAATATCTATATGCGGCAAAGGCCGGCGAGGTTCGTGAAGGACGCGGCAAGGAAAGCGTGGAAATCCCCTCCTCGGGCAAGCGCCGCATCATTGAAACGATCGCAAAACGCTATCCCGAAACAACCCTTCGGGATCATATCGTGCAAGAGTTGCTGAGGGTATTTCCCAAAAAGAACACGACCCAGGCACGCGCCTATCTGACGCAATCCATTTGCGACCTTAACCATGCCTTCATCGAGAAGAAATGGCCGCTCCGGATTATCCGAAGGCAAGAGCAAGGCCGAATGGCGCACTTCTTCACCAAGCCTATCCGAGTCAAAAAAGTCTAGTGGCGCACGTTCGTCTGCGTTAGAAGCACGTGCGGACACTTGAATTTCACACACAATGCCGGAATAATTCTCGCGAG
The DNA here is from genome assembly GCA_016200135.1 of Planctomycetota bacterium. Taxonomy (GTDB): domain Bacteria; phylum Planctomycetota; class SZUA-567; order H5-PLA8; family H5-PLA8; genus JACQFI01. The sequence goes on from JACQFI010000001.1 coordinate 63,271, forward strand.
TAAAATTGTAGCTATTCAGACGAACGACTGCGAGACCACCTGGGCAGCGTTGCAGCGGCTATTCCATCTCCTAGCCAGGAGTGAACCATGATTCGGAACCATATCATCTACAACGCCTACCTTGAGTATGCGTTCGACCTGCTCCGCGCCGAAGGAAGCCGCATCTGGACCAGCGACGGCCGGGAATTCATCGACTTCACGTCCGGTTGGAACACCACCAACTTGGGTTGGAACCATCCCGAGGTCGCCGAAGCGATGGCGGCGAAATTGAAAAAAGGCACCTATGCGCCAATGTGGGCGGCCGACGAGTCCCAGACGACCTACGCGGCGGACCTCACGGGAGCCCTGCCCGCTGGGCTCACTGCGGTTGGCCGCGCGACGGGCGGAACCGAAGCGAACGAGATGGCCATCAAGACCGCGCGGGCCTTTACCGGACGGCGGAAGATCCTCGGGTTCCAAGCCACCTACCACGGCCAGTCCGCCGGAACCCTCGCGATCGGCACTCCGGAGCCGATGATTGCCGGAGTCGTCCCGCCAAACCCCGACTCCATCCAGATTCCGTACCCCGAGACCTACCGGACCGAGAAGTCGCACAAGGATCTCCTCAAGGATCTGGCCCGGAACCTCGAAGAAGCGCTCTCCTCGCGTCAGGTGGCCGCGGTCGTCACCGAAGCCGGGATTGTTACCGGCTGGGGTTCGACGAGCGTTGCCCCACCGGGTTATCTGCCGCTCATTCGGGAAGTCACCCGAGAATTCGGGACGCTCATGATTCTCGACGAGGTGGGGACCGGATTCTCCCGCTGCGGCGCGCTCTTCGGGATGCAACTCGAAGGCGTCACGCCCGACCTCGTGACCTTCGCCAAAGGGATCACGAACGGCGGCGCCGCTTTGGGCGCCATGGTCACCCGAGCGGACATTGCCGAGGCGACCTTCGCGAGGACGATCCTCCTTGCCACGTTCGGCTGGACGCCCATCGCCTGCGCCGCCGCCCGGAAGACGCTCGAGATTCATCGGCGAGACAAAGTATGGGAGAAGGCTCGGAAGGACGGGGCCTACATTATGGATCGGCTGAAGCGGGACTTGGCCGACCATCCGCGCGTCGGCGACATCCGCGGCCTGGGCATGGAGCTTGGAATCGACTTCGTGGCCGACCGGAAGACGAAGGAGCCGGTGCCGGAGGCCGCGGAGCAGTTCGTCAAAGAAGCCTTTAGCCGCGGACTCCACCTCGCCTACGACCACCAGAGCAACGTTCAAATCATGCCGCCGCTCACCATCGACCGGCCGACGCTGGATGAGGGGCTCGACCGGCTCGTCAAAGCCGCCCGGACCATCGTTTGATCGCGGCTGTGAGTTCCAAGCGAGGTTTACAGGTTAGAGTGCTCTGTCACACTGCGCTGTCACTGAATTGCTTCACCGAATTGCAGTAATCGCGGCTAGGGCATTCGATCTGGTGATGTTGTGAACAGGCTCCCTCCTGATCCGGCACGCCATCGAGCACCGCAAGGGCTGCGCATTCGCGGCGGGCGAGACACCCTTCGAGTACGTGCTGTCCGAGCACTGGAACGCGGTCTCTAATCGCAGCGCTGAATTGGATCTGGTGCCGAACTTTGGTAGCACCTACTTTTGAGCGTGCGCGGCACAACGTATTGTCTTACTGCGGGTAATGGCTCGTATTTCCGCTCATTTTCATCTACTGCGCCTTACCGTGAAATACTCTGCGGCTCACGCGGCGCCTTGGCATGAAACAATAATTGCGACTTTGCGTATTTTTAACTTGCCACCTTGGTGAAAGAGCGTACAAGCACAGCCCTACTTGTAGAAGAGTTCCAAGATAGGTGGACAACTACTGCCAAGGAGGACTTTGTTTCCCAGGCGGAAGGTGCCTTCGTAGCCATGGACACGCATACGCCTACACCACCGAATGGCTGGAGCGAACGTAGAAAAACTTTCGCACGACACACTGAATTGGTCAACACGAGAGGCGAGAAGGCCCCTGGAGCGAGACTTTCGGCGCGACGATAGGGGCGTGAAAGGAGTGTTAGGAAAGGAGAAACAAATATGCCGGACCCAAACGCAAAGCTCACTAAGGCAAGTATCCGATTTGATACACCCCCGAATCGTGATAACAAAGATTGGAATACAAAAGTATCTGTATTTGTTCGTAATCGATTTAGTTTGTTTCTTACGCAAGACCTTGCGGAATTGGTAGATTTTGCTGGTGACACTGAATTCAAAGACCCCTCCTCTCACAGTTTCGATTTGGTGCTTAAATCAGATGGCATCCTTTTGAAAGATATTACGGTGCCAACGGTTCAGATCCGCATTACCCCAAACGGCAATGATCGCTGGATTTTTGGATACACAGTCGCATTGTCGTTTAGCGATGGCACCAATTTCTCATCTACAAAGGACGGCATTATCCTAGACCAAGACAACCGGATACACGAGGCCGTGCTTGGCTAGCGATTTATCAATCAAAGCGGTTGACCATGCATCGTAGTTTTAGAGAGCCATGTCCCCATTCTGCTGAGAGCATCTAGAAGAGGTGCGTATGACGCAGGGGCAACAAAGCAGTCCTGGTGGAACTACCAAGGAAGATTTGGCGAACTTAGCCCTTCCCCTTACTTTGCTAGCAGCCCAATGGGGTTCATTTTCTACCGTGCTTGCGGTTGTAAAATATTGTAATGAAATTCGGGATAAGGTAATCGATGGTTGTTCAAGTAAGACCGATCTTTCCCATTCCGTTCAGACCGCATTGCAGAACGACTGGTTACCCTTTCAAATTGGACTATCTGTATTTTTGTTGATCGTCACAATATTGACTTTTACCTTGCCGTGGTATTTCGAAAAAAAGCGGTTTGCAACCAAATTGCTTTGTATTCTAGCAAGTCTATTCCCGTTATTGTGTTTGGTGTTGAATGGATTAGCTGCATTTTCAGACCACGCCCAAATGGTCAAAGCACTAATCTCGAAAGGTCTTCTTTAGAAAAACGTAGACCACGCATCGTAATTATTAACTGCTAAATTCCATCTCGCTCTGCACCAGCCGTCTCCCCCATTTGCTAGGAATTGGATCTGGCGCCAATCTTTGGAGGCAGCTACTTTTGAGCGTTCAAACCGCTCAAGAGGATGCCGAAGACGATGAGCCACGAACTGCCGCCCGAATGGATTGCGCAAGCCAATGGTGCGCCGAAACAACCTGCCGTCCCCCACCCCGAGACGCACTTCGCGTGGGAGAACCTGCACAGCAAGCCCATCATCCACCCCACCGCGTGGGTTGCGCAGAACGCGGTTGTCTTCGGGCGCGTGAAGCTCGGGGCGCACAGTTCCATCTGGTACAACTGCGTGTTGCGCGGCGACAACGAGTACATCGAGGTCGGCGACGAGTCGAACATTCAGGACGGGACGGTGCTCCACGTGGACGATGGGTTTCCGTGTATCGTGGGCAAGCGCGTGACGGTCGGGCACAGCGCGGTCGTGCACGGTTGTACCGTCGGCGACGGGGCGCTGATTGCCATCGGCGCGACGCTCCTGAGCCGCAGCGTAATCGGAGAAGGCGCGCTGATCGCAGCCGGAGCGCTGGTGCTGGAGGGCGCGCAGGTCCCGCCGCACACGCTCTGGGCGGGCGTTCCGGCCAAGCAAGTGAAGGAACTCGAACCGCGCCAGCGCGAGCGCCTCGCCAAGACCTACACCCACTACGCGAACAACGCCGCGGCGTACCTGGCGCGCTACGGCCGGGCGCATATCGACGCCCTCTTGCGCCTATGAAGTTATGTAATGCCTTTCGATGTCCGAACCTAGGCATTCCAATATACTGCATAAGGTGCGCCGGCAGTCACGCTGGACCGCCTGAGCCACTTCAGAGGAGTCTCCAATGCTGGTTGGAACCCGCGCAGCGAGATTCGTTGCTTGCCTGATGGCGCTCGTCTTCTGCGCCGTGAATCCGTTGAAAGCCGAAGAGCCCGCTTCGTACCGCGCGCCGGAGTTCCGCGAGGCCGACGAAGTCGCCTATTCGCAGGCAGAGGCCGACGCGATGCTCGCGGAGATGCTCCCGCTGGTGGAGCGCGCGGCGGGCCGGAGCTTCAAGTCCAAGCCGAAGGCCCTCTGCGCCAACCGGGACCGCGTGGCCGCCGCAATTGCCCAGGATCTCCTGCCGCAGATCCGAAAGTTCCATCCCACTGCCGATCCCAACGACGCGGCGCAGATCGCGCTCGACCAGGCCGTCGCGGCGGTGCCGCTGATGCTCGTGCGTTACGGCTACCAGGTGAAGGCGCTCTGCTTTCTGCCCAAGAATGCCAAGCCGCTGGTCGAAGCCGCCAAGGCCGATACTAAGCAGACGAAGACCGTGGTGAAACTCGTCGCCGCCTTCGAACTCGTCCATGCGCTGCAGGACCAGGAAGTGGATATTCAGAAAGTCCTGGATGGTGCGCGCGACGGCGAGGCCTCGGTCGCCTTGAACGCGCTGCTGCAAGGGCAGGCGGTCTACGTCGTCGATCAGATCGCGAAGGACCTGAACGCGGACGAAACAACCCGCCTGGCCGCGCAGTCCCTGGCCGCGAATGCCCTCAAGCGCGGGATCGAGAGCATGGACCGCCTCGTGGATGACCATTACCGCGAGATCTATTTGGGCGGGCGCGCGTTCGTCGCTTACCACGTGGAAAAGGGCGGCATGGAGAAGGTCTGGGGCATGTTCCAGAAGCCGCCCAACGATACGAACACCATTCACAAGCCCGAGACCTACACGGGAACTCCGCGCGCCTTTCACGATTACTCGAAGGCGCTCGAGGGCCTCGAGAAGGAGTTGGGCGACCAGGACTGGAAGATCCTGCGCACGGCCATGGGCCCCGCGATGATGCGCGCGGCCTACCAGAAGCTCGATGCGGACAAGCGCGAGGCGCTGGTGGAAAAGATCGAGACCGGCCAGGCGCTCACCGCGGCCTTCCGGCCCAAGGGATTGCTGGGCAATCTCTCGATCATCGTGCTGAAAGACGCGGCCTTCGCCAAGCAGGCCTGCGAGATCCTCGAAAGCTTCACCAAGAAGGAGCTCGAGACGGTCAGCAAGGAAAATCCGGTGATGCGCATCGAGCCTCCGGAGACGGAAGACCTGAAGGGCCTCCAGACCGAATACGCCCGCAGCATCCGCTTTGAAGTCGAGTCGCCCGGCGAACCGCTCTTGAAGCAACGCACCTACCGCATCGCCCGCGGCCGCCACATCTTCGAACTCGTGGACCAGAACATCGGGCTCGCGCCGGAGAAGGCTGTGGCACTCGCCGAGAAAGTCTTTAAGCGGTTGCTGGAACTGGAAGCGGAAACGCCGAAACCGTAGCCCGCGTCAGCGCGCGTTCGCCGGGGGCGGTTTGGGCGCGTTCGGTTCCCCTTGGCTGATGGCCACCATCAGGATCGTGGCGACCGCCAGGGCGAAGACCACCGCCGCCACCCCGGCCAGGATCATCAGGCGCTGCCGCTCGCGTTGCACGTGCGGATCGTGGATCAGCTTCGCATCGGGGTCCTTCGCGGTGAGCTTCCCGCCGTGGAAGCCGCCCACGGCCGGCCGCAGGCTCTGGTTGCTCTGCGTTATACTGATGATCTGGCTCGAGACCTTCTCTTCGAAATCGCCCGTGGGATCCACCCGAATCAGGGCGCCGCGGATCATCTCAATGGAATGCGTGGCGGTCTCCACCTTCTTGCGCAATTCGGCATCGGACTTCAGGCGGTCCTCAAGCATGACTCGGCGGTGGCCGTCGAGGCGGCCATCGAGGTACTCCTCTATCATCAGGTCCATCTCTTCCGTACTGTTCGCCACCGCCCTGCTCCTAAATGCCAGTCTTAAAGGTATGTCGCACAAAGGGCCTTCCATGCTTCAACGTATATACCTTTCTCCTCCGAATTCGCACCTCCCCGCCACCACATAACCTATTGGAATGAAACTACTTATCGGGCTCCATGAACTTCGCCAAGCGTTCCCGCAACAATCGGTGCGCGCGGCTCAGACGGCTCGTTACCGTGCCCAAACTTACGCCCAGGCTCTCGGAGATCTCTTCGCAACTCAGGCCGCCGACATGCCTTAGCATCAGGGTCACACGGTATTCTTCGCCCAAGGCATCGATGGCCGCGAGGATCTTGTCGCGCATCTCTTCTTGGGCCACACGTTCCACGGCGGTGCGCTCGTTGCGGCTCTCGAGGACGATCTCGCCCTTGCTGTCCTTTTCGCTGTGGACTTCCAGCGAGACGGTACGCGATTTGTTGCGCAGGTAGTCGATGCAGACGTTGTGGGCGATGGAGAGCAGCCAGGCAGAGAACGCCGAGGGCTTCTTGAGGTGGTCGAGCGCGATAAAACCGCGGACGAAGGTCTCTTGCGCCAGGTCTTCCGCGAGTTCGCGCTGGTTCACGCGGCTGTAGGCATAGGACGTAACCAGGCTCTTGTAGCGCTTGACCAGCGCCCCGTAGCGCTCGTGCGAACCTGCCAGCACCGCCGCGACGAGGTCCGCGTCGGTACTGACCATATCGCCGCAGGTGGTCTCGTGAGTTGCCACGCGCCGGGGTTCCTGGCCTGGTTGAGCCCGCCCAACGGAACACAGTATCGTCAATCGCCTGTAGCGGGTCAAGACGCTCGACGCCTAACCGCGCCCTCACTTGAATCTCATGGCCGCAACCCTTACGAATAGGAACCTTCCAACCGGGAGTTCCGAATGTCGCTGAAGATCGCCTGTCCGCAGTGTCAGAAGAACTTTAAAGTCGCTGAAAATCTTGCGGGCAAGAAAGTCAACTGCCCGTCTTGCAAGACGGTTGTTCCGGTTCCCGCGGCGGCGCCGGACGAACTCTCGCTTCAGCCCGCAGGCGCCGCGCCCGCGGAGGACGACCTGAAGCTGTACGTGCCCGGAGAAGAGCCCGGCGCGAAGACCGAGGTCCAGGCCTGCCCCGCATGCGGCCACGACGTGCCCATCGACGGCGTGCTGTGCGTGCACTGCGGATACAATCTCAAGACCAAGCAGAGCGTGCGCGGCCACCAGATCAAGACGCCCGGCCGCGGAAAACTCTACGTCGGCACCATGATCAGCGGCCTCTTCTTCTTCCTGGTCGTCTGCGCCGGCGGATACGCCATCTATTACGCCTTCTTCAAGGCCGACATCACCAAACGTTTCCGCGAGATGAACAATCCCGATGCCAAGAAAGAGGATGCCGCTTCTTCGAGCTCCGGGAGCGCCACTCCGGCGGCGCAACCGGTCGCGCCGACGCAGAGCCTGCTGGTGGTCACGAACGAACGCTTCTCCCGACTCACGATCTTTAAGGATGGCGGCCGCATTGGCCAAGCCGACTTGGGCAAGACGGAAAAGATCCCGGTTACACCCGGCGACGCCAAGACGCCGGCCAAGATCAGTTTCGAGGTCCGCACCGAAGACCTGGCGCGCGGCACACAGCTCAACGCGCCCGTCCGCGATGCGCTCTCGAAAGGGCTCAATTTCGAAGGCACTATTTCCGACGGCATGCGGCTTGTCTTTGCCGGTCCGCCTGCGGATCTGGTGCCCAAGAACAATGAGGTCCTCCAAGGCGTGCCGACCATCATCGGCGAGTTCGATAAGGCGTCGGGCACGGGCAAGTTCAAGGCGATCAGCTACAAAGGCAATACGGTTAAGGCCGCCGACGAGAAGAACCCGCTCCGCCTTGGTTGGAAGACGGTGAGCGGAAACAAAGTCGAACTCACGTGGCTCAACCAG
>JACQFI010000063.1 GCA_016200135.1 Planctomycetota bacterium
ATCCCTTCGTGAAGGACGACGCGGGCAAGAAGATGCCCCTGATCGCGACCATGCCCTACGGCTCCGGCCGGACCATGTACATCGGCGTCGACAGTCTCTGGCGCTGGCGCCGCGGCGTGGGCGACCGCTACCACTACCGCTTCTACAGCCAGGCCATCCGGCACCTGTCTACCGCAAAGCGTCTGGGCGGCCAGAAGCGCTTCATGCTCGACTGCGACAAGGTCGCCTACGCCATCGGCGACAAAGTGGTGCTCACCGCGCACCTGAAGGACGACAAGTTCAACCCGCTCACCGCCGAAAAAGCCACGGTCTACATCGCCAACTCCAAGGGCAAGCTCCAGACGGTGGAACTGGATCGCCTGCGCGATCGCGAAGGCGCCTACGAAGGCGCGTTCTTCCCCAACCAGCGCGACGATTACTCGTTATGGCTCAAAGACGACCTGCAGCCGGACGTCCGGCAGTCGGAAGTGACGATCAAGGTCGACGTCCCGCAGCTCGAACTGGACAACCCGCGTATGAACGAGGAGATGCTCAAGGCCATCGCGGCGGCGGGCGGGGAAGGCGGCCAGTATTTCGGCATCGACAAGATGGAAAAAATTCCGCCTCTCATTTCTCCGAAAGAAGAAAAAATCCTGCACGAGATCCCGATCAACCTGTGGGACAACTGGTTGATTTTATTTGTCTTTACCCTATTGATCACCCTCGAATGGGTCCTCCGCAAAAAAGGCCGCATGCTGTAGCCTAAACGGATTATTGGATATTTTAGATTGAATTTATCTGCAAATGTAGAAGATGGCGTATCGCGTTCCGGCTTGCCAACTTTGCTTCGCACCTGGATAAGGAGAATAGAATCATGGGCAGGAAACGGCTGCATCCGCAAAAGCCCAAGCACGTGGCGGGCGGCGTCGCTCCGACCGACGCGAGCAAGTCCATCTCGTGGATGACCTCGGACCCGGCCACGCTGTTTCGCACCCTGAGCCACAAGCTGGGCGGCGTCGCCAAGGTCGCCCGGTACCTCGGCTGTTCGCGCGCCACCGCCTACAATCTCATCGACGGCCGCAAGCGCTGGTCCGCGAAGTATCTGCAAAAGGCCCTGCTGCTCCTGGGCGAACACCCCGTCATCAACGTCACCGCCACCGCGCGCGGCAACTTCGAGATCCCCGATAAAGACTGGAAGTACATCAAGCCCCAGGCGCTGGTCATGGATTGCGACGGCGCGTTCCGCATCCTCGGCAACTCCATGTGGCCGCTCGTAGGCGACGGGCAGTATGTCCTCTACAAGAACGTCGAGCCCGAGGAACTGGCCACCGGCGACATCGTGCTCGTCCGCATGCGCTCCGGCGAGACCCTGATCAAGGCCTGGTACGCGTCTCCGCGCAAGAAGCAGGAAGTCTTTCTCGCCTCGCTCTATCGCGGACCGAAGGAATTCCGCATGGACCTCTTCCAACCTTTCCCGATCGAGGACCTCCGGCAGATACGCAAAGTAGTCGGCGTCTGGATGGGTTAATGCGCGGCCCCCCAAGCGCCCACTGCCGCTAAGACACCCAATCAGTGGCTAAAACCTGTACAATAGGCCCTTCCCCACGCGCATAGGGATTGCCAACCTGTTGTATTTGCTGATGTTATATATAGACTCCTCTGGCACTCGAATTGATATACATTCGGCAAAGCTGTTCGTAGGGTGCACGAGGTGTCTCTTGCCTGAGCCATTCGACATGGCAGCGCCAGCCTGTCCGGGCACTTTACAGAGTCCGGCTCCCGTCCCGTCTGCGGCATTAGCGGCGCCGGCCCCTTCAAAAGCGCGCACGCGTCCGCCCCGTTACAACTTCCGCGGCGCCTGGCTCACGTCCGTCCTGGTGCATGTGGGCCTGGTGGGACTGCTCGCGGCCTTCATGCCGGTCGTGAATCCCTCCGGGAGCCTGCCGCCGGACGCGCCCGTCTCGGTGGCGCTTCTGCTTGAAGAGAACGAGGCCCTTCCGCCGCTCACGGTCTTGCCTCCGGAACTGCAGCCCGCAGCGGAATCCGTTCTGAAGATGCCCGAGCCGGAGCCCGAAGCAGTCTCTCAGGAAACGCCGGCCCTGGAAGACGTCGCAGCCGTTGCCGCCGCCACGCCCGCCGCCATGCCCTTGGACGCCACACACGGCGTCGTCACGGCCACCTGGCAGCAGGCGCCGGTGCGGAAGCAGCCGCCCGCGCCCGCGCAAGCGGCTCCTGAAACGCCCCACGCCGCGCTCAAGCCGCCGCCCACCGTTGCGACTACGGCAAGCGGCGGTGGTGGCGGCGGCGGAAACGGCACGGGCGCGCTCGGTGTGGGCGGCGGCGCGGGCTCGGGCAGCGGCCATGGCACCAGAAACGGCAGCGGCACCGGCTCGGGCAGCGGCTCGGGCTACGGCAGCGGCACCGGTTCAGGCTACGGTTCCGGCACGGGCCCGGGCTACGGCGCGGGCACCGGAGGCACACCCGCCAAGGCCGCGGCGCCGCAAGGCAAGACTTGCTCCGCGCGCCCGAAAGCCCAGATCGCGCCGCGCTATCCCGACGACGAACGCCGCGCGGGGCACACGGCCTCGGTGGTCCTGGAAGTCCTCATCGACGAAAAAGGCAAGCTGAAGGACATCCGCGTGCTTGATGACGGCGGCTCCAACGCCTTCGCCGATTCCGCCGTCGCCGCCGCCAAGTCCGCGCGCTTCGAACCCGCCCTCGAAGACGGCGTGCCCGTCGCCAGCTACGTCAAGCTGCGCATCGAGTACCGCCTGCGCTGAATTCCAAAAGATATCGAGCAGGATTCATCAACTCTTGAGCCAGGGGCGGCCAAGCTGTCGTAGCATCGGCGTCCCGCCGATGGGCAAACCGGCTCCCGCATCGGTACGTACAGCAGCAGCGGCGGGACGCCGCTGCGACCTCCGCCGAGACGGCGGAGCCACGGTGGTTTTGCGTTTCCCACACTCCTGTGCTATGACGCCGGGTGCCCAATAGCCCGAATCTCCAACCGCCGCGCATAGAAAGGCCGAGCCATGTTTGCATTCGAGAGCCCCTCCCGCCGCAAACTCCCTTCTATGGTCGAGGAGACCTGGAAGGCCGAGTCGGAGCGGCAGCGCCGCGAACTCATCCTGATCCCTTCGGAGAGCATCTGCTTTCCGGAGTGCGCCGCGGCCGTCGCCAGCGACTTGGGCAACATCTACGCCGAAGGCCAGCCCGACCCGCGCCTCAGCCGCGCCCCCGCCGCGATGGCCCGCGACGGCGCGGTCTTCGAATCCTGGCACCGCCGCTTGAGCGACGCGCGCTTCTACCGCGGCTGCCGCGAGGCCGACCGCGCGGAGCTGCTGGCCAAGGGCTATCTTGCGGAAGCCTTCGCAAAATTGCCCGGCAGCCCCGCCGCCGAAAAGATTCACTCGAACGTCCAGGCGCTCTCCGGCGCGGCGGCGAATCTTTCGGTCTACACGGCGCTGCTCGAACCCGGCGACGGCCTGCTCGGCCTCGACCTCTCGCACGGCGGCCATTTAAGCCACGGCTCGCCGTTCAACGTCTCGGGCCGGCTCTACCGCGCCGAATCCTACGGCATCGACGAGCAGGCCAAGGGCGCGGCCCGCAAGCTGGACTACAACCGCATCCGCGAACTCGCCAAAAAGCACCGCCCCAAGATTCTCATCGGCGGCTCGAGCGCCTATCCCTGGGACTTCGATTGGAAGACGCTACGCGGCATCGCGGACGAAGTGGGCGCGCTCCTGATGGCCGACATCGCGCATCTCGCGGGCATGGTCTTCGGCGGCGTGCTGAGCAATCCCCTGCCCCACGCGCACATCGTCACCTTCACCACGCACAAGACCCTCTGCGGCCCGCGCGGCGCGTGCATCGTCACCACCTGCGGCGAGACCGCGCGCAAGATCGACAACGCGGTCTTCCCCGGCCTGCAGGGCGGCCCGCACGTGAACGCGATCGCCGGCATCGCGCGGCTCTTCGAGATCGTCTGTCAGCGCGGCGCGGAGTTCGGCCAGTTCCAGAAGAAGATCGTCGAGAATGCCAAGGTCTTCGCCGACGCTTTGACTGAACAGGGCTTCACACTCGAGTACGGCGGCACCAACACGCATCTGCTGCTCGTGGACCTCAAGTCCTTCAAGACCCAAGGCGCCGGTGCGCGGCTGGACGGCGAGACCGCCTCGCGCTTGCTCGAAAACGCCGGGATCATCTGCAACAAGAACACGCTCCCGGGCGACGCGAACGCCTCCAAGTCCAGCGGCGTCCGCTTCGGCACGCCGTGGCTCACGCAGCGCGGCGTAACGCCCGACCAGCTCCGCGAACTCGCGCGCACCCTCCACGCGCTCTTGAAGACCGCGCACAGCTTCGCCGTCTGGGTGCCCGCGGGCGAAGAACGCTGCCGCGCGCGCGTGCCTTTCGATGCGTTGGCGGACGCGCGGCACAAGGTCGCGGCCATTGCCGGCGCGCTGCCGTATCCCAAGATCGCCGAAGAGGCCGACATGGTCTCGTCCACGTTCGTGCTCCCGATGACCGTGCACGGGCGGCGGGGCCTGCTGGTCCGCGGCGAGAAAGCGCGCCTCGCGCTCGAGCAGGTCCTCACCTGCGGCATGCTTTCTCTCTCGGAAGGCCAGGTCGCCCACGGCCTGCTGCTCAAGCCGGACGGTTCGCCGCTCGACGATGTCCTCGTGCAGTTCCTCGGCCACAAGACCGGCGGTTCGTTCGGGCCCAACGGCGAGGACGCGTTCGCCCTGCTGGTTCACGTGGACTGCTTCGAGACCGTCAACGCCTGGCTCGCGGCGCTCTCCGACGGCTACGTGATCTTCGATCCCCAGGACTTCTACGCCAAGATCGACGGGCCGTTCACCGTGGAACTGCTCGAGAACGCCAAGCTCACGCCCGCGCTGCGCGACGCCGCGAAGTCCAAGGAAGCCCTGCTGCTCTCGGTGGACCAGGCCCCGCCGGGCGCGGTCGACGCCGCGAAGGTCTTCTTCATCGGCCAGAAGACGCTGCCGCCGAAGCTCGCCGCGCCCGCCAAGAAGCCCTACGCTTACGACGTGCCGGAAGGCCCGCTCAAGAAGACGATCCTCAACGCCTGGCACAAGCAGGCCGGCGCTAAAATGGTGCCCTTCGGCGGCTGGGAGATGCCCGTCGAGTACCCCAGCGGCATCTTCGCCGAGCACGCGGCGGTGCGCTCGGCCGCGGGGCTCTTCGACGTCAGCCACATGAGCGCGCTCGAAGTGAGCGGCAAGCTCGCCGTCCCGTTTCTTGAGACGGTCTTCACCAACACCGCCGCGCGGCTGGTGCCGAACGAGGCCCAGTACAGCTACATGCTCCTGCCCGACGCCACGGCCCTCGACGACCTGTACGTCTACCGCATCGACGCCGAGCGCTTCATGGTCGTCGTCAACGCGGGCAACGCCGAGCGCGACATCCACTGGCTCCACGCGGTGAACTCCGGCGCGTTCGTCATCGATCCCGCGCTGCCCGGCAAGCGCGCGCCCGGCCCGGTCAAGCTCACCGACCTCCGCACCGCCGGCAAAGACGCGCTGCTCGACTTCGCCTTCCAGGGCCCGCTGAGCTCCGTCATCCTGGCCGAACTCGCCGGCGAACCTTCGCAGCGCGCCCGCATCCTCGGCAGCAAGCTCAACGACTTCTTCGAGGTCAAGCTGCAGGGCCTCCCCGTCCGCGCCGCCCGCACGGGCTACACGGGCGAAGAGACCGCCTTCGAACTCTTCGTCCACCCGGACCACGGGGTCAAGCTCTGGGATCTGCTGCTCAAGCAGGGCAAAGACCGCGGCGTGCTGCCGTGCGGCCTGGGCGCGCGCGACAGCCTGCGCATCGAGGCCGGCTTCCCGCTCTTCGGCCACGAGATCGAAGGCAGCGAGCACCTCAGCCTCACCGAGGCCGACTACGGCTTCGTCTGCCGCCACCACGCGCCCTTCTACATCGGCCGCGACGCCTACCTCAAACGCAACGCCCCGCGCAAGAAACGCCTGCTGCGCTTGAAGGGTGCGGGCCGCCGGAGCGTCCGTTCGGGTGCATGTGTACTCGGCAGCGACGGCCAACCGGCGGGGGTCGTCACGAGCTTTGCGTTCTCGGACCCGGAGTTCAACTATCACGTGCTCGCGGCCGTCCACGCCAAGTTCAACCCGAAGCCCGGCTCGGTGGTCAAAGTCGCCCGCGCCACGCCCGAGCAAGTCGCCTCCGGCGAACCGCTCGACGAGAGCAAAATCGTGGACCTGACCGTGGCCGCGCGCTTCCCGGAACCTGCCGAAAAGGCCGGCTGGCGGTCCCAATACAAGCCCAAGACATAGAACGCACCTTGCGAAGTTCGTTCAGAAACCGCGCTCGATAGACGATAAGAGTTGCGGCCAGTGCTCGACAGAAACGCGGGCAACGTCTAAAGTAGTGGGGCCGATTACGGAAGATTGAGGTGGCTTTGAGCGCGAATCAGGCGGCTCTTGTTAGGTTCGTTTCAAGCTCCCGGGCAGCCCTGCTGCGCCGGGCGGGCTTGGCGCTGCTTGCGGGCATCCTGCTGCCGGTCTTCTCGGGCTGCACGGGCCGCGGCATGACCATCACAACGCTGCCGGCGGGCGCGGAAGTCTCGATCAACCACCGCGTCGTCGGCGTCACGCCCATCCGCGTCGGTTACACGCATTACGGCGCCTACCGCATCGAACTGCGCAAAGAACGCTACGAGACGCTCGTCAAGGAAGAGAAGATCAATCCGCCGTGGTACGGCTACGATCCGATCACCGCGCTCGCCGACAACGCCATTCCCGTGCGCTTCAACGACGAGATCTTCCTGCACTACGTCCTGAAGCCCATCGAAGAGGTCAACCGCGACAGCCTGATGGAACGCGCCAACGCCGCCCGCGACGGCAAGGCCGTCAACCCGCGCAACCAGGAGAAGCTCGAGGTCGTCTTCACGACCCAGGCCGTCTCCAAGAACGCGCCCGAGACCAGCATCGGTCCGAAGTCCGCGCCGTCCCCGGCCGCGCCGCTCGTCGGCCCCGCCGCCGCCCCGAACCTGAATATCCCCAAGGAAGGGACGCCGTCGGGCGAAGAGAAACCTCCGGAAGGCCCCAAGACCGAGCCCGGCCCCGGCGAGACCAAGCCGCTCGCGCAACCCGCGCAACCGGCCCCCGCCACGCCCGCAAAGACGCCGGAGAAGACCCCGGAAAAAGCACCGGCCGCAGAGACCGAACCGCAGACCAAGCGCATGCGCCGCACCCCCAAGGGCGAAGTCCTCATCTACGAAGACCAGCCCGTCGAAGAGCCCGGCGCGAAGGAAAAAGAGAAGCGCAAGGAAGAAGAAAAGAAGGCCGAAGAGAAGAAGTAATTGCACATCAAAGTTGTTGCCATTGCCGTTGCCGTTGCCGTTAGTCGCGCAGCGACGTCAGATGGTGGCCCAGGACGTAAGTCCTGGGAATGCAGCGCAATTAGATCGCAAGCCCCGTAGGGGCGGCAGAAAACTGACGCTCACTCCCAAACATAACGTTCATCGTACGCGACTCTGCGCTTCTTTAAAAACGCAATGAGCTCCTGCCTGAACTTGGCGGCTTATTGCGTTCACCGCCTTCAATGATGATACGGCTCCCCGCGCTGAATCGTCCGCGCGCGGTAGATCTGCTCCAGCACGATCGCGCGGCAGAGCTCGTGGTTGAAGGTCAGCAGCGAGAGCGAGACGCGCTCGCCTTTCGCCTTCAGGTCCTCCCCCAACCCGTACGCTCCGCCCAGCACCACCGTCAAGCGCTTCGTGGAACGCTGTTCGAGCGCGCTCAGCCGTTCGGCCAGCCCCGTTGATGTCACCGCCTTGCCGCGCTCGTCCAGGATCCAGACAGCATCGCCCGCTTGCAGCGCCTTGAGCAGCCGCGCGGTCTCTTCGCGCACGCCCGCCGCAGGCTCGCGCGCCTGCGCCGCCTTCACTTCCTGAATCTCGAAGGAACCGTAGCGCGTCAAGCGTTGAGCAAACTCGTCGCAGACCCCGCGCAAGGCTTCGCTGCGCAGCTTGCCGACGCAAAGGAGGGTGATCTTCATTCGAGGGGTCAGAGAGCAGGGGGCAGAGAACAGGGGACTGAGTACAGATTAAAGTCCAACGAGATGTACGCTGTTCCCTGTTCTCTTCACGCCTGGAGAACCCGGCGCGCCTTCGCCAGGTTGTTCACGCGCAGGATCAGCAGGCTGCCGTTGGTGCTCGTGCCCGCGGTGCCGTAGGCGTACTCGATGTTGATCTTGTTGCTCGAGAGCTTCTCGGAGAGCTGCGCGAGCGCGCCCGGGCGGTTGGGCAGCTTCACCGAGAGAACCTCGTTATCGACGACGAGCACGCCGTGTTCTTCGAGCAGTTCGATGGCGCGGTCGGGATCGGAGACGACCATGCGCACGACCGCGTGGTCCACGCTGTCGGACACGCTGATGGCAATCACGTTGACCTTGGCCTGCGCGAACGACTTGTACAGCCGCGCCAGCGCCCCCGGCTTGTTGGCCAGAAAGACCGACAACTGCTTCTCGATCGCCATCTGCATGCCCTCCAATCGGCGTGTGCTCGAACGTTGGCGAAACGTTAGCGGAAGGCCCGCGGCATTGCAACGCGTGGCGGCGATTATCGGAAAGAAAGCACGTTACTGGTAAAATCGAAAGTTCGTTGCCTGGCCGCGCTGGCGCACCGCAATTGGTTGATACCCGGCATCAAATGAATGTGCCCAGGAACGCCCTGGGCGCGTCCTCGGCGAGGTTGGGACTCGTGTGAGGAGGAGGACCGGTTGTGGTGTCTTACCAGTCGAAGCGGACGCCCAAGTACGCGTTGGTACCGGGCATGTTCTCCCCTGAGCCGTGGATGCGGTAGTCCTCGTTGCCGATGTTGTCGATGCCTCCGGTCAGCGTCAATTTGTTGTTCAGGAACTTCGCCGCGCCGCGGATACCGAAGACACCGTAGCCCGGCGTGCCGCCCGGAGGAATACGGCGAAAGTCGAAGCGATCACCGACGGCCAGGCGATCGGCCGTGTCCGCCACGTCCGCATGCAATTCCACCCAGAAGTTCCGGCCCACGGGCTGGTAGCGGAAGCCCATATGTCCCACGACGGGAATCAACTTGCCGAAGGGCTTGTCCAGCCTGAATTGCGGCGGGTTGCCGTTCCGGTCTCCTTCGAACTGCGAGAGCGCGCCTTCGGTCCACGTGACATTGCCCCAGACGTTGAAGTCCTTGAGAAAGTTGTAGCTGACTTCGGCCTCGATGCCCTTGACGTTGCCTTGCCCGCCGTTGCCCTTCTCAATGACCGTCGCGTTGCCGATCCGCTGGCCCGTGGGATTTCGCAGGATCATGTCGTCGATCCACGTATAGAAGTAACTCGCCTGGAAAACGAGATGGTCGTAGCGCGCCTTAGTTCCGATCTCGTAGGTGATGAAGTGTTCCGGTTTCAAGCTCGTGGACGGCGACTCAAAAAATGTGCCTGCTGAATCGACCACCGTCGCGTCGTACAAGCTGGGTGCGCGGAAGGCCTGCGAGACGCCGCCAAAGACGTGCCAATGGTCGCCCTTCTTGAAGTCGGGGCGCACAAGGAAGCGGAAACTGCCGGTGAGGGACTTCCAATTATCGTAATACGAGAACGAGTTGCTCGTGAAGCCGACGGCCGGACTGGCGAGGTTCTCGATCGTGCCCGCGTCGATCTGGGCGTACTGGAAACGGCCGCCAGCCGTTAGCGTCAGGTATCCATCGAGGACGGACTTCTCGTCCTGGATGTAGATGCCGGCCAGATCGTAGCTGGCGTCGTCGGCCACGACGCCCTGCGCGTGCGGGCGCGTCGAACGAAAGGTCTTGGAAAGTCCGCCGTTGGTCAGGCGGAAGACGTTCTCCGTACGTTTGGAATCCACGACGTCTTTGTACCAATCGAAACCGTAGGTCATTGTGCCGATCGGGGTCTTGCTGATGAACTGCGCTTGAGCGCCGAAGGTATCCACGTCGAAGCCGTTCTTCTCGGTGCGCCGGTCGCCACTGGTTGGATTGGTGCCGCTGTTGGAGCGGACCCGGTGCAACAGTTCTTTGCTGTTCTGATACGAGAGGGTTATTTCCGCAGACTCGATCAAGCCGTGGATCTCGTCGATGCGATACTTCACGTAGGTAAGCGCTCGCTCCTCGTCGTTGTTATTGCGAAAATCCGTGCCTATCTGAGTGCCGTGGAACGGCTTGGCGTAGCGCGTCTGTTCCGTTCGCGGCACGGAGTCCTGGTTCCAATACTGCGCCGCGACCGTCAACTCGTGATGCTTGAAGGGCCGGTACTGGATCTTCGCGTCCCCGCCGAACTCGTAATAACCGGAATTCTCCACGCTGCCTGTTTCGTCGCCGGCGCGGAAGTCGTCGTAGTACTTGTACGAACCGCCGAAGAAAAACCCGAGTTTGTCCTTGTGGCTGCCTTTCACTTCCACGCGGCTGACACTTGCGCCTTGGGCTTCGCTGCCCCACTGGTACACGCTGCCGCCCACTTCGTTCTTCTCGCTCCAGGTGTCGGTGCCCTTCGTGAGCACGTTCACGGTGCCGCCGACGGAATCCGAGCCGTACAGCACCGCGCTGGGGCCTTTGACCAGTTCGATGCGCTGCGCGGAGAGCGGGTCGATCTGCGCCCAATACTGGTTTGGCCCTTCACGGAAGAACGATTTGTTGTAGCGCACGCCGTCGATCATGATCACGTTGCGATAGCCGGTAAAGCCGCGGATGAACGGCGAGCCCTGCCCCTGCGCCGTCTTCTGCACCACGACGCCCGGCGTTTCCTTGAACGCGTCCACGAAGTTCGTGACTGCGCTTAACCGCTCCACGACTTCCTGGTTGCTGTAGACCTGCGTCGAATAGGGGACTTCGTAGCTTTTCTCCTCGCTCCTCGTAGCCGTCACGATTACCTCAATCGGCTTATCCGAAGGCTTGGGCTTCTGAGGTTCCTTCGGCTTGGCCAATTCTTTCGCCTGTTTGACGGCGTCGCCCTTGGGATCTGTGGAAGGCTTCTCCTGTTCGGCCGCCTGCGCTTGGCAGAACGTCCCCATCGCCAGAATCAGGCTAAACGCGGTCCTTACGGCGTAGCGACGGCAAAAGGCCATTAGCGACTCCTCGCATGGGGTTCGTCTGTAGCTAAAGGAAAGACGAGAATTCAACTACAACTTTCGTGCCAAATACAAAATATTCGACCTACTAACGTTATGAAGACAAGGTGGCTTCGAATTGCCCTCACCGCGTACACGCTATATTGAGGAAATGTACAGCAGTGAGGCTCACGCTATTTGTGCTGCAGTGGGCTTAACCGTGGCCGCATCAAGTAGTCGGGTGAGCCACGAACTCAGCTCGTCTTTCGTGAACGGCTTCGGGAGCAGGTCCACGTCTTGCGCTTGCATCCATTCAGTGCGCACGACATCGGCGCTGCCCGACATCAGCGCGACGGGAAGCTCGGGGTGGCGGGCGCGGAACGCATGGACCACCTCGCACCCCGTCCCATCCGGCAGATCGAAGTCCGTCAGCAGGCCCGCGAGCGGCACGTCCAGGAAGGACAGATCGCGCAGCGCCTCGGCGGCATCGTGCGCGGTCGGTTCGAGCACGCAGCGCAGGCCGGCCTCGTGAAGGTACAGCACCAGCGCCGCCGCCACGCCGGCGTCGTCCTCGACCACCAGCAGCAGCGGTTCCCCTTGATGCTCCACCGCCCCACCTAGCCAGCGCAGATCCATAAGGCACCCTTCCCGCGACCCATAGGCGTCCTTCTATTTGGCAAGCCGCGTGCCATAGGAGAGCGCCTTGGCGCGCCTGGGTTTACACGCTGCCTTGGGCGGGAATCCGCCGCCGCCGTGAGCACTAAATACACATTGCCACGCCACAAATCGTCCATATCCTACCCATGTCGGTAGGACAGATATTCCTGTCCGTTCGGTAGGACAGACATTCCCGCTAGACAAAGCTCGCGGTCATGAGCTTGTCGAATGATTGCCAGTCCATAACTTGCGTAAGACTTGGACCGCCGAACAAATGAACCGCCAAGACGCCAAAGCGCCAAGAGTTCTTAAGCTTCTCCTTGGAATCTTTTCTTGGCGCTTTGGCGTCTTGGCGGTTAATCCATTCTGTTAAGCGTTCTTACCCTCACAGGCATTCGAGACACGGAGACCCACTCATGGCCAAGAAAGCACTGATCGTCTGGGGCGGCTGGGCCGGGCACCAGCCCAAGGAAGTCGCCGACATCTTCGCCCGCGAACTGCGCGAGCGCACCTTCGAAGTCGAAGTCTCCGACACGCTCGACGCCTTCCTCGACGGCGAGAAGCTCAAGAAACTCGACCTGATCGTCCCCATCGTGACCATGAGCACCATCAAGGGCGAACAGGAACGCCCGGTGCTCGAGGCCGTCAAGAGCGGCGTCGGCATCGCGGGCTGCCACGGCGGCATGTGCGACAGCTTCCGCAACAACGTCGACTGGCAGTTCATGACCGGTGGCCAGTGGGTCGCGCACCCCGGCAACGACGGCGTCGAATACACCGTCAACATCCGCAACCCCGACCACTTCATCACCGCCGGCGCGGCCGACTTTAAGGTGAAGTCCGAACAGTACTACATGCACGTGGATCCGGGCCTGCAAGTGCTCGCCAGCACCGCCTTCCCCACCGCCGACGGCCCGCACACGCCCAACGGCCACATCGACATGCCCGTGATCTGGACGAAATACTTCGGCAAAGGCCGCGTCGCCTACAACTCCCTCGGCCACCAAGCCAACATCGTCGCCCAAAAAGAAGTGCTCCCCCTGATGGTCAAAGCCCTCCTCTGGGCCGCCCACGCGGAGAATCTGTGGAAGTAGGGCAGGCATCAGAGGTCAGAAAGCAGAATTCAGGGCAAACAAAGCCGCACGGTTGCGGTTGAATACATGTCAGGCAAATTGAAATTATGCCGCGACGAATCTCTTACAAGTGTGCAAGTTGTGGTACTGCATTTTTGATAGGGTCGATGTTCACAGATTTCATTTCGATATGCAAAAACCGCGATTTACGTCGGACATTGGACTTTGACTATGACTTTTACTGCAGGTTATCTAATTCGCCGCGTGAGGATTGGCCAGAAAATGTAACACTGGCCGATTGTGACAGTATTTTCTTGGGTGACCTAATCGATGAGGACATGTGCTGTCCAAAATGTAGAGAGTTTGCATTTCAGGATGAAGCCTCTTAACCACAGAAACTACGTTTTCTCCACAAACCCTATACCCTAAACTTTCGCCCGCCTCGCGCCTCCACGCTCACCGACTACCACTCCGCGCCCCCAACTGCAGTTCCCTTCTCCCCCAAGTAGTTGGGGGAGAGGGTGCAGGGTGAGGGGGCCGGTGTGCTTGCAGAGGACATGCACGCTCCACGTCCATCTTGTTCCCAGTCAGCTCTTACCTCGATTTCCCGCAAGGATCGCTGCGCTAACCCGTTCACCAGATGGTCGGCATCCTCGCTCGCGGCTTGGCCACGGCTGCGAAAGGACCGCCATGTTTCCCCGCTCGGCCGTACTGCGCCGCTCGCCCATTCCACGCCGAAATAGACCCGCCCGCTTCCAGTTCGGCCTGACCAGCGCCGTCGCGATGATGCTCGCCGCCGGAGGCGTGCTCTACCTGACCTTCTTCTGTAGTGGGACTTGTTCCTACCAGCGGACGGAAAGGTACGGGTGCGATATGACAAATTACATTGGTGAGTTGGACCCGCTCTATTTCACCGAATTCGCATGGTACAACCGCCGCTACGTGGGCTGGCCATGTAAGTACGCGGAAATCGTGCGAGTGGTGAAGTCGGATGGAAGTCGCTGGGTGGACGTGGACGAAAAGGACGTTACATTCTCTCCGGGCATCGAACGCAGACACCTGTCGCTGACACCCATCGAACTGTGCATCAACGTGCTTATCGACCTCGCCGCCGCCTTCACGATTATCTTTTCGTCCGGCCTCGCCGCCGAATGCTTCGCCCGGGAATGCGCGCCACGATGCGAAGCCCGAAAGCAAGACCAACTGGCCGTCCAGCGGCGGAGCCGCGAAAGATGTTAGCCCACAGCGCAAGCTGTGGGTTTCCGCCGCCCTTTTGTTGTTCCAAGCCCCGGCGGGACGGCAGAAAACCTCGCGATCCGTTGCGCTGTTCTCTATCGCTGCTACGGAGCTCAACGTGAGAGGGGTGCCCACCTTCCCCACGGCGCACGCCGTGGGCTACATTCTTCCGCCGCCCCGCGGCTGAACGGCAACGGCGGTTCAGGGTTCGTGGTTTGTAGTTCGTAGTTAACCACAAACTAGGAATCCTGAACCCTAAACCTTCATCGCCCGCCGCACCTCGCTCTACTCTCTACGCTCCACGCTTCACGTCCATCCTGCCCTATCCTGCTTATCCTGTTCCCGCCTCACGCCCGCATCCTCCCCACCACCTTCCCCACGCGCTCCACCGCCGCGTAAACCTCGTACTCCGTCGTCAGCCGCCCAAACGAGAACCGCACCGCCGCCCGGCCGAACTCCGCGCTAACCCCCATCGCTTCGAGCACATGGCTGGGCCGCCCGATGCCTTCCGAACACGCCGCGCCCGTTGAGCACGAGACGCCCTCGGCGTCCAGCGCGAGCACTAAGGCTGGGCCGTCCAGGCCGGGGAACGAGACAAAGCTCGTGTTGCCGATCCGCTCCGCTTTCGCGCCGTGAACCACGGCGTCCCCCACGCGAGCTCTTAGCGAATCTTCAAAGAGGCTCCGCAGCTTCGTCACCCGCGCGACCGCGCTCACGCGCTCGGCCTCGGCGAGCCGCAGCGCCTCGGCCATACCCGCCGCGCCTGCGACGTTCGGCGTCCCGCCGCGATAGCCGCCCTCGTGCCCGCCGCCGCCCATGGGCGCATCGAGCCCCACGCCGCGCCGCACGTACAGCAGACCAACGCCCTTGGGCCCCTCGAACTTATGCGCGGACAGCGCGAGCGTGTCGCAGCCGAGCGCCTCGACCTTGAGCGCCAGCTTGCCCGCCGCCTGCACCGCGTCCACATGCAGCCGCGGCCACCAGCGCCCCGGCCGCGTGCCAAAGCGCTTATCGAGCAGCCGCGCCAGATCCGCCACGAGCTGCACCGCGCCAGTCTCGTTGTTGGCGAGCATCAGCGTGACCACCGCGGTGCGCTCGTCGCACGCCGCGAGCAGTTCCGCCGGATCCACTTGCCCGTTCGCATTCGCGCCCACGTTCGAGTGCCCGTCCCCCGCAAGTTCGAAGCCCTCTCTTTGGAGCCCGCGCAGCGCCTCATGCACCGCCGCGTGCTCGATGCGGCTCGCCGCCAGCCGCGGCATGCCCGGCGTCTTCGCCTCATCCCAGCGCCTGCGCGCGGCCCACGCCATCGCCCGCAGCGCCAGGTAATTCGATTCCGTGCCGCCCGACGTGAACACGATCTCTTCGGGTGAACATCCCAGCACTTCGGCGCACGTCCGCCGCGCGCGCTCCAGCGCCGCCTTGGCCGCTTGGCCCTGCCGGTGCAGGCTCGCCGCGTTGCCGAAGTTCGCCGCCGCCTCGCCTTCCAGAAACGGGCGCATGGCCTCGAACGCCTCGCGCCGCAGCGGAGCCGTCGCGTTCCAGTCGCAGTAGATGAAAGCGCCCGCAGATCCGCGGCCCAGCGCACCTTTGAGCGCCTCGCGAGACGGCAGAGGTGGGGAAGTGTCGGGAGTTTTCACGCCGGAGTTCGCGCCTGACGCTAAGGAATAGACCGGCGGACCACCCGCCGGACGCACTCATTAGAGCGCCCCGGCGAACGGTGCGCAATCAAGTTCGGCGGGTGCAGGTTACGTTCGCCATGGCTATGACGAACCGCGCACGCGCAGCGCGAGGCCCTCAAACGCGGCCCGGCCTTCCGTGGCAAAAAGCCCCCACTGCGCGCCCAAACGCTGGTACATCCGGCACGAGAGCGCCACGCGCTCGTTGACGTACGCCACGAGACACGTTCCATCCACGAGTACGCGCAGCCGGACCGGCGCGCCGACGGGCAGATGCACGGGCCGTTCGAGCATGAACGGCTGGTCCCCGGCCCGCTTCCAGCGGTCCACCACGACGCGCTGCCGCGCCGGCTCCAGTCGCACTTGGTAATACGAATCCAGATTCGCATCCGCGCGCAGCAGCAGCCCGGCGCCCGCGCAATCGGGCGAACACGTGATCGTAGTCTCAAGCAGCGCCTCATCCGGGAGATCGCCTAATATGGTGGCTGAGAACCGGCTCGTGGCATCGCAGTTTGCTGCTGCCTTCGCGGCATTCCAATCCCAAGCCCCAAGCACGGACGCGCGCATGAACGGCTTCGGCATTCCAAAGCTCGCGAGCACTTCCTCGGGCGCTCGGACGCTCAAGTTTCCGGCGGCATCCTGCGCCAGCTCGTGAACCACCAGGTTTCCGCCCCACTGAAAACCGCCGTCGTCCTTCTCGCCGTCGCGCGTGGGCAGCCAGCCGAACGCGAAGCGCCGCCGACCGTCGCCCGCGGTCTTCGCCGCATAAAAAGCGCGTCCGTCGAACGTGTCGCCGCCGTCGGCCGCGTCCGGCAGCAACCACGGGCCACTCAAGCTCCGGCTCTTGCGGTAATGCGTGACGCAGCGCTCCGAAAAAGTCGAATAGACCAGGTACCGCCACTCGCCGATGCGGAACAGGTCCGGGCATTCGTGCGTGAAGTACGCGTCCGGCGCCCAGAAGTGCTCGCGCGGCGTCCACGTCTTAAAATCCAGGCTCGTCACCAGCGCCGTAATCCCGCGGTTGCGCTCGGGCCCCGACGTCTTGCGCGCGGCCAGCAGCATGCCGTACGCGTTAAAGCGCTCGTCCCAGTAGACGAACGGGTCGCGCCAGTCGTGCGGCTCCAGCAAACCCGGCGCGTAGAACGTGTCCTGCGTCTGCTTCGTCCACGTGCGCAGGTCGTCGCTCGTCGCGTGCATCACGGCCTGCTCGGGCTTGCCGCTCTTGCGGAAATGCGGGTTGTGCCCCGTGTAGAAAATATGGAAGCGCCCCTGCGCCTGGAGCGCGCACCCGGTAAAGACGTACAGGTCCTGCTCGGCTTCGGTGCCGCGCGCGAGCGCCTCGCCCCAGTCCTCGAAGCGCACGAAATCTCTCGTCACGAGATGAAACCACGGCGTGCCCTCGCCGTGGCGTTCCTTGTTGCGCCAATCGCGCAGATAAAAGAGGTGGTACGTGCCGTCGTGGAAGAACGGGATGAAGTCCGCCGCGACGCTCTCCTCCGGCCTGTAGAAGATGCCCACGCAGTGCCTCCTGATATTCCGCCGCGGTGAATGCCCAAGCATGCGCGAGACGCGCGGCCTGTCCAGTTCCGCGCCGCGGGCATTCCCCCGCCTTTCGTTTCGAACCTTTCGCCTCGCGATCCGGGCTTTCGAACACCCGCCTGTTGCCGTTGACGCGTGGTTCGCTTCCCGTAACCTGATCCGGCTTTTGAATCCGAACTTACATCCGCCCGCGCGGGAGCAGGCGGAGCGCGTCCAAGGGATATCTTTCAGGAGGAGTGCGTCATGGCACGACCGGTCACGCTGTTCACGGGACAATGGGCGGACCTGAAGCTCGAAGCGATGTGCGAGAAAGCCAAAGCCTTCGGCTACGACGGCATCGAACTCGCCTGCTGGGGCGACCACGTCGAAGTCGAGAAGGCCGCGAAGGACGCCAAGTACGCCAAGTCGCGCACCGAGATCCCCGCCGAGTACGGCCTCAAGGTCTACGCGATCTCCGCGCACCTCGTCGGCCAAGCCGTCTGCGACAACATCGACGCACGCCACAAGTCAATCCTCAGCGAAAAGATCTACGGCGACGGCGACCCTGAAGGCGTCCGCAAGCGCGCCGCGGAAGAGATGAAACTCACCGCCCAGGCCGCCAAGAATATCGGCGTCAAGGTCGTCAACGGCTTCACCGGTTCGAGCATCTGGCACCTGCTCTACAGCTTCCCGCCGGTCTCGGGCGAGATGATCGACAACGGCTACGCCGACTTCGCCAAGCGCTGGAAGCCGATCCTCGACACGTTCGACAAGTGCGGCGTCAACTTCGCCCTCGAAGTCCACCCCACCGAGATCGCCTTCGACATCGCCAGCGCCGAACGCGCCATCGAGGCCGTCGGCGGGCACAAGCGCTTCGGCTTCAACTACGACCCCAGCCACCTCGTCTATCAGAACGTGGACTACGTGAAGTTCATCCGCAAGTTCGGCGAGCGCATCTACCACGTCCACATGAAGGACGCGTACATGAGCGCGACGCCGACAGAAGCGGGCGTCTTCGGCGGGCACATCAACTTCGGCGACGCGCGCCGCACGTGGGACTTCCGCAGCCTGGGCCGCGGCAGCGTGAACTTCGAAGAAATTATCCGGGCGCTGAACGACATCGGCTACAGCGGGCCGCTCTCGGTCGAATGGGAAGACGGCAAGATGGACCGCGAACACGGCGCGCGCGAGGCCTGCGCGTTCGTGAAGAACATCGACTTCAAGCCCAGCGCCATCGCCTTCGACGCGCAGTTCGACAAGAAGAAACAGGCGAAAAAGTGATGCAGGGGTCAGGCTTAGGGGTCAGGGTGCAGAGCTCAATGCCTTAGACGCTCCATGAAAATCCCCTCCTTATGTAAGGAGGGGTAAGGGGAGGTTTCGGACGCAAGCATATTCGCCTCCGTTATCCCCGCAGAGCAATAAGACTAAGAATACCTAATAGAATGAATTAACCGCCAAGACGCCAAAGCGCCAAGAAATGATTCTATAGAGAAGATTAAGAGCTCTTGGCGATTTGGCGTCTTGGCGGTTCATTTTGTTCGGCGTTCTAAGAATCTCGCGGGCGCGTCCGTTCGGCAGGTGAAAACGGGCACGGCCGCGTTACATTTTATGCGCCTGAAGTAAAGCCCTCTTAAAGGATGCGCGAAATGGCCGACACGCCCGAGTTCAAGATTCCCGAGAAGAAGGTCGATTCGAGCTGGAAGGACGAGATCCGCAAGGAACGCGAACTGCTCAAGCAGCAGGCCGACAGCCCCGCGCCGGCCTCCAAGCCCGGAAAGCCCGGCGCGAACGCAGGCGCCGCGGCCGGCCTTGGCGCGGAAGGCGCTCCTGCTGCGAAAGGCAAAGGCGCGCCCGCGCCTGAAGCCCCCGCCGGCGAACCGAAGCCGAACAAGGTCTTCATGAACTTCCTCTCAGGGCTCGTGCAACAGGCCCTGATGCAGCTCGGCCAGATGGAAAACCCTTTCACCGGCGGCAAAGACCTGGACTTGGAAGGCGCGCGCTACACCGTCGAACTCCTCGCCGTGATCCAGGAGAAGACCAAGGGCAACCTCTCCGGCCAGGAAGACCGCGCCCTCACCGAAGCCCTCCGCGAACTCAAGATGTCCTACGTCGAGATCGCCAACGAGGTCAGCAAACAGATGCAAGACCAGCTCAAAAAAGGCCCGCCGCCTAAGCGATAGTAATAGTCGATACAATACAGTCGGAATATCGGCTGCGTCATTAGCTCTATTGAATGCATCGAACCTATATGCATTTCAGAGTGGACTGAAGATGAGAGAAGTAACTCATGTACACCCAACCTGATACACTTTTAGCAATATGTCATCGGTTGAGTCCGGGAGACAACATCAGACTGTTGCATGGTTTAAAAGCGAGAATCCGAAACCAGCCGCTTCTAAAAAAGATAATTATTTTTTCACCTAAAAGTGTGCTGGACCGCACAAAACAGCTTTGTGAAAAAACTATTTCAGGTGTTTCAACCAAATGGATCAAACTGAACTGCGAAGACAATGAAATTAGGGCAGTACTAAGCGAACTAAATTCAAAAAGGCATCTAAAGCAATTTAACACTGCACCTCTGTTTTGGACAAGTTATTCTGTCTCTCGTGATTACCTCACGAAAGAAAGGCTTGTTGGGAATTATATTGCAGACATACTGCGAATTGATCAACAAGAGTTCGGATTTTACGACAAAACGTGGGAATGGAAAAGACCTCTACGTTCTCAAAAACATAGTAGCAATAAGAAACTATCCGCTCTATTTTTTGTTAGGAATGATTGCAAGGTGGATACCTTTAGAAACTCGCCAAAGTATCACCTAGAAATTATTAATTGGCTTAAAAAAAGTTGCAAAGTGACCATTGCCGGGCTTGAAGATAGAAAAGCTTACAGTGACGCCGACTGGGACATAGATGGTGTAAATTTCCACGGATTTAAAAACAATTCTTTCTATGATCAAGTCAGGGAATTTTCTCGCCATCATTTTGCGGCTGGGATTAACTGCTCCGCACTTGATTTAGCAAGTATTGCAGGAATACCAGTTATTCGCGACTGTGAATTCCAAGGGTTAGGAGGAAGATATTTCGGCGGGAGTAAATTCAACAGTTTCTTGGCCGTGAAACTTAACGTTGGACTGGCTCCGCAAAAGAATCCCACCGATACATGGTTTAATGCACCGCATCTGCCACACAGATTTGAAAGTACAATCGAAACTGTAATCGGACTTCTTAAAAACAAGCGTAAACTAATTGATAAACCGGATCATTTGTTGTTGTCGTATCCCTTTTATCTTAAAAATTCAAAGGATCCTAATTCCTTGGCCGTTTATGCATCTACTTAAGTTTCGGTGTATAGACTACCCAATAATTTCTCCCTGCGCCGTTCCCCTCTCCCCCAAGAAGTAGGGTGCAGAGTGGGAGGGCCGGTGTACTTGCGGAGACCCCACACGCAAAGCGAGAAGCAGTGTCGTCCAACTGACCGTTCCCGCTTGCCGTTCTTGGCGTCCTCCGCGCCTTGGCGGCAGATGTTCCTTTCGAATTTCGTCCTTCGAATTTCGAATTTGCCGTTGCCTTGGTTCTTATTCTTTACCCGTCTATGTTTTACATAATAACATAAAAAGTTTCACCTTTCTCCTTGCCCTTCGGCTCCCGATAGGGTAAAGAAATCTCCAGTGGGCGCATGATTCCCTATGGTTGATCCTAACCATGCGGCCACAGCCCGTACCAGAAGGATTTCCCCCATGTCCACGATCGCCGCCCCCGCGGCCTCTTACGAGGCCCGCCCTGCTGTCGTTGCGCCCGTAGC
>JACQFI010000064.1 GCA_016200135.1 Planctomycetota bacterium
CCTCCACACGAGTTCCAGGAGCCAGTCCCGTGTCTTCGTCCAGATCAATATGCTTTCCCGAAGCCGTGCCTTTAACAGGATCAATCATATGAAACCTCCTGATAACCCATGGTACGTCAACAGGCATTCCAAGGCAATACTCTGCAATGCTATTTCAACACATTCCGCGCGATCACCAGGCGCTGGATCTCGCTCGTGCCTTCGTACAGCGTGAGCACCCGCGCGTCGCGGTAGAGGCGCTCGACGCGGAACTCGCGGCTGTACCCGTACCCGCCGAAGACCTGCGTCGCCCGGTACGCGGCGCGGTTGGCGGCCTCGCTGGCGAAGAGCTTGGCCATCGCGGCCTTCTCGCCGATCGGTTCGCCCGCGTCCTTGCGCCAGGCGGCGGCCAGCGTCAGGTTGCGGGCGGCCTCGAGCTCCACCGCGGTGTCGGCGATCATCCACTGGATCGCCTGGAAGTCCGCGATCGGCTTGCCGAAGGCGGTGCGCTCCTTCGAGTACCGGAGCATCTCTTCCAGGCACGCCTGCAGGATGCCGACGCTCAGCGACGCGATGCCGATGCGCCCGCTGTCGAGCCCGCTCAGCGCGACTTTCAGGCCCTCGCCTTCTCCGCCCAGCAAGTTCGCGGCGGGGACCTTGCAATCCTTGAAGAAGACCGGGCACGAGTGGCTCGCGCGCTGGCCCATCTTCGGCTCGTGCTTGCCGACGGTCATGCCCTTCGCGCCGCCTTCGACAAGGAAGGCGCTGATGCCCTTCGAGCGCTTGGCCGGATCGGTGACGGCCATGACGAGGAAGACGCCCGCGTGATTGGCGCTCGTGATCCAGGTCTTCTCGCCGTTCAAAAGGTAGTGGCTGCCCTTGTGTTCGGCGCGCGTGCGGAGGTTGGACGCGTCGGAGCCCGCCTGCGGTTCGGTGAGGGCGAACGCGCCGAGGCCTTCGGGCGTGTTGAGCCGCGGGAGCCAGGCGTCTTTCTGTGCGGGCGTGGCGAAGTTCGCGAGCGTCTCGGCGACGAGGTTGTTGACGCTGAGCGTCACCGCGACCGCGGCGTCGGCGCGGGCGATCTCCATGAGCGTCAGCGCGTAGCTGACGGTGTCCAGCGCCGCGCCGCCGTGGGATTCGGGAATGCGCATGCCCAGCAGCCCGGCCTCGGCGAGGTCCTTCACCGCCTCGACGGGGAAGGTCTCGCCCGCGTCGAGTTTCGCGGCGGCGGGCAGAAGTTTCTTCTCGGCGAGCTCGCGGGCGGTCTGCCGCGCGGCTTCCTGGGTCTCGGTGAGGCGCAGGTCCATCGGTCAAAGACCCTTTCGTTCCTCGGGATCGGAGGAGAAGACGGCCTCAACGAAGGCCGTGAAGCAGCCCACCAGGCCGATGACGCCCAACACTTGCCAGAACAGATCTCTCTGGAAGAGCAGTGCCGTAAAGCTGCCAAGCGCGAGCATAAATGCAAGCATAGACCTTAGCGAGTATCTCAGGAAGAAGCAGGCGAGGAGCAGGAAGTAGGCGGCCACGGACCCAAGCATGACGGCGGCCGAAAGCAGAATCCCGGCCAGCCCGATGACCGAGAAGCGGAGCAGGATGAGTTCGGGGATCATCACCAGGCACGAGATCGCGGCGGCCGCGACGCTGCCGATCATGAGCTTGCGAGCAATGCGCAACCCCTGCTGTGGACGCGAAGGCTGCGCGGACGGCGTCTCCACGCTTACTCCTTCTCCGCAGGTCGTGGCGGCTTCTCCGGCAACCCGTAGAAGCGCGCGCGGCGCTCGGGGTCGTGGTCGAGCACCAATAAGAGGAGCACGGAGAACCAGACGACGCCGGCAAGAATTGGCAGGACCTTCCATTCGCCCGGCAGCGCGATCGAGAGCGAGACGAGCGTCGCCGTGGCCAGGGTGGACAGCATCAGCGTGCCTAGCGAGTAGCGCAGGAAGCAGATCGCGATAACCATGTACCACGCGAGACAGCTCAACACGAAGACACCAACGGCCAGAGCAAAGAGCGGGAACATCAGATTGAAGAGTCCGGTGAGGACAAAGAGCCCGCCCATCACGACCACCGAGGTCTTGACCAGATAGCGCGACCAATACCAGATCCGCATCACGCGCGGCGAGACGTGCGCGGGGCGAAGGCGTTCGAGGTCTTGTTCGCGCATGGAGAACCCAACGGCCGGAACCCGGAATATCTTACGGTTTTCCCCTCTCTTCTTTACGCGAATCCGGCGCTCCGGTTCGGCTGGATTCCGCGAGGGCCGTCTGTTCCGCCTGCAGGTCCCGGAGCAGTCTCTCGTCCTTGCGGCGGTAGAGTTCGCGGAAGTAGCCGTCCGCGAGCCAGGCCCAGAGGGCGACTAAGAGCAGCACGGGAAGCCACGCCGCGCGAAACGGCAGGAGGTTGAAGAGCGTGACGCAGAAGGCCGTCCCAAGCACCGCCTTGAAGAGCCAGTTCAGCGAGAACTGGAAGTAGCCCGAGATGGCGATCCCGAACCAGACCAGCAGTCCCAAGGAAAAACCGGCGAGTGGAATCAAGGCGAGGTGGACGTACCCGGGGGCTTCGCGACCAAGCACTATAATG
Source organism: Planctomycetota bacterium (assembly GCA_016200135.1). Classification (GTDB taxonomy): domain Bacteria; phylum Planctomycetota; class SZUA-567; order H5-PLA8; family H5-PLA8; genus JACQFI01. The sequence goes on from JACQFI010000064.1 coordinate 2,560, forward strand.
GATAGGAGGAAGAGGCCCAGTGAGACGTAAGTGAAGAGGCGTATGGCGCGGATATTCCAGCGCCGCCGGGTTTCATTGCCGGAGTTGGGACTGGCCGGAGGACTCGGCGCAGGATCCATAGATCCATTCCATACTACTGCTTCACGATCTTTACCAACAATACTCCGGCGCCCACCGTCTGGCCCGCTTGCACGTCCACGCTTTGCACCGTACCCGCGCGTGGCGTGGGGATCTCGTTCTCCATCTTCATCGCTTCGAGCACGATGACCGTCTGGCCTTCTTCCACCGTGTCGCCGGGCTTTACCTTCACGCTCTTGATGAGGCCGGGGATGGGGCTCGCGATGGAGAGCGGGCCGTCGGAGCCGCCGGCCGCGGCGACGGCCTGTTCCATGGCGTCGATCGCCGCCGTCTTAAGCGCTAGCGACTTGAGACTTCGGGCATCGTTTCCCGCAAGCAGCAAGTCGAAGGCGTCGCCCTGCGCGCTGACGACGCCGCTGACGATCTCGTCGCCCCACAGCGCGACCACGAGCCCGCCGGGTTCGCGGCGCAGAATGCGCAGCTCGCGCAGGCCCTCCGGCGCGCCGGCCACTTCCAGGCGCCGGTCGGGCGTGTAGCGCAGTTTGAGGACGCGGTTCTCGCCGCGCAGGACGTATGCGTCGCTCACGCGTCAGCCTTCCTCCGCGCGGTCGGCGGCTTGCCACGAGGTCCGCGGCCGGCCGCGATACGTCAGCTCGGGCACGACGGCGTGGCCGTTGCGCGAGAGGCGGTCCGCCGCCGCAAGCACCGCGGCATGCGCGGGCAGCGGCTCATCCGGCTTGGCCTTGCCCTGCGCTTTCTTACGCGCGGCCAAGATACTCGTGTCGTACGCGCCGCTGCGGAACGGTTCCTCTTCGATCACCTGCGCGATGAACCCGGCCGTCGTGGCCACCGGCGCGATGAGGGTCTCGCGGAGCGCGCCCGCGAGCCGCGCGATGGCCTCGTCGCGCGTCTGGCCCCAGGCGAGCACCTTCGCGAGCAGCGAGTCGTAGTGCGGACTGACCTCGAGGCCGGCCTCTGCCCAGGCGTCCACGCGGATGCCGGGTCCGGCGGGCAGATGGACGGTCTCGAGCTTGCCCAGCGAGGGCCGGAAGTCGGCGTACGGATCTTCGGCGATGACGCGCGCCTCGATAGAGTGCCCGCGCCACTCGAGCTTGTCCGGATCAAACGAGTAGCCGAGGCCGCCGGCGATGCGAAGCTGTTCCTCGACGAGGTCCAACCCCGTGCGCAGTTCGGTGACGGGATGTTCGACCTGCAAGCGCGCGTTGACCTCGATGAAGTAGAACGCGCCGGGCTGCGCGTCCTTGCCGCTCGGCACGAGGAACTCCAGCGTGCCCGCGCCACGGTAGTTCACGCTTGCGGCCAGGCGCGCGGCCAGTGCGCCCATCTGCTGCGCCGCCGCCGCGGGCATGCCGGGCGTGGGCGCTTCCTCGATGAGCTTCTGATGGCGGCGCTGCACGGAACAGTCGCGCTCGCCCAAGCTCACCGCGTGGCCCTTGCCGTCGCCGAGGATCTGGATCTCGACGTGCCGCACGCTCGAAAAATACTTCTCGATGAAGACGCGCCCGTCGCCGAAGGCGGCCTGCGCTTCCGACTGCGCGCGCGCGATGGACTCGGCGAGCTGGCCCTCGTTCTCGACCACGCGCATGCCGCGCCCGCCGCCGCCCGCGCTGGCCTTGATCAGGACGGGAAAGCCGATCTCCTTGGCGATGCGCGCGGCTTCCTTCGGATCGGCGAGCGGTTCGAGCGTGCCGGGAACGGTGGGAACGCCGGCCTTCTGCGCGGCCTTGCGCCCCGCGAGCTTGTCGCCGAGGGCCGCGCTCTGTTCGGGCGCGGGACCGACGAAGAGCAGGCCCGCATCTTCGACGGCCGCGGCGAACGCGCCGTTCTCGGAGAGGAACCCGTAGCCGGGATGGACGGCGTCGGCCTTGAGCTTGCGCGCGGCATCGATGACCGCGTGCATATCGAGGTAGACGCGCTTGGGATCGCCTTGGAGTTCGAGCGCGCGGTGGCAGAGCCGCAGGTGCGGCAGGCCCGCGTCGGCGCTCGAGAAGACGCCCAGGACTTCGAGGCCAAGCCGCCGCGCGGTGCGGGCCACGCGCAGGGCGATCTCGCCGCGGTTGGCGATAAGGAGCCGCCGCGGGAGCGCCGGCTTTGCGGATTTCGAGGACGCTTTCGCCGGCCGTGCGCTCATGGTTTGGATTCGGCGGCCTTCTTGACGGTGCTCTTCAGATGCAGGTCGTTCATCAAGTCGGTGATCGCCTTGCGGTGGGCCTCGCCCGCTTCCGTGGGGAACTGGCCCAGGAAACAGATCTCGGAGCGCGCCTGCGTAAAGGAAACCACCAGGCCCTCCCATGAGGTCCCGTCGGCCTTGAGGCGGTACTTGTAGCCGCGCGCATCGTGGCTCGCGAGCGTCGTCGTGAACGGCTCGGATTCCATCGACGTGTTGCCGCGGCGCATGCCCTGGACGATCTCGAACGGGAACGAGCCCGGATCGCCGGACTCGCGCACGATCGTCAGGCGCGCGTAAACGCTCCCGGGACCCGTGATGTCCAGCGCGTAGATGTTCGGATCCTTGCTCTCGACGGTAGTAACCGTCCACATCGCGGGGCGCTCGAAATTGACTTCCGCGTCCTCGTAGCGCCGCGACTTGGAGTTCGAGTCCGCCTGCACGCCGGCATCGATGGCGCCCGGCAGGCCGCCGTTCTTCTTGTATGTATCGCCGCAGCCCGCGAGGCAGAACAGCGCGGCCGCGGCAAGGATCGACAGCATCATGCGCATGGTCATGCCGCCATCATGCCGCATTTTCGCCGCCGGGCAAGGCAAGGCGGGCGACAAGGGGAAGCTATTTTCGATTTTGGATTTCCGATTTCCGATTGGGCCATACGGATTGAGCGGGTAATGGATCGGTGCATTTAGTTCCATTGGGAGGGAGTGTTGTTAACTAGGTTCGGCGGCTGTGCGGACGAGCTGGCGGTCCTGGATTACCAGGGCGCGCCACCAGAGCATCACGCCGCCCGCCATCATTAGGCTGCCTAAGAGGCCCAGAGATGCAAAGAGGTAAAAAGCAAGATTTGAGCGAGTCTGCGTCAGGAACCAGACCAAAATGCCCGTATAGGCAATGACCGCGGCAAGCAGGGGCAGGATCTCCAGCCAGAACAATTTACGCACCATTTGTGTGCTATGCCTGGCCATTAGAAAGCAGAGCGCACCGGCCAAGAGATAGAGCGACATCACGGCCAGCAGGACGCCACCCCAAGGCGAGTTCCAGAGCGCGCGCATTCTGAGAGCGGTGAAAATATACGCGGGAGCCAGGATCCCGACCCAAAGCAACACGGCAAGGGCGTGATAAAGATGGCTGAGCCTGCTTTTTCCATAAATCCTCGCGCTGAAAAGCACGAGATTTATTATGCAGGCAAAATAAACGGCGGGTGAGAATAGGCAGAACAGCAGCGCCGGGGCCATTTCGACCCGGTTGTCCCAGTCGTGAGACATCATGGCGAGTTCAAGGATCTCGTCCCACGCGCCCCAGACGTTCTTTCCGTTAATTGGGATCAACGTCGCAAGAAAGGCCAGGAGGGCGCCCGTGCGCGCGACGCGACGCCAGCGCTCGCTGGTTGGAGCGGGCTGCGCGGCGGGAGTCGAGGCCTTCATTCAGGATTTATTACGCTTTTTCGCGCGTCTCTTTCGAACACCCTACAGCGGAATATTCCCGTGCTTCTTGGGCGGGTTTTTGTCGCGCTTGGTGGCGAGCATGCGGAAGGCGGAGATCAGCTTCGGGCGCGTCTTGCGGGCCTCGATGACTTCGTCGATGTAGCCGCGGGCGGCGGCGATGTAGGGGTTGGCGAACTTCTCGCGGAACTCGGCTTCCTTCGCGGCGGCGGCCGCGGCGGGGTCCTTGGCCGAGGCAATATCTTTGCGATAGAGGATCTCGACGGCGCCCTTCGGGCCCATCACGGCCATCTCGGCGGTGGGCCAGGCGTAGTTGATATCGCCGCGGATGTGCTTGCTGTTGAGCACGTCGTACGCGCCGCCATACGCTTTGCGTGTTATCACCGTCACCTTCGGCACCGTCGCTTCGCAGAACGCGTACAGCAGCTTCGCGCCGTGCTTGATGATGCCGCCGTGCTCCTGCTTCACGCCCGGCAGGAAACCGGGAACGTCCTCGAAGACCAGCAGCGGGATGTTGAAGCAGTCGCAGGTGCGGACGAAGCGCGCGCCTTTCAGCGAGCCTTCGATATCGAGGCAGCCGGCCAGGTGCGAAGGCTGGTTGGCGACGACGCCGGCGGCTTCGCCGTCGAGGTGGATGTAGCCGACGACGAGGTTGCCGGCGTAGAGCGGCGCGACTTCGAAAAATTGCCCGTCGTCGGCGACGGCCTTGATCGCGGCGCGGATATCGTAGGGCTTCTTCGGGTCGTCGGGCACGAGCGCGTCGAGGGACGGCTCTTCGCGGTTCGCGGCGTCGGCGGTCTCGCGGCGCGGCGGGCGCTCCTGATTGTTCTGCGGCAGGAACGCAAGCAGTTCGCGGGTCATCTTGAGCGCGGCGAGGTCGTTGGGCGCGGTGAGCTGCGCGACGCCGGACTTGCTCGCGTGAACGAACGCGCCGCCGAGGTCTTCGAAGCTGACGTCCTCGTTGGTGACCGTCTTCACCACGCTCGGGCCGGTGACGAACATGTAGCTGGTCTTCTCGACCATGAGCACGAAGTCGGTGATCGCGGGCGAGTAGACCGCGCCGCCGGCGCAGGGGCCGAGGATGACGCTGATCTGCGGCACGACGCCGCTCGCGAGCGTGTTGCGCAGGAAGATATCGGCGTAGCCGCCGAGGCTGACGACGCCTTCCTGGATGCGCGCGCCGCCGCTGTCGTTCAGGCCGATGACCGGCGCGCCGACCTTAAGCGCCTGGTCCATCAGGCGGCAGATCTTGGCCGCGTGCGCTTCGCCCAGCGAGCCGCCGAGGACGGTGAAATCCTGGCTGAAGACGAAGACCGTGCGCCCGGCGATCGAGCCGTAGCCGGTGACCACGCCGTCGCCGGGAATCACCTGCTTGTCGAGCCCGAAGTCGCGGGCGCGGTGTTCGACGAGCATGCCCACTTCCTGGAACGAGCCCGGATCGAGCAGGACGTCGATGCGTTCGCGCGCGGTGAGCTTGCCCTTGTCGTGCTGCGCCTTGACGCGCTCGGGCCCGCCGCCGGCCAGCGCCTGCGCGCGCCGGCGCTCGAGTTCGGCCATGCGTTTTTCGTGCTCGGATGTCTCTTTCAAGAGTGCTCCCAGGCCGCGGAGTTACGCCGGTTTCTTGCGCATCATCAACACCACGCCGCCGACCGCAGCGGCCACGATTATGGCAACGATTCCGATGACGAGCCCCTTGGGAAACTTGCCGATGTCGTACTGCGCCTTCATCTGTGTGCCGTTGCCGTCCTTGCCTTCGAGCAGCTCGGGGAACGAGCCTTCCCAGACGCAGGTGTTCTCGTTCTCGACGCGCATGGGGTTGCTCTCTTCTTTTAGCAGCTTGCCGGGACCGGTGAGTTTCAGGACGATCTTGCTGCGCGAGAGATGCTTCTTGGCGTTTTCGAGTTGGTCCTTGTCCTTGGCCTTGAGCGAACGGCTGAAGGCTCAGATGTCCCCCACTTTATTGAGACTGAGCGTGCGGAAGAGTTGATCGTCCTTGTCGTTGGCCTTCCACTGGCCCAGCTTGTTGAGGTCGTCGAATTCGTAGGTCGCGTAGATCGTCTTCTGCTCGTTCTTGATCTCTTCGCGGTACTCGGCCAGCTTCACGCCCGCGGGCAGGTCTTTCTCGAAGTTCTCCTTGTTGATCGGATTCTTCTTCACCATGCCGGCGGCGATCTTTTCGACGGTCGAGAGGTCGCCGAGGTTGAAGACGATCGAGAGCTTGCCCGCGCCTTTCTCGTCGAACTTGGTCTCTTCCGTGTAGTCGAAGCAGCCGGTGAGGGTCAGCAACAGCGAGCCCACGGCGAGCAATGAGGCGATACGGGTCCGGTTCATGCGCGGCTCCTTTAATAGGGGCGATCCTTGGGCATGGAAGCAGGGAAAGAGTAGTGCCTGCACTCTCTTTCGTAAAGCGCGGGCGCGGGCCGCGAATCCCCTTTCGCTGCGTTGACACGTGAGAGGCAAACGGTAAAGTGGGCCTTATAAGGTTGGTTTGACACCTAGGAAGACGACATGCCCCATTTCATCCATGGCGACGTCAAAGAGAACATCAAAAAGCCGTGCATCGGCTGCACGGCCTGCCTGACGAAATGCCCCACCGAGGCCATCGTCGGCGGCAAGAATCTGCTGCACGTGATCATCGCCGATAAGTGCATCGACTGCGGCGTCTGCGGCAACGTCTGCCCGGTCACCTGCATCACCGACCAGTTCGACCGCTTGGTGCCGCGCAAGCAGATGACGCAGCGCCCGCGCCCGGTGATCAACAAGGACAACTGCACCGGCTGCACCTACTGCGTGGACTACTGTCCCGAGGACGTGCTCGAGATGCGCGGCGACGGGAACATTCAGGTGAGCCACCTGGTGGGCGTGAGCGGGTGCATCGGCTGCGCGCTCTGCGCCGAGATCTGCCCGCACGACGCGATCCAGATGACCGAGGCCGACGAGTGCAAGCAGCTCATCGAGGCCGGGATACTCAACAAGTACTACGTGAAGAACTCCACGGAAGCCGTCGAGGCCGCGGCGGGGCAGTAACGCGAGCCATCCGCACGAACCAAAAATGAACCCTTGGCCTGCGCCAAGGGTTTTTCATGGCCGGCGCAGTCTTGCCCGGCGTCAGTCCGTGATCTCGGCCAGCAGCGAGGCCTCCTTCGCGCCTTTCGCCGCGGCTTCTGCGCCCTGGGCGTACTCCTTGGCTTTATCCGGATTCTTCTCGTTCTTGGCCAGACGTTCGTACATGGCCTTGGCTTCGAGGTAAACCTGGGCCGCCGCGGATAGGTCAAGGTCCGGCGCATGCATATGCGTGCCTTCCGTTAGCTCCTTCAGGCCGTTGTCGCCGTAAATTTTGGGGTCGATGAAGCAGGCATGGAAAAATTTGGCCTTAGAGCGATCGCACAGTTGCTCCTTCTTTTCCCAGGTCGCGCCCAACGGGCCGGATTTTGCGGCCACGGCGAGCAGTTCATGGGCGTAGCGGAGAATTTGGGCCGCGCGTCTGGGCGAATCGGAGAGCAGGAGGTACTTCAATTCGTACAAGCGTTCGCGGCGCGCGGCGTCTTTCTCGGCGCCGATCAGGAGGCGCACCGCAAGGGCCATGTATGGCGCTTTGCCGAGCAGTTCCTCTTCGGCCTTCCCGCGCTCCTCGTCCTTTCCCGAGAGATACTTTTCGAGGGTCCCTTTCAGTTCATCGGCGAGTTTGTAGGTCTTGATCCATTCGAGATCGCCCTTCCAGCGCAGGCCCTGCGGTTCCGACAAATCATTCAGACGCTGCTTCTGTTCCGCATCCTGAGTGGCTTCGATTGCACGCACGATCTGGGGCAGCGCTGCGTGCCCGAGCGCCCGCAGCGCCTGCATGGCCTCTTCTCGCGTCTTGAATTCTTCGCTGGTGAGGTTGCGGATCAGGCCGTCGATCTTGTCGGCCGCGGCGTCTTCGCCCCGTACCGGCAGCAGCACGCTCAGCCCAATGATGACGCAAGCGTATCGCCAGGCGATTTTCATGGTACGCATAAGATTAAGGCTTGCCGGGAAGTGTTTCAACTGAGTCCACGCGCGGCTTCAAGTATTATTGCATACACAATATAAGAAGGTCGAAGGTCCGTTTTTTCCGTCACGCGCTTGCGCAAAACCGCGTCGTAGGTGAGTATGCCGGATCGTGCGAGAATGCTCCCGCGCGAGGCCGGCTCCGTTTCTTGCCCGCCGCGGGAGGTGCCCATGCCCCTGGTCGAGTCCGTAACCATGGAAGACAAGAAGGCGTTCGCCGAGGAGCTCGCGCATTTCCAGGATGCTCGCGAGCGCATGACGCACGAGCTGGGCAAAGTGATCATTGGGCAACGCGCGGTCGTGGACCAGATGTTCGGGGCGCTCTTCAGCGGCTCGCACTGCCTGCTGGTGGGCGTGCCGGGCCTGGCGAAGACGACCATCGTAAAGGCGCTCAGCGAGGTGCTGGCGCTCTCGTTCAAGCGCATCCAGTTCACGCCGGACCTGATGCCCAGCGACATCACGGGCACGAACGTGATCGACGAGGATCCCAAGACCGGCCGCCGCGACTTCAAGTTCCTCCCCGGGCCGATCTTCGCGAACGTGGTGCTGGCCGACGAGATCAACCGCACCCCGCCGAAGACCCAAGCCGCGCTGCTCGAAGCGATGCAGGAGCGCCAGGTCTCCATCGGCAACACGACCTATCCCCTGCCCTCGCCCTTCTTCGTCATCGCCACGCAGAACCCAATCGAACAGGAAGGCACGTACCCGCTTCCCGAAGCGCAGCAGGACCGCTTCATGTTCAACATCTTCGTGGATTATCCAAGCCCCGAGGAAGAGAGCGAGATCTACCGCTTCGCGACGGTGGGCAAGGCGGTCAAGCTCAAGCCGGTGCTCAGCGCCGACGACATCTTCCGCCTGCAGGACGTCGTGGACCGCATCGTTGTCAGCGATTACGTGCTGCAGTACGTGACCGACCTGGTGCGCAGCACGCGGCCGGAGAACCCCAAGGCGCCGAAGTTCATCAAAGACTACGTCGACTGGGGCGCGGGTCCGCGCGCGGGGCTGTACTTGCTCAAGGGCGCGAAGGCGCTCGCGGCGATGGACGCGCGGGTCAACGTGGCCTGCGAGGACATCCGCGCGGTGGCCGTACCCGTGCTGCGCCATCGCATCGGGACGAACTTCCAAGCCGAATCGAGCGGCGTCGACCCGGTGAAGATCGTGGAGATGCTGCTGAAGGAAGTGCGCGAGCCGCGGCTGACGTAACGGCAGGGGTCAGGGATAGAGCGGCGCATAGCGCCGCTTTTTTTATTTAAGGAGCAGCGAAACCGATCCTGCTTAGTTCCCTGTTCCCTCGGCAGTTACTTCGCCACCACCGCGCGTTCGAGGGAGACCATCTTCGGGGGCTCGTTGCTGTCCACGTCGATGGTGAAGGTGAAGGGCAGCTTGTCGATCTCCTTCGAGACGGTCTTCGGCTCGCCGTAGGTGACTCCGTTGCCGTTGAACTGGCGGTTTGCGCTTCCCGCGTTGGCTTCCTGATACACGTAGGTCACTTTCAGCACCGCGCCCGTGGGGAGCTTGTTGTCCTTCGTGGCGACGGTGACCTGGTTCTTGCCGTTGTAGAGGTACGGCTGCGCGCTGCGGTTGTGCTCGACCTGGCCTTCCACCGCGAACTTCGTGAGCGCGACGGTGAACTCGGCTTTGATCCACACCTCGTACTTCTGCTTCACCAGCGCGGTGATGTCTCCCGCGGCCGTGTCGGCCCAAGTCTTGCCAGCGTCCAGCGAGAGCGCCAGCTTGCCGTCGCCTTCGAACGCGGCGTCGAGCTTGGCGGTGACGAAGCAGTACGGGATGCCGACCTTGAAGATCGCCACGCCCTTGCCCGAGCTGGCGGCGATGCGGCTGCCGGAGGCCTGGGCGTCCTTGAGGTCGATGTCGGCCACGTCGGCGGCCTTCGAGAAGTCGGGCTTGTAGACGAAAAGGCCGTCCGACCAGTTGCGCGGGCCGTAGTGTTCCATCAGCGGCCCGAGGACCTTGTCGTTGCGGAAGTCCTTGGTGCCGCACGAATGCTGCGGCGCCTTGCCCGTGATCGCAAAGCCGTTGGGCTCGGACTTCCAATCCAGGCGCACCGAGGCGCCGGAGCGCAGCGTCAGGGCGGGCGAATAGTTGTCGTCACGCCATGTCACCGAGGCCCAGCCCTTGGCGTCTCCGTTGTCCTTGCCCGCCTTGCAGCCATCCACGACGCCTTGGGGCGGGTCGCCACAGCAGAGGTTCTCCGGGGAGGCGCGGCCATCGGCCACCGCGTCGAGCACGATCGAGGGATCGGCGGCGATCTCCTGCTGACCCGCGACGTGGGACTTATCCTTGGTCCAGTAGTAACACTTGAGGAACGTGTCGAAGTAGTGCCACTTGCCGTCGTAGTTCACCTCGATCGTCGTGTGCCCCGGCCAGCCGACGTAGCGGCACTTCCAGCCGGCGGTCTCGAAGAGCGCCTTAAGGACCGTGTGCTGCCCGCCGCAGAGCGCCCAGCCGTACACGTTGATGACCTTCAGCGGTCCGACGGACTGGGGGGCCTTCTCCGTCGCGTACGCCCAGTGGAAGATCGTGTGGTGGAGGTACTCGTGGATCGCGATGGCCTTCTCGTCGTTGGTCTTCGCGCCCGCGAGCCGGATCACGTCGGCGACGATGCTCTCCAGCGAGCTGTTGTCCACCGTGCGGTCCGTGGTGACCTTGAAACCTTCGGCAGCAGCCTGCGCGGCTGCCAACGGAATAAGCAAGCCTGCCAAGACGACCGGAAGCAGCGTCCATTTTGACATATGAGGGGTCCTCCCTTGAGGGGCACTAAAGTATATGACATATACACCATTTTGGGGTAAATCAGCAACTTAAATCGAACCAAGATTGAATATATAAGATATTATACAACATATAGTTGCAGGAAAGACCTGCGGAGTATCACGGTGTCACTTCGCGTGAAGGACTGGGCTACGGGCGTTTGACGATTGAGTTCGGCATAAAGATTGCCGCTGTGTTCTAAGTAAAGGAGCGCGGGGTGAAACGAATGTTGAATTCCGCGTTATCCAAGGATTGAGCGCGAAGGGTGCGTTAGCGCGCGGGTCCAGATGTAAGAGGAAGGAAAAGAGGTCCACCATGCGCTGGTCCTGGAAGATCGGAACGTTCGCGGACATCGGCGTGTATGTTCACGTCACCTTTCTGCTGCTGCTTGGGTTTGTGGGGTACAACGCCTGGGCCGGGGGCGGCAACGCGGCGGAGATCGCGGGCAGCCTGGCGTTTATCCTGGCGATCTTCGGTTGCGTGGTGCTGCATGAGTTCGGGCACGCGCTGACGGCGCGGCACTTCGGGATCAAGACGCGCGACATCACGCTGCTGCCCATCGGCGGCGTGGCGCGGCTGGAACGGATTCCGCGGGAACCGTGGCAGGAGTTCCTGGTGGCGCTGGCCGGGCCGGCGGTGAACGTCGTCATCGCCGCGATCCTGCTGCCGGTGATGATCGGGATGGGCCTGTGGAGCCGGGATCTGCTGCTGAACCCCCTGGGCGGGAGCCTGGTCTTTCAGCTCGTGCTCTCCAACGTCGCGCTGGTGCTCTTCAACATGCTGCCGGCGTTCCCCATGGACGGCGGACGCGTGCTGCGCGCGCTGCTGGCGATGAAGTTCGATTACGTCCAGGCCACGCGCTGGGCGGCGCGCATCGGCCAGGGGATGGCCGTGTTGATCGGACTCGCCGGCATCTTTTGGCTCGACAATCCCTTTATGGCGCTGATCGGGGTCTTCATCTGGTTCAGTGCGGCGCAGGAAGCGCAGCAGGTGCAGGTCCGCTATGCGCTTCAAGGCATCCTTGTGCGCAACGCCATGATCACCGATTTCCGGACGCTGGCCCCCGGCGAATCGGTCGCGCGCGCGGTGGAACTCCTGCTGAGCGGCACGCAGGAAGACTTCCCGGTCGTCGAAGAGGGCCGGGTCGTGGGGATTCTCACGCGCGTCGATCTGGCGCGGGCGCTGGCGCAGGGCGGGACGCACTGGCCGGTGGAGCGCGCGATGCGGACCGATTTCGTCAGCGTGGACGGTTCCGAGCCCGTGCAGAACGTGCTCGAACGGTTGGGCGGCAGCGAATACCAAACCTTCCCGGTCGTCCACGGCGAGCAACTCGAAGGCCTGCTCACCCTGCAACACCTCCGCGAGCTGTTGATGGTGCAGGCGGCGCTGGGCGAGCAGGGGCATCCGGCCTAAAGGCGAGCGCGGTTTCGTAGCAGCGACGTTCCGCCGCGGGTCCCACCGGCGTCCTCGCCGGTGAGTTTGAATGCCGCTGCGCGACGCCGTTGCGATCTCCGCCGGGACGGCGGAGCCACGAATTCTCCTCGCGCGCAACCGAATTGTGCGGACCCGTTAAAGCGGTAAGGTAGGAACGTTTGCCGGGGCTTGCGGCGGGCTCGCTTCGGGTCTAAGAGCGGAATTCATGAGCGCAAACGCCTACTACGGACTGACGCGGGACGAACTGGCGGCCTTGTTCGCGCGCGGCGGCGTCAATGCGCATCAGGCGCGCCACACCTTTCAGGCCCTGTACCGCCACGGCGTGCTGGACCCCGCGGAGATGCCCGAGGTCAGCGGGACGGCCAAGGCGTACCTGAGCCGCCTGGAGCCGCCGCGCCGGCTGGAGGTCGCGCACGTCCAGCGCGCACAGGACGGCACGGTCAAGCTGCGCATTCCGCTCGGGAATTTGGTTGCGGGAACGGGCTATGGAACCGCAGCGCCCGAGGCGTTGGCGGTGGAAGCAGTCGTCATCCCCACGCCGGGGCGCGTCACGCTTTGCGTCTCGAGCCAGGCGGGCTGCGCGGCGGGCTGCGCGTTCTGCCACACCGGCACCATGGGCCTGCTGCGCAATCTCGAAGCGTGGGAGATCCTCGAACAAGTCCGCCTGGCCCGGCCGCACGCGCCGCAGCCGCTCACTAACATCGTCTTCATGGGCATGGGCGAGCCGCTGCATAACGAAGCCCACGTGCTGCGGGCCTGCCGCATCCTGAACGATCCGGCCGGCGCGGGGATCTCGCGGCGGCGCCTGATCGTCAGCACCGCCGGCGTGGGCAACCGCCTCCGGCCGTTCTGGGACGAGGACGCCGCGGCGCTCTCCATCAGCCTGCACGCGACCACGGACGAGGTCCGCGACCGCATCATCCCCATGAACAAGAGCTGGAACCTGGGCGCGCTGCGCGCGACGCTGCTCGAGATTCCGTGGCGGAAGCGCGAGATTCTCACCGTCGCGTATCTGCTGCTGGACGGCGTCAACGATGCCCGCGAGGACGCGCGCCGCCTGGCGCAGTGGTGCGCGGGTCTGCCCGTGAAGGTGAATCTGCTCGAGTTCAACCCGTTCCCGGGCAGCGGCTTCCGGCGCACCGGGCCGGGGCGTCTCGCCGAGTTCCGGCAGTGGCTCCACACGGACGGCGTCTTCAACACGCACCGGCATTCGCGCGGCGAAGAGGTAATGGCCGCGTGCGGGCAGTTGGCGACGGCGGGGAAGCGGGCGCGCTAGGCGCGGGGGCGACTAACAGACGAATACATGCATTGCGCTGTCCGCTCTGTCCCCGATTTTCGGCTTGCTCGTTTTGTGCGGCAAAGTGAAGCCTTGACTCGTAGTTATCTCCGTGATAACCTTTGTTTGAGGGCGGCGGATGAATGGGGACGAGTGGGAGGTAAACGGGTTCAGGATTAGGAAGTACAAGCGCGACCATCCTCCCGAGCACGTTCATGTGTACAAGGGCGACAAGGCCCTAGGCCGCTACGACCTTGAACACGATTGCTGGATGGATACTCCGGCGTCCCACTTGAACACGGCATCCGAAGCCATCGGGAAATGGAGGAAAGACCATGGGCTATGAAGAATTGACCTTTCGGCACATCGGCCTTTCTTCGGACAAGTCGATTGTATTCTGTGAGCTTTCCACCGGCTCGACGTATGCCATGCCCATGACGGCGCTGGAAGGCGCGGAGGAGTGGGACGGTTCGCCGGTTGTGGCCGCGGACATTCTAAACGGCGGATACGCGGGCATGGTCCGGCTAAAGTCGGGAGCCTGCATCGATTTCCCGGCAGACTTCGTGTTGCATGAATGCGAACCTTCCTATGCGTATTTCAAGCTGAAAGAAAAGGCCCGCGCAAAGATCGGCGGACGCATCAAGGCCCGGCGTGAAGCCATGGGGCTGAGTCTCAGCGCGCTGGCCGACGCGACGGGTATTGCAAAGCCGAATCTGTCGCGGCTGGAGCACAACAAGGTCACGCCGCAAATAGAGACGTTGGAGCGCATCGCGCGTGCGCTTGGCGCGACCGCGCGGGAATTACTGTCGAGGAAATAGGCGGTCTTCAACACGCACCGGCATTCGCGCGGCGAAGAGGTAATGGCCGCGTGCGGGCAGTTGGCGACGGCGGGGAAGCGGGCGCAATGAGCAACGCCATGCAGGGAAAAACCGCTGCGCCTCGCGTCGAACGCGCGGTGCCGTACAGCCGCGAGCATACGGAAGCGCGCCGGCTGGATTGGTATTTCCCCGCTCCGGAAAAGGCGAACGGCCGCTGCGTGATGCTGATTCACGGCGGCGGTTTTCAAAAAGGAAGCCGGGAACAGTGGGACGGCGTCGCCGCGGCGCTAAGCGCGCTGGGCTACGTCTGCGCGTCCGTCGGCTACCGGCTTGCGCCCGGCTTTGTCTTTCCAGCTCCTATAGAGGACGTCCGCATCGCCTTGGATTTTGTCGGCCGGCAGGCGGAGAAATGCGGCTTCGATCCGCGGAAGATCGCGGTGATGGGCTCGTCGGCCGGCGGATACCTCGCCGCGATGCTCGCTCTTCTGCCACCCAAAGATGCCTTGGGCTGGACCGATGAACTCTCCGGAAACACGCCGCGTCCGGCGGCCGCGGGGCTTTATTGCCCGGTCGTGGTCACGCAGTTCGAGCCGGGCGAATGCGCCCCTTTGGACGGCTGCATCCGGATGTTGCTCGGCGCGGATGGCAGCGATGCACGGCGCGCCGCCGCCGCGCCGCTCGAACGCATCACCGGGCAGGAGCCGCCCTTCCTGTTTCTGCACGGCACCGAGGACACGCTGGTGCCCGCGGAACATTGCGAGCGGATGGCCGCGCGACTGCGCGCCGCCGGCGCCGCCGCATCGGTCTGCCTGATCCCCGGCGCCGGCCACGGCTTCGGCTACGGCGTCGAGACCCCCGCGCAGAAGACGGCCTTTGCCGCCCTCACCGAATTCTTTGCCCGCGTCCTTAAATCCTGATCCGGCTGCGCTTCAATCTTCCACCACCTTCGGCATGCGCTCGATGCGCGGGTCGGTGAAGAGGTCGAACTCGTCGCGGCTGGTGCTGGAGAATTCGGAGACCACCGCGCCCTCGTCGCCGGCCTGGAACCAGTGCAGCGTGCCGGGCGGGATTGTGTACTGGTCGCCGGCGTGCAGTTCGATCTCGTGAAAGACCGTGTAGTGCGGCTCGCTGCCCGTGGGCACGCGCGCGTGCGGCTGCGCGGCGGGCGCGCCTTCGACGTAGAGCCAGACCGTGCCTGAGCGGCAGCGGAAGGTCTCCATCTTGCCGGGGTCCATGCCTTGGCCTGCACCCGCGCTTACGGGCGGGTGCTTGTGTTCGGGGCAGGTCTGGCGCGGGAAGAGGACGAGTTCCTTCGCGCAGTAGCGGTCGGTGTTGACGTAGACGACCAGTTCGAGGCCCGTGTGCTCGAGGTCGCTCAGCCCGAACTCGGCGACCTCGATTTTGCCGCGTTCTTCGGGTGTCAGCGCGATGCCGAGCTTGCCGAGCATCTCCGCGGCGCGTGCCTGGGCTCTGCGGACTTCGCTACGCTTGAGCATCGGTCCCCCTTCCCTACGCATGGAACGTTTCGCGCAAAGACGCTAAGCCGCAAAGAACATTCATTACCAAGAAAAACGTTCACTGACGTTTCCCTCTCCCCCAACGCGTTGGGGGAGAGGGTGCAGGGTGAGGGGGCCGGTGTACTTGCAGAGACCGCCCACTCTCGCCAAAACCTTCTCCAGCCCAGGCGGGCGAGAGAGATTCTTCAAGCCGCTCTGCACTTAGAAACACGAAACGGTATACGACCTATTTGGCGCACTTGGCGTCTTGGCGGCAAACGCATTTACTTCTTCTTCGCGGCCGATTTGCCGCCGGGGAGGTCCTCGATCTCGTAGCCGAGCGCGCTGAGCGCGTCGCGGATGCGGTCGCCGAGGACGAACTGCTTGGCGGTGCGCGCTTCCTGGCGGACGTACAGGAGCAGGTCCACGAGTTTCTCCGCGTCGTTGCCGGTGGCGCCCTTGGCGCGGTCGGGGCGGATGCCGAGCACGCCCAGCAGGCGCCGGACCGTGCGCGCGGCTTCGTGGAAGGATGCGCCTTCGCCCGGCGGCACCTTGCCGGTTCCGTAGCGCGAGAGGTCCTGGTTGATCTTGGTGATGAGGTCGAAGACCGCGCCGAGCGCCCCGGCGGTGTTGAAGTCGTCGTCCATGGCAATCTCGAAGTTCTGGCGCGCGAGCGTCGCCGCGGCGAGCAGCGGCATCTGGCGCGTCATGGCGTTGGGATCGCCGGCGAGCGCGAGTTCTTCGGGCGACTTGCGCCAACTGATGGTCATGTCCGACTGGATCGCGCGCCCGACGGTCTCCAGCGCGTTGTAGATGCGGTCGAGGCGCGCGGCGGCCTCGTCAAGCATGGCGGGCTCGAAGACGATGGGCGAGCGGTAGTGGCTGCCGAGCATCAGCATGCGCACGACCATCGGGTCGTAGGGACCCTCGGGCCAGATCATCTCGCGCACCCACCTCACGTTGCCGAGGCTCTTCGACATCTTCACGCCGCCGGTCTGCGCGTCGACGTGCTCAGCCGCGACCTTGGCGTCTTCGGGCCGCGCCTTCGCGTTGAGAAATTCGTTGTGGACCCAGTAATGGACGGACTCGCGCGCGCCAAGCGCGTCGCAGAAGGCGCACTCGGTCTGGGCCTTCTCGTCCTCGTGGTGCGGGAAGAGCAGGTCCTTGCCGCCGCAGTGAATATCGAAGGGCACGCCGAGGTACTTCTGCGACATGGCGGAGCATTCGAGGTGCCAGCCGGGGCGGCCGTCGCCCCACGGCGAGGCCCAGCGCGGGACATGTTCGCCGCCCTTGGCGATCTCGGGCTTGTCGTTCTTGAGCAACTTCCAGAGCACGAAGTCGCCGGGGTTTTTCTTCACGGCCAGGCGCGCCTCGTCGATGCGCCCGCTTAAGCCGGCTTCCTCTTCCTCCAGCTTGCGGCCGGAGAGTTTGCCGTAGCGTTCGAAGGAGGCGATGTTGAAGTAGATGTCGCCGTCCTTCGCGACGTACGCGTGCCCGTGCTTGAAGAGCCGCTGCACGATCTCGATCATCTCGGGGATATGGTCCGTCGCGCGCGGGTAGACGTCCGCGGGCGCGACGTTCAGCGCGAGCATCACGCGGTGGAACTCGTCGATGTATTCCGCGGTGAGCGCGCGCCAGTCGCGGCGTTCTTCGATGGCGCGGCGGATGATCTTGTCGTCCACGTCGGTGAAGTTGGTCGCGTAGCGGACCTGATAGCCCTTGTACACCAGGTAGCGACGGACGATGTCCGGCGTGATGGCCGCGCGCGCATGGCCCAAGTGCAGGCTGTCGTAGACCGTGGGGCCGCAGGTATACATCGTGACGTGCTTGCCCGCGGGATCGATGGGCTTGAAGTCTTCTTTCGTGCGCGTGAGGGAGTTCAGGATTCGGAGCATGGGGCGCGAAGTCTCCTTTTCTTGCGGAGCATGTTAGCAGAATCCGGGAATGCAACCACAGATGAACACGGATAGGAAATGTTAGGAATAGATAGTTATCGGTGTTCATCCATGTGCATCTGTGGTTTCACTTTTCAGAGAGCAGAAAAGCATCGAGCCGCGCACACAGTTCTTCGAGATACGCGGCAGCGCGCGGGAGGTCTGCGGCGCGGACGCATTCGCCCGCGACGTGGGCCTGGCCCATCGAACCCGGGCCGGCGTTGAGGACGTCCATGCCGGCCTGGGCGAAGAGAACCTGGTCGGTGCGGGCGCGGTTCCAGGAGTAGCGCGCCGCGCCGAAGAGCCGCTGGCTCGCGTCCGTCGCGGCTTGGAAGAACGGGCCCTGCAGGTCCACGCAGCAGGCCGGCGCGTCGCAACTCGCGGAACATGCGGCCTCGATGCCGTCGAGGTTCGCGGTGGCGGCGGCGAGTTCGCGCTCGAAGTCGGCCAAGGTCTCGCCCGGCGCAAGGCGGCGCGAGATCTTCAGTTCGCAGCGTTCGGGGATGATGTTCACCACCTGCCCGCCTTGAATCATGGTCACCGCGGCCGAGGCGCGCGCGCTGACTTCGCCGTAAACGGGCGTCGGGCGGAAGCGTTCGTGCAGCGCGGCGATGCGCGCGGCGACGGTGCCCGCGGCGTAGATCGCGTTGCGGCCGCGTTCGGGGCTGGCCGAGTGCGCCGACCTGCCGCGCAGGACGACCGTCCCCAGCGCGTGGCCCTGGCAGCCGAGCGTGATCGTGAGGCCCTCGCGGTCGCAACTGGCTTCGGTGGTGAGCGCCCAGCGGCCGGGCTGGCGGGCGAGGACTTTCTTGACGCCGTTGCTCTTGCCGTACGCGCCGCGCTCTTCGCAGACCGTAAAGGAGCAGACCACGCGGAGCTTCTTCGGCCGCGCGGCGCTCTGCGCGAGCGTGCGCGCCGCATAGAGCATGGCGGTGAGGCCACCCTTCATGTCCGAGGCGCCGAGGCCCACGACGCGCGTCTCCGCACCGGCGCCTTCGACCAGCGGCGCGAACGGATCGCGCGCCCAGCCTTCGACGGGCACGACGGTGTCGGTGTGGCCGCTCAGGTGGAGTGTGTTGGCCTTGGAGTCGCCGGGCTCGCGCGGTTCGAGGATGCCGACGACGTTGTCGTCCTCGTCGCGCTCCACATCCAACCAGATGCGCTGGAGGAAGGCCGCGACGTAATCGGCCATGGGCCGCTCTTCGCCGGAGAGCGCTTTGATGGCGATCATCTCGCAGAGCGTGCGGACCAGCGCGTCGGTGTCGTAAGTGGAAACGCTCATGCGCACGAAAATATACGAAGGCGCGGAACGGGGACAGGCGAGATTAGCGGCTGGTTTAGCGGCTAGTGTAGTGCCTCACGAATGTTGACGTTTTTCCCCTCCCCCCTTGTGGGGGAGGGAAAAACTTCACGAAGCGTGGGGCACTACACTAGATCGGCTTCGGCGCGGGTACGTAGATCTGCTTCTTTCTCGAGCAGACCAGCAGACACGCCGCGCCGGCGAGAATCAGCGCCATCCCCAGCCACTGCGCAATGGTAAGCCAATTCGAGAGCGACGGGATGCCCGGGCCGACATCCGCGCGCAGGAGTTCTTCGGCGAAGCGCGTCGCCCCGCCCATGATCAGCATCAACCCGAGGATCTGGCCGTCGAAGCGCCGCCGCGGCCAGTACGCATAGAGAAAGGCCGCGACCAGCGCCGCGCCGACGAATGCGTAAAGTTGCGTGGGGTGGATCGGCGCCGTGACGTTTGCGCCGAACGGCAGCGTGGGCTGGTACGCGGAGAAGGCGTCGCTGCCCTCGGGAAATTGCACGGCCCAAGGCAGGCTGCACGTCTTGCCGAAGCAGCAGCCGCGCGTAAAGCAGCCCAGCCGGCCCAGCGCCTGGCCCGCCATGACGCTCGGGAGCGCGAGATCGAGAAACGGGACGATCGGAATCTTCTTCACCCGGCAGTAGATGACGGTCGCCGTCACCGCGCAGATGAACGCGCCGTAGAAGACCAGCCCGCCGTGCCAGACGCGGAAGATCTCCATGAGGTCGCGGTCGCGATAAAGGTCCCAGAACTGGATCACGTGAAAGGCGCGCGCGCCGATAATGCCACAGATCGCGCCCAGCAGTCCCACATCCAGGCAGGCTTCCGGAGGGATGCCGAGCAGATGCGCGCGGCTCCGCGCCATCCAGACGCCGAGCAGAAAGCCGAGCAGGATCATCGTGCCGTAGCCGCGCACGGGGACGGTGCTCTCCAGCCAGCCGCGCCACCAGCCGAAGAGCAGAAAGACCGCCGCGCCCGCCGCCGCCCCGGCCCAGCCGGCCCAGCGGATGCGTTCGAGGCCCGGCGTGACCGCGCCGCCCAGCAGCGCGCCGCCGAGCACCAGGATCACGACGACCGGAAGCGGAAAAAGGACCTGGATCATGCTCGCCTGCGCTTCGCGCACTCTGAAGTTGTTACGTTTTACGTTTTACGTTTTACGTTTTACGTTTTACGTTTTACGTTTTACGTTTTACGTTTTACGCATTACCCACCCGCCTCTAATGCGTCTCGATCTTCGCCACCTTATTATCGTCCGAGATATGCGCGATCCGGATACGATGTTTTCGGCATTCGGCGTCCTCAAGCTCCGCATAGACCATGATAATCACGCGGTCGCCGACGGCGCCTAGGCGCGCCGCGGCGCCGTTGAGGCCGTAGTGGCCGTCTTGCTCGCCGGGAATCGCGTAGGTCGTCCAGCGCGCGCCGGTGTTGATGTTCACGACGTCGAGTTGCTCGCCTTCGAGGATATCCAGTTCTTTCATCAGGCTCTTGGGGATCGTCATTGAGCCGACGTAGTTGAGGTCGGCCTCGGTGACCACTGCCCGGTGAATCTTGACGCGCAACATCGTCCGCCGCATGCAGGCCTCCCGGATAGATCGTCCGCCCACACTCTAGGGGCAACGGGCGCGAGATTCAAACGCGGGGAACGGTCAGGCGGCTTGCAGGCCCCAGCGCGCGCGGACCCATAGTTCCAGGCGGCGGAAGATTAAGCGTTCGATCAGGACGCTGATGCCGACGATCACGAACATGACGGCGAACATGCGCGGGTAGTCGGCCAGGTCGCGGGCCTCCGTGAGCAACCCGCCCACGCCGACGACGCGGTAGATCAGTTCTCCGGCCAGCAGCGAGCGCCAGGCGAAGGACCAGCCCTGCTTCAGGCCCGTGACGAAGGCCGGGAGCGCCGCGGGAATGGAGACCCAGAGCAGCCGTTGCCAGACCGACGCGCCGAACGTTCCCGCGACGCGCAGATACGTCGCGGGGACTTGGCGCAGGCCGTCGCGCGTGGCGATGGCAATCGAGCCGAGCGAGCCCATCAATACTACGAACAGGATGGCGCGTTCGCTGAGGCCCAGCCAGAGGATCGCGACCGGCAGCCAGCAGATGCTCGGCAAGCACTGCACGCCCAGCACCAGCGGGCCGAAGAACCATTCGAAGAAACGGTGCGAGGCGAGCAAGATGCCGAAGAGCGTTCCGAGAACCAGTGCCGCGCCGAACCCGAGGCCGATGCGCCCGAGGCTCGCCAGCGCGGCGCGGGGAAAATCGCCCTTCAGGCCGTCCCAGAGCGTCTCGAGCACCAGCCATGGCGACGGAAAGTTCAGCGCGTCTTTTCCGCAGAGCTCATATACCGTCGCCCAGGTTGTGATCCACGCCGCGAGGAGCGCCAGTGCGTAGAGCGCCCTCTTCCAGATGCCAGTCTTCATCCCCCTCCCTCCGCATCAGCTTGTCCAGTTCGTCCTGCAGTTCCGCGAGAATGCCCGCGCGCAGTTCCACGATGGCCGGGTCCATGAAGGCGCGCGGATGCGGCAGCTTCACCGGATAAATCTTGCGGATGCGGCCCGGCTGGCTCGACATCACCGCCACGCGGTCGCTCAGGCGCACGGCCTCTTCGACCGAGTGCGTGACGAAGACGATGGTCTTGCGCGTCTGCATCCACAGCTCCTGCAGTTCGAGATGGAGGAGATCGCGCGTGCTCGGGTCGAGCGCCGCGAAGGGCTCGTCCATCAGCAGCATGCTCGGCTCGACCGCCAGCGCCCGCGCGATGGCCGCGCGCTGCTTCATGCCGCCGGAGAGTTGGAACGGGTAGCTCGAGCGGAAGCGCGTGAGGTGCACCAGCTTGAGGTAGTGCATCGCGCGCTCGCGGCGCTCGGCTTTGGGCAGGCCCTTCACGCGCAGGCCGAACTCGACGTTCTGCAGCACGGTCATCCACGGATAGAGGCCGTGCTCCTGGAAGATCACGAGCCGGTCCGGGCCGGCGTGTTCGACCCTGCGGCCCTCGAAGAGGACCTCGCCCGCGTCGGGCCGCTCGAAACCGGCGATCAGATTGAGCAGCGTGGATTTTCCGCAGCCGCTGGGCCCGGCCAGCGCGAGGAACTCGCCTTCGTGAACTTCCAGGTCCACGCCCTCGACGGCAAAGAACCGGCGCCCGTCCGCTCCGCCGCTGGCGTACTGCTTGGAGACGCCGTGCAGGCGGACTTTCACATCCGCCTGCGCCTGGGCCTCGGAAGGTTCATTCAATACCGCCTGAGAATTCAAGGTATCATGCCCTCGGACTTCACGCGCTGGAGCAACTCCAGGGCGAAGAGGCCCTTGAGGTCCGGAAGATCCTTGAGCATGCCTAAGTCGCGCGCCTCTTCGGCAAACTTCGCCACGGAACTTTCGAGCGGATCCGTGGTGAACTCGATGCGCCCGAACGCGTCGCGGAGCACTTTCTCCGGCAGGGCCTTGCCCGTGAGCGTCTTCAGCTCCGCGTTGACGAGCGCGGCGGCTTCGCCGGGATGTTCGTTCATCCAGCGCGTCACGGCGGCGTGCGCGCGCAGGAAGGCCTCGACGGTCTTGGGGTGCTGCGCGAGGAAGGTCTCGGAGACGATCACCACCGCGGTGCAGAAGCGCTTGCCGGGCCAGAGATCCTTCTCTTCGGCGATCACCGCCGCGCCGGTCTCGTGCACCAGCCGCGCGCCCCAGGGTTCGGGCACCCAGGCGGCGTCGAGCTGCCCGGCCTTGAAGAGCCCAAGTTGCTCGGCATTCGCGACGGTCACGATCTCGGTCTCGCCGCCTTTTTCTTTCAGCGCCGCGCCGAGCGTTTTCGTGAGGTACACACGCGCCGAGACATCCTGCGTGTTGCCGAACTGCGGCGTCGCGACCCGGCGGCCTTTCAAGTCCTCCAGCTTGGCGATGCCGCTCTCCTTGCGCGCGACGATGGTCACGCCGTTGGCCGCGCTGCCGCTCACGATGCGCACGGCCTTACCGTGGCTCTTGACGTATGCGTTGACCGCCGGCGACGGCCCGATGTAGGCGATGTCCAGCTCACCCGCAAAGACGGCTTCGACCACCGCGGGCCCGGCGTTGAAGATCTTCGTCTCGACTTCCGCACCGCCGAGCGCGTTCTTGAAGTCGCCGCGCGATACGCCGATCAGCGCCTGCGCGTGCGTGATGTTGGCGAAGTAACCGAGCCGCACGCGCGCCGGAGCGGTCTCCGTCTGGCCCGGTTTCGATTCGCCGTCCGCCTTGGATGCCGAGCCCGCACCGCATCCTTGCAGGAGTGCGCCGAAGGCAAGTAGCAGGGCAAACGCGATCAGTCTGTTCGTCGAGTTCATGGTTGTGCTCCTTCTCTTAGAAGTGGTGCTCACCAGGCGGCCTGGAAGTTCACCAGGAGGTTGTTGTTGTTGACGCCGCGGAAGTGGCGCGGCCGGTTAAGGACCGTGGCCAACGTGCGGGTCACGGACGAGTTCGCGTCGGGATCGTCCACCATGTTGTAGTTGATCTGAATCTTGGCGTTGTCGCCCTTGATGTAGTAATTGATGCCCGGCGTCCAGACTTTGGTCGAGAAGGCATCGGTGTGGCTGTTGGGCTGCTTGAGGTCCGCGACGAGGATGTTCCCGAATTCTTCATAGCGCAGCGCGAACTCGAAATTCTTCAGCCACTGCGGCGCGCGGTCCTTGAAGACACTGTCGGAGATCTTGTAGCCCGCCGCGGCGTAGAAGCCCGTAACGCTGAACGGATGCGGCGTGAGGTACGAGGTCGTCGTGTTCGTGGCGAAACCCGTGAGCGTGGTGTTCGCCGCATTGGTGAAGGACGCGATACTGCCCGGCGCGGCGCGGTCTTCGATCCACGCGCACTCGCCCTTGAACCACAGGCCCTTGACCGGACCGCCGGGCTTGTAGCTGCCCCACGCAAAGTAGCGGTTGGCGTTGGTGCGGCGGCGATTCAAGCCGTCCACCGTGCCGCCCGGCCGCGTGGGACCGCCGGCCTCGCCGTGGACGCCGTGCTGTCCCGATGCGCCGAGTTCCAGGCTGCCCCACGTCTCGTTCTTCCAGACGGGCCGCACGAGCAAGCGCCAGGTGAAGTCCTTCCGGTCGTTGTCGTCCACGCGGTTCTGCTGTTCGCCGCGCGTGCCGAAGAAATCGCCCGCGTTGTCGATCGCGCCGAGCCAGTACTGGAAGCGGTCGTCCCACCACGTGCCGTGAGCCGTCACGCCCAGATCGCGCTTGTCGCCCAACTGGCCGAGCATCGAGCGTTCGACGAAGTCCAGCGCGCCGCTGGAGCGCACCCCTTCTTCGCCCACCCAGGGCTTGTACTGGCCGATCTGGAAGTCGAGGTGCGGCACGCTGCCGTGGTAGTTGACGTACGCGTCCTGAAACAGCCGCGCCGCGGCGTTGAAGTCCGGGTTGCGCACGTCGTCGGACTCCGTGGCGGAGACGCCCTTGGTCGAGAAGAGGCCAACATTGGAGGGGAACGAAGGCCGGCCTTTGATGGGACGCGCAGGATCAACTTTAACAAGCGCTGTGACGTTCTCGTTGATATCGACCGTGAAATTAATTTCAGCGCGACGGATGGAGAAGGAGTCGTTGTCGCGGCCTTCGTTGCTGTCGCCGCCTCCCGGAGCCGTGGGCGTGACGTTGCCGTAGAAACCGACGTTGTCGTTCTGGATGCTGTAGTACCAGACCTGCACCAAGCCGCCGATGCTCACCTTGCCTTGTTTGGCGGTGATGGCCGCGTTCGGACCGTACCTGTTCTCGGCCTTGGCCGCCGCCGCCGCGATGGGCGCCTTGGCCGCCGCCTTCTCTTTCTTCACGGCTTCGAGTTCCTCTTTCACGCCCCTAAGTCCATCGAGTTGCTTCTTGACTTCATCCAGTTCCTTGCGCAGATCGCTGTCCGCCGTGCGCGCGCGCCAGGACGCCGAACTCGCCAGCACCGCAGCCACCGCGGCCCAAGCCGCGGCCCTGCCCGATCGCTGTGCCCCCCGCATGAGATTCCCCTTTGACTTCGCACGGGAACCTCCAGAGGTCTGGTCGGCCGCGTCGCTCTTGGTTTTTTTGAGCCTCCGGATCGGCCGGCCGGCGTTGTGAATCCTCTTTTCCCTGCGCCGGATTACTCGCGCGCATCCTTTCCCTGACGATCCTTTTCCAGACGCAGTTTCTCTTTTCGCTCGATCTGAACCACGCGTCCGTCGTGCACTACGATCTCAATCGACCCAAAGCGCAAGCCGCGGAGTGCCTTTGCGATATGCCGACCGAGATCGCCCTGGACGATCTCGGATTCACCTTCCTTGCCCGGCATCGAGTCATTCCCCACAGCCATGGCCTTATCCTATTTGTCTATCTAATTACTAGAGTATATAGGCAAAAAAAATCAGATCTGAAACATGGCCGCCACCGGCTCCGCACGCGCGTGCTCCATGCGCTTCAGGACATCCGTCAAGGTCTCGCTATCCAGGATCCGCGCCGTCGCGTCGCGAACTTCCTTCATGACCATGCGCAAGCCGCACGCGGCTTCGTCCACGCACTCGGCGCAGCGCTCGTAGCGCGTCTGGCTGACGCAGGGTAGCGGAGCCAGGGGGCCTTCCAAGAGGCGGATTACTCGTCCTAGAGAAATCAGGTCCGGGTTCATGTTCAGGCAGTAGCCGCCGCCCTTCCCTTTTTTGCTCGCGAGCATCCCATGGTTGCGCAGTTCCAGAAGGATCGCCTCCAGAAATTTTTGAGGAATGCGCTCCTGTTCCGCAAGATCCGCGATCAGCACGGGCCCTTTTCCGTACTCACGTGCCAAATGAAGCAGCGCCTTGAGCGCGTATTTGACCTTATTGTTGAGCATTTTCTTTAATTCCTATTCCCTATCTGATAAATAGACTTATAGCTCGTCAGGCTTCCAAGTCAAGCAACCTTTAAAAATTTCTTCTGTTAGCGCAGGTGCATTGATTGAAGTCGTTGCATCGGTTAGCTTTGAGTTGACGAGCCCAAAATTAGAACGATTACCCTTTTCTAGGAGTGCTTTCATGCCACAAAGAATGAGTTTGGCGCTGGCGATTCTTTGGTTGGGCTTGGGCATGCTGCGAGCGGAGGAGCCGCAATATCCCAAGGGGAGTCTGCTTGCCGAACCCGCCGGGCTTGCGAAGGAGGACGCGAAGGCTTTCGTGATCCTCGATGCGCGCGAGCGCGCCAAGTACGAGCAAGGCCATGTCCCGAACGCGCGCTGGGTCGATCACGCGGCGTGGGCCCAGGCGTTCGGCGCTGGCAAGGACGACGAGGGCTGGAGCAAGCGGATCGGCGAGCTCGGCATCGCCGCGGATGCCCGCGTGATCGTGTACGACGACAACAACGCCAAGGACGCCGCGCGCATCTGGTGGATCCTGCGCTACTGGGGCCTCGAAGACGCGCGGCTCTTGAACGGCGGCTGGCAGGGCTGGGTAAGCGGCGGCCTGCCCACCGAGAAGGCCGAGCCGCCCGCGGCGAAGGCGCCTTTCCCAGCCAAGGCCCAAGCAAAGCGCTTGGCGACCAAAGACGAGCTGCTGAAGTCCCTCGAGAAAGCCACGCTGCAGATCGTGGACGCGCGCTCCGAGAAGGAATTCTGCGGTGTCGAGAATCTGACCAACAAGCGCGCCGGCGCGATTCCCGGCGCGAAGCAGCTCGAATGGAGCGACCTGCTCGAGAAGACGTCGCACCGCTTCAAGCCGGCCGCCGAACTGCGCAAGCTCTTCGAGGACGCCGGCATCAGCCTGGACAAGCCTACGGCCACGCACTGCCAGTCCGGCGGGCGGGCTTCGGTAATGGCCTTTGGCCTGGAGCTGATGGGCGCGAAGGACGTCCGCAACTATTACGCGAGCTGGGCCGAATGGAGCAGCGCCGACGACACGCCGGTGACGCCGGGCAAGGCAAAAGAGAAGAAGTGAGCGCGGACGGCTGCGCTAGTGTAGTGCCCCACGTTTCGTGAAGTTTTTCCCTCCCCCCTTGCGGGGGAGGGTAAGGAGGGGGGAAGCCGCGGGTTTGTCTACCCCCCACCCTACCCTCCCC
>JACQFI010000067.1 GCA_016200135.1 Planctomycetota bacterium
TCTGCTGCAACTGCTCACGTTCCAATGGCTCCAGCCGAACCATGTACTTTTTCATGGCCGTCCCTCCTCTCAAGCGGTTGCCTGAAATAGGGATCGACTACTTTTCGCGCACTCTTAAACTCGACCCTGACGATTCACTAGTCTTTCTTAGAATAGATGCCACGAAACCAAAATCGCCCAGGAGCGCTACTGGCGGGTGGCACTGTCCGACGCTCGCATTCGCGCCGTGCGCGAAAAGGACTGGTGCCACTGGCTGAGGCTGTATTCAGCCAGTGCGGGGACGCCCACAAGCGTTCTCACGCCCATATATCCTCTCGAATTGAAAGAGAAAATCAAGAACCCGCACTGGCTGCAAAAAGCCGCAGCCAGTGGCACCAGATCGAAAGGTCCTAACCATGATCGGAGTCACTTCCAGTGCCAACAGCCGAAAGACAGGACAAAATATTTTCCAGTACAGAAAATGTCTCTCTGGTCCGCCTCTCGAAGATCTTGAGATTTTATTTCGCGCGCGGGTTATGTAGCAGCGTGCAGGCAGGGCCGGCTGCGCTTTAACGGGTGGTCGGACCAAGAGTTCCCAGGGAGCATCCATGACCAAGTTTACGCCGTTACTGACGGCCTTCCTGCTTGCCGGCACATGGATTTCCTCCTGTCTGGGCGGCGAGGCGCGGCCGAATTCGGATTGGCCGCAGTGGCGCGGACAGAACCGCGACGGCGTCGCGGCCGCCAGTCCCAAACTGCTCGACGCGTGGCCGAAAGAAGGCCCGCCGTTGGTCTGGAAGAGCGGCTGGATTCCCGGAGGCCTGGAAGGCGGATGCGGAAGCCCTGTCGTCGCGGACGGCAAGGTTTTTCTGTACGTGAACTGGAAGCATCCGCGCGAAGGCGGCGCCAAGTACCGCCTGATCACGCAGGAATTGCTGCTCGATGCAGGCTGGCTGCCGGACTTGCCGGAGCCGCTGGCAAAAAAGATCGAGGCGGCGTGGTCCTCGGCGAACCGGCCGAACAGTTCGGGCTGGCGCTGGTGGTTTGCCGAATCGGCCAAGGATCCCAAGGACAAGGAACTCGACGATTTCCTCGCGAAGAAGCCCGAACTGGACAAGTACATCAAGGATTTTGTCGCCACGCTGGATCCGAAGGACGCGCAGAAGTACGGCGCCTATATCAAGCGGCGCCTGTGCATGAGCACGGAGAAAGGCAAATGGGGCGTCGCGCCGGGCCTGACCTGGGATGAACTGGCCAAGCTGAGCACCTTCCGCGACAAAGGATTTTCCTCGTACCGCGAATGGCTTTGGGAATTGCGGAAGGAACACGTGGCTATTCCGGGGGCCATGCCGCTGCGCGGAAATCTTTTCGTGCCGTACGCGTGGATCGGCGCTTTTACGATGACCGACACCGTCGTCTGCCTGGACGCCGCGACCGGCATGGAACTCTGGAAGAAGGAATTTCCCGAGGACGAAGCGATTTACCGAGGGGACTACAGCTACTGGGACTGGCACCTGGGCGACTTCGCAAACTTGGGCGCGAGTGGCACCATGGCGGTCGCGAACGGAAAGTGCTACGCGGCTGGCGCGATGGGTCTGTATTGCCTGTCCGCGAAAGACGGTTCCGTCGTATGGAAGGTGGACGGCAAGCCCGAACATTCTTCGCCGCTGGTCGCGGGCGGCATCGTTTACCATTGCGGCGCAGCCTACAACGCCGAGAACGGCACGCAGCTCTGGAAGCATCCGCGCTGGAAGGAAGCGCGCGGCCTGGACGAATTCGGCCGGTACTCGCCAGCGGAGCTGTGGGTTTCGGGCGACAAGAACTACATTCTCACCAGCGACACCGGCCGCGGTTTCGGCTTCATCAATTCCACCACCTGCTGCCTGGAACTGGAGACCGGGAAATTGGCGTGGTCGTTGAAGGGCGGGCCGTATGGCCCCATCAGCGGCGACCTGTTTGTCCAGGCAGGCAAGGTGTACAAGATGACGCCGACCTCAGCGGAGCCGGTGGCATCGCTGGCCGATCCCAGGAACAGCGGGCCGAGCGTGATCCATCAGGGCCACTTGTACGCGATGATGGATGGCGGAGACGGCGGGCGGATCTCGCTGAGTTGCTCGGACTTGAAGACCGGCGAGATGAAATGGAAGGACAAGTGTCCCGCGGGCGAAGGCGTGATCTCCATGCCCGCACTGGCGGACGGCAAGATGATTCTCCCGCTGGTCTTCTGCCACAATTTCCATGGCGGCGCCGTAGGCCAGGACCTGATCCAGATGGTGAAGGCTTCGCCGGACGAGAAGTACGTCCAGTTGGGCATCTTCAATCCCAAGAACCTGTGTTCGATGACGTCCCCAGCCGTGGCTGGCGGCCTGCTCTTCCTGCGCCTGGAAGACGGCGTGGCCTGCTACGACCTGCGCGCGAAGTAACGGGCTACAACTAGCCTTTCTCAGAACAAGGGATTGAGAAGTCTTTTTTTGTGCCCGTAGAACTCGCCATTCGTGTCAGACTACTCAATAATTCCCACCCCTCCCCGCTTTACTTCCACCGCTCCAGACACGCCTGCACGGCGGCGGCGGCGCGGTCGCGTTGCTCGGGGCGGACGGTCTCGGGGAGCTTCTTCACCAGCTCGGCCTGGTCGAGCGTCGCCAGCTTGCCGATCAGCTCGAAAATCTCCTTGTCGATCATCTGATACTTCGGGACTGTCGCGCAGAGGATCGGCACGGCGGCGGGATCGCCGAGGCGGCCCAGGTAGACGCCCTGCATGTAGCGGGCGCGCTCGGGGATGTTCACCGTCTTGAGCGTCCCCGCGAGCAGGCCCGGGTTCCTCTTCATGAGCGCGTCCGCGGCGTGCATCCAGGCGTTGTATTTAAAGCCCAGCACGCAGGCGACGAGGAATTGGTCGCACTCCGGGCCTTCAAAATCCTCGAGCGACTTCTCCGCGGCGAGGCTCGTGTCGATGTCCTCGGCGGACGAGAGTTCCTTCAGGCGCGGCACGGCGTCTTTAAGCTGCATGCCGCCCGCTGCGCGAATGTGCCAGTAGTACACCTCGGCCTGATGGCACCGTTTCGAGTAATCGTCGAGGGTTTCGTTCTCAGCCTTAAAGAGAGGCTTGGGCGGCGCCTTCTTGATTTCCTCTGCGATGCCCTTCGGATCGAACTTGGCTTCGAGCTCGCCCAATAGGTTTTTCCACAGCGGGCCCTTTTCGAGCCGCTTCAGCTCTTGAAGAACCTTCCACTGTTCGGCGGCGCTGTGCGGCGCCTGCACGCGCACCAGGATCGCCAGCGCTTGCAGCTTCAGCTCGGGCGTGCCCTTTTCGAGCGTCTTCTCCAGGGCGTCTTCATACGGGGTTGCATGAATCGAGCAGGAGAACTGGACTACGGGTTTGAGCGACGGACAATCCAGAAAGCGCCCCGTGCCCGGTCCATCGATGCCCTTGAATTCCACTTTCGTCTTATCGGGCAGGGAGCGGCCTCGGGGCATAGTGGCTTTGAATTCCACCGTCCCGTCCTCGTGGTGGATCGCGTTCTTCTGCGCTTCCTTCAAAGCCTCATCCCACGCCTTCTGTTCCTCTTCAGTCATGCGCTGCCCGGCCGTGAAGTAGGCCCCGCCCAAGCGCCAGACCTGGACCGCATCGACGACCGGGTTGGGGGACTTCGGGTCCCAATGCGGCGGCAGTGGAGCGGAAGGCGTGGCTGCCGGAGGAGTGGCAGGCGAAGGGGTAGTTGTGGGCTCCGTGGCCTGCTCCGCCGCACGCGCTCCATGTAGAAGGAGCAGGCTGGCAAGCATCAGGCCAAGGATTCTAGGGATCGATCGCATGCATGGACAACGAACCAGGCCCCGCGGCCTGTGCTACAAAAAGGAGCGCCGCCCTGAAGTTCACCCACTGCACCAAGGTGCAATGTTTTACGTTAAGGAGTCAGGTAAATCGGCGCGCCGTATCCCGCGAGATACCGTGCTGTTATCCCTTACTCCGCAATAACTTAAATTGATCGATGCGATCATGCCGGGACTTGCCGGAGCCATCGTAGACGTAGGTCTCGCTAACCAGGGCCTCCGGGGTGATGGTCATCTCGCCGTAGCCCGTGTAGCTACCCGCGAAGGACGGCTTCCCGTTGCACGCGACCAGGGGGTTCTCGAGCGGCTGCGTGTACTGGTACCACATGGAAGGACTCTGCATGTAGATCGTGCCCTTAGTGTCCGGAGCGTACTCGGACTTCTCCTTGGTCGTGGCCTTGCCGTTGCCTTCGTAAAGGAGCGGCAGCGAGCGCTGGTGAATATGGCGGTGGCCGAAGAGGCAGAGCCGCACGCCGCCTTCCGCATCGAAGACGTCGCAGACGCCCTTCTTGCCCAGGTCGGTGCTCTTTTCGGCCCACTGGTAGACCTGGTAATGCTGGACGTCCACGATCGTGTCGGCGCCGCGTTTCTCTTTCAGGTCGCGGATGTTGGCCTTCAGCCAGTCGCCGCTGCCGTTTTTGCGCATCTGCCAGCCGATGCCGCCGTAGGCGAACGACCAGGTGTTGTTCTTGTCGCCCTCGGGACCGTTCTGCGGCATGGGCCAGTAGTCGGCGTAGATCGAGAGGTCCTTATCGGTGCCCCATTCGTGGTTGCCGGGGATGGGCACGGCGATCGCGTTGGCGCAGACGTCGCGCATGATGCGGAAGAAGGTGTCGTACTCTTCGCGGCGGATGCCCTCGTCCACAATGTCCCCGCCGAGGATCAGCATGTCCGGCGCGAACTTCTTGATGTCGGCCATCGCGTAGCCGTAGTGCTTGAAGAAGTTCTCCGCGCCCTTCTCGTTCTGTTCCACTTCCTTCGGCGCATGGCAGTGAAAATCGAAGAAGAGCCCCAACTTCGTCTTCTGCGCCCGCGCGCCCGGCTTGGGCGAGGTGCGGAAGCGGTACACGGGGCTCTTGTAGTCGCCAAGCTGCAGGACGTACTGGTACTCGGCGTCGGCCGCGAGGTCCTTCAGTTCGAGGACGTGCTTGTCCGTGGCATTGAAGGCGACCTCCTTCTCACCGGCGGTCTTCAGGCCGTACGAGAGCACGCCGGCGGCGCCGCGCGTCTTCTCTTCCGTGCCGCGAAAGGCCACGCGGATGCTCTCGAAAGGCGTCTCGGTGGGCAGGAGATACGGCCCGAGCAGCGGCAGGTCGTCCAGCTTGACGCCCGCGACTTCCTTGCCTTCGGCCGCGACCGCGGGCACACGCAGCAGATCGGAATAAAGGAGCCCCAAACCCGTGGCGGCGAGCGCCGTCGTCTTGAGGAAGGACCGGCGAGTGGGTGCGGTCAAGGAATCCATGCGACCTCCGTTTCAACGCGCGCAGCTATGTGTACTAGTACACTTCTTCTGTAAGATACACCGTCGCAGGCTAAGCCGACAGCGAAATCCCCGGCTTTTTGGGAGCGGACGCACCTCATGCTCATTTTGCGTGAGCGACGGAAGGCCCGGAAAAGCCGCTCTAAACTCCGTATTAAGCCATGAGAAACAAAGGCCTTAGCTGTCCCGCGATTCCCCCACAACCCATAAAGGTTACGCCCGCGCCGGACGATTCCCTCTTTGGGTTTTCTAAGATGAGCGTTGGAGCCTTTCGCGGGGAGCTTTTCGGCTCCGTGCGGTTCGGCTTCCAGCCGTTTCGCCCGTCGCTCCGCGCTCTTCGCCCCACGACCTTTAAGGGAGTTGCCTATGGCGCGCGTCGTCTGTCCCTGCTGCAAGACCGGGTTTGAGGCCAAGATCAGCCGCCACGATTACGCGATCAACTGCGTCTCGTGCGGGATCGCCTTCAACGCCGCGGCCTATCTGCCGCCGGAGGAATTCCAGGCCCGCGCGGAACGCCGCCCACCGGCCGGCGCGACCCATGCCTACGACCGCGGCACGCAGGCGCTTGGCAATGTGATCCGGCCCATCCCGCCGATCGAACCCGCCGCGCCGGCCTCGCCCGAGACCAAGACCGGCGGCCTGCCGTTCCTCGCCGAGGAGGTCAACGACGCCGTGGAGGCCGTCGAGGCCACGCCCACGGAGATCCGGTTGGCGGAGGAACGGGTTCGGGCAAGCCATCCCCCCCTTAAGAAGGAGGGGTTAGACGTTCGGGCGGGACAGGCAAGGGAAACGACACCCCCCCTATCCCCCCCTGTTCAAGAGGGGAATGTCGCAGAGAAGCCGTCTTCGCCGCCGTCGAGCATATTACCGGGCTCGGACCTGGACACGCGCACCGCGCCCGTGGCCCATACGCCCAGTTCGTTCCTCGAGGCCTCCACGACCACCGCCCGCTTTCGCGCGGAGACACTCCAGCGGAACGCCGCCGCCGGCTACGTGCAGGAAGAGCCCCCGACGGCCGTAGCCCAACCCGTAGCACCCATCGTGCCGGCGCGTCCGCCGAAGCCGCAGCGGCCTCAAGTGGACATCGACGCGCGCCGCCAGACCGCGGCGCGCGCGCCGGTCTTTTCCATGGGCGCGGCGTCAGGGACCACGCCTCCGGCAAACGCCGAAACCCCCGCTCCGAATGCGCCCGCGTCCGCCATTCTTCCGCCTATAAAGAAGAACGCGCCTTCGGGGCCGCTCGAAGCTGCCCGCGGGCCGGACTCCGATCGCGTGATGCACGCGCCGGCCCGGGCCCAGGTCCCCGCGGCCAAACCGCCATCATCGGGCGAGCGCCCGGCCGTCACGCCGCCGCCCGCGCCGGCGAAGGCCACCACGAGCTCCGGCTCGCGCCGCCGCCCGTTGCTGGAAGGGACGTTTGGACCCTACGAGATCGAAGGCGAGATCGCACGCGGAGGCGTCGGCGCGGTCTTCCGGGCGAAGGAGACCTCCTCCGGCCGCCGCGTGGCCCTTAAAGTATTGTTGGACGGCGACGAGGCCGGCGAGATGGAGACCGAGCGCTTCCGCCGCGAGTGCGAGACCGCCAAGGCGCTCTCGCTGCCGGGCATGGTCCAGATCTACGCGGTGGGCGAGATCGACGCGAAGCCCTTCATGGCCATGGAGTTGGTGGAAGGCCGCTCGCTCGACAAACTCATCCCCGAGAAGAGCCTCTCCGTGAACGACTGCCTCGTGATGATGCAGTCCGTCGCCGATACCGTCGGCGCGCTGCATGAAGCAGGCTACGTCCACCGCGACCTGAAGCCCGCCAACATCCTGCTCGGGCCGTACGGCGCGCCCAAGGTCGCGGACTTCGGGCTGGTGAAGTCGCTCGACGAGGTCACGCGGCTGACGGCCTCGGGGCTCGTCTGCGGCACGCCCGCGTACATGGCGCCCGAACAGGCCCGCGGCGACGGCAAGGCCATCGACCCGCGCAGCGACGTCTGGGCCCTCGGCGCGGTGCTCTACGAGATGCTCACCGCGACGCCGCCCTTCCAGGCCGACAACGCCCTGCGCCTGATGCTCAAGATCACCAAGGACACGCCCAAGCCGCCGCGGCAGATGAACCCCAAGGTCCCGCGCGACGTGGATGCGATCGTGATGAAGTGCCTCGAGAAGAACGCGGAGCGCCGCTATCCCAACGGGCGCGCCATGGCCGAGGACATCAAGCGCTTCCTCGAAGGCTTGCCGGTCGAGGCGCGCTCGAACCAGGGCCTCACCCGCTACGTGAAGGCCGTCGAGGCCAACCGCGGCGTCGTGATCGCCGTCGCCGGCGGTCTGGCTGCCGTCGTGGTGGTGGCGGTGCTCGCGCGCATTGCCTTCGCGCCGCCCGAGGCCGGTCCGCTGGCCGAACGCGGCTGGACGTCGCTCGACCAGAACCGCATCGCGGACGCCGAGACCGAGTTTCGGCAGGCGCTCAAGCTCGATCCCAAGCAGGCCCGCGCGAGCTTAGGTCTGGGAAAGGTTCTGGGCCTGCGCAGCATCAACCCGGCGACGCGCAAGGCCGTCTCGCCTGTGCAATTCCAGGAGGCGCTCGATCTGACCTCTAAAGCCGCGGAGTTGGACAAGAACCTGGAGGCGTCCGCTGCAACCCAGACGGCCGTCCTTTATATGTGGGTAGGTGCGTATCAGGATGAGGCGCGCTGGCGCGAACGCGCGGTGGCGCTCGACAGCCTCAATCCCGATAGCCGCCAAGCGCTCGCCATGGCCTATTGGAACGCCGGCGCCCAAACGGCCTCGCCCGCAGCCCGGAAGCAGTTCTTCGAACAGGCCGTGCTCGAATTCGGCGCGGTCTTGCGGCTGCGTCAGGACTACCCCAAGACCCGCGAGTACATCAAGCAACTCCAGGAACGGTTCCTGGCCAGTCCGCCTCCAGCGGCTGCCGCCGGTAGGGCCTCCGTGGCCTCTGAGCGCTCGCACTGAATCGGTCGCGGCAAGCGACCTTGTCAACTCGTTATGCTACGGCATCTTCGGAGCCATTGCACGGGTGCGCACCTAAGTTTGAACGCAACGCGAAAACGGCTCAAAAAAATGATCTAGGTTCTTGGCCTTTGGAGACGCAAGTCGTTAATATAACTTTAGTTAGGTGCATAATGTTAAGACGAAAAATCAAACCACATCGCACTTGACGGTTCTGTCGCAGTAGCTAGACTCTCAATGGTTTGCTGCACAAGAACATGTGTTGTCTTTGGCGGTTTGGAGCCATGAGGCGTCAGTACGCCGCGGCTCTCGTTAACTCATAGCAGTACGAACCCAGGAGGCTGCAAATGCCGTTGAATCGTGGGTGGGTCTGGGGTCTGGCGCTGGTTTCTCTGCTGGCCGTAAGCTCGTTCGTGCGGGCGGCCGAAGCGGCGAAGCCCCAAGTGACCGACGCGGAATACAAGGCGTTGAAGACGGAAGTCGAGGAGCTGCGCAAGCGCGTCTCGATGACCACTCCGGTTGGCCAGCGCTCTGCGGTGGACGACACGCTCGACCGCAAGTACGGTCCCAACGCTGCGGTAGTCACGCGACAGGGGCGGCTGACCATCGGCGGCCTGATCCAGGTCTGGTACTACTCGATCCAGAACGACAACCACGGCTGGGTGAACGACGACCGCTTCACGCAGCCCAACCAGTTCGGCTCGAACGAAGTGAGCGATAACGACTCGTTCCGCATCCGCCGCGCGGAAATCAAGTTCACGATGGACATCCACGAGAACGTCACGGCCGTGGTGATGATCGACCCGGCGCGCGAGGCGACCTCGTTCCCCAGCCTGCAACAGAACACCAGCAATGTGATCTCGGGCGACGGCGTGGCCTTCTTCAACGGCGGCTTTCAGGGCAACGGAACGGGCCAGATCGTTGACGGAATTCGCGGTGGGTTGCAGATCGGCAACACCAACAACGACACCGTCCGCACCGGCGGCGGCCAGGCGAACCGCATGCTTCAGGATGCCTATATCAACGTTCACGGCGTCCTGCCGCACCATGACTCGACCATCGGCCAGTTCCGCCGCCGCTTGGGCGAGGAAGGCTCGCGCGACAGCAGCCAGCTCGACTTCGTCGAACGCTCCATGATCACCCAACTCGCCGACATGCGCGACCTGGGCTCCGAGCTTCACGGCACCTGGTGGGACGACCGCTTCCAGTACTGGCTGGGCGTGTTCGACGGCGCGGGCACGGCCTTCCAGCAGCGTCAGAACCGCTCGGACGACAACGACGAGAAGGATTGGGTCGGCAGCTTCCTGGTGCGCCCGCTGTGGAAGAACGAGACCTGGGGCAGCATCGAAGTCGGCGCCAGCATCATGCACGGCTTAGGCGGCGAAGCCGGCGGGCACTATCCGTTCAACCGGCCGGTCGATGGCCTGAACCGCCCCTCGACCGTTCACCAACTTCTCTACGCGTGGGCATCCTACATGCCGGGCGGCCCGGTCAAGGGCTGGTGGATTCGCGGCGAGTGGGGCCAGTACCGCGACCGCTTCGCACCCGGTGAAGTGATCACGGGCAACGGCATCGTAACGGTCGATCCCGCGCCGTTCACGGTGGACGGCTGGCACGTGGATACCGGCTACAAGCTCTCCGACAGCATCTTCAAGGATAAGGTAGGCAAGTGGGTCCGGCCGATGGAATTCGTCTTCCGCTACGACTGCATGCAGAACCTTTTCTACCACAACCTCGGCGCGGCCGATTCGAGCACCGTCGCGGCCGGCCTTTTCCTGGCCAACGACAACCGCAAACTGGACGTCTTCCATACGACGGTGTGGACGGCGGGCATGAACTACTACATCCATGGCAACAACGCCAAGCTGCAGTTGAACTACAACATCGTTCAGGAAGAGCACCCCAGCAAGGTGGTGGGCGCGAACCAGAACCAGTGGCGCCCGGTGCGCAGCGTGGACAACAGCAACTTCGTGATCAACTTCCAGGTTGCCTGGTAAGCTGGCAGCCGGTTCAAAAGCCTGAACAACCGGGCGGCTTCGGCCGCCCGGTTTTGTTTTGAGGCGGGCTTATTTTGCGGCCGCGATCAACGCGTCCAGGCGTTCTTCGAATTCACTAAAACGCTCAAGTTTCTGCATGGCCGCGCCGGCCGCTTTACGGGCGTCTTCGCGGGCCAGCCGCCGCGCGTACTCGCGGCTGAGTTTCCGCAGGTGCAGGCAGGTCTCCCGTTCGCCCAAGTGTTCGAGTAGCCACAGTGCGTGGCGGCGGAAGACTGCGCGCCATTCTTCCGGGTCCGGCGCCGGTGGCTCGCTGCCGGTCTCGAAGAGGACCTGCGCGCGGCGGAAGATCCACGGATCGCCGATGGCCGCTCGGGCGAAGTACGCGGCGTCGCAGCCGCTTTCGCGCATCAGCCGCACCGCATCGGCGGGCGTCTGCATGTCGCCGCCGCCTACGACGGGAATACCCACCGCGGCCTTTACCTGCGCCACGACCGCGTGGTCCGCCTGCCCGCCGTAGCCTTGGCGCGCGGTGCTGGGATGGAGCGCGATCAGCACAGCGCCGCCGGCCTCGGCGGCCCGCGCGACCGCGACGGCAGTGATGCTCTTTTCGTCCAGGCCCGAGCGCATCTTCACGGTCACCGGCGCGGGCGCGGCGGCTTCGCGCAGCACGCGGACGAGGCGTTCGACTTTGGCGGGGTCGCTCAGCAGCCCAGAGCCGGCGCCGTCGGAGACGATGCGCCGGATGGGGCAGGCGATGTTGAAATCCACAAAGGGGAAGTCGAGTTCATGCGCGAGGATGCGCGCGGCCTCGGCCAGTTCGTCCGCGTCGCCGCCGCAGAGCTGCCCGCCGCAGAGCCGTTCGCCGGGGTGCCGGCGCAATTCGCGCATGGTCTCTGCGTGGCGCTGCACCACAAACTTCGCCTTGACCATCTCAGTACAGGTAAACGCCGCTCCGAACTCCTGTGCGAGCACGCGCATCGGCCAGGAGGTGAACTCCGCCATGGGCGAGAGCGCGAAGCGTCCGCGGACTTTGTGCGGGCCGATGCGGAGCTCTGGAACCGGGCTGCTCATGCCGGGATTATACGCGGCTTGCGCGCTTTGGCATGAAGAGAGCAGAATTGCGGGTATGATCCCGGGATTCCGATTACGCGCGGCGGCGACGATGAAGGGACCTCGATGGCGCGACCCGATCTGACGGCCCAGCTTCGCGAGGCGGCCAAGACCTATCCGGCCGCGATGGCTTCGGAGCAGCTCGCGGACGTGCCGCGCATCGCCTATCACCTCGAACTGGCCCTGGGTGGCCGAGATCCGGGTGCGTGCTCGGTCTGCGATATCGGCGGCGGCGTGGGGCTCTTCTCGGTGGGCTGCGCGGCGGCCGGATGCAAGCGCGTCGTGCTGATCGACGACTTCCGCGACGAGATCAACCGCGCCGCGGGCGACTCGATCCTCGATCTGCACCGCAAGCGCGGGATCGAGGTGCTCTCGCGGGATGTGGTCGCGCAGGGCTTGGGCGCCGAAGGGCCTTTCGATGCGGTTACTTCTTTCGACAGCATGGAACACTGGCACCATTCGCCGAAGCGGCTCTTCCGGCAGCTCATGGCGGCCCTGCGGCCCGGCGGCCTTTTCGTGCTGGGCGTGCCCAATTGCGTGAACCTGCGCAAGCGCCTGTCGGTTCCGCTGGGCCGCGGCAAGTGGAGCCGCATGGAGGACTGGTACGAGCCCGAGGTCTTCCGCGGGCACGTGCGCGAGCCGGACGTGGACGACCTGCGCTACATCGGCAGGGATCTGGGTCTGGCGAACACGCGCATCCTTGGCAGGAACTGGCTGGGGCTAAGTTCGTCGAACGGGCTGATGCGGCTGGGGACCGCGATCGCCGACCGGACGCTGCGGCTCTTCCCGGCGCTCTGTTCGGACATCTATCTGGTGGGAGAGAAGCCGGCTCGATAGCCGGCTTACCGCGAGCGCACCTATTTCTTGTTTGGGTCGATGATTTGCGGCGGCGTGTTGCTGTAGATGGGGCGGGTGACCGGCGGCGCGCCTATGCGGTAGACCGTGAGTATCTTCGCCGTCGTGCCGTCGGGCTTGGTGTACTTCACGCCGTTGAGCGGATTGAAGTCCGTGATGGTAGCGCGGTCGCCGGGGCCGAGCACGATGGGCTTCTCCGGCGCCGGCTTCGAATGTCCCGAGCCAATAATCGCCACGCCGCCGTAACCGTAGTAATCGCGGTCGCGGTACTGTTCCTTGAGCGCCTCCACTTCCGCCATGGCGGCGTCAGCCTTGGCGTTGGCGGCCTGCAGTTCGGCCTCGGCGCGTGCCATGCGCAGCCGTTCGGTCTCCGCCTTCGCCTGTTCAAACTTGGTGGCCGCCTCGAGCTTTTCCAGGTCGACCTTGGCTTCGGGCGTCACCCACGCGTCTTTGTGTTTCACCAGCCCGCGGGCCAGGTTGGCATCCTCCACGGTCATCCACTTGCCTTCGAACAAGGCGTAGCCCAGGGCGGTCCGGGCCTGCAGATTGTCCGGGTCAATCTGGACGGCCTTCTTGTACGCGCTCAGGGCCTGGGTCTTGAGGCGGTTCTCGGCGCACCACTGGCCCAGCTTGGCGAAGGCCTCGCCCTGGCCGTCGGCCATCTGGGCGATCTCGCCGAGTTTATCCTCGTAGAGCTCGATCGGCGTCTTGTGCGGCTCGATGAAGTCCACGTCGGCCTCGTCCACGATCACCACGCCGTCGGGCTGTTCGACATGGAGCTTGCCGTCCTTCCGGGTGACCTTGCCTTCGACGCGGCCGCCATTGCGCAAGAAAACCGTGTCCGCATGGCTGCTCGCCGCGCAAAGGCTCAGGACAAGCACGGCCATTACGGGCATCGAAATTCGCATAGCGGAATCTCCATTCGCGCCTCCTCCCTAAACAAGGAGGCTGTCCAGGTTCGATCTATTAATGTAATCAGCAGGACAGCCCTTTCCAACTATTACTTTTTTGCGCACGAACTTGAGGTAATCTCTGAATCTATGGAAGGCATTGGACTTGCAACTTCAGCGGAAGCGGTGGCGCAGCCTGCGGCGGCGGTTCGCCCATTGCGCATCGGGCCGCTCTTGATCGACCCGCCCATCTTGCAGGCGCCGATGGCGGGTTTCACAAATTACGCCTACCGCAAGATCGTGCGTGAGTTCGGCGGCGCGGGCTTGCAGGCCACGGAGATGATCTCGGCCGAAGGCTTCGTGCGGCAGGTGGGCGGCGTGAAAGGCTCGCCGGATAGGCTCTGGGGCGTGCTGGACGAACCGCGCCCGCTAGCGGTGCAGATGTGGGACAACGACGAGGAGACGCTCGCCGAGGTCGGCCGGCGGCTGGCGTTCGAGTACCGCGTCAGCGTCGTGGACCTGAACTTCGGCTGTCCGGTAAAGAAGATCACCGAAGCCCATAGCGGAAGCTGGCTGCTCACCGAGCCCGCCCGCGTCCAGCAGATCGTCGCGAAGGTCGTCCGCGCCTGCGCGCCGGTGCCGGTGACGGCCAAGATCCGGCTCGGCTGCAAGCGCGGCTGCATCACGGCGCTGGACGTGGCGCAGGCCGTCGAAGCGGCCGGCGCCGCGGCGCTGACCGTGCACGGCCGCGTGGCCGAGGACTTCTTCACCGGCAACGCGGACTGGGACCGCATCGCCGAGATCAAGGCGCACGCGCAGGCGATGCCGATCATCGGCAACGGGGACCTCGACAGCGCCGCCAAGGTCGTCGAGGCCTTCTCGCGCTACGGCGTTGACGGGGTGATGATCGCACGCGCGGGGCTCAACAAGCCGTGGCTCTTCCGCGAGGCCGCCGCGGCGCTGAAGGGCCTGCCGGTCCCGCCGCCGCCCATGCTGCGGGAGCAGAAGGAGATTCTTCTGCGGCACCAGCGCGAGATCGTCGCCCGCTTCGGCGAAGAGCGCGGGAACATCCTGATGCGCCGTTATGCGTGCACGTATGCGCAGGGCCGTCCAGGCGCGCGGGACTTCCGCGGCCACGCCGCGCATTGCAAGACCAGCGCGGACTTTATCCGCATCGTCGAGACGTACTTTCCCCGCGATTGAAGCCTGGATTTCCAGGCACGTAAGCAAGCCTTTCGACGTCCATAGAATGAAGACCTTGAATAAAAACGGAGTCTGCAAAATGAGACGAATGGCCTGGTCTGTTCTATGCGCGGCGGCGGCGGCCTTGCCGATTACGCATGCCGCCGAAGAGAAGCCCGCGGACAGCTTCGAGAAACTCCTGGCGCAGCTCAAGAGCGACGACTTCGAATCCCGCGAGGCCGCCACCAAGGCGATCGCTACACATCTGGCCGCGAATTGGGACGCCTGCGTCAAGGCGCTCAAAGAGGGCGACGAGGAGACGCGCGAGCGGATGCAGAAGGTCCTCACCGCGCACTCCGAGGACGTCTGGGAGCAGCTTAGAGCTTTGGCCGAAGGCCCCGACGGCGACCTGAAGAAGCGCGCGCGGAAAGCCATGGCCGGCGCCACGCTGCGCCTGCTGCCGAAGCTGCTTGAAGCGGAGGAGGCGGAACTCAAGAAGCGCACGGAAGAATGGCAGGATGCGCGGGCCAAGACGATGCAGGAGCTTGAGGGGTTGGAGAAGCAGAAGGAAGGTCCCGAAAAGAAGGCCGATGCCTCCAGTCGCCAGGCCGAATTGAAGACGGCTATGGACAAGCGCGAAAGCGAGTGGCGCGTGGAGCAGAACCGAATGCAGTCGCGGGTAGACCAGATCAAGCAAGCCATGCAGGACCGCGAGCCAGAATTTCTGTATTCGCCGGAAAAACCGAATGCCTGGCGTCCCGAACTGGTCTCGTTCGAGAAGCGGCTGAAATTGAAGGTGAGCGTAGAGTTCGTGGATACGCCGGTGGACAAGGCGCTCGCCCAGGTCTCCGCGTGCATCGGTTTGCCGGTGGAACTCGACCCGAAATGCGGCAACGCCTCGGACCTTCCCCCGATCTCGCTGCGAGTGACCAACATGGAAGCAACGCTGGCGCTCGAATGGGTCGGGAAACTCGCGGAACTGGAAGTACGGGTGGATGAGAAGACCAAGAAGATAGTGCTGGGGAAGAAGGCCAGTCTGGAGTAGGCCTTCGCCGCAGGTCCTCCCATTTCTCCGCAGCATGTTTGAAGGCCGATGTGTTCCTAAGTGCCTGCTTGGAGAATGCTTCTCTGCGAATCTGAAACCACTATTTGCCGCGCAAATGAGCCGTGCACTCGCTAAAACCCGCCGTTTCAATCCGCCTTGTCAGCCCACCGCGCTTCCGTATGCTGGTCGAAGCCCTTCGAGGTCCGGTCCTTCGATTCTCCGCGAGGTCACCCATGAAAAACGATTCCACCTACGGACCTTTTCACGCCACGACCGTGATTGCGGTGCGCAAAGGCAGCGCCGTGGCGATGGGCGGCGACGGGCAGGTCACGCACGGCAATACGGTGCTCAAGGCCAACGCCCACAAGGTCCGCAAGCTGAAAGGCGGGCAACTCGTCGGCTTCGCGGGCTCCACCGCCGACGCGTTCACGCTCATGGAGCGTTTCGAGGGCAAACTTGAAGCGCATAAGAACAGCTTGAAGCGTGCCGCCGTGGAACTGGCCAAAGAGTGGCGCAAGGACAAGTACCTGCGGCGGCTCGAAGCGATGCTTATTGCCGCCGACAAAGAGGCCCTGATCCTGGTGACGGGGCAGGGGGACGTGGTGGAACCGGAGGACGGCATCGTCGCGATCGGGTCCGGCGGCGCCTTCGCGCTCGCCGCGGCCCGCGCCCTCGCCAAGCACACCAAGCTCGGCCCGAAGGAGATCGTGGCCTCCGCGCTAAAGGAAGCGGCGGAGATCTGTATTTATACGAACGCGAATCTGGTGATCGAGGAACTGTAAAAGCGTCCACGAATCTTCACGAATGAACACGAATACGAAGGAACTGATCCTGAAGGACGAAGTGTACGCCATCATCGGAGCGGCGATGGAGGTGTATAACGTTCTGGGTCCGGGTTTTTATGAGGCCGTCTGTCAGGAAGCATTAGAAATTGAGTCGCGGAAACGTGGGATACCGTTCGAACCGCAGAAGGCGCTGAAGATTCTCTATAAAGGAGTAACCCTTAACAAAGAATACGTCGCGGACCTGCTATGCTTCGGTCAGAGCGTAGTAGAACTGAAAGCTCAAGATAAATTGGCCAGCCGTGATGCCTCTCAAGTGATCAATTACTTGAAAGCAACTGGTTGCAAGGTGGGCTTGCTGGTCAACTTTGGGTATGCTTCGCAACTTGAGTGGAAGCGTTTTGTTTCCTGATTCGTGAAGATTCGTGGACCCGTAACGCGCGGAGTTAACCATGGCAGACCCTCAACTACCCGTGCTCGGCACCGACCCTTCCGAGCTGACGCCGAAGCAGATTGTCGCGGAGCTCGACCGGTACATCGTCGGGCAGAACGCGGCCAAGAAGGCGGTCGCGATCGCGCTGCGCAACCGCTGGCGGCGGCGCAAGCTCGACCCGGCCATGCGCGAAGACGTTGCGCCCAAGAACATTCTCATGATCGGGCCGACGGGCGTCGGCAAGACCGAGATCGCGCGGCGGCTGGCGGCGCTGAGCGGCGCGCCGTTCATCAAGATCGAGGCGACGCGCTACACGGAAGTCGGCTACCACGGGCGCGACGTGGAGAGCATGGTGCGCGACCTGGTGAAAGCGAGCATCAACATGGTCCAGAGCCGCGCGCGCGAGGGCGTGCGTGCGAAGGCGGTGGAAGCGGCGGAAGAACGCCTGCTGGACGTGCTGCTGCCCGCGCCGAGTTCCTTCGCGCCTCAGAGTTCCGCGGGGTTCGGCTCCGCGCCGGGCGTCGAGGCGGGCGGTTCGGGTTCGGCGGAGCTTCACGAGAAAACGCGCGAGAAGTTGCGCCAGAAGCTCAAAGCCGGCGCGCTTGATGCACGCGAAGTGGAACTGGAAGTGGCCGCGTCATCCGAGGCCGTGGGCGGGATTTTCGCGCCGGCGATGGGCGAAGAGATGGGCATGGAACTGCAGGACGCGCTCTCGCGCATGATGCCCAAGCGCACAAAGCGGCGCAAGATGCCTGTGGCCGAGGCGCG
The DNA here is from genome assembly GCA_016200135.1 of Planctomycetota bacterium. Taxonomy (GTDB): domain Bacteria; phylum Planctomycetota; class SZUA-567; order H5-PLA8; family H5-PLA8; genus JACQFI01. The sequence continues at coordinate 17,308 of JACQFI010000067.1, forward strand.
CCGGCTACTCGAGGCGGAGGAGGCCGAGAAACTGATCGACCAGGAGGCCGTGACGCGCCAAGCGCTCGAGATGGCCGAGAACCTCGGGATTATTTTCATCGACGAGATCGATAAGGTGGCGGGCTCGGGCAGAGACCACGGGCCGGATGTCTCGCGCGAAGGCGTGCAGCGCGACCTGCTGCCCATCGTCGAGGGCGCCTCGGTCTCGACGCGCTGGGGGATCGTCCGGACCGACCACATGCTTTTCATCGCCGCGGGCGCGTTCCACATGAGCAAGCCCAGCGATCTGCTCCCGGAACTCCAGGGCCGCTTTCCCATCCGCGTGGAGCTGGCCGACCTGACCGAGGAGGACTTCAAGCGTATCCTCACGGCGCCGAAGAACGCGATCGTGAAACAGTACCAGGCGCTGCTCGCGACGGAAGGCGTGACGCTGGAGTTCAACGAGGATGCGCTGGGGGAGATCGCGCGCTTCGCCGCGCGAGCCAACCGCGTGAGCCAGAACATCGGGGCGCGGCGGCTGCATACGGTGATCGAGAAGCTGCTCGAAGAGGTGAGTTTCGGCGCGGCGGAGATGAAGGGCAAGACGGTGTCGGTCGACGCCAAGGTCGTCCGGGACCGCCTTCTGCCGATCCTGGAAGACGAGGATCTGGCGAAATACATCCTCTAGGAGCCACCGACTTTGAAGGAAGAGGGTGTTGAGACCGTCGAACCATCAGGCGTGGGAGCTTGAAGCATTCTCTATCGGCTGCTGCTGATCCTCTTTGGCATTCTGGCTGCAGCCCTTTTATTGCGCGGGTACGTCAATAATCAGCCTGTTGGCCGTTTCGAAGAGATCGATTGGCCGACGTTTCAGAAACGCGCGGAAGAAGGAGACATCAATCGGATCGTGATCCGGGGCGCGGAGATCGTGGCAGTAATCGCGCTGGATGCAACTATACCCAGAACTACGACCGGGCACGCATTGTTCCGGCTCATGAAATCGGCTCAAGTGAAAAGGAGTGGCTCGAACGCCTTAAGAAGGAGAAGGCTGTAAGCATTGAATTCAAGTCTCCTTAGTGGTTTGGCGATACATGCCGAATAGAGACCAGTAGTCCTGGATTTTCCCGCTATGGGGGCTACCATGGCAATGGTGAGTTAGGGAGCGGTTCACCGGGGTGGTTTCGGCGCAGAAGTCGCGCCAAGTTAGAGGAATTTTTGGATGTTTGACGACGATGATCGCAAGCCGAATAAGAACGACCGGCGGGAACCGGACGAAGAGCGCCGGGACGACGACAAGGGCGACCCCAAAGGCGTGGGGTTCAAGTCCAGCAAGGTGCTCTTCCTCGTCATCTTTATCGGTATCCTGGTGGCCATTGTTTTCGGGAGCACCTCGATCTCCCTGAACGGGCGCGTGGATGAAGTGCCGGACTGGACGAGCTTCGTCAAACGGGTCGAGTCGGGCGACGTGACCAAGATCAAGTTCGTCAACCGCGATGTGTTCGGCGTGTACCGTTCCGGTTCCGAGTACACCAAGAAGGGCGACAAGCTGCACATCGTCGCCCCCGATCCGCTCGGCGATTACTGGCAGAAGTGGCTGCACGAGCAGGCGCAGAAGAACCCGCAGATCGAGATCGACTTCCAGAAGCCGCCGGAATGGCCCGCGTACGTGATCGGCCTGCTGCCGTGGCTGCTGCTCTTCTTCCTGGTCTACTTTTTCGTCTTCCGCCAGTTGCGCGGTCCCGGCGGTCCCGGCGGGGTGCTCTCCTTCGGGCGCAGCAAGGCGACGCTGATCACCAAGGACAAGACCAAGAAGACGTTCAAGGACGTGGCGGGCATCGACGAGGCCAAGCAGGAAGTCGAGGAGATTGTCGGGTTCCTGAAGAACCCCAAGAAATTCCAGCGGCTCGGCGGGCGCATCCCCAAGGGCATCCTGTTGATCGGTTCGCCCGGCACGGGCAAGACGCTGCTGGCCAAGGCCATCGCGGGCGAGGCCGACGTGCCGTTCTACAGCATTTCGGGCTCGGACTTCGTGGAGATGTTCGTGGGCGTCGGCGCGAGCCGCGTGCGTGACCTCTTCCAGCAGGCGCGCGAGAACAGCCCCTGCATCATCTTCCTCGACGAGATCGACGCCGTCGGGCGGCGCCGCGGCACGGGTCTGGGCGGCGGGCACGACGAACGCGAGCAGACCCTCAACGAGATCCTGGTGCAGATGGACGGCATGGAGTCCGATGACAAGATCATCGTGATGGCCGCGACCAACCGCCCGGACGTGCTCGACCCGGCGCTGTTGCGCCCCGGCCGCTTCGACCGGCACGTGTACGTAGACCTGCCGGACATCAAGGGCCGCGACCAGATTCTGCGGGTGCACTCCAAGCGGGTAAAGTTGTCGCCCGGCGTGGACCTAAACCTGCTCGCCAAGGCGACGCCGATGTTCAGCGGCGCGGACCTCGAGAACATCATCAACGAGGCGGCGCTGATCGCCGTGATGAAGGACAAGGACGGCATCGACAACGATGATCTGGAAGAGGCGCGCGACAAGGTCAAGTGGGGGCGCGAGAAGAAGTCGCGCGTGATGGACGAGGCGGACCGCTGGGTGACGGCCTACCACGAGGCCGGCCACGCGCTGCTGGGCTACTACGGCACGCACGTGGACAAGCCGCACAAAGTCACGATCATGCCGCGCGGCCCGAGCTTGGGAGCGACGCACTTTTTGCCCAGCAAGGACATCTACAACCGCACGCGCAAGGAATTGCTCGGCCAGATCGTCGTGGCCTTCGGCGGGCGCATCGCGGAGGAGATGTTCGTCGGCGATATTTCCACCGGCGCAAAGGGCGACATCGACCAGGTGACTGAGATCGCGCGCAAGATGGTCTGCGAATGGGGCATGTCGGACCGGCTGGGGCCGATCAAGTATCAGGAAGACGAAGAGACGATCTTCCTGGGCCGCGAGATCAGCCGCACGCAGGCGATCAGCCCCTCGACGCTTATCGCCATCGACGAGGAAGTCCGGCGCATCGTGGACGAATGCTATTCCGAGGCGCGCAAGGTGCTGGAAGGGCATCGCGAGGCCATCGAACTCGTCGCGAAGGCGCTGATGGAGTACGAGGTCATCAGTGGCGAGGAGCTTGAAAAGGTCCTCAAGGAGAAGAAGCTGCCCGACCGCGCTCCGGTGAAGCAGGTGACCTTCCGGCCCCTGCCCAAGCCCGAGGAGCAGGCCAAGCGGGCCGAGGAAGGCAATTTCGCGGGCGGCAACCTGCCGGGTTCCATGCCGACCCCCGCGCCGGCGTAAGGCGCAGGTTGGACGAGCGTGTTCACATCGAGTATAAGAAGGGCGGCTCTCGGGCCGCCTTTTTTCATGGGATGACGCTATGAAGACCGCCACCGCCAAAACACTCTACACCGCCGAAGAGTTCTTCCGGCTGGACCTGCCCGAACACGAAAAGTGGAAATTGGTAGGTGGGGAACTGGAATTGGCGCCCGCACCGAATACCAAACATCAACTGGTGCTCGACGAGCTATCGCGACAGATGGGCAACTGGCTCCAAGAGAATGCAGTTGCTCTTAAGGTTCCCGATTGGGATGTCGAGTTCCTGCTCGATGAGACTCGCCGGCCGGACCTTGTGATCACATTGAAGAAGGGCAGCCGCTTGAAGATTGGCGTGCACGGCCACGGCACGCCGGATTTCATCGTCGAGATCCTCTCGCCCGGCCAGGAAGACCGGGACCTGGGTGACAAGAAAAACCACTACGAACGCTGCGGCGTGAGCGAGTATTGGGTGGTCGATTACGCCAAGCGGCGCATATACCAATTCTTTCCGGGCAAGGACGGCCGCTACGTGGAGACGCCGGTTGCGCGCGGGGCGATCAAGAGCCATGTGCTGAAAGGGTTCACGTTGAAGGTCAAGGAACTCTTCAAAGTCATCCATGAGTTGCCGGAATAAATGGCGCGCTCCATCCTAAACAACCTCGCGTCTCAATATCCTCTGCTCCTCGGCGTCCTCAACATTACGCCCGATTCCTTCAGCGACGGCGGCACGTTTCTCGCGGTAGATGCTGCGGTGGCGCACGCGCGGCGCATGGTCCGCGAAGGCGCGCACGCGCTCGACTTGGGCGCGGAAAGCACGCGGCCGGGAGCGCGGGGCGTCTCGGCGAAAGTCCAGAAGCAGCGACTGCTCCCGGTTCTCAAGCGCCTGCGCAAGCTGTGGGAGTTGAACAGAATTCCGCTGAGCATCGATACGCAGTCGGCGGAGGTCGCACGCGCCTGCCTGGGCGAGGGCGCGGATATGATCAACGATATCAGCGCCTTGCAGCACGATCGCCAGATGGCGAAAGTAATCGCGCGAGCGAAGTGCCCGGTGATCCTCATGCATATGCAGGGCACGCCGCGAACAATGCAGAAGGTGCCGAAATACCAGGACGTGGTGGACGAGATCGACCTTTTCTTCCGGAAGCGCATCCACGCGGCGCACGAGGCCGGCATCGCGCCGACCAAGATATTGCTCGATCCGGGCATCGGCTTCGGCAAGTCGCTGGGGCACAACCTCGAGATCCTGGGCAGGCTGGTGGAGTTAAAGGCGCTCGGGCGGCCGTTGGTGGTGGGGGTCTCGCGCAAGAGGTTTCTGGGCACGCTCACGGGGGAGGACCGGCCCGAGCGGCGCATAATGGCCACGATCGCGGCAGGCGTGCTGGCGCTGGCGCACGGGGCCGCGGTTTTGCGCGTTCACGATGTTGCCCCGCATGCGCAGGCGTTGAAAGTTGCCGCGGCGATCCTGAAATCTTCCGGCGCTTAGCCGATAAAAGGCCCAAGCAAGCCCGCCGTGCCTGCGTATAATGTCCTCCAAGCTGGCGATTTGTGACCTTTCGGCGAGCCGCCCGTGTAGAACTCAGGGGCGTTGGATGGACTTCCTCAATCGCTTACAGACGATGATTTCGGGCGGCGTGCCCGCCTTTGTCGAAATCTTTCTGCTCTTTCTGATCATCCTGGCGGGAGCCAAGTTCCTGATCGGCAGCCGGGGCGCGCCGGTGCTGCGCGGCATCCTGCTGCTGATCGGGCTCTCGATCGGCATCGTCTTCTTCGCGGCGAACATCTTCGAGCTCGTCCACATTCAGTGGGTCTTCGAAAAACTGGCCGCGCTCTTCTTCCTCGCGCTTCTGATCATTTTTCAGCCGGAGCTCCGCCGCGGTCTGCTGCGCTTAGGTATGCACCCGATCTTCCGAAAAGTAGTGCGCGCGAGTTCTCCGGCAATCGACGAGGTCGTGGACGCCGTGTCCGACATGAGCGGGAACAAGGTCGGCGCGCTCATCGCGATTCAGCGTACGGTCTCGCTCGAGCCCTACGTCGAGGGCGGAACGCGCATGAACGCGGAGATCACCAAGGAACTGCTGCTCTCGATCTTCTATCCCGGCACGGCGCTGCACGACGGCGGCGTGGTGATCCAGGGCAACCGGGTCGCGGCGGCGGGGTGCCTTTTCCAGCTCTCCGAGAACCCCGAACTCTCCAAGACGCTGGGCACGCGGCACCGCGCGGGGCTGGGCCTTTCGGAAGAGAACGACGCGGTTACGGTGGTTGTCAGCGAAGAGACGGGCAAGATCTCCGTGTGCGTGGACGGCAAACTTACGACGGGCATGACGCCCGATACGTTGCGTAAGACGCTGACCGAGCTGTGCATCGAATCGGTTGAGGGAGGCGCGTGATATGGCCGCATCTTCCTCCATCTTGCGTCTGCTCGGCACGGTCTTCTGGGAAGACAAGACGCTGAAACTCGTCTGTTTCGTGCTGGCGATCCTCTCCTACTTCTACATCGACGGAGAGCTCAGCGACGAACGCGAGTTCGCGGTGGCGGTCCGCGAAGCGAGCATCAAGCTTCCGGACAATCTCGAATTCGCGCCCGACAATAAGTTTCCCGTCGCGCTGCGCGTGCGGGTGCGCGGTCCGCGGCGGCGCCTGCAGTACGTCAGTTCCGAGAACATTAAGCTCGATCTCAAGGACGCCGTTCCCAAACTGGTACCCGGCGATAACCGGATCGTGGTGCGGCCCGAAGATGTAGAAGTTGCGGGCGTGAGCGAGATGCGAATTCAAAAGGTCGAACCCGCGGACGGCTTCCCGGTCCGGCTGCTGGCGGTCTCGAAACGGATGCTGCCGGTCAAGGTTCGGCGCCAGGGCAATCCGCCGCCGGGATTCCAGCTTACCGGCACAATCGTTCAGCCGCGCGAAGTGCTGGTGTCGTCCACCGCCGATCTGTCCCAGGCGGACGTCGTCTGGACCGAGCCCGTCGACCTGAGCGGGCGTACGGAGAATTTTCAGCTTCCGGCCGTGCGAATCGCGCCCGGCATCACGATTGGCGACCGCGACGTCGAGATCCGCTGCAACGAGACCGTGACGGTTACGCTGCAGGTCCACCGGGAGGAGATCACGCGCACGATCGAGAACGTGCCGGTGCGCGCGCTGGCTCCGCCGGGCGCGACGATGTTCGCCGATCCCGCGAACGTGACGGTTACGGTGACGGGCTTGCCCGACGAGATCGCCACGCTGGGCGCGGCCGATATCCAGTTGTACGTGGAATGGCCCGCCGACTGGGACTTGCAGCAGCCGCAAGGCCACGCTTTTCCCTCGCAAAATGCGCAGGTGAAAGCCGCCGCGCCTTCGCGCATCAAGGTGCTGGGAGAGAACAAGCAGCCGCTGCCGGCCGTGAAGGTGCGCGGGGTTTTGACGGCCGCGCCCCAATAGTGGAAAAGAAAAGCTGCGAGAGGAGCAGGTGCATGGCCAGACTGGGCGTGAACATCGACCACGTGGCGACGATTCGCCAGGCCCGCCGCACGTACGAACCCGATCCCGTGTGGGCCGCCGCGGCGGCGGAACTGGGCGGCGCCGACCAGATCACCGTACACCTGCGCGAAGACCGCCGGCATATCCAGGACCGCGATCTGGAATTGCTCGTCAAGACCGTCCATTCGCGCGTGAACCTGGAACTCGCGGTCGCCTCGGACGTGCTCAAGATCGCCTGCCGCGTGAAGCCCGGCTGCTGCTGCCTGGTGCCCGAGAAACGCCAGGAGGTCACCACCGAAGGCGGGCTGGACGTGGCGGGCGGGTTCGCCAAAGTTCGCGAGGCCGCGAAGCGCCTGGGCGGCGCGGGGATCGAGGTCAGTATTTTCATCGATCCCGATCCCCGGCAGATCGAGGCCGCGGCGAAGTCGGGCGCGCCGTTCATCGAGATGCACACGGGTTCGTATGCGAACGCGCGCTCCGAGAGAGAGACGGAGAAGCGCCTGCACGAACTGATCGAGGGCGCCGCGCTGGCGCGTTCGCTGGGGCTGCGCGTGAACGCGGGGCACGGCCTGAATTACCGCAACGTGATCCCAGTCGCGCGCATCGAGGGCATGGAAGAGTTGAACATCGGGCATGCGATCGTCGCGCGCGCGATTTTCACGGGCCTGACCGAGGCGGTGCGCGAGATGAAACGGCTGATATCCTAGGGGCGGCGGCGTAAGCGAGGGGAACCGGAATGGCGACGCAGGCGGCCGACGTGGAAGCGCAGGCCAAAGAGTTCGCGGAGACTTTCGCGCGCGTGCGTGCGGAAGTGGGCAAGGTCATCGTCGGCCAGGAGGAGATCGTCGAGGGCGTCCTGGTGGCCCTCTTTGCCGGCGGGCACGTGCTGCTCGAGGGCCTGCCCGGCCTCGGTAAAACCAGTTTGGTCAAAACTCTCGCGGGAGCGCTGGACCTGCAGTTCAGCCGTATCCAGTTCACGCCGGACCTGATGCCGGCGGACATCATCGGCACCACGGTGTTGCGCGAATCCGAGGACGGCAAACGGACGTTCGAGTTCCAGCGCGGCCCGATCTTCAGCAACGTGGTGCTCACCGACGAGATCAACCGAGCCACGCCCAAAACGCAGTCGGCGCTGCTCGAAGCGATGCAGGAAGGCAGCGTGACGGTGAGTGGCACGACGAACAAGTTGCCGCAGCCGTTTCTGGTCTTGGCCACGCAGAACCCGATCGAACTGGAAGGCACCTACCCGTTGCCGGAGGCGCAGCTCGACCGCTTCCTGCTGAAGCTGCTCGTGCCGCGCTCGAGCATGAACGACTTGGTCGCGATCCTCAACCGCACCACCGGTGACAGCGACGCCAAGCCCAGCCGCGTGGCCGACCACGAGGCGCTCATGAAGTTCCGCGAACTGGTCCGGAGAGTTCCTGCGGCCAAGCCGGTGACGGAGTACGCCGCGAAGATTGCGCTGGCCACGCACGCCGACCACGAGCTGGCCGTTCCGCTGGTCAAGAGTTACGTGCGCTTTGGGGACAGCCCGCGCGGCGCGCAGGCGCTGCTGCTCTGCGGGAAGGCGCTTGCGCTGGCCTCGGGGCGGTTCCATGTGGCGGTCGACGACCTGCGGCGGATCGCAAAGTCCGCGCTGCGCCACCGCCTGATCCTCAACTTCGACGGCGAGGCCTCTGGCGTGAGTACCGACAAGGTGCTCGACGAAGTGCTGGCGAAGGTGGCGCCGTAGCGGCGGTGAAAGCCGGTGATCTCGCGGAGAGAACCGATGCGGCCGGTGGTGTCCGAAAAGCGTAAAAGAGGCCGTGCACAAGACCTGCCGGCGCCGCTGCGCCTGCTGCTTCCGCGCGAGCGCCCCGTGGCCGTGGTGGTGCTCCAGGGCGCGTTCGTTTTTGCCGCCGATCTGGTGCGGCGCCTACCCGCCCGCCTGGGCCTGGAGATCGGCTTTCTGCGCGCCGAGAGCTACGGCTCGGGAACGCAAAGCAAAGGCCGCGTCGTCCTGCTGCAGGACCTCGACCCGGCGCTGGACTTGCGCGGGCGCACCATTCTGCTGATCGACGACATCCTCGACACCGGCCTGACGCTGCGCTACTTGGTGAAGCACTTGAAAGCGCGCGGCGCCGGGCGCGTGCGCATCTGCGTGCTGCTGCGCCGGCGCGGAGCGATCCGGCGGCAGGGCATCCGGGCCGATTTCTGTGGCTTCGACATCGGGCCGGAGTTCGTCGTGGGCTTTGGGCTCGACCACGCCGGCCGGCACCGCAACCTGCCCGATCTGGCCGCCTTGCCGCCGGTCAAGCGGGGCCGCTCGAAGAGGGCCGCGCGATGAGCGTCAAGCCCTTCGAGGCCATTCGTTTCTATCAAGCGGTGCAGAAAGGCGTCCGGAGCGCGGCGGGGCGAGCGCTGACGCCTGCGCTCAAGCGCTGGCGCAACACCCGCAGCGGCGATTCCGCCGATCCGAAACTGCGGGCGCCGGCGACGCGCTTTCTCGTGCGCTACGGCCTGCTCGACGGCGGGTGGCCCAAGGAGGCTCAGGAGCAGGCATACGCCGAGATCCTGCGCCGCGTAGCGCGGGCCTCCGGCGACGCCGCGGGCGTGATCGCTTCGTGGCTGGACGCGTTCTCCTCCGGTGAGTACGGCCTTATTGAAGAAGGAACCTGCGACGAGCAGGCCCATTGCGACCGCTGCCCGCTCTGCGAAGGCTGCCAGTTTCTGAGCGCCGGGGCGCGCGTGATCCAGGTCTCCGGCGAGGCCCTGGCGCAGACGCTTGCGGAGACGCCCGAGCAACGCCATGTTCGGCCGCGGGCCACGGACCTGCTGGCGTTTCTGATCTCCGATGGGCGCGGCGGGGCGGCGGCGATGGCCCGCGCGGAGGCGCTGCTAAAGACCCACGGCGGCCTGCGCGGCGTGCTCGCGGCCCAGCCGGAAGACCTGCGCAAGGCGGGCTTGGATGCGCACGCCGCCGCGCTGGTGCGCGCCGTCGCCGAGTTGTTTCAGCTCTGGACCGAAGAAGAGGACCGGCGAGGCAAGACATTCGCCTGCGGCCGGGATTTCTTCGAGCACTACCGGCTGCGCATGCGGAATTTGAAGAAGGAGCGTTTCTTCGTTGCGTGCCTGGACCAGAAGAACCGGATGTTAGGCGAAGAGCTGGTCAGCGAAGGCACGCTCACGCAGACGCTGGTGCATCCGCGCGAGGTCTTTAATCCCGCGATCCGCATGCAAGCGGCCGCGGTGGCGGTGGTCCACAACCATCCAAGCGGCGATCCGGCGCCGAGCCGCGAGGACAAGCAGCTCACCAAGCGCCTGGGCGAAGTCGCGGAACTCGTCGGCATCCGGCTGCTCGATCACGTGATCGTCGGCGACGGGACCTACACGAGTTTCGTCGAGAGGGGCCTGCTCTGAGGAAAAAGATGCGGACGGTCAAAGGCCGCGTGACCAGCGGCGAGGGCAACTTCTCGTTCTGGATCCGGAAGCTCAGCGAGTATTACCACGCCAAGACGGGCATGACGTTCTTTCCCGGCACTCTCAATGTTCATCTGGATGAAGACTACGAGTTGCCGCCCGACCCACTGCGCCTGAACAAAGAGGAGTACGGGGGCGAAGTGAGCGTGCAGATCGTTCCGTGCCGTATCTTCGGGCGCACGGCGTTCATCTTGCGGCCGGTGCCGCGGCCGGGCGTGGAGCCGAATCCGAAGAGCGTGCTCGAAGTGGCCACCGACATCGGCCTGCGCGTGGCCTACGGCTTAAAAGACGGGGACCTCGTCGAGGTCGAAGTCCCGTGAGTCTTCAGGGCGTGTACGTGTAGACGTTCGCTTCCCACGGCGCGAACTCGTCGTCGAAGTCCTTGCCGCTGCCCAGGGCCTTGCCGGTGCGTTCGTTCTTGAGGTCCTTCACGGCGGCGGCGAAGGAGAGTTTGAGTTTCACTTTTCCATCGGCGAGGTTCCCCGACGCGCCGAAACTGCTGATCGTCGCCGCGCGGCTGATGTTCTTAAGCACGCAGAGCGTGATCTTGTCGCCGTTCTTCCAGAAGATCGACTCGGTCTCGCTCGCGGGCTTCCCTTCGGCCGTGATGGTCAAGCGCGGCGCGACGCCGGCATCCTTCATCAGGCCCGAGACGAACGGAAGCCATTCTTTGCTCTGGTCCTTCCCGCGTTCCATCAGGTATCCGATCGTGGAGAGATTCAGGTAGACGGCCTTGCCCTTCTTGATGGCGACCGGGGTCTCGCCGGCCTTGCCCGCGGCCTTGCCGCCGTCCTCTCCCAGACCCAGCTCGAACGCGGCCATCTCCATGTACTTCGGTGCGGCGCCGCCGACCCAGTTCTTGTCGTCGAGGCCCTTGTAGCTGCGTTCGCAATCGACCTCCGTGAGCGTCTTGCCATCGAGGATGCCCTTCGACAGGTCGTGCTTAACGCCGAAGAGCGCATCGAGCGCGCCCTTCTCGCGGGCCTTGCCGTGCTCGTCCATAATGCCGCACAGATGGTCGGCGATCACGGTACCGCCCGCGGCGGCGAAGGCCTTGATGGCTTCCGCTTCCTTGTCGGAGAGGCAGAGCGTCCGGTTGAGGATCAGGACCTTGTAGCCGCCCTTCTGCATGTCGCCGGCCAGCAAGTGGTCCTCGTGAATGAACTTGGCCTGGAGGCCCAAATCTTCGAGCGTCTTCACCCAGCCGTTGCGGGTGAGGATGTTCGTGGACATGCCGTTGTCCATGCTGGAACTGCGGTTCGGCCAGGTGCCGCCGTGGGTGGCGGCGTCCATGGCCCACGTCACCTGGATGCTGGGGTGCGAGTAGTAGATCGCGACGGGATCGTTCTGGAACTCGCCATCGATGATCAGCTTCGAGATGGGGCCTTGGACTTCTTTGAAAGTCTCCGCGCAAGCTTTGATGTACGGGGCGACCTCGCCGTTCTTGAACCAGCCCTCGGGCCAGGAGATCACGCCGCGGTTCCCGTGGCAGAGGTAGTACCAGAGGAACCACGCGTCCTTCTTGGGGTCCTTGCTCGAGAAGTACGTCTGCACGTGCGGGCGCTTCTGCGTCCAGAAGCTGCGCAGGATCTCGTTGTTCGAGCCGATGTCGTAGGCTTCCATCCACTGCGCGGCCTTGCAGAGCTTGCGGTAGTCGTAGCCGCCCCACGCGTTGGGGCCTTGTCCGCCCACGAAGCCGCAGGGCGTGTTGGGGTCGAGCGAGTTGGCGTATTTCACCATCTCCTGCATGACTTCCGAGAACTGTGTGTCCATATAGGAGCGCCAGTCGCACCACATGCTGAGATTGGTGGAGCCGATCGCGTCGCCCTTCAGGCTTCCGCGGAAGGCCTCGTAGGACTTCGGCGAGATCTCGTCGAAGGCTTTGTAGGAAGAACCGTACTCCTTGTTGAGACTGTCGATGGAGCCGTACTCCTTTTCGAGATACTTGCGGTAGGCCGCGACGCTGTTGGGGGAGCCGTCCACCTCGTACGGCGTGCAGAAGACGCCGAGGCTCACTTCGTCGTCCAGCGCGTAGCCGACCGCTGTGGAGCCCTTGGCCGCGTTGACGTTGCCCTTGATGAGGCCCTTGATTTTCTCGATCACCGCGGGGTCCATCAGGCTGTTGGGGCGGGGGATGATATTCTTCGACTTTGGCGGCGCGTTGTTGCCGAGGTGAAAGTAGCCTTTGCTGGCCGTGTGATCGACGTAAAAGAGCCATTTCGTCTCGTCCGCGAACTTTTTCAGATTGTCATTGCTGCGGTCAATATGGAAGCCGTTCAAATTGACGGACTCGTACAGGGCTTTGTCTTTGGTGACATCCGTTTGGAACTGCCAGACGAGAATGGTGAAGTGGTCCCAGTGATTGGGGACTTGCACGTCGGGCACATTATCGAGTGCCTTACAAACCGAAACTGAACTTACTAATGCAAGAACTAGAGCGCACAACATATTCAGATAACTTGATTTGCGTGTTTGCACGATGCGTGACCCCCGAAGTTTTCCTTGATGACCAATGTCTATACGTCTTCTACACCAATCTAACTACCAGACGGGTGAAAATCAGGGTGATTCGATCCAGGCAAGGTAAGGAAAGTTAAGGCTCGATATAGGTCAAGATCCCATCGCCGCGGAGGAGCAAACCCTTCGCGGTAACGGCAATGCACCCTCCGGCGCCCGAACTCATAGTGTTGCGCTTAACCTCTTTGTATTCCTTGCCGGTCTCGACGACGAACGTGTCTCCCTGGTCGTTGCTGAAATAGAGGTTCTTCCCGGCGAGCACGGGCGAAGGGTAGATGTTGCAGTTCTTCGGCGTCTTGCCGGCGACAGGGATCTCGGTCTCCTTCGAGTACAAGAGCTTACCGGTCTTGGCGTCAAGCACGCGCAAGGCGGCTTGGTTGTTCATGGAGTAGAGCAGCCCATCGTGAAAGACGGGCGAGGCGAAGGTCTCGCCTTCGATGCTGTCGGTCCAGAGTTCCTTGGGCTTGAAGTCGTCCGTCACCTTATCCGGCAACTGCACGGCCACGGTGCCGACTTCGATGAAGTACACCACGCCGTCCTGAACGATGGGGCTGGTGTTTGTAGTGGTGCCGATGCCCTTGGCCAGAACCTTGCCATCGGACACGCGGACCACGGCGCCCAAAGGCGTGATCGCCAGGTCCACATCGCCGATCTTGGCCGCCACGGGCGAGCCGTAATTGCATTCGGCGTCCTTGGCTTCCCAGAGCAAGTGGCCGTCCTTCGGGTCGAGCGCGGTCAGGTACGCGAGCTGGACGATCAATTTCCCGCCCGCGAGCAGCGGCGCGGCGCTGCGCCCGTGTTCGAGCGTCATCTGCTGATCGATGAACTTGAGCCACTGGCGGTTGCCTTCGGCATCGAAGCAGGCCACAAGCCCCGAACCCAGCACCGCGTAGACGAACTTGCCGTCGCAGACCGGCGTGGCGCAGAAGTTGCCGGTCGCGCCGACGCGTGCGGAGACCTTCTTCTGGTCGTCGGCGGGTAAGTCGGCCACCGCGATCTTCTTGTGCCAGAGAACTTTCCCGTCGGCCAGGTTCACGCAGTAGAGTTCATCGGGTTCGCAGGCGACCAAGACGCGCTCGCCCATTACCACGGGCATCGCGTACCCCGTCTTCCCGACCTCGGCGGTCCATTTGGGCTTCGTCTTCTCGTTCCATTCGATGGGCGGCGTGGCGTTGGGATAGCGCCCGGTGCCGTCCCCGCGCCAGCCGGAGACCTCGGCTCGCGCGGCTGCTGCGCAGAGCAACAGGGCAATGATTGAAATGGCAAAGCTGCGCGGCATATGAGGAACCCTCAAGATGGGCGATTGCCCCCGCAGGGGAGGGGCTATGTTGTGGACGAACGTAATAGGCGGCGACGGGATTCCAAGTGCCGCACTTGGGACCCGACCGAACGAGGGATTCCAAGACAAGCAAGACTGCCGAATCCCTATGGCGGGTGAGCGTGTCCTGTTACCTTTCTTGTGGCGGAGAAGTTACGCGGGGCCTTTTTCATCCACTCGCGTACCGATTCGCCGGGCCTCGCCCGTGCAAGCGCAGGACGTTGCCCGGCGACTGCACACTGAAGAAGCGCAAGTATGTTACGGTCAAGATCACTTCTCTCCAATGCAGTACAGATATTGTGGCGATCGAAAGTACATCCGACCACCCTCGAACCATGGCGAGGCCAAGTTCTGGACCTGCTCCTTGCTTCCCGCAAACGATTCCTCAATGCGGTTTACCGTCACTTCCTTGTACTGTCGTCCGGGCTCGACGACGACGGTCGTCCCTTGGTTGTCCATCAGATAGATGTATTTGCCCGCCAAGGCGGGGCTGGCAGAAGCGCCGCCCCAGGCCCAGTATTCGGTGCGCGGCTTCATGGGCAGCACCTTGCGATATACGAGGTCGCCCGTGGTCGTGTCGTGAGCCGTCAAGCCGCCGCCACAATAGAGATTGTAAAGCAGACCGCCATCATAAAGCGGGGAAGCGTTCAAGTCCCCCTTTTCGTATTTTCCGGCGAGATCGTTCGCGGCCCAATCTGGTTTTTTGAACGTAAGTTTCGCGGAGAGTTGTCCGCTATCGGTGCTGGCGGGAACTTTGTACGCCTTTAATTCCTTGTTGAAGCCCGCGGACCAGAAATAGACAGTGTCCCCATCGACGATCGGGGAAGTGAATGAATATTCTAGTGCCCGGCCTGTCCAAATGGGTTTGCCGTCGCGGATGCGCGCGAAACAGGTGGTCTGGACACCGGCCACCAGTTCCCCGCCCGCCTGAAACCGAATAAGAGAGCCGCAGTTACTGCCTTTTGAGGGTACGCGCCAGAGCACTTTGCCGGAAACCACGTCGTAGCCTCGCATCTCGGGATCCCCCCAGACAACGAACTGTCCGCCCGCCATAATCGGGCTGGCGTAGTGCCCTTTTTCTTCACCGCCGTTGGTTCCTTTGGCGATCCACTGGCGATTGCCGTCGAAGTCGTAACAAGCCGCCACGCCGGTGGCAAAGAAGGCGCCCAAGTACTTCCCGTCACTTGCAGGTGTCTCGGTGCAGAAGCCATATATGTTTTGCGGCCAATCGCTCGCGAAGAGCTTCTTGTCGATTGCCTGTTGCTGTTCGCGAATCTGTTTTTCCAGCGCGCGTTTCTTTGTCAGGACCGGAGGTTCCCGGTATTCGGAGGCGACCGCCGCGCCTTGCAGGGCGTTAAGCGCTCCCACGGCTTCGTTGTTCAGGGCCGAAAGTTGCAGACCAAGCGGTTCCAGCTTCTCCGCGATCGTCGGATAGGCCTTGCGCTCGTCCTCGCTGAGCGCTTCGAATTCGAGGTTTGACCGGATCCACAGAATCTTGCCGCTCGCTTTGTCCACGCACACGAGGTCGGCGAATTCGCAGGTAACGAAGATCCGCAGGCCGACCACGACTGGGCTGGAGATGGCCTTGTTCGGCAGCGGCGTCATCCACAGGATGCCCTTGGCCGCATAGCCGTTTCCGTCACGCTTGCGCTCCCATGATACGGGTGGCGTCGCGCCCGGAAAACGGCCCGTGCCATCGCCCCGCCACCCCACGGGCCGTTCCCGGGAGGGTGTGAAATCGTACGAGCCGAGCAGCGCTTTGGGATTGGACTTGGGGTCGCCCTTCGGCGCCGCGGGCGGCACCGTATTGGGCCCGGCGGCGGGCTTTTCCTCGGTTCCTCCCTTCGGCGCAAGGGTGATGGCCGCCGTCGCGGCAGTTACGCAAACCAGGGCACAGGCGGCGATCTTCATAGGAGTTCCTCCCCAAAACGAAGCGGATGGATGCGGCGCTGCGGTTTTTGAAGCCGTAGTCTTGACAAGCGCCTGAGCTTGCACCGTACTTAGCGCTCCCAGCGCCACTTTGCCTTGTGCGGCGAGGAGCGCGGCAGGAGTGGGAAGGCTGGCCTGCGCCGTCAAGAACGCGGCCAGCGCGGGTGTGGGAAGGTCTGAGGTCGTCTTTTCCAGGATGCTGCGGAGTTCCACGATTCCCTTCTCGATTCTGCGCGAGACGGTGGACTGTTCGACGCCGAGGCGCGCGGCGATTTCTTCCTGGCGGACGCCCTGCAGGAAATGAAGGATCAGCGTTTCGCGCAGATCTTTGTGTAGCAATTCGAGGTCTTCATCCACGTGTGGAGCGACCTGCCGCCAGCGCGGGTCGGGTTCCCCTTCGATCCGAGGAGCGGCCGATTCATGGCGCTTGCGGGTCCGGATGGCGGCGCGCTCGTTTAGTGCCAGGTTGCGTGCGGCCCGGTGGAGCCAGCCGGGGACGGAGGAAGTGACCGACTCGGCTTGAAGCGCGAGCTTGTAAAAACACTCTTGGGAGACTTCCAGTGCATCGTCGGCATTGCCCAAAATCCGCAGCGCCGTTCCGTAGACCAGCGAGCTGTTGCGTCGGGCCAGTTCGGCAAACGCCTCCGCGTCGCGTTTGCTTGCATAGCGTTGCAGTAGTGCAAGGTCGTAGTCCATATATGCCGGTCTCCACATGAACTGACAGATGCGAGCCGTGCTTTATGCGCGCGTGCTCGAAAAAGAACTCATTATTTCAATAATAGTTGTAATAACGACTTGTACATCACGGTTCGGTTTACAGGAAGAAGGCACGCAATAACTGGAAGTATTGGCGACGGCTGGGCTACCGGGAATAACGCAGCTAAGGCATTGTCAATGCTATGCGGGACCCTTTTCGTCCACCAGCGTGCCGATTCGCCGGGCCTCGCCCGTGCAGGCGCGTAGGACGTTGCCCGGCGACTGCACGCTGAAGACAAGAATCGGCAGCTTGTTGTCCATGCACAGGCTGATGGCGGTGGTGTCCATCACGTTCAGGCGGTCCTTCAGCACCTGCATATAGCTGAGGTGTTCGTAGCGCTTGGCGGTGGGGTCTTTCATCGGGTCGGCGGAATATACACCGTCCACCTTGGTGGCCTTCATTAGGATCTCGGCGTTGATCTCCATGGCGCGCAGCGCGGCCGTGGTGTCGGTGCTGAAGTACGGATGCCCTGTGCCGCCGGCCAGGATCACGATGCGCTTCCGTTCCAAGTGCCGCAGCGCGCGGCGGCGGATGTAGGGTTCGCAGACGGCCTCGGCTTCAATGGCGGACATCACGCGCGTCTCGGCGCCCATGCTTTCGAGGGCGTCCTGCAACGCGAGCGCGTTGATGACGGTGCTGAGCATGCCCATGTAATCGGCCGTGGCGCGGTGGAGCAGGCCCGATTCCTGCGTGGCCTTGGCGCCGCGGATGATGTTGCCGCCGCCGATCACCAGGGCGATCTCGATGCCCTTGCCCGAGACGTCGAGGATCTCCTTGCAGAAGCTTTTCAAGCTGGAGACGTCGATGCCCTTGCCGGACTCCCGCATTTTCGATTTCCGATTTTGGATTTTCGATTGGCATGGCAACCCCAACCTAATCCAAAATCCGGAATCGCAAACCGAAAATAAAAAAGGCCGCCTTGCGGCGGCCTTTTAAGCGCGGGCCTATGCGCCCACTTTCATGTACACGTATTTCTTAATCGCGATGCCGCCGCCTTGCTCTTTCAAGTGCTGCGTGACGGATTTGGCGTTCTCGCGGTAGTAGGGCTGGTCCACGAGGACGATCTGGCCGTAAAACTTGTCGAGCTGGCCCTGCGCGATCTTGGCCAGGATCTCGGGCGGCTTCTTGGAGTTCTTCGGGTCGTTCTTCAGGCGCTCCTGCGCGATCTCCATCTCCTTGTTCACCACGTCCTGCGGCACTTCCTCGCGCTTCAGGCACGTGGGCTTGGCGAAGACGACGTGCATCGAGAGGTCCTTGCCGATGCCCTGGGCCTTCTCGCCGGTCACGCCGGTCAGTTCGACCGCCGCGAACTGCTTGTAGTCCGAGTGCAGGTAGTAGCCGAACTCGCCTTCGACGCGCGCGACGCGCTTGACCGCGATGTTCTCGCCAATTTTACCCGCCAGTTCCTTCACCACCTCGGCGACCGAGCGCCCGCCGAGGTTCTGCTTGAGCAGTTCGTCGGCGCTGGCTGACTTGCTGGTCAGGGCCAGGTCCGCGAGCTGGTCGAGCAGTTTGCGATACTCGTCGTTCTTGGTGACGAAGTCCGTGTTGGCGGACAGTTCGACCGCGGCGAGCGCGTTGCCGCCGGTCTTGACGCCGATCATGCCTTCCTCGGCGGTCTTCTCGCCCACCTTGGCGCCGGCGGCGAGGTTCTTCGTGCGCAGCCAGGCGATCGCTTCTTCGATGTTCGCGCCGGTTTCCTTGAGCGCTTTCTGGCAATCGAGCAGGCGGGCGCCGGTGCGCTCGCGCAGGTTCTTGACCATCTCGGCAGTGACTTCGGCCATCGTTCCCATCCTTTCGATTCTCATCGTCGTTTGGCAATGCGGGCACAGCAGCAGGCCCGCGAAGGTGCTTCTGGGCAAATCAACCGCCCGGTTGCAGTAAGGGCATTGTACGCGATCCGGCTCGGATGGCGATGGCGACGCAATCGCGGCCGAGGCCATAAACGATTAACGTCCGCGCGCGCCGGCTGTGTACGCGGCCATGGACTGCGATGTGGCCGCGACCTGGCGCTGGTACTCCTCTTCCTGAACCTTGCGCGCGATCTCCGGATGCTCTTTGCGGAAGTTCGCGCCTTCCAGGCACGCGTCGGCGATCCGGCCCACGATCAGGTCGATGGAGCGGATCGCGTCGTCGTTCGCGGGGATCGGCAGATCGACTTCGTCCGGATCGGCGTCGGTATCCAGCACGGCCATGATCGGCACGCCCAAGCGGGTGGCTTCGCGCACGGCCGTGTGATCGTGCTTGGGATCGACGACGAAGAGCGCGCCGGGGAGCCTGTGCATGCCGCGGATGCCGTCCAGGTTGCGCTTGATCTTGCGCAGTTCGCGCTTGAGCGAGCTCTGCATCTTCTTGCTGTGCGTGTTCATTTCGCCGGTCTCGACCATCTTCTCGAGTTCAATCAGGCGTTCGACGCGCGTGTGGATGGTCTCGAGGTTGGTGAGCGTGCCGCCGAGCCAGCGTTCCTTGACGTACGGCATCCCGGCGCGGCGCGCGTGGGTCTCGATCAGTTCCTGCGCCTGGCGCTTGGTGCCGACGAAGAGGATCTGCTTGCCCTGCGCGATCAACTTCTTGGTGTAGTGGTACGCGGCCACTACGCCTTTCACCGTCTCGCGCAGATTGATGATGTGAATCTTGTTCCTCTTGCCGAGGATGTACGGCGCCATCTTGGGATTCCAATGGCTCGTGCTGTGACCAAACTGGGCGCCTGCGGTCAGCAGGTCCTTTGCGAGAATAATCGGCATTCCGACCATGTCCTTTCCGTGGCCCGCCCGAGAGGGGGCCTACGCTTGCGCACCGCCGGATCGATTCAGACAACAAGGTTTGTGGTTCGTGGTTCCGGGTTCGTGGTTTTGAAACTTCAAACTACGAACCATGAACTATAAACCGTGGTTTTAAACCTGCCGTCCGGGGCGTTGTGTGCACGGCCCCACTTCGATCCATCCGGCGAACCGCGCCTGTCCGTGGATTCGAGCTCGCCTTAAAAAGGAGTGCTTTTCACCGACGCGAGCCCATCAAATCGGGAGAAGCTCACCGCTTATAGAGTAGGCTCAAGGCCGTGTCAACTCGCCTGGCAGCGGGTACCCGGCGAAGCGGCGCATGACTCCGAGGCGCTTGGACTCCAGACTCCCTGGTCTCCGAGACATACTGACGATCTATCACACGATGTGAGTTAGTCGGAATGACCTATGAAAGGCTTGGAACGAACGGTCAAAACAGTCTCGCCAACCCATAACCACCTATCAATAAACAAGATAAATGCCTGCGCACGTGTGGCCTTTGGGTTGCTTACTACACACCACTGGTTTTGGGATCCGATTCACATTCAACCGAGACAAAGGGTGGAGGTAGCGGCTCTATGGCGAACATTACGCCTCTGGGGGACAAGATTCTGGTCAAGCGGCTCGAGGCCGAAGAGAAGACGGCGGGCGGCATCGTCCTGCCGGACACGGCCAAGGAGAAGCCCAAGGAAGGCAAGGTCATCGCGCTGGGCAGCGGCAAGCTGCTCGACGACGGCAAGCGCGGGCACTTCCAGGTGAAGAAGGGCGACCGCATCCTGTTCGCGTCCTACGCGGGCACGGAAGTGAAGGTCGAGGGCGAGGAGTTCATCCTGATGCCCGAAGAGGATGTCCTGGCGGTCGTGAAGAGCTGAACTACGGTTTAGCGCTCGAGGTTCGTGGTTCAGAGTTGAACCGCGGACCGGTGGCGCGGACGCGATCCGTGAACCACAAAGCCTTGAACAAAACTTCGCCGTTAGAACCATAAACCAAGGAGTTTAGCCATGTCCGTCAAAAAGATTGCATTCGATCAGGAAGCGCGCGAAGGGCTGCGGATCGGCGTGAAGACCCTCGCCCGCGCGCTCCGCGTGACGCTCGGGCCCCGCGGCCGCTGCGTGATCATCGAGAAGTCCTTCGGCTCGCCCACCGTCGCCAACGACGGCGTGACCGTGGCCAAGGAGATCGAGCTGGAAGACAAGTATGCCAACATGGGCGCGCAGCTCGTGAAGGAAGTCTCGAGCCGCACGAACGACCAGGTCGGCGACGGCACCACGACCAGCGCGATGCTGGCCGAAGCGATCTTCGAGGAAGGCTTGAAGAACGTCACCGCCGGCGCCTCGCCCACCGCGATCAAGCGCGGCATCGACAAGGCCGTCGAGGCCGTGACCAAGCACCTGACCAAGATGGCCAAGCCCTGCACGGGCAAGAAAGAGATCACGCAGGTCGCCAGCATCGCCGCGAACAACGACGACGAGATCGGCGGCAAGATCGCCGAGGCGATGGAGAAGGTCGGCAAGGACGGCTGCATCACGGTCGAGGAAGGCAAGGGCCTGAAGACGGAGCTGGACCTCGTCGAAGGCATGTCGTTCGACCGCGGCTACCTCTCGCCGCACTTCGTCACCAATCCCGCCGAGATGAAGTGCGTGCTCGATAACGCCTACATCTTCATTTACGAGAAGAAGCTCAGCAGCGTGAAGGACATCGTCCCGCTGCTCGAGAAGATCGCGCAGAGCGGCAAGCCGCTGGTGATCATCGCCGAGGAAGTGGAAGGCGAGGCGCTCGCGACGCTGGTCGTCAACAAGCTGCGCGGCACGCTCCAGTGCGCCGCGGTGAAGGCGCCGGGCTACGGCGACCGCCGCAAGGCCATGCTGCAGGACATCGCGGTGCTGACCGGCGGCAAGGCGATCACCGAAGACCTCGGCATCGGACTCGACGCGGTGAAGATCGAGGACTTGGGCCGCGCCAAGCGCCTGGAGATCGACAAGGAGAACACGACGCTGATCGAAGGCGCCGGGGACTCCCGCGATATCCAGGGCCGCATCGCCCAGATCAAGAAGGAGATCGAGGGCACCACGAGCGACTACGACAAGGAAAAGCTCCAGGAACGCCTGGCCAAACTGGCGGGCGGCGTGGCCGTGATCAAGGTCGGCGCGGCCACCGAGACCGAGATGAAGGAACGCAAGATGCGCGTCGAAGACGCGCTGCATGCCGCGCGCGCGGCCCGCGAGGAAGGCATTCTCGCCGGCGGCGGCGTCGGGCTGATCCGCGCGGCGGAAGCGCTCGAAGGCCTGAAGCTGAAGGGCGACGAGCAGATCGGCAAGGAGATCGTCCTGCGGGCGCTGGAAGCCCCCGCGCGGCAGATCGCCGAGAACGCCGGCCACGAGGGCGCGATCGTCGTCCAGAAGATCCGCGAGTCCAAGGACGCGAACTTCGGGTTCAATGCGCTGAGCGAAGAGTACGGCAACATGGTCGAGATGGGCGTTTTCGATCCGGTGAAGGTGACCAAGGCGGCGCTGACCAACGCGGCGTCCGTCGCGGGCCTGCTGCTCACCACCGACGCGGCCATCTGCGAGATGCCCAAGAAGGAAAAGGCGTCCGCCGGGCACGACCACGGCCACGACGACTAAGCCGTACATCGGCGGATAGACCCGCAGACGTGATAAACGGGCCGCGCGTTCCGAAAGGACGCGCGGCCCGGTTGTTTTTCCGGACGGTTCGCGATAAGCCCACCGTATGCTCTACGTCATCGACGCCTTCAACCTGGTCCATAAGAACGACGCGCTGTACCAGGCGCTGGATGGCCGCGGCTTTCCAGCCGTCAAGGACGCGCTTGTGCGTATGCTGGCCCGCTTCGCGGAACTGGAAGGCGCGGGCGTGGTCGCGGTCTTCGACGGCTCCGAAAAGGGCGCGCACCGGCCGCGGCGCGAACGCGGGAGCGGCTTTATCGGGGCAAGCAAAGTAGAACTGATCTTTGCGGAGCCTGGCCTTGGCGCGGACCGAACCATCATCGACCTGGTCTCGGCCGCGAAACGGCCGGGCGAGATTACCGTGGTGAGCGATGATAAGTTCGTGGCGAACGAATCGAAACGCGCGGGCGCGCACTCCCTTGGCTGCCGGGCATTCCTTAAGAAGCTGAACATGGGCGAACGCCGCGCCGCCGATCCGCTGCAGGGCGAAGATCCGCGTAAGTACCGGGGGCTGACCGAACGCGAGGTAGGGGAGTGGATGGATTATTTCGGCTTCAAAGACAACGAGTAGTGGTTGCTTTGCCTGTTTCTCCAACACCTAAAGCCGGTTCCCCGACCCCTTTCGCATATATCATTTCATGCAAGATATTTCTTGATATGCAAGTACCTCACGCTAACCTTTTGGCATGGATGAAGCGATTGTCGCCAAGCGCATCAAGGCCCTGAGACTGGATCGGGCCATGACCTTGCGTGATGTGGCGACCGCAACGGGCCTGACCGAGGGCCTGATCTCGAAGATCGAGAACCACCGCGTCTCGCCGCCCATCGCTACGCTTTCAAAGATCGCCACGGCGCTGGGGGTCAAGCTGGGGTACTTCTTCCGCGAAGACGAGACGTATGTCGGGTATGCCGTCAAGCGGGCCGATGAGGCGAAAAAGCAGATGCGCCGGAGCCGCCGCACGGGCTACGACTACAGCCTGCTCGCATCCGGAAAACCCAGTCGCAGGTTGGAACCGTTCCTCGTCCGCCTGCGTCCCGGCGCGCGGCAGAAGCGGCACCTGTTGCACAGCGGGGATGAATTCGTGTACGTGATGAACGGCGCGCTCTCGTTCCAGTGGGGCCGCGAGGTTTTTCTGCTGAAGGAAGGCGACAGCATCACCTACGACGCCGGCGTGCCGCACCTGAGCAGCAACCCGGACAGGCGCCGCGAAACGTTGTTCCTTGCCGTCACGGCCGAAGAAAGCGCGGGGCAGCGGCTGGGCATCGACGCGCTGCTCTAATTTTTTTTGACCCGATACTTGAGTATTGAGAAAGGTATTGAGGATTAAGAAAGGAGCCGTCCATGTTCGCCGAACTCACCGCCGTCGCCGAGGCTGCCACCCCCGTCAAGGAGATGACGCCGCGCGAGCGGGTGCTGGCCGCGCTGGCCCGCAAGCCGGTGGACCGCCGGCCGACTTGTAATCCCACCAGCATCATTAACGTGGAGATGATGGACCTCTCCGGCGCCGGGTTCCCGGAAGCGCACCGCGACGCGGAGCTGATGGCGCGCCTGGCCGCGACCGGGCACACGGAACTCGGCTTCGATACCGTCATGCCGGTCTTCTCGATCATCAACGAGTCGAGCGCGATCGGCTGCGAGATCCAGTGGAACGAGCGCGACAACTGGGCCACGGTACGCGGCAACCTCTGCGAGACCGCCGAGGACATCCGCATCCCCGACAACTTCCTCAGCCATCCCGACTGCAAGTCGGTTACCGGCGCCCTCACGCTGTTGCGCAAACGCTACCCCGATGTCGCGGCGATCGGCAAAACGATGGGTCCGTGGTCGATGGGCTACCACCTCTTCGGCACGGAGAATTTCCTGCTGCGCAGCGTGGATAACGAGGACGAGGTGAAGCGTATTCTTGAGGCGCTGAAAGAGGTCACGGTGACGTGGGCGCTGGCGCAGGTCGAGGCGGGCGCGGACGCGCTCACCCTGCCCGACCACGCGACCGGCGACCTAGTGAACGCGGAATACTACGAGCGCTTCCTCTTCGACATTCACTGCGAAATGGCCGAGCGCATCCCGTGCCCGGTGATCCTGCATATCTGCGGCGCGACCGTGGACCGCATGGACCTGATCGCGAAGACGGGCTTCGCCGCCTTCCACTTCGATTCCAAGAACAACGCGGCGGAAGCGGTGAAGGTCATGAACGGCCGCTGCGCGCTGGTGGGCAACGTCAACAACCCGGTCACGCTGTACCGCGGAACGACGGAGATGGTGCGCGAGGAAGTCCGCAAAGCGTGCGAGGCCGGCGTGAACCTGATAGGCGCGGAGTGCGCGGTGCCGCTGCTGGCGAAGACGGCGCTGCTTAAGGAGATCTCAAAGGCGACGCGTGAATTCGGGCAAGTTCGCTAAAGCCTGGGTTCATGCCCCGGCAGAGACATGCAAAAAAAATCAGGCGGCGCTGAGCGCCGCCTGATTTGGCCAAAACGAGCAACGCTCGTTTTTGCAATGCGCCGCTAGCGCTTGCTCTTTTTCTTGCCCTTCTTCTTAGCGGCCTTCTTCTTCTTAGCCATGTACCCCTCTCCTTTCTAGGACGCACTCGCGTGAGACCGTGGCGCCCCGCAATTGAGCCGGGATTCAAGCGCGATGGCACGCTCGAACAAGTCCTTCCCGGCATTGATAAATTTTTGTTGTGAACCTTTTTGTTTAGTGACGATTCGCCCAGTCTCGGACCAAGGCGGTGTGGATTGGAAACTATTGAGATGCAAAAACGATCCTTTCAATAACCAAGAACGCAATATCTTCGCGACCATCGAATTCGACCGCGTTCGAATAATAGCACAACTCTCGCCAAGACCTCATTTAAAAACTTTTCCAATTTTATTACATGGGACGTGGCTTTGAATCAAGCGTGCGAGCGCTGCTGCGCTACGGACGGATATGCGTCTCGCGCTGCGCGCGGAGCGCGGGACTCGCACGCTGCGCTTCGGCGCACGCGGGATCGATCTCCAGCGCGCGAAAGTAGGCGTCCTCGGCTTCCTTCAAGTGCCCTTGGCGCTGCAAGACGCGCGCGCGGCCGCACGCGGCGTCGCTAAGCCGCGGGTCCAGTTCCAGCGCGCGCGTGAAATGGAAAAGCGCCTCCTCGTCGCGCAGCACCGAGAGCGCCGAGAGCGCGAGATGGTAATGCGCCAGCGGATCCCGCGCGTTCGCCTTCACGGCGGACTCGAAGCGCACACGCTCCGTGCGGTAGCGCCGGTAACCTTCGAAAGCGAAGCGCAACGAGTGGTACGCGAGGGCTTCCTGGGGCTCGGCGAGCGTGGCCCGCTCGAAAGCGTCCACCGCCAGCGCGATCTCGCCCATGCGCAGCGCCAGGCTGCCGCGCTCGATCCAGAGCCGCCCGGCGTTGGGGAACTTGGCGGTCCATTCGTCGAGCAGCGCGGCCGCTTCGTCCCGCCGGCCTTCGGATTCCAGCAGATGCGCACGCAGCATGGCGGCCTGCATGGCCGCGGCGTGTTCGCGCGCGCCGCCACTTTCAGCCAGGCGCAGTGCCTCGATCAGGAGTGCTTCCACGTTGATGGAATCGGGAACGGGCCTGCGCGCGAATTTTGCCTGCGCCACGGCGGCAAACGCGAGATCAAAGAGCGGCCCGGTCCCGGCGCGTTCGCCTTCCTGGCTGCGCTTGCTGCGCGCCATGCGTTCGAGGCGCGACGTGAGCGCATCCACTTCGCGCGCGCACTCGTCCTTGACGCCCGCCATGCCAAGGGCTTCGCGGAGCCTGCCGAGCAGGTCGTAGGTTTCGAGGCAGCGCGGGTCGGCCTTGAGCGCACGCCGGTATTTCTCTTCGGCCTCGTCGAGCAGGCCGGCATTTTCGAGGAGCTCGCCCTGATGGATATAGAGGCGGGCCTCATGCGGGAAGCGCACCGCGCATTCCGCAAGCTCCGCCAGTGCGCCCGTCAAGTCGCCCGCCCCGGCCAAATCCAAAGTCTGCGCGAAGG
Organism: Planctomycetota bacterium; assembly: GCA_016200135.1. Lineage (GTDB taxonomy): Bacteria > Planctomycetota > SZUA-567 > H5-PLA8 > H5-PLA8 > JACQFI01. The sequence continues at coordinate 43,478 of JACQFI010000067.1, forward strand.
CCAGGTTGCGCGCCGCGATCGGGTTACGCGGGTCGAGCTTCGCGGCCTTACGAAAGGCCGCGAGCGCCTTCTCACGCTGCGCGCGCAGAAGATATCCGCCGCCGAGGGCGTTCAGGGCTTCCGAAGAGCCCACATCGAGTTGCACGGCCTTTTCGAGGTATTCGATGCGCTCGTGGATCAGGCGGTACTCGCGGCGCGCGAGCTCCAGGTTCGTCTCGGCTTCGGCGGAAGGGCCTTTCGCCGGCGCGGCGCTTTTCTCGAGCGCCATCGCGGTCTCGTAGCAGAGAATGCCTTCCTTCATGCGTCCAAGATCGCAGAGTACGTTGCCCAGGTTGTTGTGAAAGGCCGGGCGTTGCGGCAGAAGTTCCACCGCGCGGCGGTAGTAGCCTTCGGCCTCGGCCAGATCGCCGCGGCGGTAATGAAGCGCTCCCAAGCGAGCGTGCAGCGTGGCGTCGTCGGGCGAGCGGGCCAGCTCGTTGCGCAACTCGGCGATCGCGCGGTCGAGCGGGTGGATGTCCACGCGGCGCTGGTTCTGCGGCGCGCGCGCCTTCTTGCGAAGATTGGGTTTACGAACGGACTTTACGGCGGCGGACGTTGTGATGTTCGGCACGGACGGTGCTCCCCCCCTGGGTTTTTTTCCGTCCTTCGCGCGTACGGCGGTATTCGATCCCGACTTCCCCGCACGCGATCCATCTCGGTTGTGCCTTTTCCCTTCGGCACGCGTGCGCTCGGTACTTGAGGACTTTAATGATCCGCGCGGCGCCACAGTACGCGGCCTCCCGAGGTTGGATGGGGCTTTTGCACTAGGAATAGTGCATTTAGGGGAGCCCCACCCACTAATAGAAAGTATCGTAAAAGTTGGGAGGCGGGGAACAGTCAAATACCCGAAAATCTTATGAATATCGGCCCCCTCTCCTTATATAGGAGCCGGGACCACTTCTCGGCATACGAATCGGCGAAGTTGGCTACTGCAACGCCGCCACGCCAGGCAGGGTCTGGCCTTCGAGAAACTCGAGGCTCGCGCCACCGCCCGTCGAGATATGGGTGATCTTGTCCGCGACGCCCGCCTTCTTCACCGCGGCGACGGACTCGCCGCCGCCGACGATGGACGTGGCCTTCGATGCGGCGACGGCCTTGGCGACGGCGGTCGTGCCCTTGTCGAACGGCTCGATCTCGAAGACGCCTTGCGGTCCGTTCCAGACGATGAGCTTGGCTTTCGCGATCTCCGCGGCGTAGGCCACGGCGGTTTTGGGTCCGATGTCGAGCGCCATCTGGCCCGCGGGGATCTTGTCACCTGCGACGGTCTCGCTGGGAACGCCCTTCTCGAGTTTCTCGGCAACCACGTGATCGACGGGCAGGAGCAATTTCTTGTGCTTGGCCTTCGCGATCAGCAGCAGCTTTGTGGCGGTCTCGATCTGATCTTCCTCCACCAGCGACTTGCCCGTGGGCAATCCCTGGGCGCGCAGGAACGTGTACGCCATCGCGCCGCCGATCAAGAGCGTGTCGCAGATGGGCAGAAGGCTCTCGATGACCTGAATCTTGTCGCTCACCTTTGCGCCGCCGAGGATCACGACGAAGGGATGCTCGGGGTTCTTGAGCGCCTTGGAGAGGTACTCGACTTCTTTCTGCATCAGGAAGCCGGCCGCGCGGTCCTTGAAGAGCTTCGCGGCGGCGCAGACGCTCGCATGCGCCCGGTGCGCCGCGCCAAAGGCGTCGTTGACGTAGCAATCGGCGAGATCGGCGAGCTGCTGCGCGAACGCCTTATCGTCGGCCTCTTCGCCTTCGTGATAGCGCAGATTTTCGAGCAGCAGGACGTCGCCGTCCTTGAGCGCCGCGGCGGCCTTCTTCGCGGGTTCGCTGATGCAATCGTCGGCGAAGGCGACGGGCTTGCCGAGATATCTGGCGAGATTCTCCGCGACGGGTTTGAGCGTCAACGCGGCCTCGCGGCCCTTGGGCCGGCCGAAGTGGCTGCACAGGATCACGCGCGCGCCGCGTGACGCCAGGTCGGTGATGGTGGGCAGCGCGGCGACAATGCGCGAGTCGTCGGTGATTGCGCCGGTCTTCTTGTCGCGCGTGACATTGAAGTCCACGCGGCAGAGCACGCGCTTCCCATTGACGTTCAGGTCTTTCAGGCTCTTGATGGCCATGGCCGGCCTCCGTTTGCGCTTCGTGTGCTTGATTGCTTTGTATGAGTAGGTCAGATTATCCGCTCGATACATTCGATCAAGGAGACGATGTGTCCGATCCTGAACCGACCGGTAATCCGATCTTCGACTTTCGCGCGGGGTTTCGCCGCAAGGCGAGTGCCGTTCAGAATGGATTAATGTTAGGTGGCCTTGGTCTCTTCGCAGCATGGAGCATTCTTTTTTTCTCGCGGCTCCAAGGCGAGTACCGCGACGGAATTCTCGCAGGGATGTGCACCAGTCTAATCGCGATGCTGTCTGGCATCGTCTGGGGTTTCCTCTGGCGCCGAAAGCTGCGGCAAGACTTCCAGAGAGCATTCGGGCCCAAAAGCTAGGAGCATGCATGCCGATACCGAAGCCGTACTTCCTGCCCAACCGCAATCACGCCTGCCGCATCGAGACCGATCTGACGCAGTGGGGCTACCGGACGGTTGTGTTGCAGAACGAGCTTCTGCGCATCACGGTGCTCGCGGACAAGGGCGCGGACATTGCTGAATTCCTCTACAAGCCGCTCGATATCGACTTCATGTGGGCCAACCCGACGGGGCCGCGGCCCAAGAGTACCTCGTATCCACCGGCGGATTCGCGGCAGTGCTTCGGCGACTTCTACTTCGGCGGATGGCAGGAACTCTTCCCGCACGCTTCATCACCGGCGGAGGTCTACAGCGCCCGCCAGCCGCAGCACGGCGAAGTGTGGGGTCTGCCTTGGGAGGTGCGCGTCGAGGAGGACCGGCCGGAACGCATCAGCGTGACGTTCAGCGTGCGCACGCGCCTCTCGCCGTTCGTGCTCGAACGCACCATGACGCTGACCTCGGGTTCGCCCGTGTTGCAGATCGACGAGACCGCGCACAACCTCAGCCGCGAGAAAGTGGACGTGATGTGGGGCCATCATCCGGCCTTTGGCGCGCCTTTTCTAGCGGGCGACTGCGTGCTGTATGCGCCCACGAAATCCGTGCGCGTGGAGTTGAAGCATAAAACGACGTGGCCGGTCGGGATCAACCCAAAAGGCAAGCGCGAGGATTTCTCCAAGGTCCCGGCGCGCGACAGCCGTTCGGGCCGGATGCTCTATCTCGAAAACATGAGCGACGGGTGGTACGCGCTCGTGAATCCGAAATTGAAGGCCGGCTTCGGCATGCGCTGGAACCACAAGCGTTTTCCGGTGGTCTGGATCTGGCAGGAGGCCAACAGGGGCCGCGGCGCGCCGATGTTCGGCCGCGCGTACGCGACGGCCATCGAGCCCTTCTCGAACCTGCCGTTCGCGCGCGACCGCAAAGAAGCGCTGCTGTGGATTCCCGCGAACGGCAAAGTTCAGACGCGGTTTCTCGCGTTCGCCATACCCGACGGCAAGCCGGTTCGAAGCGTGGACAAGAACGGGCGCATTCGCTAGCGCGGCGCTTAAAGTTTCTTCAAGGCCGCGACGCCCGCTTCGACCATCACTTCCCACGCGTTGGGTTTGAACGGCAGGTAGCCGTAAATCTTGGGCGTGACGTGCGAGGCATACGTCTCGATCTCGTAGTCGCGCGCCTCGGCCACGTAGCCGAAATTCCCATTAGCGAAGCCTACGACCCATGTGTGCTTGAAAGGCGAACGCTTGCGGATCTCCTGGCCGATCATGGTGTAGATCTCGCCGGGCAAACCGACCACGGCCGCGTCTCCGATCCGAAGCGCGTGAACTTCGCAGGAGAGTTTCGCCGGCGGATTCGTGGCCAGCAGTCCGAGGACCTCGTGCGCCCACTCGCGCATGAGCCCGCCCGCGGCGAGCCATTCGTGGTGCTTGCGGATTTTGCCCTGGAAGATGTACTCGGTCGCCTCGCGGCGCGCGTCTTCAGGGTCGAGGGGCAGTTCGCACGTCACTTGCGCGAATCCGAGCTTCGCTTCCGCGGTGAACGAGACCGCTTCCATCGCCAGCCGCGAGCACTCGGCTAGCATCCGTCCATGGTCCTGCGCCAGGTCCACACCGCCAAAGGTGCGCTCGGGGTTGATGTCGCCCAGTGCGCCTTGAAAGTAGACCGCCTTCATCTCGGGGACGGCGCGCTCAAGGTCGCGAACCATGCGCCAGGGAAAATCGGCCGAGACATACCGCGTGTCCGGGTGCATGCAAACCGGATGCAGGGCGAAATTGGAGACGTGGACAAGCGGCTTCTTGGTGCCTGGGTCGCGGGCGGTCATGACGCGGAGCGTGTGATCGACGGGCCCGTCCTTGTGCACGCGATTCATCGCCACGCCCTTGGCCTCGATCTCGCCGAAGCCAAGTTCGACGGGCTTCGTGTTCGCGGCGGCTTCCACGATCGCGTCGCCGATGCCGTTCTCGAGCGCGCGAAGATACGGCGGAAACATCGCGCCCCACATGCGGAAGTAGGACGCGGTCGGCGCCGAGTGCGAATGCGTCGCGGAAATCAGAATGGCTTCCCGGGGTATCTTGAGATCTTTTTCGATGCGTCCGCGAATACTGCCGACCATGGCGGCACTGAGCGAGATCACGTCGACGCTGCAGAGGACCGCGCGCTGCGTGCCGTTGTCCAGCACCACGGCGCGGGCGAAGAGATCGTCGAGGACCGCATCCGCGGTGCGGTCCGGCTTAAGCCCGTAGCCCGCAAGGGCCACGCCCTTTGGCGGAGTGACCTGCTTTTGCGCGAAGCCCGCTTTCCATCCGCTCATCGATGCTCCCCCCGTTTGGCCTCGTAAGCTTGAATACACCGTGGCGCCGCTGGCAGCCAGAGCGAAGACGGACGAATTCAGGCGCCGGCGGCGGCCTGTGCCTCGTATCCGACTAACTCCTCCGCGTTCCGCTGGACCTTGGCGATGCCCTCGGCCAGGCGTTCCATCTCCTGTTTGCCGGCGAGCAGCGCCGTTTGCGGGATCATGACAATCTCCTCCATGGCGCGCTCGCATTCCGGCAGCTTGAACCGCGCCGGATCGATCTTGTTCCAGTGCTCTTCGCTGATGCGATACCGGCGCTTCGTATGTGGCCGATAGAGCGAGCACCGGTTGAGCGATTCGTACGTTCCGCCGAAGGCAAGATTCAATTCCGCCTGCAGGGCGCGGCAGATGCGGTCGCGGGTGAGGCCCGCGAACGCCTCGCGGTCCACGCGGAACGAATACGCGTAGTACGCCTGGCGCGTGACCAGTTCGCGGCGCAGCAGCGGCTTGACGCCGGCAATCTTAGGCAGGAGCCCGTTCAGGATCTGGCCGTTCTCATCGCGGCGAATGGTCTGTTCCGGCAGACGCGCGAGCTGTGCGTTGAGCAGCGCGGCCTGCAATTCGTTGAAGCGGAAGTTGCCGCTCTGTGGGACCGAGCACTCGCTTCCGCTCGCCGCGGACCACGTGTGCCGGCCGCAGTTGCGCAGCGACTCGAGGCGCTCGAAGAGCTTGGTGTCGGACGTGGAGATGAAGCCGCCTTCCCCGCTGTTCAGCACTTTGCTCGCCTGGAGGCTGAAGCAGCCCAGCACGCCCATGCTGCCGACGCGCCGCCCACGCCATTCGCTACCGTGCTGGTGCGAGCAATCTTCAATCACCGGGATATTGTGCTCGCGGCCGATGGCGAGAATCTCGTCCATGTTCGCGACGCAGCCGTACAGGTGCACGGGGATGATCGCCTTGGTGCGCGGCGTAATCGCGGCACGCACGGCATCCGGATCGATGCAGAGCGTCTCGGGTTCGATATCCACGAGAATCGGGACGGCGTTAATGTCCAGCGCGCAGGCGGCGGTGGCCTGCCAGGTCATTCCGGGCACGATCACTTCGTCGCCACCGCCGACGTCCAAAGCCTCGAGCGCAAGCTGAAGCGCATGGGTGCCGTTGGTCACGCAGAGGCCGTGCTTCGCGCCCAGGAAATTGCCGAACGCGAGCCGGAACTCGGACTCTTCCGCGCCGTTCCAGCTCCACCGCCCGCTGCGCACGACACGGACAGCGCGCTCGACCTCGCGTTCGTCGTGAACCGGCCAGCTTGGCCATGCTCCCGTATAGACCGGGGTGCCGCCGCGAATCGCGAGTGTGCTCATGGCTTCTCCTTTATGCGTGCTTCCATTTGCCGGGTTCAAATCCACGCCAGGAGAATACTCTTTCAGGGCATGCGGAAGCCATGCACGCGCTTCCGAAAGCATGCACAAATTCAACGGACGCCTTTAGGGGGCTATGGGCTTATCGAGATTGCCGGGCGAGGCGACGGCGGAATTGCTGGGGCGAGGCGCCCGTCCGTTTACGGAAGAGGCGGCTGAAATAGAACGGGTTGTCGATGCCCACGCGCGCCGCGATTTCCTTTACGGAAAGCGAAGGATCCGCCAGAAGTTTCTCGGCTTCTTCCAGGCGGCAGGCCGCGAGAAAGTCCGTGAACGAGCGGCCCAGCGAGCGGGTGAACATGGCGCTCAGGTATCCCGAGCTCACGCCGACGTGGTGCGCAACCTCCCCCAGATCCACGGGCCGGTTGAAATGATCGCGCAGGTATTCGACGGCCTTCTCCACGCGCCAGCGCTGCACGTCTTCGCCCTCTGAGGTTCGCGACGACTTCGAGGCAGGCCGGGCCAGCGCGCGTTCGTAGTAGCCGAAGAGCTGGAGCAGCAGGCCTTGCACGCGATGGAACGCGCCGGGCTGGTTGGACCAGAGTTCCAAATCGATGGCCTCAAGGAGCGGAAGCCCTTCGGTCATCTCGTTGGCCCAGGCCCGGAAGGCGTTCGTACTGAATCGGCCGCCTCCATAGTGAATCTGGATGTGCGCGCCCGCGCTGGTGCGCATGATGGGAAGCCAGAGCAGTTCGTACGGGCCGCAGCGTTCGGCCGCCAGTTCGCGGTGAAAGGTCTCGGGCGAGAGCACGGCCAGGTCGCCGCGCCGCATTTCGCGGCGCACTTCGCCCAAGAGGAACGGGCAGCGGCCGGTAAGCGGCACGCAGAGCTCGAAATGCGGATGTCGATGCGCGGGCGGAAAACCTTTAGGCGGCATCGCCCATTTTGGCGGAGGATGCGTCAGGCGGCGTGCTCTGCGCGAGCGGTCGAAGAAGATGCGCTCTGGCGTGAGCGCGCGGGCGAGCGCCGGCAACTCGCGGCCGAAGAGTTGTTCCGCCGTCCGCTGCTTTTGTCGGGCAAGATTCGGCATACGCATCGCTCCGGAAGCGCTAACTCCGGCGCCGGCGCAGCCGGAGGAAACGGATCAACGCCCGGTCGAAGGCGGTGGTGGTGAGCAGGAACTGGTGGTCGCACGGCACGCTCATGCAGCCGCGGCGGATCTCGCCCAGGTGTTCGTGCGCCCGGCGCACGTACTCGTCATAGGGCAGCGGCTCGTAGCGCGCCAGGGTCTCCGGGTCGCGAAAGTTGACGCCGGGCTGGATGGGCGGATCGAGTTCCGCGGGGTCCCAGATGTGAAAGAAGACGAGCTCGTGGCCGCGGTGCTTCAGGCGGCGCAGGCCGTCGAGCAGCGCGGAACGCCCGTAAAGGCCGTCCGAGAAGATCACGATCAATCCGCGCCGGCGTTCCCGGCCGGCCAGATCGGCCAGGGCGCCTGGAACATCGCTTTTTCCGCCCGCCCTCAGCGCGCTCAGGACTTCCAGCACACGCGTAACATGGTGCTTGCTGGAGCGCGGAGGCAGGTAACGCGAGACTTCGGCCTCGCCTTGAGGTGCGCCTTCGTACCGGCCGCCGACGCAAAAGAGGCCGACCCGGTCGCGCTGGCTTTGCATCAGATACGCGAGGGCCGCGGCGAGCGTGACGGCGTAGCCGAGCTTGCTGAAGACCGGCGCGTCCTGGTTCACGCGCGCGGTGGACCGGTAGCTCATAGAGGCGGAACAGTCCACCATGAGAATCGCGCGCAGGGCGGACTCGGCCTCGAAGCGTTTGACGTACAGGCGGTCTGTGCGGGCAAAGACGCGCCAGTCGATCCAACGCGCGTCGTCGCCGGGCGTGAAGGTGCGGTAGTCGCTGAACTCCGCGGAGAACCCGCGGCGCGGGTTGCGATGCAGGCCCTGCAGGAACCCTTGGAGCAGAACTTTCGCCCGCAGATCCAGACGCTTGAGCTTTGCGATGAACTCGGGACGGAGCACTTCCTTGGGCGGCCGGTCGATGTCTTCTTCCGGCTGGCTGAGGCGCTTGGCCAAGCGCTTCAGGCCGCCCATGGATTCCGGAATATCGAGGCGATGCATAGTGGATTGCGCTCGCGGCTGGACTCTTTAAGAGCATCGGCCAACGGCTTGACCGCAGCATGTTAACGCCGGTTCCATGCAACGCAAACAATAGGCTCTCGCCGCCCTTTGCCTTGCCTCTTGTTCTTTGACGGAATGGGATACGATACGTACGGTTCTTTTGTAGATCGAATGGCGGCGGGGAAAGCGCTGGCATTATCCATCGGCATGGTAAAGGTTGTCATTATTCGATGTCCAGGAGAAGGCGTATGGCGGAAGACGCTTCGAAAACACCGGGCTCTCAAGACAAGCCCTTCAACGAACTGACCAGCACGGTTGTTTTTCCTTCCTCGCAATTCTCGGTTGCGATTCAGGACCTGCTTCAAGACGAACTGCTCAAGGACGTTAAGCGCATCACCTTTGAAAAACGCACCGTTCCGGCGCTGGGCGGCATCCCGCTCCTGGCCAAGCTGGGCCAAGGCGGCATGGGCGCCGTCTATTTCGGCTACAAGCCCATGCTCAAGCAAGAAGTGGCCATCAAGGTCCTGCCCGCGCATATGGCCAAGCAACACAATGTTCTCGTGGAGCGGTTCCTGCGCGAAGCGCAAGTGGCATCGAAGGTCGAGTCGCCGCATCTCGTGCGCGTCACCGACGTGAACGAAGAAGGCGGACTCTATTATCTGGTCATGGAATTTGTGAACGGCAATACGGCGGGCGAGTACCGCCGCAGCTTGCAGCAGCAGGTTTTGGACGAGGCCACCGCGCTGGATATCTGTATTGCCGCGACGGCGGGCCTGGCGGCCGCGCACGCGCAGGGCATCGTGCACCGCGATATCAAACCCGATAACATCATGATCCCGCGCGTGAAGGGCACGGATCAATACCTCTTTAACGCCTCCAAGCTCTCCGACCTGGGCTTGGCCCGCGCGGAGGACAGCCAGGGCGGCCCGACGCTCACCGGGCAACAGGCCTCTATGGGCACGCCGGGTTACATGGCGCCGGAGCAGGCCCTAAACGCGCGCAAGGCTGGAAAGCCCGCGGACGTCTTTTCCATGGGCGCGACCCTTTACGCGCTCCTTGGCGGGAGTTCACCGTTCAAAGGCGAGACCACGAACGAGACGGTCTTTGCGACGCTGCAGAAGCCGCATCAGCCGATCCGCGAACTCCGCAAGGATATCTCGAAGGTGACAGCGGAATTGATCGATACGTGCCTTCAAAAAGATCCGACGAAGCGCTATGCGTGCGCCAACGGGCTCTTTCACGCGCTGAAGGTCTGCCGCGAGAACGCCGCCGCCGCCGAACCCGCGCAACTGAAGGCCATCCAGGCGCTCGGCGATTTGCAGAAGGCTTCCGAAGTGGGCTTGGCGGCCAGAGCGTCCGATAGCGGCGCTACGCCTCCTCCCGCGCTTCCGGGCATTACGCCGCTGCCGGTTACGCCCGCTCCGCCCAGTGGGCATATGCGGCCGCGAACGGTGGCCATTCTGATGGTCTTGGCCTTAATCATCGGTGGGGCGGTGTGGGAGATCACACATCTGGCTGGCCAGCACGACGACAAGGAGCGTGGCGGCGCGCACGCAGAGACGCGCACCAAAATCGGCTTCGTGTACGGCTACGAAAAAGAGGCCTGGATGCGCTGGGCCGTGGATGAATTCAATCAGCTTCCTGATAATAAATATTACGAGATCGAAGGGACGGCCATGCCGGCGGGCGATGTAGAAGCGCTCTTATCCAAGGAAGACCAGCGCTTCCAGGTCTGGTCCCCGGCCAATAGCCTGGACGCCGATATTTTTCAGGAAAAGTGGACGAAAAAGTACAACAAAGATCCGTTTGATCTGGGCGAAAACGACTTGGCCCTGAGTCCGATGGTCTTTGTGATGTTCAAGGATCGCTACGACGCCTTTATCGCAAAGTACAAGACGCTCGACTTCACGAGTCTTCAACTGGCGATGAAGGAGAAGGCCGACTGGAATACCATCGCAAACAGGCCGGATTGGGGCGTTTTCTCGTTCGGGATCGCCGATCCCATTCATAACGCCATAGGCAAGTCCTCGGTCCTGCTGATGGCGCATCACTTCTACAAGAGAGAAGCCCCGCTGACGGCCCAGGAACTCAACGCGCCGGAATTCCTCGAGTGGGCCAAAGTATTTACGCCGGCCTTCGTCGCGAGAGGCAAGGCGTTCGATGGTGCGAAGAATATGGCTTTGAAAGGGCCATCTTCGTTCGACGTGATTCTAACGTATGAGGCCAGCGTGATCGACAACATGATCGGCATGACCAATCAGGGCGAAATTCACGTCGAATATCCCAAGATCAATATATGGAACGACAATCCTTATTACATCCTCGACGTGCCCTGGGTGACAAAGAACCAGAAGGAAGGGGCCAAGTATTTCCTGGATTTTCTACACGATAATCTGGCGCAAAAGAAGGCGATGGAAGGCGGTTACCGCCCGGGAAATACCAAGATTGCGCTAACGGCCGACCACGTTCTGCGCAAAGATAAGACGATCGGGTTCCGGATTCCTGTGCCCATTACCGTCGAGGATCCGCCGCCCGAACGGGTCCGCATGCTGATGGACCATATCCGGGCTTGGGAGCAGGAAATCGAGGCCGTCGATAAAACCGCCAAAGGCACGGGCGGGCGGCCTTAGCCATTTCCGGCGCCTGCGTCCTGCGCCTGTTTCAAGAGTTTATTCCGACCGTCCTTTCGATTGTTAAAGGCAGCGACTCGAGCGGCGCCATGCCGCCCGCGGCGGCGGTTTTGTCGGCTGCGGCGACATAGGCGAACGTCAGGTTGCGCCGGTAGCGGTCCGATCCGTTCGCCTTCGAAAAGTGCGGCAGGCAACTGTGGAAGAAAAGCCCTTCGCCGGCCTGCGCGCAAAGCGGCACGGCCTGCCGGAGCAACGCGGCCTGCAGCGGATCCTGGACGTTCATCCCTTCCCCCACGCTCGTCTGCACCGTGGGAAATAGCCCGTACTTGTGTGCGCCAGGCACAATCTCCAGGCAGCCGTTCTCGACGCTTGCGTCATCGAGGAAGACCATAAACGAGACCATGCGCGCATGGCCCCAGTTCACGCCGTCCTGGTGCCAGTCGATCTGCCGGCCGACGCGCGGCGCCTTGACAACCATCATGTTGTGCCGGTTCACGCAGACTTCCGCATCGGGACCCACAAGCGCGCGCACAGCCTCAGCCACCTTTTCGTCCTGCGCCACGGATTGAAACGCGGGGTGCCGCGCCATCACGCGCGAGAGGCGGAAGACCGCCGCGCGGCCGGCGCCGGGCGTGGTCTCGAGCAGGTCCCACTGGTCGCGCTGCGCGCTTGCGGCTTGGCGAGTTCCGCGTCGGCGATGGCGCGCAGTTCCGACAGGCGCGCGTCGTCCAGGATCCGGCCGAGATTCAAGTAGCCTTGGTCTTTGAAGAATGCGGCATCGATTTCCGTAAGCATGTGACGTTCCTCGTGGTCTTCGCAACGGTTACGCGCAAGCGAGCGCGATCCATTCTTCGGGCGATTTCACGGCAAGGGCCGGGTTGGCGCGGCTGCGCGCCAGATGCCCGCTGGATGGCCGCAGCGTGGGTTGCGTCGCGTCCTGATAGCGCCAGTCGATGCTCCAGCGGATGGTGTCCGTGGCGTTGGGCAGGCCCTGATGAAAGAGCATGTTGTCGAAGAGCACCACGTCGCCGGGCTCGGTTTCAATATCGATGGCTTGGGACAAGAGCGGTTCAAGGTGTTCGCGAGCGATCTCCAGGTAATGCGCCTGTTGCGTGTAGGGTACCAGGCCGAGTTTGTGGGTGCCGGGGATGAACTGCATGCAACCGTTCTTGGGCCGCGCCGGGACCAGGCTTGCCCAGCAGTTTACCGTCCGCAAGACCTCCACATTTCCGCCGCCCTTGAAATTGTCCGTGTACGCGGCGTCCTGGTGCCAGAGCACGCGGAAAGCATCGTCCCCGGGCATCTTCGGCCGCAGATAGTAATTGGGATAAAGGCGGACTTCGTGGCCTAGGAATGACTCGGCGATATCCAGCAGGCGCGTGTTGAAGAAAAAATCGTAGAAGCCCGCGACATGCAGTTCTTTGTTGAACAACCCGGGCGCCTGTTTACCGAGTTGCTTGTAGACCGGGATCAGGCGGCGCTCAAAGGGTTCGCCCTCGTACGCCGAGGCGAGCTGGCCTTCGGCATGAAACTTCCGGATCAGGCGCTCGGCGATCGTTTCCGCTTCCTGCCGGATCCGCCGGACAATCTGGGGGTCGATGAAGTTCTTCAGAATCACGTAGCCTTGCCGGTCGAATTGCGCGCGCATGGGCCGCCTCCCAAGGTCTTGGTCCCGTATGGGAACCGTTGGTCCATTCAGGACGTACTATCTCCTGAATGGCGGCCTGTGTCTTTGGGCAGTTAAGACGAAGGATTTATCAAAAAAGGACATTCTTTGGAGACTTAGAGCAAGCGGCCGCGCTCGCAGTACTCAGCCGGGCTCACGCCTGCTTCCCGGCGAAACCAGCGGGAGAAGGTGTGTATCTCCGGAAAGCCCAAGGCCTCCGCGACTTTCGTGACGTTCAGGCTGCCTTGAACGAGCAGTTCGCGGGCGCGCACCAGCCGGCGCGCGGTGGCGTACTCATGCGGCGTGCAGCCTTGAACGGCCAGGAAGACGCGCGCGAGATGCCGGGGCGAGAGATGCGCGGCGTGCGCGAGCTCTTCCAGACTGGGCGGGCGCGCGAGCCGTTCGTTGATGAGCGCCGCCGCGGCTTCCAGGCGCGCATCCAGGCCGCCTTCAGGCGCGCTTGCGCCTTCGCGGTTCCGCCGGGCCGTTCCGTCCGGCCAGAGGCACAAGGCTTCGGCGACGGAAGAAGCCAAAAGAGGCCGCTGGGGCCCGGGTGCCACCGCGAGGCGGGCGATGCGCGCGAGCGCGCGCATCAGCGGCTCCTCGCCCGCGACGCCCAGCGTCTCAGAAGGGAAGACACGCTGCCTGATGGCCGGCCAACGGCGCTCGACGCGGAGCTTAAAACTGAAGATCGTGGCTCCTGCATGGAGCGCCTGGAATGCATAGCCGTGCTCCTGGCCCGGATAAAAGACTGCCGCAGTGGGACCCTTAGGATGGAGCCGCGCGCCTTCGCGATACCAGAATCCGCCGCACCCGGCCGCAAAATCCATCTGGAGCAGGTCCCGATGCGCGTGCGGTTCGAGCTTGAAGTTCCCTTCGACCCGCAGCCGCGTGGCCTGAACCAGACGCTCGGGTTGCTGGAAGACGTGCGCGCAGAGATCGCGCACCGCGAGACCGGGATCGCTGGCAGAGGCTCGGCGGGCCATCGAAGCTCCTTTGCTTCCGCTAGTCGAGCGGCGGGGTGGGGAGCGCTTCCGGTGGCGGAAGGCCGTCGCCGGAGGCGATTCCAGCGGAACGGTTTTGGGGCCGCCGAGCCGCGGCGCGCTCCGCGTATTCCGGCTTCAGATGTTCTGCCAGGCCCAGCGAGGAGACCGAGAAGTAGAACGGATCGGAGATCCCGCGCGTATCCGCCTGGAACGATCCGGCATTGAACGCATCGAGATGGCGGTAAGCCTTGCGAAACTCCGCCGGGTCCAGGTTGTCCACGAATTCGCCCTGGCCGGCCGTGTCGCCGCCGGCGGGCAGCTCGCCCAGGCCGGCGCGGCGGACGTCCACGAACGATAAATCGTAGAGGTCTTGCGCGGCCTTCAGAACTTCGGCAGCCGGCGTTCCATAAAGCGAATGGATACGGTCGAAGAGAAAGGCGAAGCGCATGCCGCCTTCGCGGACGAGGACCTCGAGAACTTCATACTGCTTCTCGGTAAGCAGCAGGCGCGCCATGGTGGAAAGCCTACCGGTGGACGCGAGGTGCGCCAACTTCGAATGACGCACCCGTGCAATTCCATGCGCCGTAAGCTCCATTTCCCGCAAGCCCGGCGTTGACATCGGAGCCGGAGCGCCTATGCCATCTAACGGGGGAAGCGGCGGACAAGGCTTTCAATTTCCGCATCCGAACAAACGGCAGCCGAGGGAAAATTCCGATGAATCAGGTTGAACTGGCCCAGCACCTCTCGAAATGCACCGGCATCGCGGGCTCGATCTGCGGCGCGGTGGTTGGCGAACTGTTCAACCTGATTCGCGCTTCGATCGAGCGCAACGAAACGGTGGTCATCAAGGGGTTCGGTACCTTCCGGCCGTCCCCGGTCGCGCAGGGATACGAGATCGGCTTTGAACCCGAGCGGTTCGCTCAAGGAAAACCTGTTCCGGCCGACGATGGGGGCGTCATCGAATTGACCGAAAAAAGAAGGCTCAAACTCGATTCCGAGCGCATGACGACGCTCAAAATGATCGAGGACGCGACGCTCGAAGGCGACGCCGAAGAGGCCGTGGAAGCCACCGAGGCGGACCTGGATACGCCGCCGCCGCCCGACAAGCCGGGGTATAAAATCGCCACGCGCTCTGGGCTGAACCCTTCGGCTCGTTCAGGCGTCAATCCCTCAGCGGTCTCGAAATACGCCGAGCCCATTGTCATCGATGGACCCACGAAATCCGGCATGCGCAAGGCTGCAAAAGGAGGCCGGAACAAGGCCGAGAGTTCTCCCGGCATGCCCAAGACGGTGACTTCTGAAGGACTCTCCTCCTTTGCTTCCGAAATCCTGGGTCTCGACAAGGACGAGATGGAGCGCGGCCTCGGACTGGCCGAAGGCGTAAATCCGGTGTCCAAAGGCCGCCGTCTGACTTTCCCCGTTCAGATCAGCCGCCAGGCGCTGGACAACATCTCCAAGCGCTACCGTCCGGCCGACGGCGAAGAGCGCCGCCAGTTCAAGGATCTGGCGCTCAAAAACTTCTTCATGAGCCTGGGTTCGATCGTGCGCGAGCGCGAGTCGCACGAACCGCTCATCGTCTTCGATGTGGACGCCAAGAGAGGCAGCGAGGGCGAACGGTACGTCATTAAGCTCCTGCGCGTATCGGGGCGCATCAAGACCGGCAAGAAATCCTCGACACGGGCCGTTTCAAATCCGGAAGAGCTGCGTTTTGAGGAGATCGAATTCGATCCCGAGAAGCATGAAGTCCTGATCGTGATCGACGAGGCCCAGGGCCCGCGCATCCACGGCTTCGACATCGGCGGGTTCAAGGACAACGACCGGCACGATCGCGCGGAGATCTGCCTGGCACAGGAGTACGAGAGTTTTCACAACGAAAAGGCATGATCCTCGGGAAGGCTTTTCTGGCCCATGCCTGAAAATGCCGGCCGGTCTCCTATACATCAATAAAGCGGCGCACAGCGGCGGGCGGCGCATAGCGGCCGAATGCTTCCGCCAATTCAAATAATCGCTTCGCATAGCCGTCTACGTGGTGTAATGGAGCTTAGCGCACAGGCGCATTCGAGGAACCACCGAGGAGAGATGAGAATGATTCGGACCCGGGCGGCTTTCGTGTTGCAGGCATGCATGATGACGGGCCTGTTTCTGTCGGCCGGTATTTATGCCGCAGAGCGGCGTGAAGTGCGGGTGCTCTACGATTTCGAGGACGGCGCGGAAGTGGAGGAGTTGAAGGCGGCCAGTGAGGGCGTGTCGCTCGATGTCGTCCAGGACAACGGCGTGACGAGCGGCAAGAACTGCCTGCGCGTGGTCGGAAAGGCCGGAGGAGACTACGCGGTACTTATGCTCAAGGGCGACAAGCTGAAGGAGTGGGGCAACTTCGACTACTTCGCCATGGATGTTTACACGGAGCGCGACGAGAAGATGCCGCTCGTCTTCGAACTCTGGGACAGTGCTTCCAAGAATTATCCCACGCGCTGTACGTATGAAGAGTCGCAGACCCATGTCGGCAAGAACACCATGATCTGGCGCATCAATCGCTCGGGCCGCAACGGGAAGAAGGACGGCCTCTCGTGGGAAGAATTGAAGCCGCAGGACAAGATCAATCTGAACGACCTGAAGCTCATCAAGATCTTCTTCCCTCCTTTCAAGGCGGGCGGCAACACGGTCATCTGGGTCGACAAATTGCGCCTGATGCAGGAAGACGCCGTGGTGGCCAAAGTGGACGTCAAGATTCCGGAAGGCGCCAAGGCGTTCGACTTCGGGCTCAAGGGCTCCGCAGTGGCGGGATTCACCAACATTGAAGCGAACGGTCCCGGCGTCTCGGGCCAGGGCGTTCACGAAGCCGGAAAAGCCTGGCCAGACCCGCTCACCGGCGACGGCCTGGAGAGCGACGCGGGGCCGTTCCAGTTCGATGTAGACGTGCCTGACGGCGAGTACTGCGTCTGGATCAGCGCGGGCAAGGTCATTAACGAGAAGACCTGGCAGCTTCCTTACCAACTCATCGTGGGCGACCAGACCTTGTGCGATGAAAAGTGGACCGACAAGGAATTCTTCGGAGAGAAGGGCCTCTTCCGCCATCTGCGCACGCAGTATTCGCAGCGTCCCAACGCCCTGTGGCTGGATTACGTGCTGCCGGTTGCGCCGGAACAGACGGTCAAGGCCAAAGCCACGAATGGCAAACTGACGGTCAAAATCAGCAATCATCGCCTGTCGGCGCTCGTGGTAGCGCCGGCAAAGGACGAAGAAGCATTCAAGAAGGCATGCGACGAGATCCATGCGCAGCGCATCAAAGTCTTCTACAACCCGCTTTACTTCGACCCGCACGATGCGCCCAAGAAAGCCGAAGGCGATGGTTCGTTCGCGCTCTGGGTGCCTGACAACACAAAGCATATCCTCCCGTGGGTTGCGCCCTCCGAGGCCGAACGAAAAGCCAAGGCGCTGGATCTAAAAGCAGCCCAGGGCCAGCGGCTGGTGACGCGCGTGTGCGTGACGGCGTTCGACGACCTCGGGACCGGCGACATCGAACTCAGCGACCTCTCGGGCCCCGGCACGATCCCTGCGTCCAGCATCCGCCGCTACTATGAGAATTACCGCGTCGCGGGCACCGGCGTGGACGAACTGGCCGTGCTGCCGTGGACCAAGATCCGTTTCGAGCCGGGCATCACATGGGCGTACTGGTTGTGGATGGAGATCCCCGGCGACGCAAAACCCGGCTCCTACAAGGGCACGCTCACGTTCAAAGCGGATAAGGGCGGCTCGAAGGCCCTGCCGATCGAACTCGAGATCTACCCGTTCAAGCTCGACGACAACATCCCCGTCAGCTACGGGATGTACTACGGGCCATGGGGATTCCCGGCCAGCTTCGACCGCCGCAAGCTCATCAAAGAACAGCTCGCCTTCATGCGCGAGGTGGGATTCACCGGAGTATGCGTCGGCTCAGGTGACGTTACAGCCATTAACGGTGGAAAGGCGGACGTAAAGTTCGATCCGTTCATGTTTGAACTCGCTAAGGAAGCGGGCATGGGCCGGCGGCCCGAACAGATGCAGATGGGCGGTACGCTTGGTTTTGCACGCAAGATCGCGCGAACGTTTCTGGGCATGGGGGCGGAGGTCGACCACAATCCCGGCAGCGAGTTCGGCAAACCGGAGCTCAAGGGGCTCTACCAGGACGCAATCAAGCAATACAAGGCCTTCATCGATAAAATGGGCCTCCCGGTGGCCGTGGAGACCGTCGACGAACCGCGCGAGGTTCCCAATCCCTGGAACCGGAACGCGGAACAGACCAACACCTACTCCGAC
This sequence comes from Planctomycetota bacterium, assembly GCA_016200135.1. Classification (GTDB taxonomy): domain Bacteria; phylum Planctomycetota; class SZUA-567; order H5-PLA8; family H5-PLA8; genus JACQFI01. The sequence goes on from JACQFI010000067.1 coordinate 61,366, forward strand.
TGGATTCACGAGGCCGCGGGTCTGAAGACCTTTGTGACTCCGATGGGCGATTCGCAGGGCGGGAAGGATTACACCACGCTGGTGGACCACCACGACATCGTCTCGGTGCACGCGTTTGCCGGTTCGAAGAAGATGATCGAGAAGACCAAGGCGGCGCCGGGAAAACTCCTCTGGTTCTACAACACGGGCAAGGACCGGCTCTCGTGGGGCTTCTACGCCTGGCGCATGGGCGTCGCCGGGCGCTGGGAATGGCACTGGTCTTCGGACGGCGGCGGCTCGGCCGACGGCTATCCGGCTGAAGATGAACCGTATACAAGCTTCACGGGTTGCGCGGAGTTGGCCATGCGCGCGCCCTACGGCGAGTATCCCGGCGGGTTCCTCTTCAAGTCCGCGTACTTGAACATCGCACAAGGGATCACGGACTACACGTACCTCTACAACCTCGAGCAGGCGCTCGAAGGCGCGAAGAACGACGCCGCGAAAGCAAAGACAGTGGCCGATGCGCAGGCCTTCCTGGATGCGCTCAAGAAATCAATCCCCGAATACCCTGGCATCAAGGGCATGGCCTCGCCGGACGCCGGCGCGCTGGTGGGCGCGGGACTCGACACGCCCGCCGCCGCACTCTGCGAGGCGTGGCGCCGGAAGATCGGAGAATTCCTGATCGCGCTGAAGAAATAGCTTCTAAAGAGAAATTCTGTGCGGCAAGCGCGGGCCTGCGGGCCCGCGTTTCCGTTTAAGCCTCCACCGTCATTTCAGCGCCGCGAATCCAGGCGCTGCTCACGCGCCGGCCGCGCGCATCGAGCCGCTCGACCAGGACATCGGCATCGAGCGGCGTGCCGGTGCGCGGGATGCGCGCCTCCGGAACGAGGCGGATCAGGATGCGGTCGGATCCGCCGCTCGCGTGGTTCAGTTTAATGCCCCAGATCTCCGGCGGAAGTTTCGGCAGGCGCGCCGCCTGCAGGCCGGCATTTACCCCGCTGGCAAAGGGCACGAGCGCCGCCGCGAACCGGAGCGGGCTCTTGCCGCGCACGCTGTAAGCGGCCACGGGGGCGGGCAGATCGGCAGAGTTTTCGCTGACCCAACCCTGAACCGTATCGATGTCGCCGCATATCAGATCGAGTTTCAGGCCCTGGCGAGGTTCGAGCGGCACAATCTCCAAGTTTGCGCCGCGCAGCCTGCGCGTCAGCACGCGCCGCGTCTTGCTCTCGATCTCCACACGCATGGGCGCAAAGTGAAAGAGCGCGTCGATGCGCTCGGCGCCGTCGCCCGTCACTTCATCGAAGACGATCCAATACGCCCCGCGAATGAACAGCAGCGTGCGCGTGTGAACGATGCCGGCGGGCTGGTCCATATAGCCATCGCGGTACTCGGCGCGCGCGAAATCGAAGACCGGCCCGAAGCATGCACGTTGCTTGCCGCGGGCGCTCTCGCAGTGATGATGCCGCGCGACGGCGACGCGGTTCTGGCCCGCACCGTTGACGAGTACGGTCGAATGGGCGCGCGTGGTCCGGTAGTAGGCGGTCCAGGCGTCGTTCAGGTAGCTCGAGATGCCCGGATCGACGAGGAACGGCACGCCCATCGCGAAGAGCTCGATGTTCAGCGCGTCTTCATGCTGGTGGCTGGCCCCAAACGGACCCGCGTCGAAGAGCATCCAGCGCGCCTCGGGGCCCGTGCCCGACGCGAGCACCTGAAAACCACCATCGGGAAAGCTCCGCGAGCGGCCTGCGAAAGGGCCTTCAGGCGACGCGAGCAGCTCGGGCCGGGCATAAAGCCGCGCGCCCAGCGCGAGAAAGTCGCGGCCGTTTGAAGAACGCCAATCGGTATGGTCGTTTACGGCGGGCAAAGATCCGTCCGGCCGCGCCATGCCCGCGATGTAATCGAAGGCCTTCGGCAGGCGGTCTTCAAATGCGGCCGGCAGCGGGCGCCCGTTCAGCTTCGCGATCTCATACACGTCGAGAAAGCCGCGCGCCGCCATCATGTGATAGCCGGGCGCAAACTCCCAGTCTGCGCCGTCGGGGAAGATCTGACGAGTCAGTTCGGATTCTAGGCGGCCCAGGCCCTCGGCCACCCACGCGTCCGCGCGCTTGAACTCGGGAAAGAGCATGCCAATCACCGCCATCGCGCGCGATTCGACGATCAGCCAGTTGTTGGCGTAGCCTTTGTACGTGTAGAGGTGCTCGGCATGGCCGTGCAGGCTCTTGAGAATCTTCAGACGCGTAGCGTCAGTGAAATTCGGATCGCTCAGCAGAGAGAAGAAGCACTCCAGCCACGAGCCGTAGATTCGGCAGGCAGTCGAGAGCGTCTCCCAAGCCGGATCGCCGCCGCCGTTGTGCGCGATGGGCTCGGGATTGGCGGCGATCCAACCGGCGAACTGTTCGTCGAGCTTGCGCGCGTACTTCGCGGCGCCAGTCTTCTGGTAGGCGCGCAGCAGCACCAGGAAATGAAAGGTGCGGTTGAAGGCGTGCATCCACTCCAGGTAACCGTTCGGGTTTGCGCGCCAGTTTACGGGCGTGCCGACGTCGTAACCCAGCACGCGATTCGAACAGATGGCGTCCGCGGCTTCGATATTCGGCTCGGCATCCGTACGGATGCCATAGATGTGCTTGGGCGCGGTCCGGCCTTTAATGTGTTCGAGGAAGGCGGCGAGCGCCTCCGCCACACGCCCCGCCGCGGCGAGGCTCTTGACCTTGGCGAGTTCGGGCCGCTCGAGATTGAGCTCTGCGAGCAAACCGGCATCGGTTAGACGCGGGCCTTCCGCGCGGATGCGCTTCACGCCGGAGACCGCGCCGATCCAGACCGTGCCAGTACCGGCCAAGCGCAAGTTTGCCTTGGTAACGTTGGTTACGCCCGGCGGGATGCCGTAGATCAGAAAATTCTCGTAGGGGAAGTGGACTTCGCGCCAGGGTTCGCTGCAGACGTCTTCGGCGCGGCCGCTGTTTAGGTAATCGTTGACGGGCAGGCCTTCGGTCCGCGAGCCCATCGTGATGTGCAAGCTCGGCTCGACATGCGCGTCGGATTCCGTGGCGACCTCGACGGCAAAGAGATCGATAGCGCGAAAATCGGCGCGCGGGAGCGGCAGTTCGATGGCAACCACGCCATTCGAGAGATCGATGCGCACGCACTTCTTGCCATGTCGTTCTTCGAGCGGCGCCTGCGCGGCTTGGGCGACTCCTTCCGCGTGCACGAGGACCTCGCTGCGTTCCTCACGGTCCGGCACGTAATGTTCGGGTGACATGCGCGCAGTCTACGGCAGCGCGGCCAATAAGAAAGGGCGGGCACGCGGCCCGCCCTTCGTTCCAGAATTGATCCATCGAAATTACGCCGGTTGAAGGGCGCGCTCGTAGACGACCGGGAACTTCTCGCCCGCGAGCACTTCGCCGGGCTTGACGCGGACGTGCTTCTCGACCGGATGCGAACGCGTAGGCGCGTAGATCGTGTAGCCGGGCATGTAATGCACGGCGATGGCGCGGCGCGGCCGGTCGCTCTTGTTCGCGGGTGAACCGTGCCAGGTCATGCAGTGGTGAAAGGCGACCTCGCCCTTCTTGACGATCAGTGGCTCGGCTTTCACATCGGTGCGCGTCAGACCCTCTGGGAGCAGCGCTTCGTCGAAGACGGGCTCGAAATTCGGGCCCGCCTGGAGCGGAATCTTGCCCCAACGGTGGCTGCCGGGGACCATCCACATGCAGCCGTTGTCGATCTCGGCATCGTCGAGCGCGACCCAGGCGCTGATCAGGTCCGCGGGCTGCAGGATCGGCCATGCGGGAAAGTCCTGGTGCCAGCCGGTCTGCCCGCCGACCTTGGGGGGCTTGAACTGGATCTGGTCGTGCCAGATGCGGACGACCTCCGCGTTGTTGCAGAGCCGCGCGACCGAGGACGTGATCTCGGGCGTCTTGGCGTGTTCAAGGAACGCCTCACTCGCCTCGAAGATGTTCACGATCTGCACGACGACCTTCTTCTCCGCATTTGCCTGCTGGCCGTACTCGGAAGCGCCGCCGAGCAGGTTGCGGTTGAGGACCGGCGCGTTCTTGCTGCGCCCTTCCATCACCGTCTGCATCTCGTCGCGCAGGCGTTCGACTTGCGCGTCATCCAGCACGCGGCGGTTCGACTTCACGAACCCGCGCAGGTGGAACTCGTCGATCTGGGCATTCGTCAGCAGCATCTCAGCGGTCTCCTCGTTTCGGTTGATGGACGTGAATCCGGATTACACCGCCGCGGCCTTGGCGCGGACCGGCGGCGCGGCGACCGCGCGCTTGCCGTCCCACACCAGCGGAAAGTGCTCGCCCTTGAGCTGCGTGCCGTCGGCGATGTCCGCTTCCACGTGCTTCTTCATCAGGTGGTTGCCGCTCGCCACGAAGCGAGTCTTCTCGGTCATGTAGTGGTAGGCGATCGCGCGCCGCGGACGGCCGCTCTTGTTCGCGTGCGAACCATGCCAGGTAAGGCCGTGGTGGTAGTGGACCTCGCCCTTCTTCACCGGCGCCATCACGACCTCGATCTTGTGGCCGTTGTACTCCTTGGGCATCGCGTTGAAGTCCTTGATCGTGTGCAGGAAGTCGATGCAGTTGCCCCACAGATGGCTGCCGGGAACCATGCTCATGCAGCCGTTCTCCGGGTCCACGTCGTCGAGCGCGATCCACGCCGAGACCTGCTCCGTGAGCGGCGCGATGGACGGCCAGTACGGCCAGTCCTGGTGCCAGGCGTTGATGCCGCCGTCGTTCGCGGGCTTGTACTGGATCTGGTCGTGCCAGAGGCGCAGTTCCTTGGCGCCGGTCACCTGCGCGACCTCTTCGACGATCGTCGGATGCGACATCACTTCGCGGAAAGGCGTGCTGGCTTCCCAGATGTTCACGATCTGCCAGATAGGCGCCTTGGGGTTCCAGTTGGAGATCGAGACGGGCTGCGTGGCGTTGGGATTGTCCTTGTCCTTCATGATGCGTTCGAGTTCCGCGCGGAGGACATCCACTTGCTCATCGCCAAGGACCTTCGACGACTTGATGAAGCCGTTGGCCTTGAACTGGGCGACCTGCGCGGGCGTGAGCATCGTTGCAATCTCCTGTATATTTCGACGGTCAAAAGGGGACGCTTTCCATCTCGGTTGGATGTAAAATACGATGTAATGGGTACGCGGGACATGGATTGAGGAACAAAAAAAGATGGATTTTTCACCGGAGAATCTTACAGTTATAGAGCACGCTAGATGCATGGCCTGCACGAGTTACAGCGATGACAAGCTTGCCCAAACCACGGACAGTTTCCTTACCCATGCGCCCGCTGACGCCCTGGCTGCGCCTGGCGCATACCACTTCCACGCGCAAGGACCACGCAACGCACGCCGCTCATTTGCGAATGATCGATGACTTCGAACTCGTGCTGCAACTGGAGGACTCGTGCTGGATCTGGTCGGGGCACGACGGCGGCAGCGTGGATATCGGACCGGGCGAACTCGCGTTTATCCCGCCCAACTTCCTGCATGGCTGGGCGAACGAGCCGGGCGGGCATCTGGCGGTGCACTTCGACCTGCACGCGCAGCCCGAGATGCCGGCCATGCGCAACATCCGGCACACGGGGGAGGTCGTCGCACGCAAGCCGTTACCGTTCGTGCCGCTGTTCGTCCTGGACGAGCCTCTCGCCGAGCCGGACGCGCCGCCGTTGGTCCTCCCGCTGGTGACGAAGCTGCGCGCTCCGGGGCTCTGGCGCGAACGCCTCGCGCCGCTGGTGGAACTCTACAGCCGGCGCGCGACCCGGTCCCTGCATGCCATGCTTCGAACTGCGGAGATCGTCGGTTGGGCTTTGCGCACGCTTGCTGAAGATGCCGCGCAAGCCGGGGTGGGGCAGGAGACGCAGACCGACGAGCGCATCATGGCTTTGGTTCGAAAACTCGACCTGCCGGGCGAGAGCGGTTTGGACGAACGGCCTTCCGTGGATGCCTTGGCCGAGAAAGCAGGCATGGGCCTGACGGCGTTTCGCGAGGCCTTCCTGAAAACGATGGGCCGCGGGCCGCGGCAGTATCTCGAAGAACGCCGCATCGAGCGCGCGGCGCGGGCACTGGCCGAGACCGACCGCAAGATTCTGGAGATCGCCGAGGCCGAAGGCTACGCCGACCCGTACCACTTCAGCCGCGTCTTCCGCCGCGTCGTGGGCCAGTCGCCGCGGCAATACCGCGCGGCGATGCGCGGACGATAACTGCACCGCGGTTTACTTCTTCGGATACTCGACGCTGATATCGTCGATGTAGACCGGCCCCGTGCTGCTGTCTCCGCCGCCCAGGTAGACCGCGACCGCGCCTTTAGGCACGTACTTCGGGGCCAAGTTGCCCACCGGCTTTCCGCCCGCGGCGATCTTGGGCGCCGCCGGGTCGGAGAAGTCGAAGACCCATTCGGTCCAGCCTTCTTTGCGCGAGATCTTGGACGGGTGCGGATCGTGCCACTGGTTCTCGCCGGTGTTGAACCAGGCGTACTCGGCGTCGCCGCCCAGATAGGTGCGCCAGCAGGTGCGCAGCGCGAACTTGTCGCCGCTAGCGGTCTTGACGCCCCATGCCGCGCCGGTCGTCGTCGCCTTGCCCAGCTTCTTCCCGTTGTCGTAGACCCACAGCGTTACCTTGACCGGCAGGTCGTCGTCTTCACCAAACGTCATCACCGCGCCTTGGCCTTCGATCAGCTTCAGACACTTTTTGCCGCCGTGCGCCTGCTCTTCGCTGAGCGTGGCTCCCTCGATATGCCAGCGCGCGTCGGGCTCCACCTCGAAGTCCGCCTTCAGGGTCTCGCCTGCCGCCAGTGTGGCCGGCCCCGTGGCTTCGCGCTTGGTCCCCGGCTTGACCCAGACGGGTTCCATGCGGCTCTCGCCGTTGAGCGTCCAGCGGATGCGGTACTCGCCGTCGTCCTTCTTGCCCGTCTTCGGATTCGTGCCGTCCCAGCGCGGCGCGTTGTATTCGGACTCCTTGGGCACTTCGAGCGTGGCGATGGTTCCGAGCACTTCTTTGCCCGCCGCATCCAGCAGTTCGAGCTTGAGCGTGCCCGCCGCGTGCGTCTGCGTTACCAGCTTCGTCTTGATGTTGCCCGCGGTCTCCACCACGTCGGGGATTGGCAGCGCCAAGGTGATGAACTTTCCGGGCTGCAAAGCCGGCGTCGCCACTTTCACCTGCGTGGGATCTTTGACGTACAGGCGGTCCCAGTTGAGCTGCTTGCTCGTGACGTTCTTGAAGTACGCCAGATGGATCTGCGTCGTCGGATCCGACTTCTTGGCCAAGCCCTCTTCGTACTGCTTCCGGATCGGCTCGTCGAAGCGCGCCAGCGAAGTCCAGAGCTGGCCGGCCGCCGTCGAGCCGTCCGCCGAACGCCAGGGCTTCTTGCCGTCGCCTTGAGCCATGAAGTGGTTGGTGCGGATGATGCGCTCGAGGTCGGTCTTGTCGAAGACGAGCCCCGAGTTGTAGACCTCCACGAACATCGAGACCTCGGCGGATTGGTAGCCCGGCCGTTCCGGATGCACGCCGCACCAGTGCCGGGGCGCCTTGCCTTCAATGTCGAACGGCGCGTGCGGGGTCCAGTAGTGCCAGACGACGCGGTCGTCTTCCGGATAGTAAAGAAAAATCTGCTTCGCGCGGGTAAAGATGCGCTCGACGCGTTCGCGGTATTCGGGTTTGCCCGTGATGCGCCAGAGCCGCAGCAGCACGATGGCAGCGTCCGCGCTCTTGTTCAACGGCTGGCTCAGGATGGTATCCGGCCGTTCGAGCCACTTGCCGGATTGAGTGTCGATCGAGCGGCCGTGCGTACGATAGCTGCCCCAGCCGGCGGCGTCTTCGTAGTAGCAGCCGCGCTTGTTCCACTTCTCCCACAGCATGCGCGTGCAAAGGTCGACGTAATGCTGGGCCTTCTCGCCGAAGCGTTTTTTAAGCGCCTCGTCCTTGAGCACGATCTCCGCGAAACCAACCAGGTGCCGGCAGAGCACGGCATCGCCCACGAGCGCGTCTTCCTGGATCTCGGGCGTGTTGGTGATGGTCGGTCCGATCCAGCCTTCGTAGCCGTCCGGGTCCTTCTTTAGCTTCGTGAGGTAGAAGTCGTAGTATTCCGCGGCCTCTTCGAGCCACTTGGGATCGCCGTAAGCTTCGTACGCCGTGAGGAAATCGTCGGCCGAATAGGAGGCATGCCAGCAGAACGCCTCGCCTTCGTCGGATCTGAGGTGCCCGTTCTTCATGACATCCGCGCGATAGGCGGTGGGATCGGGGCCTTCGGCGGAGAAAGAGACCTTCAATGCAACTAAAAGAAAGAGCGGGAGTACGGCGCGGATGGAAAGATGGCTAAGCGATTTTATTAGCACGATAGCGGCCCCCGGTTCCCGGCAATAATGACAGCTACACCAGCCTGTATAGGGCGGGAATACTTATTTAGCAAAACCTAATTATTAGCTGGATGCATAGACTACATAACGAAGCGCGCAGCCAGGGCTCGAACTTCGTGCGCCAGCGCCTTAAGCCGGAAGCGGAAGCGAGAGCAGCCACGCTTCAAGGCGAGTCATGTCGAGCGGCTTTCGGAAGAGCTGAATGCGGCGCGAGCGGACCCAGCCTTCAAGCGTGATATCGTCGTACGCTGTCATCATGGCGACGGGTACGCCGGGGAATTCACTGACGAACTCCTGGATCACACGGCAGCCGGTGGCATCGGGGAGCTGGTAGTCCACCAGCAGCCCGTCGAGCTTGGACTCGATGTACGAGACGTCTTGCACAAGCTCCAAGGCTTCCTTGGTAGAAGTGGCCAACAGGCTGTGGAAGCCCATGTTCTCGAGCCAGCGCTTGAGGAGGAACCCGATGTCCGGGTCGTCTTCCACGAGCATCACACACGGCGGTGTTTTCGGACCCGATCGCCGGACAACCCGAGGCGGCTTGTGCATAAGAATTCCTTGCTTTTCCATAAGGGCACTCCTTTGTTTATGTCCTCAAATTCGGTACCAGCACGCGGGATTCATACGCTGTCGCGATAAGCTTTTCGTGTCGCTCAAGTTAGTTCCGTGCGTTTGGGTTAGAATGGGTATGGAGTGGGTGATTTTTGCGCCTTGGGACGTGCTCCATTTTGATCACACCGCTTCCTACAAGCCATTTTCTCGAAAAGGCTTTTGAGCAGGCGTCGCACCGCGCATTCGCGCGAATCTCCGCTGGCGGGACGGCCGATTCGAAACAGAATGCGACCACTTGAGCAGTACGGTCTTTAACGCTTTTCGATGCACGGAGAACGCGATGGCCAAGCAGCAGCAAGGACCGCAGGAGAAGTCTCAGGACGCCGGCAAGGAGACGATCACTCCGCGCGCGAAGGACTACGCGCAGTGGTACCTGGACGTCGTCAAGCAAGCCGAGTTGGCCGAGCACAGCGGCGTGCGCGGCTGCATGGTCATCCGCCCGCATGGCTACGCGATCTGGGAGCGCATGCAGCGCGAGCTCGACGACCGCTTCAAGGCCACGGGCCACGTCAACGCGTACTTCCCGCTCTTTATCCCGCTCAGCTACCTGGCGAAAGAAGAACAGCATGCCGCGGGCTTTGCCAAAGAATGCGCGGTCGTCACGCACCACCGCCTCAAGACCATCGACGGCGTGGTGCAGGTCGATCCCGAATCGAAACTCGAAGAGCCGTTGATTGTCCGGCCCACCAGCGAAACGGTGATCTGGGCGCAGTACAAGAACTGGATCCAAAGCTACCGCGACCTGCCGATCCTGATCAACCAGTGGGCCAACGTCTGCCGCTGGGAGATGCGCACGCGCCTCTTCCTGCGCACCACGGAGTTCCTCTGGCAGGAAGGCCACACGGCGCACGCGACCGAAGCCGAGGCCATCGAAGAGACGCATCGCATGCTCGGCGTCTATGCGGACTTCGCCGAGAACGTCATGGCCGTGCCCGTGGTCCAGGGCGCGAAGAGCCCCGGCGAACGCTTTCCCGGCGCGCTGGAGAGCCTCTGCATCGAGGCGATGATGCAGGATGGAAAAGCGCTCCAGGCCGGCACGAGCCACTATCTCGGCCAGAACTTCGCCAAGTCGTCCGACGTGAAGTTCCTTAACAAGGACGGCAAGCTGGAATTCCCCTACGCGACCAGTTGGGGCGTGAGCACGCGGCTGATCGGCGCGCTCATCATGACCCACAGCGACGACGCGGGCCTGGTGCTACCTCCCAAGCTTGCGCCGATCCAGATTGCCATCGTGCCCATCTACAAAAGCGACGACGAGAAGGCCAAAGTGCTGCAGGAGGCCGAGGCTGTCTTTAACGAACTGAAAGGCCAGGGCCTGAGCGTGAAGCTCGACGCGCGCGAGGGCATGCACCCCGGCGCGAAGTACTTCGAGTGGGAGATGAAGGGCGTGCCGGTGCGCATCGAGATCGGACCCAAGGACATCGAGAAGGGCAGCCTGTGCCTGGTGCGGCGCTACGTGGCCGAGCAGGAAGGCGAGAGCGAGCAGGACCTGCGCAAGCGCAAGAAGGCGTTCGTGCCGCGCGGCGAGGCCCTGAGCGGCATGAAGGCGCTGCTCGACGAGATGCAGCGGCAGCTTTACGAGCGCGCCAAGGCCGCGCGCGTCCGGCGCACGCGCACGATCGACCAACTGGCCGATTTCGAGCGCTTCTTCAAGGACGAAGGCGGCGGATTCGCCTGGGTGCACTGGGCCGGTTCGGCCGAAGACGAGGACGCGATGGCCAAGAAGTACGAGACCAGCGTCCGCTGCATCCCGCTCGCCAGCCAGATCCCCGAAGCCGCCCGCGGCGAGGGCAAGTGCATCTACACCGGCAAGCCCAGCACGCAGCGCGTGGTGATGGCGAAGTCGTATTAGCGCGTCCGAATCTTATGAAAGGACAGCCACGATGGAATACCGGCCACTCGGCGGCAGCGGCTTAAAAGTTCCGGTGCTGACCTTCGGCACCGGTACGTTCGGCGGCAAGGGCGAGTTCTTTAAGGCGTGGGGGGCGAGCGACGTTGCCGAGGCCACGCGGATCGTGGATGTCTGTCTCGAAGCCGGGTTGACGATGTTCGATTCGGCGGACGTCTATTCCAGCGGCGCGGCGGAAGAGATTCTCGGGCAGGCGCTCAAGGGCCGGCGCGACCAAGTACTGATCTCGACCAAGGGAACTTTTCGCGCAGGAGCTGGGCCCAACGATGTCGGTTCTTCACGCTTTCATCTGCTGCGCGCGGTGGAAGGCAGCCTGAAGCGCCTGGGCACCGATTACATCGATCTGTACCAGCTTCACGGTTTCGACTCGGTCACGCCTATCGAAGAAGCACTCGGGACGCTCGACGATCTCGTGCGCGCCGGCAAGATACGCTACATCGGCTGCTCGAACTTTTCCGGCTGGCACCTGATGAAGTCGCTCGCGCTCTCCGAAAAGAACGGCCTCGCGCGCTACGTCGCGAACCAAACGTACTATTCGCTGATCGGCCGCGACTACGAATGGGAACTGATGCCGCTGGGCTTGGATCAGAGAGTTGGCGCGGTCGTTTGGAGCCCGCTCGGCTGGGGCCGGCTGACCGGCAAGATCCGCCGCGGGCAACCGCTGCCGAAGGACAGCCGCTTGCAGAGTAAACTCGTCGCCGCTGTTGGCCCGCAGGTGGCCGATGAGTACGTCTACAAAGTGGTCGACGCGCTCGATGCGGTGGCCAAGGAGACCGGCAAGACCGTCCCACAGATCGCGCTCAACTGGCTGCTGCAGCGGCCGACGGTCGCGACGCTGGTGATCGGCGCGCGCAACGAAGAACAACTGCGCCAAAACCTGGGCGCGGTCGGCTGGAACCTGACGAAAGAACAGGTCGCCAAGCTCGATGCGGCCAGCGAGATCAAAGCGCCCTATCCCTACTGGCACCAGCACGGCTTCCAGGAACGCAACCCGAAACCGGTGTAAACATACGCTTGGTGCGTTATGGCGCCCGGCTAAATTTTCTTGCTCCTTTTTCTATTTGCGGTGAGAACCGATGCCTCATGAATCTCTCGGACAAGGCCGATGACGCGGTGGCAAAGGAGGAGTGCGTTATGGAATTGGCAACGGCCGTCTATAAACCGTCGGGCAAGCTGGGCACGGCGCTCGTGCTCGTGCCGGTCGCGGGGCTCGTTTCCGCGCTGGTGTTGGGCATCGCGTATGGCTTCATCAACGTCTACAACCCGCTGATTTACATCGAGGTGCTCGCCACCTTTTTCTTCGGACTCCTGATTGGCATTGCGGTCGCCCATACCGCGGTCTTCGCGAAATGCCGCAACCCCGCCTTCGCGGCGCTCATGGGCGCGGTTTGCGGCGCGGCGGGTTTGTACTTCGGATGGGCGGTGTTCATCTTTGCGCTGATCCAGCGGTACGGCGGCGTACAGGGACCAACCTTGGTGGATTGCCTGATCAATCCGCTTCAGGATTGGAATTTTGTCGCCAATACGTTGGCGCCGAACGGCTGGTTTACCCTCTTCGGCGCGACGCCTTCCGGGGTGTTGCTCTGGGCGATCTGGTGCGCCGAGGCCGCGATTATTGTGGGCGCTTCGGGCTTTTACGCTTACACGACCATCGAAGAGAAAGTGTTCTGCGAGACGTGCGCCGGCTGGTGTGCGCTGAAAAAAGATGTAGCGCGCGCCGACGGCAAGAAAGACCTCACGCTGCTGCCCCGGCTGCAGGCGGGCGACCTGGCCGCCATGAACGAGTTGCCGCCGCCCAAGCCCGGCGCGGCGTCCTACTTCCGGCTGGACCACCAGCTCTGCGAGAAGTGCGGCAACATGGGTACGTATAAATTATTCGAGGTCACCGAAGGGAAGGACAAAGACGGAAAGACGGAGACGAAGGAGAAGGAATTGACGGGACACATGCTGCTGTCCGCGGAAAGCGCCCAGCAATTGGGCCCGCTCCTGGCGCGCGGCAAGTTCTTGAAGGCGGCGGCTCCGGCCGCGGGAGACGCCGCGGGATCGCAATTCCCGGGTCCCCAAGCACCCGGTGCACCGTTGCCTCCCAAGGAAAAGAGCTGAGCGTCTCCGCGCTTAGCGAGCACCATCTTTGATGAGCTTGGATTCGGAGCCGCGGCCGAAGTGGGTAGGCAGCGCATTCACGGGCGCCGGTTTGAGTCCTTCCAGCAGACGCTTCGCGACGCCGCTGATGTTCAAGTCTTCCGCTTGTGCAAGTTTTTCCAGCACGGGCTGAGCCAGGTCGCCGGTCTTGCGGAACGCCTGCGTCGCCTTCTCGCGGACCTCGAATTCCTCGCTGGCCAGGTCCTTGCCCCACGCCTCCATCTCTTTTTGCAGCTCCGGCATCCAGCCGATGCGCGCGGCCTCGCCGGGGAGCGAATCGAATACGACTCCCGCGCGCACCAGCGCATCGGGCTTGGGCGCGATCTCCAATGGGAACATCCCGTCGAAGAGCGGCCCTGGCATCTTCGAGACCAGCAGGAAACCCTTCGAGTCGAGCAGATCGGGCTTCCAGATCTCGACGATCGCGCGAGCCTCTTCCTTGGTCATCCCCAAGGCTTCCAACTGCGCGCGGCAAGCTTCCAGCAGTTTCGCTTCACCGGCGTCTGCTTTGAAGAGGTCCTCCTTCGACACCTTGACGGAACCTTTCGCGGGCACGTCCTCGATCTTGGCCCAGCCGCGCTTGGTTCCGGTGTTCACGATGACCAACACCGGCCCGGAAGGTGCGGCGTACGCGTTTTTGATCTCGACGGCATCCGCGATCACGGCGCCCGTAACGACCGGCTCCTGGTACGCGGTGGCCTCGTAGAAGACGAACCGTTCGCTGCTACCATCCATGTTCAAATACATGCCGGGCACCTCACGCGCGTTTTGCCACCAGTGGCCGGCCTTCGCCTCGGCGAGGTGGTTCTTGGGTTGCTTGGTTAAGGCTCCGCTCCACTGCATGCCAACGGCATCGGTGGTCCCGCTGCCCATGAACCAGAAGGTCTCTTCAAGCAGTTTCGGCTTGGGCCAATAGGCGAGCGGCCGGCCATGCGGCGTCAGGATCTTGATCTCGACGGGCAGGCCCTCTTTGCCGTAAAGATGGATCACGGGCTTGTTCCACGCGCGAGATTCAGAGCGCGGGGCGTAGGCGCTGGCGTGCCGGATCACGAACGGCGGCAACTGCCCGAGCAGTTCCTGCGGAGCGGCCAGAACGCCGCGCTGCTTTCCCTTTTCGCCCTCTTCGCCCGCTCGGGCGACATGGCGGAAGCCTTCTCCACTGCCGGGTTTTTCCAGCACCGTGGAGCGCACCATCACGCCCCACTCATGCGCGACGAACTTCTCGTCCTCGGCCGCGAGATGCGTCGCGACCAAGTTGACGGTCAGCAGCAGCGCAGAGATTCGGATCATGTACGTTCGCTCCACTCAGCCGGGGATCGATGTAAATTTCATAACCTATTAGACGGACGTCGGATAGTTTTGGTTTCAGGAAATCGCGCGATGAACTTTCCCTCCGATGCTCCCGTTACCGCCGCTAAATTGGAGGCACTCAAGCTGCGTATCGCGCGGCTTGGCATCGACTTGCGCTTAGTCGAGGAACATTTTGTACGGGCATCGGGCCCCGGCGGGCAGAAGGTCAATAAGACCGAGAGCGGCGTGCACTTGAGCTATGCGCCGCTGGGTATCGCGGTGAAGTGGACCCGCGAGCGCTCCCGTTCGCTGAACCGATTTTTGGCACTGCGGGAACTTGTGGATGAGATCGAGATTCGCCAGTCTCCCGAAACCAGCGAACGCCTGCGCGAGATCGCGCGGATCCGAAAGCAAAAGGACCGGCGGCGGCGGCGCTAAGGCGCCTGTTTGACGAAGCCCAGCACGTCCGCGACCGTATTCATCTTCGCGGCGGCCTCGTCGCTGATCTCGATCTTCAGGCGGTCTTCGAGCTCCGCCAGAAGCTGCAGGCCCTTGGGCGAATCGATGCCCAGGTCCGCGACGAGCTCGTGCTCGGGCTTGACGACGTCCGGCTGCCGGTTGCTCACCTTACCGATGACTTCCAAGACGATCTTTTCACGTTCCATGTCGGACGGCTCCTGAATGCGCAATTCCGGGACTACAGTCTGAAAACGCTTAAGCCAGCCGCTCGATCTTGCCTTCAAGGTAGCGCTGGCGCAACTCCGCGCGCTGAACTTTTCCGCTGGTGGTCTTGGGAATCGCGCCGCGGCGCACGAAGACGACCTCGGCCAGCGGGAGGCCCAGCGTCCGTCCGATCCGGCTGCGGATCTCGTGTTCGAGCGCCGGAAGGCCGCCGGGATTGCGGGCCTCGACTTCCACCACCAGGATGGCCTGCTCGCCTTCGGCGCCCGTGGCGACGCTGAACGCGGCGGCACGCGAGGTCCCGCCTCCGCCCGTCGCCGATTCCGCGAACCATTCCAACTCGTGCGGCATCAGATTGTGGCCATGGACGATGAGGAGGTCTTTGGTCCGGCCCGTGATGTACAGTTCCTCGTCCTTAAGGAAGCCCAGATCGCCGGTGCAGAGCCATCCGTTCTGGAGCGCTTCGGCAGTGGCTTGCGGGTCCTGGTAATAACCGCTGAAGACGCTCGGGCCCTTGATGCGCACTTGGCCGATCGCGCCTTCCGGCAGTATGGAACCGTCCGGCGCCGCGATTCGCACTTCGGTGTCCAGGATGGGCGCGCCGGTGCTCACCGTTCGGTTCAGGCCCAAGCCCGCGTCCGCGCCTTTGGGCAGGGGTTGGGTGCGTATGCCTTGCCCTTTGAGGTCCACCGTGACGGCCAAGGTTCCTTCCGCCAGACCGTAACATGGCCGGAAGGCCTTCCCGTCAAAGCCGCGGCGCGCGAACTTTTCCGAAAAGGCCGCGCACGTTTCGGGGCGGATCATCTCCGCACCGGTCATCGCCCCTTTCCAGTTGGACAGATCCACGCCCTCCAGATCGGCCGGATCGAGACGTTCCACGCAGGCTTGGTAGGCGAAGTTTGGCGCGGCGGAAAGCACGCCGCGGCGCTTGCTGAGGGCTTCCAGCCAGAGTCTGGGCCGGCCGAGAAACGTCTCCGGCCGCATGAGATTGAACTCGTAGCCGTGCAGCAGCGAAAAAAGCATGCCGCCCACCAGTCCCATGTCGTGATACAGCGGCAGCCAGGAGACGACGCCTTCGATGGCGTCCCGCGCGGGTCTGCCTAGCGATGCGCGGACGGCCTCGTCGATGGCCAGCGGGTTATGGATCGCCGCGCGATGCGAGATCATCACCGCGCGCTGCAAGCCCGTCGAACCGCTCGTGAGTTGCAGGAACGCCGTCTCTGTGCTCCCTGCTTGCGGAGGTTCAATGGGGCCTCCCGGCTTGACCGCCGCGAACTCATCGGGCGTCATGAGGGCCGCCGCCGTGGCGCGCGCGCCACGCTTTAAGGCTTCTTCCCGAAGCGCCGTCTCCGCGAAGAGCCGCTTCGCGCCCAGCCGCTCAACGACGCCCTCGGCCTTTTGCAGGTAGCTCTCGGACGCGGCCATGTTGCCCATCGGCGCGAGCGCCACGGGCAGCGCGCCGCGCCAGAGCGCCACCAGCCAGAGGTCCAGCCAGTTCCAGGAGGTCGGCAGGCAGATCAGCACCCGGTCGCCGCGCTCGATGCCGGCGGCGGCCAAACGCGCCGCCGTGGCGCGGACATGCTCGAGAATCTGGGGATACGTGCGCCGGTCAATGTTGCGGCCGCGGCCGTCGTACACGCTAAAGCCGCGCGAGGCGTGTGCGGAAGCGGCGCGAAGAAGGACTTCGTGGAGCGTCCCGCAAGTCATGCCGTCACCGTCCGTACGCCGCGGCCTGCGCGGGATCGGCGGCCTGCGCCGAGCCCAGGGCTACTTTTTCGCCGCATAGCACGGACTTCTCGAGGCGTTCCTTCGCTTCCTTGCTGAGTCTTTCGAAGAGCCACTGGCGGTCGATGCCGACGGCCTTGATCTCCGGATCCAGCGCGTCGAGGACCGGCTTCACCTGGTCGAGCACATTCTGCAGGCGGGTATGCAGGTGTTGCGAGAACGAGCGGCCGTCGGCGGCGCCTTTCTTGAAGAGCCCCGCGAAGCGGTCTTCGAGATAGATGTGGTTGAAGCCGAGGTGCCGCGCCTCATCCTCTAGGATCCCGTTGCTAATCTCGCTGAGCACCGGGTCGAGGTCCAGCCGGCGGAACTCCTCCATAATCAGCTTGGCCATCACTTCGCTGATGAGCACCCCGCTGAGCCATTCCGCGGCGTCCTTGCTCACGATGGCGCTCTGGAAAAGGTAACCGCTGGGAAAGCGGCGGATCGAGATGGGCTCGCGGCCCAGCCGGTGATAGTAGCGCGCGAAGAGTTCGGTGTGCCGCGCTTCGTCTACCGCCCAGGTCGTCAGGTAGAACTGGCTCTCGACGTCGGACTGGTGGCCCAGTACGGGGATCAGCCCCGAGACCGAATAGAGCGCGGACTGTTCGCCCATAATAATCGGCGTCAGCAGCCGGGCCATTTGGTCCTTCAGCTTGTCGCTGGTGATGCGCTGCGGCACGTCCCAGTTGAGATCCTCGGCGGACCACTGCGAGCGCAGGGCCTTGTGCCAGATCGAGAGGTGCTTCTTCTTTTTCAGGTCGGGCAGGACTTTGTAGATGTTCATCCGGCCGGTCTCCGAATTAAGGACAAGGCGGTCTTTTAACACAGCATTAGGGGCATGTCAAAGCGGGAGCTCGCGATGAAACTTGCGCCTGCGCGCTCCGGAGGATATGAACCACCTCCTGGAAGAGGAGCCGCACATGGCGCTTAGCGAAAAAGAAGTCCGGCACGTCGCGATGCTCTCGCGCCTGCACCTCACCGACGACGAGGTGAAACACTACACCGGGCAGCTTGCCAAGATTCTCGACCATGTCGAGCAGCTCAAGAAGGTGGACACCACCGGCATCGAACCGATGATCACCGCGACGGCCTCGGGCAACGTCTTCCGCCCCGATGCGCCGCGCCCCAGCCTTAAGCGTGACGACGCGCTCTTCTCCGCGCCGGACCACGATGACGAGTACTTCCGCGTTCCGCAGGTTATCGAATAGGCGCGTGGCGTCCTGCGCGCCGCATGTCAGGGTTTTTGCGCGGTCTTCGGAGCGAGTTTCTTCTCGTAAGCAGCGAGCAGACGTATCCGAACAGGCTCGAGTTCCTTCAGCGACTTGGCGAGTACCTCAGCCGGAACGTTCGCGCCGGTGTGCGCATAGGCCTGCGGCTCGGGCGGGCGCGTATTCAGACGCATGGCGATTTTGGGATCGCTGCGCACGTCCACAATCTTCGCGTCCACGACCTCCGGCTCGGCGATGCCGAACCAGTTCTCGCCGATGAGCAATTCCGTGGTCACCGGCCGGCCGCGTGCATCGAGCCGGGCCGGATGCGCCGGCGCCGCGCGCAGGTTTGCGCCCTGGGTCCCGGTCAGCGTGTTGTTGCGGAAGACCAGGCACTCTTCACCCGGATCAGAGCCGATCACCAATCCTTCGCGGCATTGTTCAATGGAGCACCGCATAGCCATGAGCGCCCACGGCCCGTTGGCGTACGCCGCGAAGAGTCCTCCGCAGCGCCTGAAGCTCGTGTGTTCGAACACCGCCGCGCCCGCGGCCAAGGCGTAATGCCGCGCGTTGAGGATCTCACACGCCGTCCATAAGACTTCTCCCTGGCCCGATTGCGTCACCGCCACGTCCGTCAGCTTCACGCCCTCCAGTTCGGAGCGTTCCTGTCCGTAAAAGAAGAGCCCGCTCTGCGACCCCTGCGCCGCGTTCGCGCCCGAGAGCGCGGCCGGCTTGCCAGCCTGTCCTTGCGCGACGAGCTTGCCGACGACCCAGAGCTGCCCTGCTTTCGATGGGTCCGGCTGGCCGGGTTTATCCGCAGGCGACAAGTTCGGATCGGGTTGCAGTTGCAGGACCGCTCCAGCCTTTAGCGTGAGCGTCCGGCCCGCCGGCACAATGCAGGCGCCGCGCACCAGCACGGGCGAATGTTCCGGCCCGATAGCGAGATCCTGGTCCAGCTCGCCGCAGAGCAGCGACTTGAAGCCTGGGACCGGTGAGGGCTGCAGCGCAAGCGCAGCGCCGGGATTCTCTTTGTATTTGGGCGCGGTGGCGGGCGCGCCGGACGGGCTCTTCGGTTCGCGCTTGGCGGACTCTTTGGACGTGGGCGCGCGCACAGGTATCTCAATCACTTCCGCGGGAGGCAGACCGTCCTGGGTCTTGGGCGGTGGCGCAAGCATGTCCAGAGGACCGAGGCCGGACGGAACGGGCGTCTCTTCGGCGTATAGGCCCGCAAGGGTGAGCATCAGAGCGAGCGAGAGGGCTGTGGCAAGGCGCATGGGCGGAGAACCGGAAATGGAATGCAAGCGGAGCCGCCATCCCCGGGCAGCGCCGATGGACCCTCATCCGGGATCGTCCGGCTTCGGCCGCGGCTTGAGCGCCTTTGGTTATACTCCAGTGGCAAATGCCGCTTGGTTCTACGCACGCCGTCAAGCCTGGGGTGGTTTACGCGGTTTTTGATGTAAACCTATTTAAGGGTTGCATAATGAGTTCTCCAAATTCGGAAAGATTCCGTGCATCGGTTTTGCGTTCATGGCAACCTATGGCTGTTAGGCACCGGAGGAATCAAAATGACGGCCGCACCCCACTGGATTTGCCTTGCCGCAATCGCCTTGGCGGCCTCGAACCTCGCCATGGCGACCGAAGCCGGCAAGAACGCTGTCCGGGCCGACGCCTCCAAGGCTGACGACAAGTCGCAGCCGGGCGCGCCGGGGTACATGCCCACGCCCGAGCACGCGGTGGGCTGGCGCGGCGACGGCACGGGGCGCTACCCCGGCGCGACGCCGCCCAAGGAATGGTACATCCGCCTGAAGAACTGCCCCGGCCTGGCCACGTCGGCCTCGAAACCCAAAGGACCTCCAGCCAAGATCGAGCCCGTCATCGACATCGCGCTCAACGATTGGATCGGCATCGGTCCCTGGACCGTGACCAGCAAGAAGGACGGCCTAGACACCGCGCATCTCACCGACGAGCTGACCGTCGAGCCCAGCGAAGGCGATAAGGCCGGCGACAAGGCGTGGAAGAAATTATCGGTGCAGAATGGCGGCTTTAACTTCAGCGAAGCCTTCGGCGAGACGCCGCGCGAGAAGGGCCAGCCGCCGTGGGAAGCGCCCAAGCAGCAGAAGGTCGCGTACGCCGCGACGTACGTCTTCGCGCCCACCGAAGGGATCGTCGCGCTGTACTGGACCCACAACGACGGCTGCCGGCTCTACTGCAACGGCCAACTCGTGGCGGAACGCAACGGCGACACCTACACCGGCAAGCCGATGATCAACCGTTTTCCGCTCAAGCAGGGCTGGAACCGCCTGCTGCTCAAGAGCTGGGGCTACGACGGCACGTGGGCCTTCAGCGGCTGGATGCAGAAGCTCCCGCCCAAGTCCGGCGCGGGCTACGAATACGAGAGCAAGAACATCCTCTACAAGGCCGCGCTGCCGGGCGAGAGCAAGTCCAACCCCATCGTCGTGGGCGACCGCATCTTCCTCTGCGGCGACCACTGGGTGGCGGGGCTCTCCAAGCGCGACGGCAAGCTGCTCTGGTTCCGCACGATCCTCGCCTACGACGGCAAGGCCGAAGAAGCCAAGGGCGATGCCGGAGCCGCGGCCAAGTACAACGCGTCCTGTAAGGAGATGCACGACCTCGACCAGCAGTATAGCGCGGGCTTCGCCGCCTCGGGCAAAGCGCCCGCCGATGTCGAAGCCAAGCGCAAGAAAGTGAGCGAGGAACTCGGCGCGTTGCTCAAGCAGATCGATCCCGAGCGCGCGAAGAAGCTCCAAGGCGCGTGGGAACAGAACGAGCCCGGCTGGGCGCTGACGCCCTGCAGCGACGGCAAGTTCGTGTACGTCTGGAGCCAGCTCGCGGTGGCGGCCTGCTTCGATCTGGACGGCAAGCCCGTCTGGAGTTCTACCGTCGATTACGCCGGCAACACACACCACGGTTTCGCGGCCTCGCCGGTGATCGCCGACGGCAAGTTCATCGGCAAGCAGGCGCAGATCTGGGCCTTCAACTTAAAGGACGGCTCGCTGGCGTGGAAGACCGGGAGCGGGTTCTCGTGGGGCTCCATGATCCGCGCGAAGGCCGGAAATGAATGGGTGCTCTGCGAGCAGGACAACATTTTCCATAGCTTAAAGGACGGGAGCCTTTACCACGGCGATAAGGGCGCCAAGGACCCCAAGACGAACACTTGCTCTTCACCCATCGCCATCGAAGGTAATCTGGCGCTGAGCGTCACCAGCGCGGTGGTGCTCACCGATCTAAACAGCGGCGTGCAGCACACCACGATCCCCGCGCCGGCGGTGGCCTACTGCGGCGGCCACTACGCCGACGGTCCGATCGCCTCGCCCGTGTATCACGACGGCTACGCATACATCCTGACCATGGGCGGCACGCTCTGGATCGTGGACACCAAGGCCAAGAAATTGGTAAGCAACGAGCACCTCGACACGCGCACGAACTGGGGCGGGCGCGCGGGCTCCACGTCCAGCCCGTGCTTTGCGACCGGGATGCTCTACTTCTTCGACGACTCGGGCAACACGCTGGTGCGCGAGCCCGGCCCCAAGGGCAAGGTCGTCGCGCGCAACACCCTGAGCACGCCCATCGTCTCGCAGTGGGACGGCCGCAACAACTGGGACACCCCCGGCGCGACCAACAGCACCCCGGTCTTCGACGAGAGCCGCATCTACTGGCGCTTCGGCGGCACGCTGTATTGCGTGGGGGAAAAGTAAGGCGCGTTTTTCACCGCAGAGCGCGCGGAGGACGTAGAGAACGGCAACGGCATATCTTCACCACGGAGAACACGGAGTTCACAGAGAACGGCAGAACTTGACTGACTGTGGGTGCCGCGGACCAGAGTTGTTTCTGGTCCGCGCCGATCTTATCGACCTACATCCCACGATAAACATCGCCGCGCTTCCCGATCTTGATCACCAATACCGTTAACACACGTTGGTCGATGGAATAGATGATTCGATAGTCGCCAGATCGCTCGCGCATGAACTCGGAACCCTTTAGGCGCTTGGCGCCCTGCGGGCGCGGATTATGTGCCAAGGCGTCGATCTTGTGCCGAATCTGCGCCAGATAGGGCTCGGGGATGCGTTCCAGCGCGTGCAGCGCCGCGGGCAGAATCTGAACTCGATAGGTTGCACGCGGCGCTTCAGCCACGGCGTTTGGCCTTTAGGTGGGCCTTTGCTTTTTCCCAAGGAATTGGGCGTGCGCCTTTGGCCTTCGCACCGGCCAAAGCCTTGCGCGCGTCCTCCACATCCAGCAAGTCTTCCAATTCCTCAAGCCGCTGGACGTCCTCGACCGGCACGACAGCCACAAGCTTCTTGCCGCGCCGGGTGAGCACCACGCGTTCCTTGCCGTAGGCGGC
>JACQFI010000075.1 GCA_016200135.1 Planctomycetota bacterium
ACGCGCGCAGGCGCGTGAGGTCGTCGATCGTCACCCTGCGGCCGCGCCCGCCGAAACCAAAGAGAAGAAGTGAGGAGTCCGCCATGCCTTGCCTGGAAAAAGTCGCGGTGATCGGGGCGGGAACCATGGGCGCCGGCATCGCGCAGGTCGCCGCGTCCTCGGGCGTGCAGACGATCCTCATCGACACGGGCAAGGCGCAGCTCGAAAAGGCCCGCAACACCATCGAGACCTCCCTGCAGCGCATGGCCAGCAAGGGCACGCTCACGCAGGCGCAGGGCATGGAGACGGCCAAGCGCATCTCGTTCACCATCGACATCACCGACGCCGAAGAGAGCGACCTGGTCGTCGAGGCCGTCTTCGAGCGCGAGGACATCAAGCGCGAGATCTGGGAGAAGCTCGACGCGCTCTGCAAACCCGACGCGCTCTTCGCCAGCAACACCAGCAGCATCTCGATCACCCAATTGGCGGCGATCTCCAAGCGCCCCGAACTCTTCATCGGCATGCACTTCTTCAATCCCGTGCCGGTGATGAAGCTCGTCGAAGTGATCCGCGGCAACAAGACCAGCGACGCAACTGCGGCCAAGATCATGCAGCTCGCGCAGGAACTGGGCAAGACGCCCGTGGAAGTGAAGGACTTTCCCGGCTTCGTGAGCAACCGCGTGCTGATGCCGCTGCTCAATGAGGCGATGTTCGCGGTCTATGAAGGCGTCGCGTCGCCCGAGGCCGTGGACCATGTCTTCAAGCTCGGCATGGCCCACCCCATGGGACCGCTGACGCTCGCCGACTTCATCGGCCTCGACGTCTGCCTGAATATCATGGAAGTCCTGCAGGACGGCTTCGGCGATCCGAAGTACCGCCCGTGCCCGTTGCTCAAGCAGATGGTCGCGGCCGGCAAGCTCGGCCGTAAGAGCGGCGAAGGTTTTTATAAATACCAAGGTTAAGCGGAGGTTCTCATGCCCGAATTTCTGAAAGTCGCCCACGACGGCCCGTTGGCCACGCTTACTTTCGCGCGCGAGAAGGGCTTCAACACGTTCACCGAAGCCGTCCTTAAAGAGCTGGGCGCGGCGTGGAACGAGATCGAGAAGGGCGGCAAGACCCGCGTCTGCATCCTGCACGGCGAAGGCAAGGTCTTCCTCGCCGGCGCGGACCTGAAGGAACTCGTGAAGCTGGACGTCAAAGGCGCCATCGAGTTCGCCGCGCTCGGGCAACACGTCTTCCAGAGCATCGAGCTCTCGCCCATCGTCAGCATCGCGGCCATGCATGGAGCCGCGCTCGGCGGCGGCTGCGAACTGGCGCTCGCCTGTGACATCCGCATCGCCGCGGAAGACCTCAAGATCGGCCAGCCCGAAGTGAATCTCGGCCTGATCCCCGGCTTCGGCGGCACGCAGCGGCTCCCGCGCGTTATCGGGCAGAGCCGCGCGCTCTACCGCATCCTCACCGGCGAACCCTACACCGCGCAGATGGCGCTCGCGACGGGGCTCGTTCACGAAGTCAGCTCGAACGATAATTTGATGAACACCGCCAAGCACATCGCCGGCGTGGTGCTCTCTCGCGGGCCGCAGGCCGTCAGCACCGCCAAGGCGCTGGTCCGGCAGGCATTCTCGTTCCCGCTCCAAGAGGGCCTGCTGCACGAACGCGACGCCTTCTGCAAGACGTACGCCACCGGCGAAGCGCAGGAAGGCATCACGGCCTTCCTCGAGAAGCGCCCGCCGAACTTCAAATTCCCCAGCGCCTAGCCGAGCCCTCGAGACCAGGAGCTTCATGTCCAAGCCGTCGCTCAAAGACCTCCTCGCCGTCGCCATGGACGCCGCGTACCTCGGCGGGCGCCGCGCGCTCTCGTACTATAAGACGGGCATCGAGGTCGAGACCAAGGCCGACCAGTCGCCGGTGACGCGCGCGGACCGCGAGTCCGAGGAACTGATCCGCGGCTGCATCGCCAAGCATTACCCCAAGCATTCGATCGTCGGCGAGGAACTCGGCTCGCAAGTGGGCCAGGCCGCGTACCGCTGGATCGTGGACCCGATCGACGGGACCAAGTCCTTCATCCACGGCGTGCCGCTATGGGGCGTGCTGATCGGCGTCGAAGTGGAAGACCAGGCGTCCGTGGGCGTGATCTACCTCGCGGCGCAGGACGAGATGCTCGCCGCGGCTACGGGCCTGGGCTGCCACGCCAACGGCCGCGAATGCCATGTCTCGAAGGTGCAGAACCTCTCCGAGGCCACGCTGCTGGCCAGCGACGTCTACATGTGCCAGGAACGCTCCGACGCCTACGACCGCCTGGCGAAGAAGGCCAAGCTCACGCGCACCTGGGGCGATGCGTACGGCTACGCGCTCGTCGCCACCGGCCGCGCGGAGCTCATGCTCGATCCGGTCATGAACCCGTGGGACTGCGCGCCCATGCTGCCCATCCTGCGGGAAGCCGGCGGGCACTTCACCGACTGGAACGGCGTGCCCACGATCTGGGGCAAGGATTCCTTCGCCTGCAACGCGGCGCTGTTCGATGAAGTCGCCGCGGTCCTCAAGCACGAGAAACGGAGGAAGTAACCGCATGTCCCGGCGCGCCGTCAAGACGGAGAAAGCACCGCAGCCCGTTGCGCGGTACTCGCAGGCCGTCGTGTGCAACGGCTTCGTCTTCCTGGCCGGACAAGGCCCGGTCGATCTCGCCACGGGCAAACTGATCGAGAGCGACGACATCCGCGCGCAGACGCGCGCGACGCTGGAGCACCTCAAGGCCCTCCTCGAAGCCGCTGGCTCGTCCCTGGACAGAGTCGTGAAGGTCAGCGTCTTCCTGAAGAACCTCGGCGACTTCAAGGCGATGAACGAGGTCTATGCGGAGTACTTCAAGGCCGACCCGGCGCCCGTGCGCACCACCGTCGGCACGGATCTTCTGGGCGGACGCATGCTGATCGAGATCGACTGCGTCGCCGAGGCGTGAGCGGAGGACCTATGCCCTTTCACACGGACTTCCGCTTCAAGCCGTATCGCGACGAAAAGGGCAACCTTAAGCCTCACCCCCCTGCCGAACGCATCTACGGGCCGGTCTCCTCCATCGGACCGCTCACAGTCTGCGCGTACCTCGTCGAGACCTCCGCCGGGCTCGCCGCCGTTGACGCCGGCTACGACAGCGATGGCGATCTGCTCGTGAACAACATCCGCGCGCTGGGCCTCGAGCCCCAAGACCTCAAGCTCATCCTGCTCACGCACTGGCACCAAGACCACGCCAGCGGCGCCGCGCGCCTGGCCAAGGCCACGGGCGCGAAGGTGGTTATCCACGAGAAGGACGCGGAGATCGTCGCGACCGGCGCGTGCCGCGGCGAGTCGATCATGCCGCCGGTGAAGATCGACAAGCGCCTGAAGGACGGCGAGGTGGTCGAACTCGGCGGCGTGGCGTTCAAGACCGTTCACTGCCCGGGACAGTCGGCCGGCGAGGTCGTCTTCCTCGCGACGGTGAACGGCCCTGACGGCCCGTGCCGGACGATCTTTGCGGGCGACGCGACGGGATTCAAAGACGATGTCAAGACGCTCGACCGTTTGGGCTATCCCGGCGTCTGCGCCGATTTCCGCCGCACCGTCGGCATCCTGCGCGCGCTCGAATTCGATCTCTACCTCGGCGGGCACCCGCACCAGGTCTTCGACGAAGCGCGCGCCGACGGCCACCCGTTTATCTCGCGCGATGAGTGGCTGAAGCTGGTCAACGGCCGCAGCGAGCAGATGGAGACGTTCGTTAAACAACATCCTCGCTACCTGGACTGGTAGGCTGGTCCTCCGCGGCGGGTTTCTGCGCGCGCCCGTGCATGCGCGCGAGACTCTCCTGAATCTTGTCCATCTGCGCGGAGAGCGCGTCGAGTTTCTCGGCCAGTTCCAGCGAACGGACATCCTCTTCCGTGGGACTCTTGGCGATCAGGGCGATCGCGCCGCCGGGTTCAAGCTCGCCGCGCTCGATCTCATCCACCGAACGGAAGCCCTGCTTGTGCACCGCGGTCATGAGTTCCTCTTTGCTGATGAGTTCCCGGTTCAGGTTCGACTTGACCATCTTTCCCTTGTTGATGAGCAGCGTCGGCTGGCCTTCGATGATCCGGTCGAGTTTGGGATGCGCGAAGAAGAACCGCACCGCGGCATAATTGACGCACAACAGCGTGGCCGCGCCGATCATCCCGCCCGAGACCGACGTATCGTTGCCGATGATCGCGTTCTGGACCGTGTTGGATATGCAGAGCAGCACCACGAGGTCGAAGGCGTTCAGCGAGGCCAGGCTTCTCTTCCCGGCCAGGCGCAGCCCAATGATCAGAAAAATGTAGACGAGAATCGGCCGCAGGATCTTCTCGAGGATCGGCTCGCCCACCACGAGCATGTCGTTCCAGTTATCCCAGAATAAATTATGTTCCATCTCCGCTCTCCTTAAACGAAATGCGCACGGCCAGCGTCCCGGACGAACGCCGCAAGTTTAAGGATTTTACGGGGATTTCTTTAGAAAAATGTTTTGGCAGCGAAAGAGTTGACGAACCTTCGCCATGCCAGGCAGGACTCGCTCAGATTCGCTCGACCACCAGCGCCACCGCGTTGCCGCCGCCCAGGCAGAGACTCACGACGCCGAGTTTACCGCCGCGCTGTTCGAGCGCGTGCAGCAGCGTCACGAGGCAGCGGCAGCCGCTCGCGCCGAGGGGGTGCCCCAGCGCCACCGCGCCGCCGTGGACGTTCACCTTCGCGGGATCGAGTTCCAGCGCCTCGATGTTCGCCACGGACTGCGCGGCGAAGGCCTCGTTGAGTTCGAACAGGTCCACGTCCTTGGCCTTCTTCCCCGCCCGCTCCAGCGCGACAGGCACCGCGAGCGCCGGCGCGTGAAAGATCTCCTTCGGAGCGACGCCGCTCGTGGCGTAACTCAGGATGCGCGCCAGCGGCTTGCGGCCCTTCTCCCTGGCCCAGCCTTCGTCGGCGACGACCACCGCCGCGGCGCCGTCGTTCAGGCTCGACGCGTTGCCCGCGGTCACGCGGCCGTCCTTCTCGAACGCCGCTGGCAGTTTGGCGAGTTTCTCCAGCGTGGTGTCCTTGCGCGGGCTCTCGTCGGTCTCGATTTTCAACGCCGGGCCTTTGCGCTGCGGGATCTCGACGGCCACGATCTCTTTCTTAAAGAGCCCGCCCTCGCTCGCCGCGACCGCGCGCTGGTGGCTCTGGAACGCGAACGCGTCCATCACCTCGCGCGAGATGTTGAAGCGCTTCGCGATATGCTCGGCCCCCGAACCCATGTGCCACTTCTCGAAGGCGCATTCCAGGCCATCGGTAAGCAGCGTGTCTTCGAGCAGGCCATGGCCGTACGCGCTGCCGGTGCGGTGCTTGCGGATGATGTGCGGCGCATTGGTCATGCTCTCCGCCCCGCCCGCAAGAATGACCCTTGCGTCGCCGGCCTTGATAGCCTGCGCGGCCAGCATCACCGCCTTCAACCCCGAACCGCAGACCTTATTTACGGTAAAGCCCGGCAGCGAATCCGGCAGCCCGGCCTTAAGCGCCGCCTGCCGCGCCGGGGCCTGCCCCAAGCCCGCCGAGAGCACGTTGCCGAGGATCGCTTCGTCGATGTCGGCGACGTTCACGCCCGAACGCGCCAGCGCTTCCTTGAACGCAACCGTACCCAACTCGGTCGCCGAGAGCGCCGCGAGTCCGCCCATGAACTTGCCGATGGCCGTGCGAGTAGCGGAGAGAATGACGGGCGTAGACATGAACCACCTCAATTCGTATGCAACCACAGATTAACACAGATGAACACAAATACGAACTAACCAAAACTCAAACGCCCGTCGCCCGATACTAAATGTGCCGCCGAGAAGCTTTTCATCCCATCCTTGCTCTGTTGAAAACCCGCGGCCGCAGCGGAAATTCCCCCCTTTAGTGAGGGGGATACAGGGGGGGGTAACCCCTTCGCGGCCTTAACCTCCCCTTACCCCTCCTTACATAA
>JACQFI010000076.1 GCA_016200135.1 Planctomycetota bacterium
CATCCTGAGCCTGGAGCGCGCGCAGGCGTTCGTGGCGACGACGCCCGGCGCGGAGGCGCTCTTCGTCCAGAAGGACGGCAGACAGTTCATGACGCGGGGATTCCCGCTGAAAGCATAGCGATCTGAATTTTGAATGGCCTGGATACAGGGAATAGGCAGATGGCCATGCGAGTTTATGTGTGGGTTCTGAGTGTGGTGCTGCTCGGCTTAAGCCTGTCGGCGTTCGCGGGCAGTTGCGCCGAGAAGACCATGGAGCTTCCGCTCAAGCGGACGCGCGAGCAGCTCGATGCGTTTATCGAGAAGGAAGGCACGACGCCGCCTGAATGGTGGTCCGACGTGAAGCTTAACTACCCGCCCGATCTGGATCTCACCTGGGGCATGAACCGCGGAGCGGATGTAAACAAGAATCTCGGCATGTATATCTGGAACGTCATCAACGTGAATCCTTCAAGGTGGAAGGAAGGCGCGAGGCTTCTGCATCATGCGCTCACAGTCAACAAGGACGACCCCGCCAAGCTTAAGATGACGATGGACGCGCTGGCCAAGATCTACCATGACCTGCTCCAGGATTATGCGCGCGCGGCGTACTGGTGGCGCAAGGCGGGGAGCACCGGAAGCGGAAACTGCCCGCTGGGCCTGGCCGATTGTTACCGCATCCTCGGAAGCAAAGAGTTGGCAGTCGACGTGCTTGAGAAATACAAGCAGCCCATGCAGTTTGCGACGATTCGTTCATGGGCGGAAGTGGGCGAACACGAGAAAGCTTTGAACATGGCGCTGGATATGGCGAAGAGCAATCCTGCGTTGAAGGGCTGGAGCCTGATGCTCGCGGGCGACGTCTGCCGCATCGGCGCGCGCTACAAAGATGCCATCGACTACTACCAGAAGGCGCTGGACTGCGGCAACAATCCCCGCGCCATGACGGCGCTCGAGGCGGTCAAGTGTTCGGAGGGGCTCGACCTGAACAAGATTCCCGACGGCACATACCAGGACGGCAGCCAGGGGTACTCGAGCATCGTTCAAGTGGCGTTGACGGTGAAGGACCACAAGATCGACGACGTGAAGATCGTCGCGCATCACGAAAAGCAGTATTACGGATCCCTGACGGTGATGCCGCAGCGGGTGATCGAGAAGCAGGGCGTGAAGGGTGTGGATGTGTTCTCGTCGGCGACGCTTACGTCGGAAGCCATCATCCGCGCCTCCGCCAAGGCGCTTTCAAGCGCCATGAAGTAACTCCGCGCTCCTGCCAAACGCAAATCCCAAAAAAAGAAAAACCGCGGCGCTTGCGCCCGCGGCGGATGGCTTGAATTTAAAATAGGACGTAGGCGGCTTGGGCCATCTATTCCGTCGCAGCGGCCTCGCGCTTCTCGGCGCCTTCGCCCACTGCGGCGAGCGCCGCGCGGCGGCCGGACTTCGTCTTCATGTGGCGGACGGCGCAGTCTGGACAGACGGCTTGGACCGTGCGCATGCCGACAGGCCGCCAATTCGGAGGAAGCGGGTTCTTGCACTCGGTACAGCGGTGTTGAACGGCCATGGACATGCCCCCCATTCAGGAACTTTTCATGGACGCGGCGCTGCGCGGAGATTCAAAATGGCAGACGAGAAAATATAGCGAGCCTCACTGTAAATAAACAAAAATCTGCGCGCGTGCAGCACAATTTGGACCCAGGATGCACACGTGCATTTACGGGTGCAAGGTGCTGCCCACAAACGATATACTCCGAGAAGATTGCCGAAGTCTCGGAGGTCCAGTAAACCAATCGTATTCACCCACCGCTTGGAGACGATCTCGTGGCCAAGAAGAAACCCGCGCGAAGCGAGTCCCGCATCGAGGAAGGCCTCGATCTCCTGCAGACCTTTGTCGCGGCCCATGGTCCGGGCGAGCAGGAAGACGAGGTTCGCGCGAAAGTCCGCGAGCTCTGGGGTGCCGCGGGGCTAGATGTTCTCGAAGACGACGCCGGCAACCTTTATACGCGGCTGGGGAAGCCCGGCGGGGAGGGTCCGCGCACGGTCGTGATGTCGCACATGGATGAGATCGCGATGCTCGTAAGTGGGGTCGATCCCGACGGCCGGTTGCGCGTTACGAATCTGGGCGGAGCCCTCGCCTGGAAGTACGGCGAAGGCCCGGTGGACATCCTTCTGCCGAGCGATGGCACGGGAGAGGCTAAGACCCTGCGCGCGATTCTCTCGGTCGGCAGCACGCACACGACCGTCGGAGCGCTGGGCGAACTGAACGGCAAGCGCGCGCTGACATGGGATCTCGTGCGCCTTGATACGGGTTTCTCTGCGGCGGAGCTCGAAAGGATGGGCATCGGAGTCGGCTGCCGGGCGGTGGTTGCGCGCGAGCGCAAAAAGGTCGAACGAATCGGCCGCGGGGCTACGGCGCGCGTAGGCTGCTTCGCCTTCGACGACCGCGCGGGCCTGGCCATTCTTACGCTCGCGGCGCGTCGGCTGGCGAAGGAGAAACTCTCCGGCGAAGTCTACTTTGGAGCCGTGATCCTCGAGGAAGGTGGCATGAATGGCTCCGTGCGCCTCTGCCGCAAGCTCGACCCGGAAGTTGCGGTGGGCGTGGATACCTCGCCTTCGGTGCCCGAGTCGCCGCTCAAGCTGGACGGAACGCCGTCGGTCTGGATTCGGGAGCGCAGCGCGACGCATTCGATGCGCGAGGTCGCGCGGCTCGACCGCGCAGCCGCGAAGGCAAGACTGAACCTCCAGCGCGCGATCTACCCCACGGCTGCGAGCGACGCCGGGGCGGTGCGCATCGCCGGACTGGCCGGGCGGGCGGTGACGCTGGGCATCCCGCGCGACAACTCGCACGGGTTCGAGATCGCGCATCCAGCGGTGCTGGCGAATACCGCCCGGGTGCTTGAAGCGTATCTGCTAAGTGTTTGAAGAGTCAGGCGGGAAACGGCGTGTTCGGCAGGTCCGGGCTATTGAGGGAATCCGTGGGCTTCAGCGGAGGCCCGCTTTCGTTCCGCCGGCTTCGGTCCAGTTCTTTTCGTTGAGGCAGAAGGCGGCGAACTTTTCGGCGAGCGCCAGGTGCTTGCGGTCGGCGGCTTCGTCCTGGCCCCAGCGATACCCGCGTTCGTAGAAGAGCCACTTGCCGAGTTCGACGTACAGGTCTTCCGGGGTGCTCCTGCCGAGGTACACGATGCCCTGGCTCAGGTCCATGCGGGCCACCACCTCGCCCAGCCGTTCGCTATGCGGAAGCCCGGTCGCGGCGGCCACCCCGTCGGGGTTCTTGAAGAGCTCCACGCGGGCGGGCAGAGCCGCACGCTGGATCGAGAGGCCTTCCTGCTTCGCGAAGGCTTCGGCCAGGCTCGCGGCGTTGCGGAAGTGCCAGGCGATCTGGCCCTGCTTCTCGGCCGTCAGTTCCAGGGACGAGCGCACGAGCAGTTCGGAAGGCGCGTCGACGCTGGCCAGCGAGACCGGAGTGGACTCGGTTAAGGTGGCGACCGGCACGCGATACGCTTTTCGCTTGCTCTTCTCGGTCGCGGTAACGCTTACGCAGGTCAGCAGCATCGCGGTAGTCATGGTTTTCATCAGCCTCGCGTTCATGGTCCACCTCTCTCCGGGTCTCTTAGCGGCCTGACCGTCTCGCCGTCTTTCGATGGACCTATAGAGAAGCCCGTGCCAGTGCGTGAAACAGGCTAGGGTTGGAAGGATTTTGGCGTGCAACGTCCAATTTAATAAGTAGTTACAATATTAAACTCGATGCCTTTGCAGGTCATTATTGGGGTCTTTAGTCCGTCCGCGCGTCCGGATTGCCTTCCGGCCCTCGGGACACAGCACATGTTTCTGTAAAAGAGTTGTGAAGAACGAGTGCGAGGCCTAGGCTTTCTCGGGTACGCCTTCCACGAGCCGGCGTTCGCCGAGCATTTTCATAAACGCGAGCACTTTCGGGAACATCTCGACCGGATGCACGCAGTAGGCGCCGCTCATTTCGGCGAGCAGTTCGCCGACGGAGACGCCGCGCGCTGCGGGGCCGTGCGGTTCGGAGAGGATCTCCCAGACCCGCCGGCCCATGGGGTCGAGCGCCAGGCGGCGATACCGCACCTGCGGCTGGGCGCGGCCGCGCAGCACGCGGGCGAGGAACCCGGTGGCGGGCGCGGACTCGTAGACCAGGTCGGCGGTGGCGTCTTTGCTGCTGGCTTCAAGCCGGACTTCCGGGCGCGTGCGAATGCGGAAGCGCAACTGCTTACTGCGCATGGCGATGGGGTTCTCCTCAGGCGCGCCGGCCGGCTTGCTGCCCGCAGCGTTCCCTTCGGTTTTAGGAGAAACGTTCGGCGCGGGCTCGGCGCATTCGTCGGCTACAAAGCCGCGCCAATCGAGATTGGCCTGATGGCCGTGGGTGTGGCAGCGGATGCCGGCGAGCCGCTCGCGCCCTTCCGCAAAAGGGTACTTCTCGCCGCTGCGCGTGCAGAGCGCCCAGACCGAGCGGCTTTCGGGACAGACCCACGCCAACGACATGGCGCCGCCGGACCACTTGCGTCCGGTCTTGCGGAGCACCCAATCGCCGAAGCGGATGTGGAAGCGCCGCCGTTCCTCGAAGACGCTGGCGCTATGCCGGTGGACGTCGGTCTCGGCGGTGCGCGCACCGGGTTCTTCGGCCTTCCCCATGCCCGGGCCAAACGGGTTCTGGGTGCCTGTAAGGGGGTCGGGGGACTCGCTGCGATCGAAGAGCGTCTTGGTGAGCTGCGCGAAGAGCTTGTCGGCGGGCAGCGCATGCAGGCGCAGGTCGGCGAAGCCCACGCGCGCCATGTTGATGCGGCGGTCTTTCGTGCGCGCGTCGAGGAAGATCTGCGCGTCGCCGGCCTTGACGCTCTCAAGCGCGAAGCCCGCCGGGAGTTCGGCGTCGAACGCCCCGAAGGCGACGCGCACGGGATCGCTTGCGCCCGCGAGGGCCATGGAGCGGAGCACGCGCTTGGCGATGTCCTTTGGATCGAGCGGTTCGTAACCGTCGTCGGCCGCATCGTCCTCCGCACGCTCTTTACGCCGATCTTTCTTCTCTTTGCGTTCGGACTTCGGATTTCGAAATTCGGATTTGCCCTGAGGAGGCGGACAGAGCGCGCCGGCGACGTAGCAGCGGCGGTCGCCCTTGGCGAGCGCCAGGACGACCAGGCAGCCGGGCCGGCCGTCCCACTCGTATTCGCGCACATAGCCTTCGGCATCCACCTTGGCGAAACTCTGAAGGCCGCGCCGCTCGCCGGTCCAGCGGAAAGAGATCTTCAGTTTCTTCGCCTGGGATTCGGCGGCTTCGGCCTCGCGCTTCCAGGCATCCTCGAGGCGCTTCTGCTCGCGCGCGAAGTCCTCCGCTTTGTCGCGCCAGAACCAACTGATCTCGAGCGGCGTCGCCGTCAGCGTCTCCCAGCGCGCGCGCGCGCCGTGCGCGGTCCATTCGACCAGGAACGGATGCCAGCCGGCGGGCGTCTCCAGGCGCAGCGGGTACAGCGCGAAGGGCGCCCACAGCCCGCGGGCATCGGCGACGGCGGGCGCCTTGGGGGCGCGGGGCGCAAGTTCGAGGGTCGGCATGGGCCGCGCATCCTACCCGCGCCCGAAGCCCGGCGCGAGTTCCGGCCAGAAACGCCTAGCTTTCAGTGATCTTTGAGGGTCAAACTGTGCCACTCGCTTTTAAACTTCGCCTATCGCGTCGGATACTGAAAGCCAACGCTACTGGAAGCAGTACGCTGAGCCAGAATGCGGGCAGATAGGTTATGCCCCACCATTTTTCGGGCCGAAGACGCCGCCACACCAAAGTTGTGCACTCACGATTTTGGTTCATGAATGATGCGGCGATCTTATTACCATCTGGTGCGAAGACGTAGTCATTGAAATAAATGTCTTCCGATTGGAAGAGCTGCTCCAGAATTCCAGTACTGGTTTCATCAAGAACTTCGCGTATTTCCAAAGTGGACTCTAAATCCCAATGTTTGGAAGGTATTATTGACAGTATGTGGTTGTCTACCTGCCTGATAGCGACAAAGCCGTTGGGTAAATTTTTCCCCGCCGGGATGAATTGAGTTTCTGTTCCAGTGTCAGAGTCTCGAATACAGGTGCCGTACACATAATTCTCCACAGTCCATTTCTCATCTTGAGCAATTCGGCTGTCTCGAGAAAGCCGAAATTCATTTTCTACTGCCAAGAACTTGCCATCGGAAGAAAATGAAAGACTAGGGAGCTCAAGACAGGGCTCTGGGTCATGAATGCGCAGGATTTCTACCCATGAGGGCATTAAAACGGCACGTATAAGCAATAGTGTGGAGAGGATTATCAGCACCAAACGTAACAGTGTTTGAAGCGAGAAACGAAACCACATATTGCTTTTTCTAGCTTCTGATCCAGGAGCGGTGGACATGCTCCACATTCTACCTCTAACAAGGCTCGGTGAGGAGAAAAGTCTGCAATGTCAACGCAGGAAGACTCGGCGGGGGGTTGGCTACCTGCGTACACCTAAGCACGAGTATCGGAGCTTTGGTTCGGAATATTCGCCAATTGGCGAAGTAAATTACGGCGGATGAGTCTTACTTGGAGTAGAACAATTTCGAACCTTTAGAAGGGGCAACGACCGTGAAACGCTATGGGATGCTGCTGGTGTTCTCCGGACTTTTTTTTCGAGCCGCTGGCGAAGACGCCGCCGAGGCCGGCCTCTTTCGCCTGAACCCGCAGCGCTCGGGCGTTGCCCCTGTGGAAGCGCCCGCCCAAGCGCCCAAGGCGGCGTGGACGTTCAAGACGCAAGGCGACGTGGTGCCGTCGCCGGTGAGCGACGGGAAGCTCGTCTTTTTCGGGAGCGAAGATAAGAACGTGTACGCGGTCGGGGCCTTGGACGGAAAGCAGATCTGGGCCTTTTCGGCCGGAGCAAAAGTAATCGCTTCCGCCGCGCTCTCCGGCGGCAGCGTTTATGTCGGCGCGGACGATGGAACTTTTTTTGCCATCGATGCGGCTACAGGGAAAGAACGCTGGCGGTTCAAGACCGAGCGCAAGATCTATTCTTCGGCGGTGGTTTTCGACGGCCTCGTCTGCTTTGGCAGCGCGGATAAGTGCGTCTACGCGCTCGATGCCGCCAGCGGCAAGCAGGCCTGGCGCTTCCAGGCGCAGGGCGCGGTGCTCGCCTCGCCCGCGCTGGACGCCGAGACGGTCTACGCGGGCGGGGAAGACAACCGCTTTTGCGCGATCGACCGCAAGACCGGCAAGGAACGCTGGAGCGTGAAGACGCTCGGCGGCATCAACGGTTCGGCGTGCGCGGCGGGCGGCAGCGTATACGTCGGCGACCTGCGTGGCACGGTCTACGCCTTCGACGCGAAGGACGGCGCGGAGAAATGGCGCTTCGCGACCAAGGGGCGCGTCTTCTCGTCGCCTGCGCTGGCCGGCGACGTGCTTTACATCGGCAGCGAGGATAAGCACGTGTATGCGCTCGAGGCTTCGACGGGCAAGGAACGCTGGCGCTTCAAAACCGGCGCGGCGGTCTGTTCGTCGCCGGTTGTTGCGGGCAAGCTCGTGCTGGCCGGCAGCTACGACGATAAACTGTACGCTATCGATGCCGCCAAAGGCGCCGAGGTGTGGTCGTTCAAAACCAAGGGAGCGGTGGTCAGTTGCCCCGCACTGGTCGGCGGGCAGGCGATCTTTGGCAGCCGGGATGGGAATGTATACGCGGTGAAGTGACCGCGAGGGATGGGACAGCCAAGCGCGAATGTTCGGTTGGCTGGCGCAGGCGGCTAGGGTAGATTCTTCACCCTTTGGCCGAAGATGGAAAGGACCCGATGCCCCAGGAACAGACCAGCACACCCTCGCACCCACCGGACCCGAAGAAACGGGACAGCTACGAGAAGTGGGCGCCGGAGATCAAGAACGAGGAGGACCTGCGCGAGGTTCTCGATCTCGCCTTCGACTACCGGGGCGATGTGACGATCACCACCAAAGCGGGCGAGAAGATCGTCGCGTACATCTTCAACCGCGTCTCGGATACGACGGAGCCGTACATCGAGTTCTATCCCAAGAACGAGGACGCGCCGCGCGTGCTCAAGTACCGCGAAGTCGCCGGGCTCGCGTTCACGGGTATCGATTCGGCGGCGGGGCGGAGCTGGGAGTCGTGGTTGAAAAAGAACGAAGAGAAGAAGAAGGCTCTGGCCGAGGGCCGGGATATCGGCGATATCGAGCCCAAGCCGATGCCACTCGACAACGAGTAGCCGGCAGCGACTCAAAATGCGGAGCGATACCGGACACATTTCGCCTGGTACGCCACTAGCAAGTCGGCAAAACGCCCGTAAGCTATATCCTCTATTGTGCATCCGTATTGTTGGGCGTGGCGGATGTAACGGGTAAGGAACCTGGCATGAGCAAATTTCTGCGGCGCCGGATCCCAGGCAGAAGGCCCGGTGCAGGCGCGACCGGCGCGCATTACCTTAATAGAAACCGACGCGACCGGCGCGTGATGCAGAAGACCGTCAGCAATCAGAATACGGATTCCGGCACGATAAAAGCTGCGCCGTCGGGTCAGCAGAAGTCCATCACGAGAAATATCGCCCCGCGGGAGATCGTTGGCTCGCCGGCGCTCGAACCGCTGGCGGAAGAGTTCCTGGACCCGGCGTCGGGCAGCGGGGTGATGGATCCGCAGACCGGCAGCGGGCTGCAGGCAATCGCAACCGAACAGCAGATTGAGGAGTTCGGGCGCGACGTCCTGGCGGCGCGAGAACTTCAGATCCGCATGCTGCCTTCCCGGCCGCCGAAGATCTTCGGCTACGAAGTCACCGCGTTCTACGACGCCTGCGACGTACTGGCGGGGGACTTTTTCCAGTTCGTCAACGTCTCCGACGGGCAGACGGGGTTCCTGGTGGCGGACGTCTCGGGGCACGGCCTGACCGCGGCGATGCTGATGGCGGCGACGCTCAAGACCTTCTCGTTCCACGCCCGCGGCGAGTCCTCGCCGCGCAAGGTCCTGCATAAAGTCTTTACCGATCTGCGCGACGACCTGCCGCCGGGGCGCTTCATCACGGCTTTTTACGCGGTGCTCGACCATGCCAGCGGTACGCTGCGTTACGCGCGCGCGGGCCACAATCCCGCGTACCTGTGGCATCCGGAGCGCAACGAGATCCAGGAATTGAAGGAGACAGGCGTCGCGCTGGGCCTGGGCACGCCGGAGCTCTTCGAGAGCCGGACGGAAGAAGGCGCGACCATCATGCCGCGCGGCGCGGCGCTGCTCCTTTATAGCGACGGCATCACCGAGGCGCACAATCCGCAAGGCGAACAGTTCGGCGAAGAACGATTGCGGTCGCTCTTCGCGGAGATCGCCAACCTGCGCAGCCGGCCACTCGTCGAGCAAGTGATCAACGCCCTGCGCGAACATACCACCACCGACTTCAACGAGGACGACCTGACCCTGGTGGTGCTCAAGCGCGAGTAGGCTGGCTCTCGGCTCGCAGCTCCTGGCGCGCGGCTCTCGGAAAAGACTCTTCGGCAACCAAGTATTCCGGCGAGCCCGCCATGCCCGAACTTCCCGACGTCACCATCTATCTAGAAGCGCTCGAGGCGCGCGTGCTTGGGCGCAAGCTCGAACGAGTGCGCATCGCCAGCCCGTTTCTGATTCGCTCGGTCGAGCCGCCGGTCTTCAGCGCCGAGGGCAAGCGCGTGACGGGCTTTCGGCGCTTGGGCAAGCGCCTTGTGCTCGCGCTGGAAGACGAGTTCTTTCTCGTGCTGCATCTGATGATCGCAGGGCGGCTGCGCTGGGAGGATTCGATGCCCGGGAAGCGGCCGGGCATACCCGGCAAGATCGGGCTCGCCGCGTTCGACTTCGTGAACGGGACGCTGCTCCTTACCGAGGCCAGCAGCAAGAAGCGCGCGGCGCTGCATCTGGTCCGCGGCGAGGCGGAACTCGCGAAGCACTGCCCGCCGGGTCTGGAACTTTTCGAAGCCGATGCGGCGGCATTTGAGGAGGCCTTGCGGCGCGAGAACCATACGCTCAAGCGCTCACTCACCGACCCGCGGCTCTTCAGCGGCATCGGGAACGCCTACGGCGACGAGATCCTGCATGCGGCGCGGCTTTCTCCGATGAAGCAGACGAAGACGCTGACCCAGGACGAGGCACGGCGGCTGTTTAAGGCCGCGCGAACGACGCTTGAAGCGTGGACCGAACGGCT
Source organism: Planctomycetota bacterium (assembly GCA_016200135.1). Lineage (GTDB taxonomy): Bacteria > Planctomycetota > SZUA-567 > H5-PLA8 > H5-PLA8 > JACQFI01. Next base: position 10,128 of record JACQFI010000076.1, read on the forward strand.
GCGGCGCGCGTTCAACGGGCGCTTTCCTGGGCCGGGGGAGATCACGGCGTTCCGGCCGGAGTTCGCGGCGCATGGCAAGTTCGGGAAGCCGTGCCCGGAGTGCGGGACAAAGATCCAGCGCATCCGCTACGCGGAGAACGAAACGAACTACTGCCCGCGCTGCCAAACCGGCGACAAACTGCTCGCGGACCGGTCGCTCTCGCGCCTGCTTAAGGACGACTGGCCGCGAACGATCGAAGAGTTGGAAGAGGGCGGGTGAGCATTTTCGATTTTCGATTTTCGATTTCCGATTAGAACGGCAGCGAAGCGGTGCCTGCAGCGATGCTTATGGAGCGCCGGAATGCCGGGTCATCTGACGACTGCGAAACCGATACCCGTGCCTATGGACCTCCCCAAGGCCAAGGCGTGGGCGGCGGCGTGGACCAAGGCGCGCTGCGAGAAGGCGCTCTGCGCCTATCTAGGCAAGCTTGGCGTGCCGCATTTTCTCCCGCTGGTGCGGAAACGGCGCGTATACGGGGGCCAAGCGCGCTTCTCGAACTTGCCGCTCTTCTCCGGGTACGTCTTCTTCGATCCCACCGTGGTGGAGCGGACGAAGATCTTCGCCTCGAAGAAGGTCGCGCAGATTCTCGTGCCGCCCGATCCTGAAACCTTGCGGCGCGATCTGGAGAACCTCACGCGCGCCCTGGGGGAGGACGAGACGCTGCGCGAGACGCGCTTCGGGCAGGAAGGCCGGCCCGTATACGTGAAGAGCGGGCCTTTCCGGGGACTTTACGGAAAACTGGTGCGCTACGAGTCCGATTCAAAGCTGATCGTGCAGGTGTCTTTCATCGGCAAGGCCGCCGAGTTGCACATCGACGAGGCGTTTCTGGAGCCGGCGCTGTAGGAAAAGTAAAACGGCTAAGTGCCAGAATGCGGGAAGATTCCCTTAATATAGCGGTCCTGTCCTGAAGGAACCTCCCCCTGCACGTGCAACTTACCTGAAAAATGAAAACTTGGGGGCCCGAGTCCGTTAGACCTCTTGAAACCAGGCGTCGGCAGAGAGGCAGGGCAGGTATGGTGCCGGGCAGGCAGGGGCGTCGAGGGGTCTATGCCGTATTGTCTCTGATATTCGTCGTAAGCGTCGTAGTGGCACTGCAGACCTCCCAACATAAACGCGAGCGCGAAGGCGCGGACCAGCCGCCGCCCAGCGTGACGTCCGTTCACGGAGCCTTGGGTGTGTGGCGCCCGGCTTCCGGAGCGTGGGCGGAGATGCTGGCCGGCGAAGCGTTCGTATCGGGCGAAGCGCTGCGCGTGAGCACAGCGGGCCAAGTGGAACTCTCCGACGGCAACGCCCAGTTCACGCTCGGGCCCGGCTGCCAGGCGACGCCGCGGGTCTCGAACGGCCGCGTGAGCGCCATCGTGCTCGACCGCGGATCGATGCGCGTCCGCTGCGCGGAGAATTGCGGTTCCGTGGCGGTCGAGACGCCCTGGGGCGTCGTGAAAGTCGATCACGGCGAGGCCGTGGTGGCGCTGCAGGGCGGGAAGGCTCTGGCGCAGGTGCTTCACGGGCGCGCGCAAGCCCTTCCGAGCGAGGGCGCCAAGTTGGAGCTCCGCGACGGGCAGGCGGCGGAGCTGACCGGGCGCGAGGCCGTCGAGACGGGCGCGGACGCTCCCGCGCTGGCGACACTGCAAGCGCCGGAATCCGCAGCGGATTCGGAGCCGCAGGGCGGCATCGGGCGGCTGGTGCTGCGCGATTCGTCGGGGCGCGAGGCCGATGCGCTGGAAGTCCGCGAGCTGCGCGTGCGCGTGGTCGCGCTGGGCGCGGTGGCGCTGACCGAGATCGAACAGACCTTCTTCAACCCGACGGACCGGCAGGCGGAGGGAACGTTCTATTTTCCTGTGCCCGCGGGCGCGAGCATCTGCCGCTTCGCCATGTACGTAAACGACAAGCTGGTCGAAGGCGAACTGGTCGAGCGCGTGCGCGCGCGGCAGATCTACGAGGACATCGTGCGGCGCATGCGCGATCCGGCGCTGATGGAATGGCAGGAAGGCAACATCTTCAAGACGCGCATCTTTCCCATCCCGGCCAAAGGGCCGAAGCGCATCCTGATCAGTTACACGCAGCCGCTGCCCGCCGAGGGCGGCGAGCGGCGCTTTGTGTATCCACTTGTCAGCAAGACCACGCAGGCCGGCAAGATCGGCCGTTTCGAGTTTGAGGCCGAGATCCACGGCGCCAATCCAGCCAAGCGGATCGTGGCGCCCGCGTATCCCGATGCGCGCGTGACCCAGGATAGCGGCGGTGTCGCGCGCGTGCGGCTGACGTGCGAGGGCTTCCAGCCGCACAGCGACTTCGTGCTGCGCTACTCGCCGCTGCGCGGCGGGCCGCTGGAACTCGTCACCGACCGTCGCGAAGGCGAAGACGGGTTCTTCATGCTCTCGTATGCCCCGCGCTTCGCCGAATCGAGTGCGCAGCCGCGCTTGGAAGCGCGGGACCTGGTGGTCCTCTTCGATACGTCGCTCTCGCGCCGCGCCGACGATTACCGCGCGCAGCTCAAGGCGCTGAACGTAGTGCTGAAGGAACGCAGCGGCGACGACCGCTTCGCCGTGATTGCTTTTGACGTGCAGGCGCGCGCACTGCAGGACGGCTTCGTTGCGGGTCCGGCAGCAATCGACGCCGCGCTTGGAGAGCTGGCCAAGACGATGCCGCTCGGCGGCACGGACGCCGGGAAGATGCTGGCGTGCCTGGACGAGTTCCTTGCCAAGAACGGCCGTGGGAAGACGGATGTCCTGTGCATCACCGACGGCATTGCGACCTTGGGGGAGACCGCGTCGGAGAAGCTCGTCGAGCGCGCTAAGCCGATTCTCGCCAAGCACGGCGTGCGGTTCCACGCGCTGGCGCTGGGCGCGCAGTACGACCGGCTGCTGCTGGGCGAACTGGCGCGGCGGAGCGGCGGACTCTTGCGTGCGATCAGCCCGGGCGACGAACTCGAACGCGAGGCCTTCCGCTTCTCGCTCGCGCTGCAAGCGCCGCTGCTCAAAGCGCCGGAGTTTTCCTTCTCCGGAGCCGAGGTCTCGATGATCTATCCCGAGAAGCCCGGCACCGCGGCGGCGGGCGAAGAGATAATCGTGATGGGCCGGTACAAGAATGCCGGCAAGCTCCGCGTTGCGGTAAAACAAGAGGGCGCGGCGGACGCGCAGGCCGAGTTCGATCTGCCCGAGACGGACAGCACGAACGTCTTTGTACCGCGGCTGTGGGCGCGCGAGCGGCTCGAAAAGCTGCTGCTTGAGCCGCAAACGCCGGAGACGGTCCAGGCGGTCACCGATCTTTCCCAGGAATACACGCTGGTGACGCCGTACACGTCGTTCCTGGTGCTCGAGAGCGAGGACATGTACGCGAAGTACGGTGTGAGCCGGCAGAAACGGCGGCGGTACTGGGAAGAGATCGGCAAACAGCGCACGGCTCCGCCGCCCGCCGTTGCGCCCGCGCCGGTTCCGGCAACAGAGCCTCCGGCTCAGCCTCAAGGGCCCTCGCCCGCCGAACTTCGCGCGGAAAAGGACTTGGCTCAAGTGCAGCGCTTCGAAGGCCTCGCGGCCGACGACAAAGCCAAGCGCATCGAACGGCTGAACACGTTCATCGCCATGCATGCCAACACGCATGCGGCCGAGCAGGCGTGGGAGCAGATTCAGAAGATCCGCAACCTGCCGGCCGCGGCGGAGCGCCCGCAGCCGCTGCTTGAAAAGATCGATCTGGCGTCGCTGGGCCAGCGGTTCACAAATGGCCGGGAAGTCTCTACGGCGCTCTCGGCGCTCTGCCTGGAGACGTACTACCGGTATATGCCGGTGACGGACGGCGCCGTGGGCGTTGGCGGTAATACCGGTACGGCCACAGGCGTCGCGCCGCCGCCTCCACCAGGAGAGGTTGATGTGACAGACGCGGATATTACGCCGGCAGTTTCGAGCGCCGATGCGCCGATCCAGACGCGCGACGTGGAAGCGCGGCCGGAACACGTCGACCCCGCGCAACGGACCAACATGACGCCCGAGAATTTCGACGCGTTGCGGCGCGCAGACGAGACCGATCAGAATCCGAGCAGCACCGGCGAGGATTTTTTGGACCGCGTGCAATTGACGAGCGATTCCAGCCTGGTTGCAAAAAGCAATCTAGAAATGGAAGGGCACGGCACTTTCGGCTATAGGGCGGGCGGCGGGCGCACGCTGATGGTCATGCGCCACGGCGGAAGCAGAGCGACCGAGAGCGGCGTGGATGTATGCGCCAACTGGATCGCCTCCCACCAGTTCCCCGACGGCCACTGGGGCGCGGCCGGCTACGAGGAGACCTCGCTGGCCGTGCTCTCCTTTATGGGCGCGGGCCACACCGAGAAGGTCGGGCAATTCAAAGCCCACGTAAAGAACGCGCTGAGTTGGCTGATCGCGCATCAGGGCGAAGACGGCCGGCTCGGGCGGCGCGTGTACGAGCATGCATTGGCTACGCTGGCCCTGTGCGAAGGCGCGGGCATGGGCCGGATCGCCGAGACCCATACGGCCGCGCAGAAGGCGCTCGATTGCCTTATCAAATTGCAGATGCAGAAGGATGGCAAGCGCGGCGGCTTTGGCGAGACGCCCGGCGAGGCCGACCCGTTTGTCACCGTCTGGGCCGCGCTGGCGTTGAAGAGCGCGAAGATTGCGGGGCTGACCGTTCCGCCTGAATCCTTCTTGGGCGTGATGACGTATGTCGATTCCATCACGGCCGAGAACGGGGCCGTAGGCGCGCGCGGCAAACCGGAAGGGAAGGAGATCAACCTTTTGAACACGGCCGCGGGACTTTTAGCGCGGCAGATCGCAGGCGGGGCGCGGGACGAGCCGCGCGTGGCCGGCGCGGCCAGCCTGTTGCATGCGCTGGCGCCCGAAGGCGCCAAGAACAGCGCCGACGGGCTCTTCTTAAGCTATTTCACCACGCTCGCGCTGTTCCATATGGGAGGCGATTACTGGAGCGATTGGAACGCATTCCTGAAAAAGGACCGCTTGGAAACCCAGGCTGGAAAAGAGGGCGAAGACCGCGGCTCCTGGCCGCCCGCTGGAATCTGGGTGGCGGGGCGCAAGCCGCTGCCTTCCACCACGGATGGCGACGCGGGCGTGGCCGCAGCATTGGCCGTGCTAGGCGGCGCTACGGAAGCGGATCGGTTGAAGAACAGCGAAAAACTCGCGGAGGCCCTCTCGGATGTCGCCGATGCGGGCATCGTCCGGAAGCATCTGCCCGCAGCGGAGAAGGCCGGCGCGGAAGCCCAGGCGTTGCTGCGCATACGCTTAGGAATGCTGCTGGCCCAGAAGCAGGAAAGCGCGGAGGCGCTTAAAGAGTTCCGTGCGGCGTACGAGCTCTCCGGACAAGCCGAGAACGTGCTGACGTTGGTGGCGGGGGTCTCGTTCCAGGCGCATCAGGCGCGCGAGTGCCTGAACGCGCTGCTCGCGGAGTACAACGCCGGGCGCAACACCGATCTGCGCAGGCGTCTGATGGGCACGCTTCTTTTCGACCCGCGCGCGTCGATCGAAGCGCCGAGCGCGTACCTGCTCCCACGTTTGCTCGATGAGAGCGCGGCGCACGCGGAACTGTTGGAGGTCCTTGGGCAGATGGCGAAGGCGCGCGCGATGGCCAAGGATGAGGCCGCGTTCTTCGAGAAAGCCTACGCGTGGAGCGGCAGAGACGAGGCGTACGCTTTCCCGCTACTGGATGCGTTGTGCCGAGCAAAGCGCGCGAAGGATGCCCTTTCGATACTCTTTAATGAAGCGCGCACGGATGGCCGAGCGACGCACTGGCGGCTCGAGACGCTGGCCGCGCTGCTCTTCGATCCGGCGTGCGCGGTGGAAGACCCCGCGCAGGAGATCGAGACCAGGCTTCCCCAGGCGGGCGAGATCCGTTTGGGCGCGTATGCGCACGCGGCCCGGCGCGCGGAAGAGCTCGCGAACGCCGAGAAGGAGCATTCGAAGAGCAAGTTCACGCTGGCCGCGCGGCTGTGCCGCAAACTCTACGAGGAGAGCGGGCGCAGGGAGCGCTACGCGCAACTGCACATCCGGTTGCTGCAAGCAAGCGGACAGGATGCCGAGGCGCGCGAGACGCTGATTCGCGAGGCCTGCGACGAGAACCGGCTGGCGCTCTGGCGCATGCAAGCGCTGGCCGCGACGTTGCTCGCGGACAAGAAGACCAAGGCCGCGCCCGACCGCGTGGCGGACGAGTGGTTTGCCGACCGGCCGCGCGCGCGCGTCGCGCTCAAGTGGGAATTGGCGCATGCCGCGGATGCGGTCAAGAACTTCGAGCTGGCGGCGCGGCTCTACGAGGACATCTATTTGGGATCGGGCCGGCCCGTCGCCGCGGTGCAGCCGTACATCACGACGCTGCTTGAGACGAACCAGCTCGCGAAGGCCGTAAAAGAACTGGAGCGCAGCGTTCAAGGCGGCTACCACGTGCCCTGGACCTTTGCCTCGCTGCTGGAGTGCTACACCAAACTCTCCAAGTCCAAGGCCGAGATCCTGCGCGCGGCGACAAGCGAGGTCGAGCTCTTCCCGCGCGACAGCGATCCGCGCGTGCGGCTGGCCGGGTTCTTCGAGCGCGAAGGCGAGATCGAAGAATCCATGCAGCAGTACCTCGAAGCCGTGCGCATCCGGCCGGAGGACGCCAAGTTCCATCGTGAAGTTGTGGAACGCGGACTGAACGCCGGGAAGATTGCGTTCGCCCGCGGACTGCTGCTCGAGATGATCGAACGCTGGCCGAACTCCGGCAACATCTGGGGCCACGAGGACCAGGACCTCTACGCATTGACAGGGAAGTATCCGGCGCTCGAAGAGGGCGAAGACGGCCAGCGGCTGAAGGAGCTCCTGCGGAAGTATAAGGTCAAGGACCTGGCTATTGTGATGTCGTGGGACACCGACAAGACCGACGTCGACTTGCACGTCAGCGAGCCGACGGGCGAGGAGTCGGACTACACGCATAAGGAGACTTTCGGCGGAGGCGGCGCGCTCGACCGCGACGTCACCACCGGCTTCGGACCCGAGACCTACACCGTGCGGCGCGCGCGGCCCGGGAAGTATGAAGGATAGGTCGGAGCGCATTGTGGTGGATGAGGTCGAGATTCCAGCGGCCAAGAAGCCGTAGAACGCGCTACACGACCAATGAAGAACGATGGCGGCCCTGACTGGCAAACGTTGCAGCCGGTCAGGGCCGCCGCCTTTGCTTGGCGTTCCCGACTTCCCGCGTAGATTGGATTTCTATCCAACCCACGTATCGCGCGGAGGCCCGCCATGTCCTCGATCTCCATCTTTTGCGTACTTGCGACTAGCGTTCATTGCGCGGTCTTCGGATTCGGCGCGGAAGAGCTGCCGGCCAAACCCGCAGCGAAGCTGACGCTCGAAAAAGCCGCGCTCGCGCGCTCCGATAAGATTAAGGGAAAATTTGAACTGGCGGCGCCCGCGGCGGCGAACGGAACGCTGGTGCTCACCTGGACGGACTGCTTTGGCCGGACGGTGGCGAAGTCGGAGCAGGCCGTCAACGCCGGCGCGGCTGAGGCGAGTTTCGAGATCTCCGCCGCACCGGCGCTCGGCCTTGCGAACACCCTCACGGCGGAACTGACCTTGGGCGAAGCGAAGACCTCCGCTGCGGCGGAGTTCGTCGTCACGCCGGACTACGAGCCCTGGGACGACTATCAGGTCATCATGTACTACGCGTACAAGCCCGAGCAGCAGGCGCATCTGCGGGACATCGGCATCACCGCGGGAATGAATCAGTCGCGCAGCAACTTCGAACCCAGCAGCCGCAGCACCAAAGTCTGGTGGGGCGCCGGCTATCGCTACTACTGCGAACAGATTCTCTCTTCCGTGTATGCGGAGTACCACCGCTACCACGGCAAGGAGCCCAAGAACATCGAGCTCGTCAAGGCGAAGGAACTCTACAAGCAGGACCGCACGAAGAAGGACGCGTTCATCCGCAAGCCGTGCTTCCACGATCCGGCGACGCGCAAAAAGATCGAGGACGATCTGGCACAGGTGGTCTCCATCGGCCAGAAGTTCGCGCCGCTCTTCTATAGTTTGGCCGACGAGGCCGGCGTCGCCGACCTGCCAACGGCGTGGGACTTCTGCTACGACCCGCGCACGCTTGCGGCCATGCGCGAGTGGCTGAAGGGCCAGTACGGCACCCTGGAGGCGCTCAACACGGAGTGGGAGACGAAGTTCGAGAAGTGGGACGACGTCACGCCGCTGACCACCGATGAGACAATGAAACGCGGCGGCGACAACCTCTCGCCGTGGGCCGACCACCGCACTTTTATGGAGATCACGTTCGCCGAAGCGGTGAAGTGGGGCAGCGACGCGGTGCTCAAGGCGGACCCCAAGGCGTACGTGGGCCTCGTGGGCTGCCAGATGCCTTCGGCTTTCGGCGGCTACGATTACTGGCGGCTCGCGCAGGCGATGAGCTGCATCGAGCCGTACAACATCGGGAACAATCGCGAGATTTGGCGCTCGTTCAGCCCGCGCAGCCCGGCGGTGACGACCTCGTTCGGCTTCAGCAACCAAGAGGTGTGGCGGCTATGGTACCAGCTCCTGCACGGCGACCGCGGGATCATCATCTACGACGAGAAGAACACGTACCTCGACGAGAAGGGCGAGCCGACCGAACTTGGCAAGAAGGTGAGCGGACCGTATCACGAGCTCACCGGCGGCATCTGCAAGCTGCTCGCGAACTGCGAGCGCGTCAACGACCCTATTGCGATTCACTATTCGCAGGCGAGCATCCACGCGCACTGGATTTTCCAGGCGCGGCCCGAAGGCGAGAAGTGGCTGGAGCGCGGGAGCGCCAGCGAGCGGCTGAAAAGCGAGTTCCTGCGCCTGCGCGAGTCCTTCACGAAGCTGATCGAGGACCAGCAGCTCCAATACACCTTCGTTTCGTACGCGCAGCTCGAGCAGGGCGAATTGAAGAAGAACCCGCCAAAGATTCTCTTCCTGCCGCAGAGCATCGCGATGAGCAAGGCCGAGTGCGACGCGCTGCGCGCCTACGTGGAAGCAGGCGGCGTGCTTGTGGCCGACAGCCGCTGCGCGCTGATGGACGAGCACTGCAAGCGGCTGGAGAAGGGGCAGCTTGACGATCTCTTCGGGATCACGCGCAAAGATCAGGAGTGGAAACCGGGCACCGCCGAATGGCTGAAAAACGCTGCGCCTTTTGCGGAAAAGAAGCCGGAGATCAAAAGCAGTGTCCCCGAATCAGGCATAGCCCTGGATGCGGCAAGCGGAGCGGCGGCTGACTTTGCGGATGAGGTCGGAACACCCGTTCTGATTCATCGCCAGGTAGGCAAAGGGAAGACGCTCTATTTAAATATCGATTTTACCGATTACCACCGTTGGCGACTCAAGACGCCCCAGGAGAAGAATGCGTTGGCGCTGTTTGAGAAGCTAACCGTGGAAACTGGAGTTACCCCCGCCTTTATCGTGCGTCGCCCCGATCAATCAGAGGTCCCTGGCATCGAGCTCTTTCCGTTTACCAACGGCGAGATGAAACTCGTTGCGCTGCACCGGAACCCGCAACTTCGCATCAACGAACTCGGGCCGCCGGAGTACCGGTCCAACGAGGCGTTCGAGAAGGAGGAGGAGCTCGAGGTCGATCTGCGCGCGCCGTACGCGGTCTACGACGTACGCGCGGGCAAGCTTTTGGCCGAAAAAGAACAGAAGCTCAAGCTGAAGCTCGACCCATTCGTGCCGACGATCCTCGCGCTGTTCAAGGCGCCGGCGAAGGCGGTGAGTCTGGACGTTCCCGCGAAGGCCAAGCGCGGCGAGGCGCTCGCGTGCAAAATCGCGCTCGACGCGCCGGCTCCGGCCGACGTGCACGCGTACCGGTTCGAGGTCACCGGGCCGGACGGCAAGCCGCTGCCGCTCTATGCCAAGAATCTCAAAGCACCCAAGGGCGCCTGTGCGACAACGCTCTATCTGGCCTTGAGCGATCCCGCGGGGAAATACACGGTTACGGTGCGGGATATCGCCACCGGCCTGAGCGCGCAGAAGATGGTGGAGGCGGAGTAACCACTGCCGGCAAAGGCATGCAGCGAGCTGGGAAGGCGTTTTTTGGCTCTGAATTTCCCGGAATATAACTCGTTTATCCGCCCCGATGTGAAAAATTGAGAGCGACAACGCAAGGTTCGATACATTGGGACGACACCTTGGGTTCTCAAGAGTGGGCCCATTGGGCCCGTTACAAACCGTTATGCAGCTCCCAATTGAATTCAATATTTGGCAATGAGTCGCGCCAATGGTGTAATTCACCAACTTATGTGCATGCTCCGGTAATACCATTTGTTGACGCGTCATGGCCGAAAGGTCATGCTTATAGGTACATTTGCATCGCGCTTTCCAGCGTTCTTCAAGATGAGAACAGAAGGAGTCTACGATGGCTGCCGCGAACGCCGCCAAGCCGGTTACAGGCGGGCGGATCGACGTTCACACGCATCTCATGGCGCCGGCGCTTGACCCCGAAGAGTGGGAGATGGAAGAATGCCTGCGGCTCGCTAAGCGCGCGGGCGTTTCCCGCCACGTGCTGCTCGGCAACCTGTACCTCGGAGGAAAGGACTGGGTCCATGCCGAGCCCGATGGCATTCGCGCGGTGAATACGCACACGCTGAAGGCCATGGCGCGGCACCCCGACCGGTTCATCGGCTTCTGCTATTTGAATCCCGCCAATCCGGTCGACTTCACCCAGGATGAGATCACGCGCTGCGTGGTGGACGGAGGCATGAAAGGGCTGAAGTTCGAAGCGGCCGTCAAGGCCACGGATCGGCGATACGATCCCATCTGCGAACGCGCGGAGAAGCTCGGCATCACCATCATGCACCACACTTGGTACAACGTGCTGGGCTGCGTCTGGCCGACCGAGTCCACGCCCGCGGAGGCGGCCGACCTTGCGCGCAGATTCCCGAATGTCTCGTTCATCTTCGCACATTTGGGCGGCGGACGGGAGCGCGGGGTGCACGACCTCGTCGATCTACCCAACGTCTGTTACGACACTTCGGGTTCGTACGCGGAGACCGAGCTGGTCGAGTACGCGGCGAAGCAACTGGGCGCGGAGCGCCTGATCTTCGGGTCGGATTATCCCGGACGCAACATCGGCGTGCAGGCCGGGCGCGTGCTGGGCGCGCGGCTGAGTCCACGCGAGCACGAGCTGATCCTCGGCGGGAACCTGGCGCGAGTGCTCAAGCTTGAAGGAGCCGCCGCATGAATCCTGTAACCGATACGAGCGTCTTCAGCGGGCAATGGCCCTTCCGCAAATTGCCCTACCGTACGCCGGGAGAACTCAAGGAACACTTGAGCGGCCGCGGCGTTCGGGAGGCCTGGGTGTCCTCGCTCGATGCGATCCTGTATCCCGACCCGATGCACGGGAACGTGCCGCTGGCCGAGACGGTGGCGCGCGACCCGTTCTTCGTGCCCGTCGCGGTGCTCGACGTGACGCTCGCAAAATGGCGCCGCGATGCCAGAGAGTGCCTGGAGCAGCGCGAATTTCGCGCGCTCAAGCTGACGCCGAATTACCATTCGTATCCGCTCACCGATCCGAACGCCGCTGCACTGGCGGATCTCGCGGGCGAGGCCGGCGTGCCCGTCTGCATTCAGACGCGCATGATGGACGAGCGCGCGCATCATCCGCTGATGAAAGTCCCGCAGGTACCCGCAAGCGAGATCGCGGCCTTGGCGCGCCGGCATCCACGCACGCGCTTTCTCGCCTGCGCGGCGGACAACGGCATGCTCAAGGCGTTCGCGGGCATCGAGAATCTGTGGTCCGAAATAAGCTTTGTCGAGAACCGCAATACGCTTTTCAAAGCGATCGGCGTGGTCGGCGCGAGTCGCCTCGTCTTCGGTACCCACAGTCCGCTGCTCTACTTTGAGGCGTCCGCCGCGAAGCTGGACTCCGATCCCGAAGATGTCTCGGCCGAGCAACTCGAGACCGTGTGCGTTAAGAACGCAACTGAGCTGCTTGGAGCGCGTAAGAAATAGGATAGCTTTGGCCAAGCATCGACTGCTCCTTCTCGATTATATTATATAACCTTAAATTTTACATATAGTTACATAATTGATTATCACGCGCGCGTGTTCAATTCGCGGTGTATATACCAATATAATACCACTATAGTACCTGAAGAGATCACATGAAGACCAAGACTTTTGAGACTCGGAAGAACCTCGCTGACGAATTGGCGGACCGAGTCCGCGGACTGGTCCAGTCTTCGAACTGGCCGCCCAACGCCTACCTGCCGGCGGAGCGCGAACTGTGCGACCGCTTCAAGGTCAGCCGGGTTACGGTCAGGCGGGCGCTCGGCAGGTTGGTTAACGAAGGGCTGCTGGAAGCGATTCCGCAAAAGGGTTATCGCCCGCACCCAGTGCAGGATGGGGCCGACAAACCGTTGCGGTTGGCTTTTATCGCGGGGCAGATCGGCGCGAACGAGCCATGGGACTACGTTCACGCGGGTATCCTGAACGCGTTCCAGCAGGTGCTGCTGCCGAAGTCAATGGCCGTCGTAGCAGTGGGGGTAAAAGGCCGTGCGCCGGCCGAGGTCCTGAAAGAACTGCTGGACGCGCGCGTGAATGCCGTAGCGCTCGATACGAGCGACCCCTTCATGCAGGATGCCGTCGTGAAGGCAGGACTGCGCTGCGTGATCGTGGACGCAATCTCTTCTCGGACGGATCTCGACGTGGTGCTACAGGACAACCACGAGGGCGCGCGCATGGCGGTGCGGCATCTGCTTGCGCGCGGACACAAGCGGATTGGCTGGCTGGGGCCCACGCGCGGTTATGTGCATTGGAGCGAACGGTTCGGCGGCGCGCGCGAAGGGCTTTGGGCGGCGGGGCTCGAGTTTGCCCCCGAAGATATTCTCCAGCCGGGCAACAGCGACGCACGGGAAGAGGCCGCGGTGTTGCTCAAGCGGCGGATGGAATCTCCGGACGCTCCGGCGGCGTGGGTCTGTCTCTGGCAGAAGATGGTGCTTGCCGCCGGCGATGTTCAACAAGCCCAGGAACGTAAACTGGATCTTTGCGGATGGTCGAACGAGCGTGAGTACCGCGAGCTGCTAGCTCCGGCGTTTCTCGGCGGCGAGATGCCCGCCATGGTGACCTGGCGGCCGGAGGAGCTGGCCGAACTCGCGTGGGAGCGGCTGGAGCTACGCGCCCGCGAGCCGCGCGTGGCGACCTGCAGGATTAACGTAAAAGTGCGCCTGGCCGAACCGCGCTCCGCGACGAGCGTTCTCAAGCAAGGCTGAATTATCGCGAGTTGGCCGGCCGACGGTTTCAATATTGGGATGTACTTGGAGGTCTCATGATGCGTCGATCACGATCTTGCCCCTTCACGGTCCTGCTATGCGGCATTGCAGGGATGGTCTCGAGCGCGCGAGCTGCGGAGAAGCCTGTAACGCCAAGCGAGACCACTGGACCGATCGCCGCAAATACGCCACCCTGTAAGTGGGGCATGGCAGTGAGGGACGAAGCGGGCGGCGCGTGGGTCTGGTTTGGCGGCACGGGCGGCACGTCCGCAAGCGGCGCGCTGCTCACCTGGATCTTCAAGGATGGCGCGTGGAAGCGGCCCGAGTTCAAGGAAGCGCCCGCTCATGCGGAGGTCCAGGGAATTGCGCAAGAGGCCCGCAAGCTCTACGCGGCCGTCGCCAACCGGTACTACCTTTCGGAAAACGCGAAGGCGCACTCGGTTCGGCTCGACGAGGCGTACAAGGCGCTTGCGGATCGCTTAGGCAAGGCGGGCAGCGCGGAAGAACCGGCGAAGAAGCTGGCGGATGAAGCGCGCGGCCTGCTGGGCGCGCTTGCAGGAAAACTGTCCGCCGCGCCTTTGGCCGCGGAAGTTGCCGCCGCTCGCGAAGCATGGACAGTCTTGGAAAAACTCGAGTTCACTATGGCGCCCGAGCCTGCGCCGCGCGCATATTCAGGCGCAGCCTATGACGCTGAAAGTCGGAAGATCGTGCTCTTCGGAGGCGAGGGCGTGCACGGCGCCTATAACGACACCTGGATCTTTGATTGCAAGACATGCGCCTGGTCCCTCGTCCATCCACCGCTTGCGCCTTCACCCCGCTGCGGGCATGGAATGGTGGCGGCCAAGGGCAAGGTGTACGTGGCCGGCGGTTTCGAACCGCTGGGCAGCATGAGTTACTGCGCGGGCCTCTGGAATCGCCTGCCGATGGACGTGTGGTCCTTCGATCTCAAGACCAATGCCTGGACGTTGCTCAAGGCCGGCGAGGGAAAACTGGAAGGCACCGCCATGCAACCGGCGGTGGAACTGACGCTGGGCTCCGACGGCAAGATGATCTCGTGGAAGGCCGACCGAATGTCCTACGGCAAGAAGACGGGCGAAGTCGCCGGCACGTTTGAGCTTCCAGGCTCCGACGCGGGCACGGAGAAGTCCGGCGTGCCGGGAGGAAGCATCAAGGTTCGCGGCCTGGGCTTCGATCCGGCGTGGTATGAGAAAGTTCCGCCGGCCGACGCGGCGTCCTTCCAGGCAACCTTGAAGGCGCTGCCGGCGAATAAATGGATCAACCAGAAGCCGCCGGTTCAGCACGTGAACCGCGACTGGGGAACAACCGTGCTGGACCTCGAGCACGATCAGCTTCTGCACTGGGCGGGCGGGCATTCGTCGCACTGCGGCACAGACGTGGCGCATTACAGCCTCGCCACCAATCGTTGGCATATTCTTTACACGCCGGAACTGCCTTTCGAATACGTCTACTCGAACGATGGCGCGCCCGTCCCCACGCTGAGCAACAGTCCGTGGGGGCCGCACAGTTACCTCTCGTATGCGTGGGACCAGGTCAGCGGCAAGATGATTTGGGCGGGGAATTGCGGCTCCTATCGTATGACGAATCCGTGCGGGCTCTGGACGTACGATCCTGAGACGTATGCATGGAGTTGTCCGCAGTGGAAGATCGAGGGCGGCTGGTTCGACGTTGAGCGCCACAAGACCTGCATGGTTCGGACGCCGCAGGGGGTGGTCGTTTGGGGCGATAAGCGAGGGGGCTCTGGCGGCGAGACCGGCATCTGGCTGGCCAAGGTGGCCGAGCAGACGTTTACGCCCCTTGCCGCGACGGACAAGAAAGATAGCACTACGCTTCCGTTTGCTGTCTTCGGCGACCGGCACGGCATTACGTACGACACTAAGCGCGACCGGACGCTGATCTTTCATTTCGGCATCAAGGAGAAGAACAAGGTCTGGGCCTGCGACTTGAAGACCAAAGCCGTCACCGTGTTGGAGCCCAAAGGCAGCGCATCTTTTCCCGCCGATGCGTCCATGGGCCGCGAGGCCACCTATTTACCCGATGACGACGTGGTGCTGATCTCCACGCCCATTGGCAAGACTTCGGGAACCCTTGTCTACGACTGCGCGGCCAATCAGTGGTTCGAAATGCCCGTGCCCTTCGCGAACCCGGAGAAGCCCGAGCCCGTCTTCGGCGTGAGCACCGGAGTGGAGTGGGACCCCAAGCGCAAGCTGCTCTGGCTGGTGCAGACCGATGGCGCCGTTTACGCAATGCGTTTCGAGCGCGCCACCGCGGAACTGAAAGTCTTGGAATAGACCAACGAGTACCTGCGCATGCGCACATCGTAAGCCGATACGAATCCATTCGGTCCGTTCCGATCATCCCGGTTGCGCGAAGCGCATCGGAAGAATGGACCATAAGCCGGACATATATCGATAATTAGGTCAAAAGCCAGCAGCGTACACTATAAGGATAAGTAGCCACCCTTCGACTTTTTCGAATGGCGGTGCCGGAGTCATCCGGCGCACGGAGTATCCAGGAGGCAAGGGTATGAGAACCATTCCAGCGGCTGTGGCTGTATGGGCTCTTTTTGCGGTCTGTACTCAGGTTCAAGCCTTGCAGACGGCGCCCCAGGCCGCGGACAAGAAGATTTCCAACATGGCAAAAATGGACGACGCCCGCTTCCAAGATTGGCTGAGCCGATGGGAGAAGAACATCGAAGGCGACGCGCGGAACCGTTACTGCGATAAGGAAATGGGCGAAGAGATCGGCTGGCTCATGACGCCCTTCCTGGACGGGTTCTATTACGGTTACAAGGCGACCAAGAACGCAAAGTGGATCGACTACCTGGTGGATTGGACGGATTCCTGGATCAAGCGCGGCGTGAAGGAGCCGGACGGCTACATCGGCTGGCCCAAGCCGGGCGCCGCCGGAACCAAAGTAGACGATCTCGACAGCTACAACGCCGACAGTCTGCTGGGCGAGGCCATGGTCCTGCGGCCGATCGTGTTGCTGTCCCGCGAGATCCTCGACACGCCGGACCTCAAGGCCAAATACGGCGCGAAAGCGGAGAGCTACCTGGCGCTGGCGGAGAAGACCTATGAGAAATGGGACAAGCGCGGCGGCTGGCGGGAGACAAAGGACGGAGGCTGCATTAGCCTCGAGACGGCGTACGGAATCGATCCCAAGTCTGGGCAGTGGACCGAGGGCTACGAGAAGCGCAATGCGCCGGAGATAGGATTCTCGCACCCGGACAACAAGGCCAACGCCACCGCGCGCTGGCTGCTGGCGCTGTTCGACGCCACGCAAAAACCGGCCTACAAGGAACGCGCGGAAAAGTGGTTCAAGCTAATGAAGTCGAGGATCAAGAGCAACGATACCGGCACCTATCAAATCTGGAATTACTGGGAGCCCGCAGGCCCATGGGACTATAAGGCGGACAAGTCGCCCAAGCACTGGGTGGGCGTGCATCCCAACGGCGGGTACTACGCGGTCGATCTCGAAGCCATCGTGGACGCCTACGAGCACGGGCTGGTCTTCGCCAAAGAAGATATTGACCGCTTCATTGCTACGGCTCTGGCCGAGAAGCGCTATTGGTCCGCTTTGGCGCCGTATAACGGCGAGATCCAGAAGAAATTCGAGGACGGCCACAAGCCCGACAGTTGGGGCGGCCTGCCGGCGACGCCTTGGTATCTGTCCCTTCAGGCCAAGTTGCGGAATGGAACCGCGGAAGGCCGCTGAGCGGGCTCGGCTTCGCGACTCTTTCCAGACGCTTTAAGTTTTTTCCGAAGGTTTCGGTGCGGGTTTTTCTTTTGCGCTCTCGGCGGGATCATAGAGGAAACATTTGGCCGAGTGCTCCAAACCCACCTCATAAGGCTGGGGATAGTTTTCACGGCAGCGAGGCAGCACATTGGGGCAACGCGGGTGGAAGTGGCAACCGGCCGGCGGTTTGATCGGCGACGGCACGTCTCCGCCAAGCCGGATCTTCTCGATCCCGCTGGCAGGATCGACCTGCGGCACGGCTGAAAAGAGCGCCTTCGTGTACGGGTGCTTGGGATCCTGAAAGATATCCTTCGTCTTGCCGTATTCCACGATGCGCCCGAGGTACATCACGGCGACCTCGTCAGCGAGGTACTCGACGACGCTTAAGTTGTGCGTGATGAAGAGATAGGTCAGCCCGAATTCCTTTTGCAATTTCTCCAGCAGATTGATGATCTGCGCCTGCACGGAGACGTCGAGCGCGCTGGTTGCTTCGTCGCAGACGATGAACTCCGGCTTAACCGCCAGGCAGCGCGCGATGCCGATGCGCTGCCGCTGGCCGCCGGAGAACTCGTGCGGATAGCGGTGGATCATGTCGGGGTCTAAGCCAACGGTGGCGAGAATCCGGCGGACTTCCGCCTCGCGCTCCTCGCGATTCTTGCCGATCTCGTGGGCCTGCATGCCTTCCATCACGATCTCGCCGACCATCATGCGTTGATCGAGCGCCGAGTAGGGATCCTGGAAGATTACATGCATGCGTTTGCGATACGGCTTGAGTTCCGAGCGCGAGAGCTTCGTCAGGTCCTGCCCGCCCACGAGCACGCGGCCGGCGGTGGGCCGGATCAGTTGCAGCAGCGCCTTGCCGAGCGTGGTCTTGCCGCAGCCGGACTCGCCGACCAACGCCAGCGTCTTGCCGCGGCGAATTTCCAGGTCCACACCGTCCACGGCCTTCACGTGTCCGACGACCTGCTTCAGGATGCCCTTACGAATCGGGAAGTGAACCTGCATGCCTTCGATGCGCACCAGGGCCTCGGCGCTTTCTACGGCTGCGGCGCGCAGGCGGGGCGGGGGCGGCTTGCGAACTTCCGCGGGGTTGACCTTTTTGCCCTGGATCTGTTCGTCGTAAAGCACGCAGGCGGCGTTGTGATCCGGTTCGATCGGCAGCAACGCGGGGTCCTTCGTCCGGCAGATATCTTGAACAAAAGAACAGCGGTCGGCGAAGCGGCAGCCCGGCGGATACCTGGTCGCGGGCGGCACGCGGCCCTCGATGGTCTCAAGCGCGCGGTCCCGGTGCGCGCTGCTGGGCAGCGCTTGCAGGAGTTTCACCGTGTACGGATGCGCGGGGTTGCGCAGGATGTGCTCGCGCGTCCCGGTCTCGACGATGCGCCCGGCATACATGATGCCCACGCGGTCGCTGGTCTCGGAGACCACGCCGAGATCGTGCGTAATGAGGAGTATGGCGGTGCCGTGCTTCTTCTGCAGCGCCTTCATCAGGTCCAGAATCTGCGCCTGAATGGTTACGTCGAGCGCCGTAGTCGGTTCGTCGGCCACCAGCAGGCCCGGCTCGCACGCCAGGGCCATGGCAATCATGACGCGCTGCTTCATGCCGCCCGAAAGCTGGTGCGGATACTCTTTGAAGCGCTGCTCAGGGTCGGGGATGTTCACCTGGCCGAGCATGTCGACGGCCTTGCGCCGCGCCTCGGTCTTGCTCAGGCTCTGATGCAGCAGCAGAGGCTCCATAAGCTGGTAGCCCACGGTCAATACGGGATTTAGCGAAGTCATCGGCTCCTGAAAGATCATCGAGATCTCGGCGCCGCGGAGTTTCCGTTTCTCGCTCTCGCTGAGCTTCAGGATATCACGGCCCTTGTACTCGATGGCCCCGCGCGCGTGGTATCCGCCGGGCTTGGGCACGAGTTGGATAATGGAGAGCGCCGTGACGCTCTTGCCGCAGCCCGATTCCCCAACCAGGCTGAACGTCTCGCCCTCGTTGATCTCGAACGAGACGCCGTCCACGGCCCGGGCCGGGCCGTCCTTGGTGTGGAAGTAGGTCGCGAGGTCGCGGACGCGCAGGAGCATGTTCAGCGGGTCCTCAAGCGCGGATCGAGGGCGTCGCGGACGGCGTCGCCGAAGAGATTGGCCGGGAGCACGAGGCCCAGCATGAACACGAAGGCCGCGAGCAGGCTCCACCAGACGACCGGGTCGCGGGCGAGTTCCAGCCGCGCTTGGTTGATCATGTTGCCCCACGACTGCATCGAAGGATCGACGCCGATGCCGACGTAGGCCAGCACGGCCTCGGCCAGCACCAATCCGCTGAATTGAAGCACAACGCTGATCAGGACGAGATGCATGACGTTCGGGACAAGGTGCCGCGCCATGATCTGCATGCGCCCGATCCCGAATGCGTCTGCTGCCTGCACGAACTCGACTTCGCGCAGTTTCAGCACTTCCGCGCGGATCAGGCGGCATAGGCCCGTCCAAGAGGTGATGCCCATGATGAAGCACAGGTAGACCAGGCGCCGGTCGGCCGAGACCGCGGTCTCTTCGTCCCGAAGGCCCACTTGCAGAATGATCATCGCGGCGGCGATCAGCAGGATGTCGGGGATCGAGGAGAGCGTGGTGTAGACGTACTGAATAAGATCGTCCACCCGTCCGCCCATGTAACCCGCCAGCACGCCGAAGAGAATCGCGAAGGGTGTAACAATCAGCGTCGTGAGCGTGCCGATGACGAGCCCGGTCCGCGCGCCTTTAAGCGCCAGATAAAAAACATCCTGCCCGGTCTTGTCCGTCCCGAAGATGTGATAACCCTTGCTCAGGATTATTGCCTCGGCCACGCAGAGGCTTACGAACGTCAGGAACCCGCCGATCCAGAGGCCGCGAACAATGCGCGCACGGCGCTTGCGGATTGGATCGTCGGCCGCCTCCATCGGCCAGACAAAGGCCGGCAGGACGCTCAAGCCCGTGAACAGCACGCCCGCGAACAGGCCCCAGAGCAGGCCCTTCAGGATGCGCTCGCGAATATCGGCCGAAGTGTCGTCGCGATCCGCGAGATGGCTGCCGGCGTGGTCCAGCGGCGGGAACTCGCGTACCTGCGTGCCATCCGGCAGCAGGATGGTCTCCTTGGAGAATGCTCGCGTGGCGAAGGGCGCGGAGTACGTCTTCTCGGTCCGCCGCACGAGCGGATCGCAGAGCACGTCCAGTAAGCTCTCGATGTTGCCGCCGGTGGGGTTCTCGTTTGATACCCGGCGGAAATGCAGCGTGTCGAGCATGCCCACGAGCGCGTAACAGCATAGCAGGCCGAAGCAGATCATCGGCATGCGTCTCGCGATCACCTGCCGGTAGGCGACGCGCCAGTACTCGCGCTTGCGCGCTACGTTAATCCAGATGGCGCCCGCGAGAATCAGCATATAGACCAGCAGGTCGCTGCCCAGGATGACTGGCTTCCAGCCGCGGGAGAGCCAATAGGAATCCAATTGCCCCACAAGCAGGTTGGGGGCCGTGTAGAAGAGCCATTCGAGCGCGTCCAGCACGCGGCCTCTCCGTTATTCCAGGCGGACCCGCGGGTCCACCAGGGTGTAGCTGATGTCCGTCATGACCAGTCCCACGATGTAGAGGAACGAACCGAGCATCACGTTGGCCTGCACGATCGCGAAGTCCGTGCGGTCGATCGCATCGAGCATGTACGCGCCCATACCGGGGATCGAGAAGAACGATTCCAGGATCAAGCTGCCCGTGAACAGGAACGGCAGGCTCACGACGAGCCCGGTTAGAATGGGGATCATGGCGTTCTTCAGCACATGGATAAAGAGCACGCGGCCTTCGCCCAAGCCCTTCGAACGCGCCGTGCGGACGTAATCCTTGTTGATCTCTTCGAGAAAGATCGTGCGGTTGAAACGGACCGATCCTCCCAGGCCCATGATCATGGCCAGCAGGACGGGCATGGCGATGAACTTGAACGCGAAGATGCCGTAATCGAAACCGGAAATCGGCATGAGTTTTAGATATTTACTGAGCACCACCTGCCCGCCCAGAATGTAGAAGAGCGCCGAGACGGACATCATGACCACGCACAGGACGACGCCCCAGAAATCCAGGTACGTGCCGCGATAAAAAGCCACCAGCATGGCGAGAAAATTGTAGAGAAAGAACGCCAGGATGAATTCCGGCAGGGCGATCCACAGGCTCGGGCCGATCCGCTTGAGCATCTCCTCGCTGATGTCCTTCCCATCGTCCGACTTTCCATATTCGAAAAAGAGCATCTGCACCGAACGCTGATAGAAGATGGTCTTGGTGAAATGCTCGGCCGCATTCAACTGGCCTTTGAACTCCAGGACCACCCGGTGCATAGGGGAAGGGGACTTCAGATCCTCCACCGTAAAGGTCGCATGCAGCACGAGCGGTTTGTCGTCCTTGTCCGAGCCTTCCTGGATTTTGAAGAGAAAACGGTTGGGCGCCGAGGTCTTAGGCAAGGCCGCTGTGCCTTTGGCATCGAAGGCGGAATGCAAACTCAAGCGTGCGGGATCCGAGCACTCGATGGTCAGCGTCCGCGTCGCGTCGAATTTGCGGTTGTCCGGAGCCTGCACGACCAAGGCGTATTCACCCGCGCCAAAGAGTACCAGGTCCTGCTTGGTCTCCGCGCCTTGCGCCGAGAAAGACTGCACGGCCCGCCAGCCTTGGTTGTAAAAATAGGGCAGATCAAGCGAGTGCTCGCGCTTCCACTTATCGAGTTCATCCGGCGTCACGCGCTTGGGCGGAAGGTGGCGGCGGGCCATATTGTCCGGCGTGTTCACAAAGAAGAAGATCGCGAAAACGATCAGGTTCACGCCGATGAGCGTGGGAACGGCCAGCAGCAGGCGCCTGACGATGTAGCCGATCATGCGTGGGCGCCTTCCTTCTCGCGGCGGTAGATGGTCAGCGAGGCCGGAATCGAACAAAGTACCAGCAGGCCCAGCAGAGCCCAGAGCGGCCACGTGACAGGCTGGTTCCATTCCTTCTGGCACTTCTCACGCAGCGCCGTGTCCACGCGGCGGTACTTCAATGAATTGCCGCCGAAGGACGACGGCTTGGCGTTGAAGTACCATTGATGGTACAGCGAAAAGTCCACGGGATGATTCCCCCAGATCCACGGCGCGTCTTCGCGGGCGATCCGGTTCATCTGCTTGATCAATTCAAGCCGTTCGGGGGAATTGGACATGGCCTTGACCCTGGTGAAGAGCTCGTTGTAACGCGGATTGGAATAGTTGGCCGCGTTCTCGCCGCCGGCCTTCACCTTGCCCTGGGATTCGTCGAGCAAAAAGAGGAAGTTCTCCGGGTCCGGGTAATCCGCGTTCCAGCCCCAGCCCATGAACTGCCAGTTGCCTTTGGAAGCCTTCTCCTGGAACTGGTTGTAGTCGGTGGACCGGATCTGGAGTTGCACGTTGAGTTTCCCGAACTGTTTGCGCATCCAGTCCAGGAATGCCTTGGAGCCCGCGCCGCGCCCGGTCGTATCGAAATAAATGATCAACGGTTTGCCTTCGGCGTCCCGGCCCTCGGGATAGCCCGCTTCGGCGAGAAGCTTCTTGGCCTCCTCGATGCTCTTGCGCTTGGGCTTCTTCTCTTTCTCGTCCCAGTCGTACACGGTGGAATTAAAGCCTTCTTTGCCTTCCTGGTACCCAAAGAGCCCCGGCGGGATGGGACCCTGCGCCGCGAAGCCCTGCCCGTTCATGAAAATCTGGATGTACTCTTCGACATCGAACGCGATCGAGAGCGCCTGGCGCAGCTTCTTCTTCTTTTCGTCCAGGCCGCCCACCACGTCGTCGAGCATGTTGAACGCGTAGTACATGGTGCTCGGCGCGACCTCGGAGACGAGCCGGATGTTGTGCGTCCTCATCTCGTCCGTCAGATTCATCTGCCCACCGCTGCCTAACTGAACGGCCTGATCGAAGACGTCGCCGCCGACGCCCGAGGCGTCGTAGTAGCCCTGCAGGAATTTGTTCCAGCGCGGCACGCCTTCCTTTTCGAGCACGTAAATGGCCTCATCCACGAAAGGCAATGCTTTACCTTTGTCCTGCAGGAAGCCTTCCTTCTCGTCGCCGGGCTCTCCATCTGTAGGGTACGTCTCAGGATGGAAATGCGAGTTCCGCCGCAGCGTCATGCGAAAATTGGGCTCGTTGACCGCGAGCGTATAAGGTCCCGTCCCAATGGGAAAACGGTCCAGCGCGATGTTCTGCCGCGCCGCGGCAGGCTGTGTGAAGAAGCGGTCGGCCTCCCACGGTATGGGCGCGAAAAACGGCATGGCCAGCCAGTACTTGAACTGCGGATAAGGCTTCACCAGCGTGATGCGCAGCGTGGACTCGTCCACGACCTGCAGGCCGGGAAAATCGTACTTCCGCAGATCCAGATAGATCGGGTTCGTGCGCTCGTCGGCTTCCTGATTATACAAAGGCCCCGCGGCGGTGCGGCGTTCGGCGCGGATGCGTTCAACCTCCTTATTGAGCGTCGCCTGGAAATCGCCCAGCCCATCGACGTAATCGGCCAGCAAGCCGAAGATGGGGCATTGAAGCAGCGGATGCGCCAGGCGCTTGAGCTGGTACGCGTAGTCCTCGGCGCGCAGCTTGCGCGTATCCTTGCCGGACAACTCGTCCGGGTGGTCGATCTTCGGGAAGTCGTCGTTGGGCCCCAAGTGCCAGCGGTAGGTCTCGTCGGCATTGCGCGCGAAGCAGGGGTGGTCCTGGTACTGGACGTCGCCGCGCAGCTTGATCGCGTACACGACCTTGGCCACATTCTCGGGCGGCGCATCGGCCGGCAGCGCCTTGCCGTCCTTGTCGAAATACTGCGGTTCAGGCACGGTGGTCGTGGTCAAGGGAATCAATTCGTACGGCCGCTTCAGATAATGGTATTGCAACGGCGGCTCGTAGATCTGCGTAATGAAGTTGTACTCGTCTTCCGAGTAGGAACGCGCCGGATCGAGGTGCTTGGGTTCGCCGCTGAACGAACTGAAGAGGATGTTCTTGTCGTGCTCTTCGGGGCGGTAGGGATCGTTGGGCTGGCAGGATAAAAGAAAGAGACTCGCCAGAGGCGCGAACAGGCGGAGTGCCTTGCGCATGTTGGGTCTCCACGCATGAATGCAATCGGGTCGGCTAGCTGGCTACTCTACCGGAATAAGACGGGCGCTGCATGCTCGGAATCGGGTCCAAGTCGAGTTTGGCGTCTCTTTTTGCGTCTGGGTACTGTTTGAAAACCGACGCTCTCAGGCTTAACCTTGCTTGTTCGGGTCATTCGGGAGCCGGGGCATGTCTTCAAGCGCGGAGCAGGCGGGGGCGTCGGTGTCGGGCCGGAAGCGGCTGGGGGAACTTGCGCTTGAGAAGGGGCTGATCTCGTCGCACCAGTTGACGGAC